>JANNRA010000067.1:0-16607 GCA_031401035.1 bacterium | reverse complement strand
CGCGGCGGCGCCTTCGAAGGGCCGCGCGGCGAGATCGAGCTGCCGGGCAGGCTGGCCGACGGCGAACTCAGCGGCGACATCATCACCGCGCGTGGCGGCGCGCTGCCGCGCGGCGGCGCGGCGGGCAACGACGGCGGACCGATCGGCGATCCCGGGCTGCCGTTCGAGTTCGTCGACGAGCCACCCGCGGATCGCGGCGCCGGCGACGTGCTGCTGTCGCTGCCCCTCGACGGCGACCTCGACGCCGACCAGGGCGACATGCCGACCCAGGCGGACGGGCTGGTGGTGGAGCGCGACGCGGTCGAGTTCACCGAGGACGCGCGGCTCACCTTCCCCGTCGGCGGCCACGTCAACGGCGAGATGGGCACGGTGTCGTTCGAGTTCGAGCCGCGCTGGGCCGGCAGTGACGAGACCAACAACTCGCTGCTGCAGATCCGCGAGGAGCATCAGTGGGAGAACTCGCTCGCCATCGTCAAGAACTTCGACTCGCTGCGCTTCATCATCCGCGACGCCCACGGCGTTGAGTCGAACGTCAACATCTTCATCGACGACTGGCAGCCGAACGTCCGCCAGCGCGTCACCGCGACGTGGACGGCGGATGAGATGGCCATGTACGTCAACGGCGAACTGGTCGGCCAGGCCTCCGGCCCCTCCGGCCTCGCCTTCGCCGCCTCGACGCTGATCCACGTCGGGTCGGATTACCCGGGCAGCACCTTTCGCGGCGCCGGTGGCGCCATCCGCAACGTGACCGTCTATGGCCGCGCGCTGGGTGCGGACGAGGTTCGCTGAGCCGCCGCCGGGAGGGTCGTCTCGGTCGCCCGCTCGGCGACCACTTCCATGATGTCGAACGTGCTGAGACTGAACCCCCAGCTGGCGGGCAGGCTGCGCGCCAGCCGCGCATACCAGCGCGGTCGACCCATGCGCAGCGCCAGGATCGCATAGGCGACCTGTTGTAGGCTGCGGGCCACCGGGATGGCGCGGATGGCGCGCACGCGGTAGCCGTGTCGGGCAAGCAACTTGGTGATCGTCGGACGCGAGAAATAGTGCAGGTGCGTCGGCGGGTGGATGAGGCGCCAGCGCCGGCCGCGCCAGCGCGCCAGCCAGCTGCCGATGTCGCCAGTGGTCAGGACCAGCAGGGCGCCGGGGCGAGACAGGGCGGCGACGCGCGCAATCACCCGGTCGGGGTGTTCGAGGTGCTCGATGACATCCCACAGCACCGCCACATCGATCGGCCCGCCGAGGTCGGGCAGCGCGCCGGCGAGGAAGTCGTCGCAGCGGACGTCGAGGCCGAGCGACTCGCGGGCGCTGCGCGCCGCCGCGGCGCAGACCTCGTAACCGACGCAGGTGAAGCGGGTGCGCGCCAGGTCGAGAAAGAAACCGTAGGCGGCGCCGATCTCGAGCAGGCGGCCACCGTTTTGGTAGCGCAGCACGGTGCGCAGGCGGGCGGCAAAATTGCGCTTCATGAAGGCTTCATCGGCGGCGTAGTCGAGATACTCTGCGCCGCGAAAGTAGGCCTCATCATACAATGCGGTGGCGTCGAGAGGGGCGCGCAGGTCGGCGGTGACGAATGCGCAGCCGCGGCAGCGCAAGAGGATCTCGCAGTGTGGCTCCCACCCGCGGTGGCCGCACACCAGGCAGGGCTGCGCCGCCGTGCTCAGCGCTGCAGCTGCCATACCCGACTGCCTTCCGGGTCGAGGACATACAGGCGGCCGCCACTGGAGCGCACGCGCGCGGCGGGCCCGAGGCGGAGGCGGCTGGGATCGCGGGCCGGTGTGTCGGCCATCAAGCGCGTGCCGTCCATGTCGTACACCAGCAGGCGGCCCTCGGCGAGGACGAGCAGTCGATCCCGCCCGTCGAAGGCCAGCCCCGACGCGGCTGCGGCGACCGAGAAGGCGTTCTGGAAGACGGGCGCGAAGCGATCGCTCGGCGTCTCGAAGCGCAGGGCAAGCCGGTCCGGCTGCAGCAGCGCCAGGTCGCCGTCCGCCGTCAGCGCCATCTCGGACGGTGCAAACAACACGGGCGGGCCCGCCGGGAACGTCGTGTACTCGCCCAGCGGCGCCCCATCGCGGCCGAACACCGCGACGGCGTTGCGATGCGGGATGGTAACCACCAGGCGATCGGGGCCGGCGAAGGCGAGCCGGGACTCCCAAACGAAGGCGAGATTGTTCCAGCGCCCGAGCGCCTGCCCCTCGGGGCCGACCAAGAGCAGGTGCTGTCCGAACAGGATGGCGACGGTGCCATCAGGTGCGACGGCCATGGTGCTCGGGTCGAGCTCGGGCGGCGCGTCGAGAGCCCAGTCGCTGCGCAGGTGGCCGTCGGCGGCGTAGCGATGCAGGCGCCAGCCGCCGGCGCCCTTGATCAGGATCAGCAGCGAGCCGTCGGGCGCGATGGCCAGGTCGGCAGAGCGGCCGGGCAGTTGGCGTATCAGCTCGCGGGCGTCGTAGCCGGCGTCGCCGCGCAGCGGCGGCGCCGCAGCGATCGGCAACGCGGTGACCTCGCGGCTGGTGATGCGGTCGGGGTCGAGCGGTATCGGGTCCGGCGCCTCGGCGCTGGCGATGGTCAGGCGCTGCGGGAGCGGGCAGGCGGTGGCGTCGGGCAGGCGCAGGGTGAACGGCTGCACCCCCGCCAGGAGCGCGGTCGCGGCCGGCGGCCCGACCGGCGGCGTGCCGACGTGCAACTCGGCACCGCTGCAGCCGGGCTGCAGGTCGAAGCGGTACCAGCCGTCACGGTCAACCAGGATCCCGCCCTCGATCAGCGCGCTGCGGTCGGGCGGCGCGCCGTCGCTGCTGGCGCGCATCTCGACGTCGGCGAGGATCTGCGGCGGCGGAGTCATGGCGGTGCGCAACCGCGGGGCGTGCAAGGCGGCGCTGTCGGCGATGTCGATCGAGAGCGCCACGCTGTGCCGCTGGTCGCGCGGGCTGGTGTACTCGGCCCACTGCGCCTGCGGGTACAGGCCGCGGACGATGTCGAGCTCGGCTTGCGTCGTCGGATCGACGAAGAAGATGAAGCTGACGCGCTGCGTGGTGTGCGCGGCGTCGGCGGCTTCGCGCTCCGCGGCGGTAAACGCCAGCCCGGCCACCGGATCGGCGAAAGTGCAGCGCGGTCGCAGGGCGAGCGGGAGCCACCGCGCGGCATCGCGGACGCGCTCCGAGCACAATGACCCGGTGACAAAGCGATCGGCGCTGTCGAAGATCAGCAGGCTGTGGAACGGCCCGGGCAGGTTGACGAAGATGGTGTCGCTGCGCTCGACGATCGGACGGAGGAAGCGCAGATGGTCCGAGAAGATCATCGGCTGCAGCGGCATGCGGAAGTGCGACACCGTGTTGGTGACGACGACGGTCAGCAGCGCCGCGCTCGCCGCCGCCGCGGCGCACGCGGCGAGGCGCCGGCCGCCGACCTGGCGCGCGATGCGGATGACCGCCGCGACGAACAGGCTGCCGACCACGTGCGCGACTGGGAACAGCATGAGCATGCGTCGCGGCGCCGCGTCGCGGCTGCCGATGCCCGGGAGCAGCGCGACGAGCAGCCAGGTGAGCAACAGCCAGGCGCGCGGGTCGCGCAGCTGCCCGCCGAGATAGCCGACTCCGAGCGCCAGCAGCACCACCACCCCGACGTTCATCGTCGTCGGATGTGGGTTGGGCTGCGCCCGCATATACCAGTGGCCGAAGCTGTTGCGCTGCTCGTCGGTGAGATCGCGCACGACGCGCACCAGGTGGGTGGAGAACGACTCAGCCTGCAGCCGGATCAACTCCGGGATCGACGCCTCGGCGAAGTCGCCCTGCTTGGTCCACGCCGTCCCGCCGTAGATCTGCGCGGGATGGCGGAAGCGCCAGGGGCCGTCGCCGAGCACACCGAGCAGCACGGTCAGGTGGAACCACCATGCGACCAGCCCGAGGGCCAGCAGCGGCAGGACATACCAGAATCGGCGCCAGGCGCCGCGCAGAAACAGTCCGGCGTGCCCAGCCACGGCCAGCGGGATCAGCACCATCGCCAAGCACGTGGTGTAGGCATAGCGCGAGGCCGGCATGAGCAGCGCCGCGGCGGCGACGGAGGTGGCCGACAGCCGCGTCGACATCGACAGCGCGACGTGGACGGTGAGCAGCGCCAGGACCGGTACCGGTGCGAAGAATCCGTTCTCGCTGCGCGACCAGAAGAGCTGATCCGGCGCCGTCGCCATCAGCAGCGCGGCGAGGACCGCTGGGGCCGGACCGGCGAGGCGGCGCACGAACCAGTACATCAGCGGCACCGAGAGGACACCCCACGCGACGGCGGCCATGCGCAGCGTGAACAGGGAGGTCCCGAAGACGTTGAACAGCGCCCACTGGGGCAGCATATGCGCGGCACCCGGGTTGGTGGCCAGGAACACGAAGCGCACGTAGTCGGCGGTGCCGTGCAGGGTGCGGCTCTGCAGCCATGAGTCGACTGTCTCGAGGTCGAGGAAGTCCGACAGTTCGGTGAGCGCCCAGGTGCGGCAGAGCAGGCCGATACCCGTCAGCCCCAGAATCAGCGCCCACTCGACGCGCCAGGCGGGTCGCCAGGCGCCGCCGAGCCCGGCCCCGGCATCGACACCGGTGGCTGGGAAGCCCGGCAGCTGGCGCATCGGCCGCCACCAGCCGAGCGCGAACGCGGCGGCGATGCCAGCCAGGTAGAGCCCGCGACCGAGCGCGGTGGCGTCGCCGAGCAACAGCGCCTGGCCGCCAATGCCCAGGGCGAGGGTGGCGCAGGCGGCCAGCAGGGGCGCCGCGTGGCGGCCGGCGCGCAGCAGTGCCCAGGCGGCGAGCAGCGCCAGGCCGATTGCCAGCGCCAGCGCCACCGGCAGCGGATGGCGGTCGAGCCAGTCTGTCGCGCTGGCGCCCGGGCCCCGCAACCAGAGAAAGACGGGGTCGAAGACGCCAAGGATGCGCGCTCCGGCAGCATCCTCGGCGCGGCCAACCAGCATCACGGCGACATAGGCCGCGACCGTGCCGGCGGCGATCGCCACGACGCCGAGGCCACGTCGCGGCGGCGGCGCGGGCGTGCGGTCCGCGACGGTCGTCATCGGTCCCGCCCGGGCACCATCGCGCCGCCGTGCAGCGTCTCGTCGACGACGTAGAGCGGGCGCCGCTTCACCTCGTCGAAGATGCTGCCCAAGTACTCCCCCAGCACGCCCAGGAAGATGAGCTGCAGTCCGCCCATCACCAACATGACGATGATCAGCGAGGTATAGCCGGGCGGAAACTGCCCGCGCTGAAAATATGCCGCCAGCAGCCAGATGGCGTACAGCGAGCCAACCGAGGCGATGGTCAGGCCGAGCAAGGTGGCGACGCGCAGCGGGACCTTCGAGAACGAGACGATGCCGTTGATCGAGAAGGCCAACAGCCGGCCGAGATGATACTTTGTCGTCCCCGCCGCGCGCGGCGCGCTGACGAACGGCACCTCGGCGCGACGGAAGCCGACCCACTGGAAGAGGCCGCGCAGGAACTGGTTCTGTTCGCGGATCGAGGTCTGGAAGACGCGCACCACCTTGCGCGAGACGAGGCGGAAGTCGGCCATGCCGTCGCGGATCTCGACCGGCGACAGCGCGTTCTGCAGACGATAGAACAGGCTCGAGGTCCATTGCTTGAGGCGCGGTTCCTCGGCGCCATACACGCGCACGCTCTGCACGACGTCGTAGCCGTCCGCGAAGCGCGCCAGCAGCAGCGGCAGGATCGCCGGTGGGTGCTGCAGGTCGGTGTCCATCATGATCGCCGCATCGCCCGACGACTGGTCGAGCCCGGCGATCAGGGACATCTGGTGGCCGAAGCGGCGCGCCAAGTGCAGCACCGTTACCGTTGCGTCCGCGGCCGCAAGCCCCTGGAGCACATCAAAGGAGCGGTCGGTGGAGCGGTCGAGCACGTAGATGAGGTGAAACCGGTAGTCGCCGGTCAGCGTGGCGAGAACGGTCTGCAGCTCGCGATGGAAGCGCGCGATGCCCGCTTCCTCATTGTAGACGGGGAGGATGATGTCGATGGCCTTCATGGGCGTCTCGTCGGGGGGGTGGCGGCCGCCACCATGCTGCGCAGACCGTCGATGAGCGAGACCCGCGGGCGCCACCCGAGCTCCGCACGCGCGTGGGCGATGTCGGCGATGACGTCGAGAATCTCGTTCGGGCGGCCTACGCCGCTGCCGCGCAGGGGCTTGTCGACAGCCGCCGCGCGACCCGCTTCGCGCGCCAACTCGGCGACGCTCACCGAGCCGCCGCTGCCCGCATTGTACGTGCCGGTGGCGGCGGCGCTCACCACCGCGAGGAGCAGCGCGACGAAGTCGTCGATGTACAGATAGTCGCGCCGCGGCGTCGGGTCGCCGACCGCCACCTCCGTCAGCGTCGGGTCGAGGAGTTGGCGCAGAATCGTCGGCACGACGAAGCGCGCGTCCTGGCCGGGCCCGTAGAGGTTGAACGGACGCAGCACCGCGGCGCGTACGCCGAGATGCGCGCGGTGGAAGTCGACCACCGCTTCGCCGAGGATCTTGCTGTGGGCGTATGGGTTGAACGCGGACAGGGGGTGGGTTTCCGCGATCGGCAGCTGCTGCGGCGTGCCGTAGACGTAGGAGCTGACGTGCACCAGCGCCGCCCCGCTGCTGCGGCACAGGCGCAGGGCCTCGGCGGTGGTGACGACATTGTCCTGATAGAACGCGACCGGGTCGTCCCAGCTGTCGGGGACGTATGTGCGGCCGGCCAGGTTGACGACATGGGTCAGGCGCACGCCGCCGGCCAGCGTCGGGGCGAGCACCTGGCCGCGGGCGCGCGGGTGGACCTCGTAGCCGCGCGCCACCAGCGCCGGCACGAGGTGGCGGCCGACAAAGCCGGCGGCCCCGAGCACGACGACCGCCTCAGGCATGGCCAAGGAGGCGCTCCTTGCGTTGGTCAAACTCGTCGATCGCCTGCAGGTAGTCGTCCGGCCGGCCGATGTCCATCCAGTAGCCGTCGTAGACGCTGACGTGGACCAGCCGGCCGGCGCGCAGCAGATCGGCCATCAGATGGTCGAAGCCGTAGGCGACGTCGGGCGGGACGAGATCGAGCACGGCGCGGCTGACGGCGTAGACGCCCATGCTGACGAGGTAGTCGACGGTCGGTTTCTCGCGAAAGCCGGTCAGCGTGCCGCCGGCGTCGATCTCGAGGACGCCGTAATCGATGGTGTGCGTGCGTCGCGCCGCCGAGACGGTGAAGAGCGCCTGCGTTCGCGCATGTACGGCGAGGAGATCGGCGAAGCTGCGGTCGGTGAGCACGTCGCCGTTGAGCAACAGGAAGCGTTCGGGCAGATCGGCGATCAGTCGCAGTGGCCCAACGGTGCTGAGCGGCTGGGTCTCGAGCGAGTAGTCGATGCGCACGCCCCAGGCGGCGCCGTCACCGAAGAAGGCGCGGATGAGATTGGCCTGGTGGTTGACCGCCATCGTGATGTGGTCGAAACCCTGCGCCACCAACTGGCGCACCAGCACCTCGAGGATCGGGTACTCGCCGATCGGCATCAGCGGTTTCGGCAGCACGACGGTGTAGGGCCGCAGGCGCGCGCCCTTACCGCCGGCGAGGATGACGGCGCGTTCAGACATTGTAGCGCTGGCCCTTGTAGCGGCTGAGGTTGGCCGGGTCGAGGAACCAGGCGACGGTGCGCGCCAGGCCGTCCGCCAGCGACACCTGCGGCAGGAAGCCGGTGGCGGCGGCGAGCTTCCGGTTGTCGCACCACAGGCGCAGCACCTCGCTGGCGCTCGGGCGCAGGCGCTGCGGATCGAGCACCGCGGTGGCCTCGACGCCCATGGTGCGCGCGATCCGCGTCAACAGATCGCCGACGCTGATCTCGCTGTTCGAGCCGATGTGGAACACCTCGCCGGCGCCGCCGGTCATGGTGCCGATGGCGAGGAAGCCGCGGCAGGTGTCCTCGACGAAAGTGAAGTCGCGCGTCGTCGTCAGATCGCCGAGCTGCACCTGGTGCGCGCCGGCGGCGAGTTGGGCGATGATCGACGGGATCACCGCCCGCGCCGACTGGCGCGGCCCGTAGACGTTGAACGGCCGCGCCACCACCACCGGCAGGTCGAAAGCGTAGAAGCAGCTCAGCGCCACCGCGTCGGCGCCGATCTTGGTGGCGCTGTAAGGTGACTGCGGCGTCAGCGGGTGCGACTCGTCGATCGGCACGCGCCGCGCGGTGCCGTACACCTCGCTGGTCGAGGTGTGCACGAAGCGCGTGATGCCGTGCCGGCGTGCCGCCTGGCAGAGGTTCAGCGTCCCCTTGATGTTGGTGTCGACGTAGCTGTCCGGCGCCACGTACGAGTAGGGGATCGGGATCAGCGCCGCGAGGTGGAAGACGATGTCGATGGCGTCGAGCAGCCCATCGCAGAAGTGTGCGTCACGTACGTCGCCGGCGACCACGTCGACGCCGCTCAGATCCGGCAGCGCCTCGAGCCAGCCCCAGGAATTGAACGAATTGTACTGCACCAGCGCCCGCACCCGCGCGCCGGCGGCGCGCAACTGCTCGACGAGATGGGAGCCGATGAATCCATCGGCGCCGGTGACCAGGACGCGGGCGTTGGCGAGATCCATGGCGCGGGTCGGTCAGTCGTCGCGGCGCGGCACGGCGAGCATGCTGAGGAAGAACGACGCGAAGACGGTCTGCGCGCCGATGATCATCAGGGTCGAGGCCTGCAGGGCGGGGCGGATGGCGTCGAGGGTGTCACGCCCGCTCGCCAGCCAGCGCGCCAGGATCGTCGCGTCGATGGCGAAGCCGGCGACGAACAGCAGCGCCCCGAGCAGCAGGCCGCGCTCGAGGGTGAAGTGGCGCAGCAGCAGGCGCAGGGTCGCGTCGGGCGCGTAGAGGCGCGCCGCGTGCGAGTAGGCCTTGGCGAACAGGCCGGTGGTGGCGATCTGGAAGCCGAGCACCGTCAGCAGGCTGCCGAGGACCATGTAGTGGACGTCGAAGGTGAGCCCGAAGAGCTGGCGCGGGCCGCCGCCGAGGGCGAGCAGCGGCAGCAGGCCGACGGCGATGCAGGCCAGGCCGGGCAGCACGAACAGGTGCGTCGGCGAGAACAGCAGCATGAAGCGCAGGTGGCGCCAGCCGTCGCGGAACGAGCGCAGGTGCGGCGGCCGCGAGCGGCCGTCGCGGCGCAGGGTGATGGGGATCTCGACGATGCGCAGCTCGGCGAGGGCGGCCTTGATGACCATCTCCGAGGCGAACTCCATACCGGTGGTCTGCAGACGCATGCGCCGATAGGCGTCCTTGGTGAAGCCGCGCATGCCGCAGTGGGCGTCGGAGACGCGGGCGCGGAAGAGCAGGTTGAGCAGGCCGGTGAGGAGCGGATTGCCGATCCAGCGATGGTGCCAGGGCATGGCACCGGGTTCGATGCGGCCAAGGATGCGCGAGCCCATGACCAGGTCGGCGCCGCCGCGCAGGCCGGCGACGAAGCGCTCGAGGTCGGTGAGGTCGTAGGAGTCGTCGGCGTCGGCCATGATGATGAAGGGCGCCCGCGCCTCCTCGGCGCCGCGCATCAGGGCGCTGCCGTAGCCGCGGCGCCTCTCCTGTACGACGCGGGCGCCGCAGCGCGTCGCGATCGCCTGCGAGCCGTCGGTCGAGCCGTTGTCGACCACCACCACCTCGCCGCGCAGGCCGAGGCGGGCGAGCGTCGACACCGCCTTGGTGACGCACGCTGCCAGCGTCTCCGCCTCGTCGAGGCACGGCAGGATCACCGACACCTCCACTTCGGGTTCGGCCGGCGTCCGCACCGCCTCCGCTTCACGCCCCATCACGTCGGCACTGATAGCAAGACTCCGCCCCGCAGAGCCACCGGCGCGGTGGGCACGCCTCGCGCCGCGCCCGCCATGTGCTATCCCCCCGCCCTGTGCGCATTCTCACCCTCACCCACTACCAGCTCCCCCACTGGGGCGGCATCGAGATGACCGCGGCGGCGCTGCACGCCCGCTATCCGGGCCTCGGGCACGACTCCATCTGGCTCTCCAGCGATCTGCCGCCGTCGCCGCCGGCGCCGGGCCAGGTGCGCGTCCCCGCCTCCGATCTGCCGTTTCGCGCCGCCGGCGTCGCCTATCCCCTGTGGGGCCGCGCCGCCGCCGCCGCCGTGCGCCGCTGGGTGCTCTGGGCCGACGTGGTCAACCCGCACGACTGCCTCTACCCCGGCACGCTGCTGGCGATGGGCTGGGCGGCGCGCCTCGGCAAGCCGCTGGTCCTCACCCAGCACGCCGGCCCGTGGCCCTTCTACCAGAGCCGCCTGCTGCGCGGCGTCCAACTCGCCGCCTACCAGACGCTCGGCCTCGCCGTGCACCGGCGCGCGCGCCAGGCGGTGTTCATCTCGCGCGCCGTGCAGGACTGGTTTGGCGCTCGCGTGTCGTATCCCCGCCCGTCGGGCTTCATCGCCAACGGCGTCGACACCCGCCTCTTCCGCTACGGCGACGCCACCGTGCGCGCCGTCGCGCGCGCCCGCCTCGGCCTGCCGGCCGGGCGCCGCGTCGCCCTCTACGTCGGTCGCTTCCTGTTCATGAAGGGCCTGCCGATCATCGAGGCGGTGGCGCGGCGCCTGCCCGAGACGCTGTTCGTCCTCGTCGGCGCCGGTCCGATCGACCCGCGCGCCTGGCGCCTGCCCAACGTGCAGGTGGTGCCGGTCGTCGACCAGCCGGCGCTGCGCGACTGGTACCACGCCGGCGACGTCCTGGTGCTGCCGTCGAGCGGCGAGGGCTTCCCGCTCGTCGTCGCCGAAGCGATGGCCTGCGGCTGCCCGGCGATCGTCTCGCCGGAGACCTTCGACGCCTGGCGCGCCGGCCGCGAGCACTTCCTCGTCGCCGCTCCGACCCCCACCGCCGACGCGGTCGCGGCGTTGCTCACCGCGGACGCGCCGCTGCTCGACGCCGCGGCGCGCGCCGGCATCGCGGCGTACGCGCGCGACCACTTCGACTGGGACCAGGCCGCCCGCGCCTACGTCGACCTGTTCGAGGACATGCGCCGCCAGGCGCTGTGCTAGGACCGGGGCGATCGACATGGCGCTGACCGCAACCATCCACGCCTTCGAGATCCAGCTCTCCGACGTCGACCGCGGCGTCTACGAGCTGCTGGCGCTGCGCGTCGCCCGCCAGCCCTCCGAGACCGCCGAGTATCTGCTGACGCGCGTCATCGCCTACTGCCTCGAGTACGCCGAGGGGCTGGCCTTCTCGCGCGGCGGCCTGGCGGATCCGGACGAGCCGCCGCTCGCCGTGCGCGATCTGACCGGGGTGCTGCAGGTGTGGATCGACATCGGCGCGCCCGACGCCGCGCGGCTGCACAAGGCGAGCAAGACGGCGCCGCGGGTGGCCGTGTACACCCACCGCGATCCCGCCCCGCTGCTACGCCAGCTCGCCGAGGCGCGCATCCACCGCGCCGCGGCGCTGGAGGTCTACGCCGTCGACCGCGCCCTGCTGGCCGAGCTCGCCGCCCGCCTCGAGCGCCGCATGGTCCTCGCCCTGGCGGTCAGCGACCGCCACCTGTACTTCACCCTCGGCGAGACAGCGCTGAGCGGCGCCGTGACGCGCGTCGCGGTGCCGGCGGCATGAGAGGGCGCGGCAGCTGAGCGCCGTTGGACGGCGCCGGCGGCGCGCGCCATTGAGTTCTCCCGGCGGCGGGATTAGGGGGCTTTTCATGACTCTGCGACTCTCGCACAGCGTCGTGTACGCGCATGATCTCGACCTGATGATCGACTTCTACGGTCGGGTGCTCGGCTTCGCCGTCACCGACCGCGGTCCGCTCGGCGGCCCGGGCACCGCGGACGTGGTGTTCATGAGCCAGGTTGCAGATGAACATCATCAGATCGCCTTCGCGCCGACGCGGCGCGAAGCCGGCCCGTCGAACAGCGTCAACCACCTCGCCTTCCGCGTCGAGTCGCTGGCCGAGCTGCGCGCCCTCAAGGCACGGCTCGACGCCGATGGGCGGGCGCAGGGCGTGCGCGGCATCACCCATGGCAACGCCTGGTCGGTCTACTTCGAGGACCCGGAGGGCAACGGCGTCGAGCTCTTCCTCGACACGCCCTGGCACGTGCGGCAACCGCAGTTCGTTCCGCTCGACCTGACGATGAGCGACGAAGAGATCGCCACCTGGACCCGGGCGACGTTCGCCAGCGCGCCCGACTTCGGCCCGCTGCGCGACTACCAGGCCGAGCGAGCCCGCTGGTTGGGCGCCCGCGACTGAGCCGCGGCGACGACCTCTGCGGCGGGTCTCGTTCACCAGTTCGCGCAGGACCACGGCGGGGTCGACGTGGCGCACGTCGAGGGCGAGGCGGCTGAGGCTCCTCCCGGTCGGCCACCTCGGAACCTATCCCCCCGTATCCGTATGGCCCCGTCGGACGACGAACGTCGGGGCGAGGAAACCGTGGCGCAGCATTTCGATCGGCGCCAGCTCCTGGGCCGTCGGGTAGTGGGTGCGCAGCACCGCCTCGAACTCGCTCGGACGGTCGGGCAGGGCGTCGATGAAGTGCAGGTCGCCGGTGGCCTCCGCCGGCGCTGGGACGCAGTCCGCCGCCGAGTCGGCGACATGGAGATTCCAGCCATCGACCAGCCAGTGCCACTCCGGCTGCAGTGGGTTCGCGCCGTACATATTGCGCTCGTCGTCGGCGACCAGGCAGATCCAGTCACGCCGGTCGTGGGCGCGGATCCAGCGGGCCACCTCGGTGCGCGGCCAGTGCCAGTTGTCACGGCGCGCCTGATTGGCGAACAACTCGGCAAACAAGTGGTGCACGTTGGCGACGCTTGCGTAGCCAACCGCGGCCGCGAAGCCGACCAGCAGGGCGCGCCGCGCGGTCGGCGTGCGCGCGGCCTGCCAGACGACCTGCGCGCCCAGCGCGATGAGTAGATAGAACAGCGGCAGCCCCATGTAGTAGCGATGCAGGTTCGGATTCTGCGGCAGCAGCGCCGCGCCGGCGATGACCGCCATCGCCCAGATCCAGACCAGGGCGTGCCCGCGACGCCGTGGTGTCAGGGCCACGAGCACGAGGCCGAGACCGAGACACACCGCGGTCACGATGTCGAAGGCCGGGTGCTCGCCGACGCCGGTGAAACCGCAGAACGCGCCTTGCTTCGGCGACCATGCCGCCATGAACGGGATCTGCAGCTTGCGCACCAGGAAGGCGGGCAGGCCGGCGGGCGACTTGAGCTGCATGAAGAGCGCGTCCGGGTCGGCGGAATGCCCGGAAACGCCGCCGGCGAAATACGAGTGCCAGCCGCTGCTGATGTCGCGCAGCAGCTGGAAGTGGCCGACGATGATCCAGGTCATCGCCATGGCGAGCACGCCGGCTCCGTAGGTGTGCAGGCCGGTCCAGATCGCCCGGCGGCGATCCCCGGCCGACGCCGGCCGCAGGACGGTCAGCCCAAAGCCGGCCAGGCGGACCAGCAGGTAGCCGACAACCAGCAGCGGCACCATGTGATACGAGGTGTACTCGTAGATCAGCAGGCCGGAGAGTAACGCCAGCAGGAACGCCGCCCAGGAGCGGCCGGTATCCTCGAAGTGCAGCAGCAGCCAGAGGATGGCCAACTCGACCCAGATCGGGAAGAAGATCTCGTCGGCGGCGCGGCTGGCGGCGATCTGCCACCAGCTGACGGCGAACAGCGCCACGGCAAAG
Organism: bacterium; assembly: GCA_031401035.1. GTDB lineage: Bacteria > Desulfobacterota > Binatia > HRBIN30 > CADEER01 > JANNRA01. The sequence goes on along the minus strand of JANNRA010000067.1, from coordinate 3,011 downwards.
AGCGAGACTTCCCAGGATACCAGCCGGCGGCAGACGGCGTAGAGGAGAAACGGCGACAGGGCACCGGCGACGACGAAGGGCAGGCGGAGTTCGAGAAACCCCTGACCGAGCAGGGAGAAGCCGAGCGACAGGGCGTATACCGTCAGCGCGTGTTCTCCGGGCTGGATGTACGAGGCGAGGAAGTTGCGCAGGGGGAAGTCCCAGCCGCTGGCGCTTCCCGCCGCCGCGCGCGAGCCGATCTGAAACTCCTCGAAGCCGATTCCCGGCGGTGGCCACCCCGACAGGTCCCAGAATCGCAGCACCGTGGCGCCGACGAGCACGGCGACCGTGAGCGCGAGCAGCACGCGGCGGGACAGACAGGTCGGTGGCGGCTGGGCGACAGGTGGCGCCGCCCCGAACAGGCTCGGCAGGCATCCCACCAGCACCCAGCCCAGCGCCGGTATATAGCAGTGCGGCAGGGCGATTTCGGGACGGACGGTTCCGGGAGGGCAACTGAGGACCCACCACGCGGCCAACGGCCAGGCCCACACCGCCGGCTGTCGGAACAGGAAGGCGGCGCCGTGGCGGAGCAGGGTGCCGGCGCGGCGGAGCCAAGTTTCCGCCGCGCCGCTCACTCCGCCCCTCCCCAGCCGTTACACACGGCGGGGCCTGTATCATTGGCTCCGCGCGATGGCTAACGCGGCGTGCGACGCGGGGCTGGGCGGCGCCGGCACGGTCGTGCAGCGTTGACCGACGGGAGCCGTTGTTCCGCCTTGACCGGCGCACCGCGCTCTGCAACATGCGCCCGCTATGCAGCTCGTCGCGGCGATTGGCGCCTTCATCGTCGCCGGCTACGGGCTGGCCCTGTGGTGGCTGCTGCGCGGCGAGCGTTCGCAGACCTACACCGCGCTGGTGGCGTTGTGCGGCGTGTCGCTGGCGCTGCGGCTGGTCCTGACGCACGACTATCCGGCCGGCCTCAACGAGGACGAGGTGAAAAATCTCAACTGCTCGATCCAAGCCGTCGGGCGCGGCGAGATTTTCTACGAATCCTGCAACGGGCCGCCGTACCTGCTCAGCGCGGTCTTCGCCGTGCCGCTGGTACCGCTGACCGGCGGGGCGAATCGCTGGTCGATGCGCAGCTATTCGACGGTGCTCAGCGTCCTGGCGACGCCAGCGGCGTTTGCCGTCGCACGCGCCATGGGCTTGCGCGTCGCCGCCGCGCTGGTCGCCGGCGGGTTGGTCGCCGTACTGCCGTGGGCGCTGTTCTACGGGCGCATCACCCTCGGCGGCGAGCTGATCTTCCATCAACTGTTGCTGCTCGCGGCCCTGGCGCGCTTGGTGTGGCCGCAGCACATCGCGCGCCGCGAGGCGGCGGTCGCCACGGCAACGCCAGCCGTCGCCGGTAGGCGCGAGGTGCTGCTCGGCGGCTTCGCGCTCGCCCTGCTGCTGTGGGACTACACCGCCGGTCGCGCCATGATGGGCATGCCGCTCTTGGCGGCGATCCTGGCGACCGGCCGGCGCCGCCTGTGGTGTCTGGCGATCGTGCCGTTGGCGCTGTTCGGCTGGTGGCCGCACCTGCGCACCGGTCCGGCCTTCAGCGGCTTGGGCTTCAGCCTCCAGGGCATCCACTCCGACCTCGTGCAGGCCCCAGTCGAGGCGCTGCTCAGGCGCACGCAATGGGCGCTGTGGACGTTCGTCTGGCCGGTGGGCCAGGACGGCATCTTCACCGTGCGCTCGGTGGCCATGCATCCGCTCTTCGTACTGGGGCTGGCGGCGGTCGGCGCGCTTACCGGGGGGCGCCGCTTGCTGTTTCTGCTCGGCGGCTTCCTCGGCGGCCTGCTGCCCGGTGTGGTCAGCGACACGTTCGGCATCAGTATGCACCGCATCATGACCGCCTTCGTCTTCGTCGCACTGGCGGCGGCAGCGGCGGTGGACCTGCCGCCGTGGCGACGCGTCCGCGACGGGCTCGCCGCCGTCGTCATCATGGCGGCGACCGTCTGGAGCGCGGCGCTCTATTTTTCGCCGCGCTTCTGGCCGTTTGAATCAGAGGCGACCTTCAATGCCGAGCGCACCGGGCTTGCCGAAGCCATCGTTGCCGAACAGCTGCCCTCGTCGCGGCTGATCTCCCTGAAGAGTCTCGGCTTGTACACGCTACCGCCGCCGCCGGGCGGCGTCGAGGAAGAGCTGAGCGTCGACACCTGGCTGCCGGCCAACAACGAGCCGGTGATTTACGCCTTTACCTGGCAGGCGGCGGCGCTGCGCCCGCAGTACGAGCGCCTCTTCCCCGGCCGCGTGCGGCCGATCGGCCGTACGTCGTTCTACGTTGTGCTGGAAGCGGCCGACTGGTCGTGGATGCGCCGACACGGCTGGTGGTACGAGGCCCGCTGCAGCAATGATGCCAGGGCACTGCCGGTGCCCTTTTTGTACAGCGTCGGAACGGCGGTGAAGAACTTGCGGTGCGTCAGCCCTGCCACCCACCAGTGGCGCGCGCACTGGAACGGCCCGGCCACGGACATGGTGCTCGACTTCTCCGGCTCCCTGAGCCTCGACGCCGGCGACCTCACCATTCGCAAAGAGGGCCACGAGCAGCGCCTGGCGTTCCGCATGCCGGCCGACAGCGATGTCACGGTGGCGATCGGCATCGACTCGCCCGTGCCCTGGCCGCTCCTCGCCCTCTACGAATCAACCCCCGGCGGCCTGCGCACCCCCGACTGGGAGCGCTTCGACCCCCTACCACCGTCGGAGACGTCGCCGCCCGCCGCCGCCGGAGGGGGTGTTCCGATTCCCGCCGCCGCCGAGCGGGAGGGGGGACGATGACGGGTCGAGCGCCCTCGACGCTGCGACTCCGCGTGCACCGCTGCGCGGCGCGGCTACGGTCGGGCCAGCACGGCGGCGGCGCGTTCCGCGTGCTGGAGCAGGCGCGGGGCGACGGCTGGCCCGCCGTCGCGCCTCAGGTGGTGTTCGAAGACGTCGTGCGGGACGCCGCCCTCGAGGACGGCGTTGCCGGGCAGCAACGCGTGCGGGCTGAGGCC
>JANNRA010000066.1:0-9951 GCA_031401035.1 bacterium | reverse complement strand
CGCCGCGCGCCCGGCCGGTGCCGCGCAGCCTACCGGCGGTGGCCGATGGCAACGGCGCGCCCACGCCGGCGGCGCGCGAGGCGCCGGACGCGGTGCCGGCGGCGGCGGACCCGGGCGACCCCGGCGACAGCGCCACCGACGCCGACGCCGGTGACGCCCCGAGCGGCATCGCCCTCTTCCCGCCCCCCGGCACCAATCCACCCAAGCCGGGCCTGATCGTGCCGGAGGGCTTCGCCCTGCCGCCCGGCTATGTGCGCCACTACCAGAGCACCGACGACGGCAAGCAGTTGCCGGCGATCCTGATGTTCCATCCCGACTTCACCTGGGTGGACGAGCGCGGCGCAGCGATCGTGCTGCCGGCGGACGGCGTCGTGCCGCCCGAGATGGCGCCGAGCGGACTGCCGATCGAGATGCTGGCGGTGCCCGACACCCACATCGAGGTCGTCGAGCCGCCCCCCGCCGGCGCCGACACGGCCGACACCGCGCCCTGACCCGCCGCGTGCGCCGCGCCCCTGCCATCCTCTGCGCCGCCGCGGCGAGCGCGCTGGCCATCGGCTTGTACTCGCGCGTCGCCTGGCCGTGGTTCGCGCTCGGCTGGGTCGGCCTGGTGCCGTGGCTGGCGGCGCTCGACCGCCTTGCGACGCTGCGCGGCGCGCTCGCCGCCGGCCTGGCGATGAGCGTGCTGTTCACGCTGGCCGTCTTCCCCTGGTTCGTCGGCGCCGTCGCCGGCTACGCCGATGCGCCCTGGACGGTTGGCCTGGTGGCAGTGGTCCTCATGGCGCCGCTCATCCAACCGCAGTTCATCGTCCAGGCGGCGGCACGCCAGGTGGCGCGGCGGCGCGGTGCCGCGCCGTGGCACGTCGCGCTGCTCTCGGCCTGCGCCTATGTCGGCGCCGAATGGCTGCTGCCGAAGCTCTTCGCCGACACCCTCGGGCACGGCTTCCTCGCCGACGCGCACCTGCGCCAGGCGGCCGACCTCGGCGGCGCGCACGGCCTGACTCTGCTCCTGCTGCTCGCCAACGAGGCCCTGCTGCAGGCCGGGCGCGCCGCGCGCCGCGGCGCCTGGCGTCGGGCCACGGCGACGGCGCTGGCGCTGCTCCTCTCCGCCACGGCGCTGAGCGGCTACGGCGCCGTGCGGCTGCGCCAATTTGCCGCCGCAGAGGCGGTGCGCGTCACCCCCGGCGTCGTCCAGGCCGGCCTCGGCCACTACGACCAGCTCGCCACCGAGATCGGCATGTACGCCGTCGTCCGCCGCATCGTCGACGCGCACGTCGCGCTGTCGCAGGAGCTGCTCAGCGGGGCCAGGCCCGACTTCCTCGTCTGGCCGGAGACCGTCTACCCAACCACCTTCGGTGCCCCGAAGAGCCCTGACGGCGCGGCCTTCGACGCCGAGATCGCCGCCTTCGTGGCGCGCGCCGGCGTGCCGCTGCTGCTCGGCGCCTACGCCGTCGGCGAGGGGCGCGAGTACAACGCCGCCTTCGTCCTGCAACCCGGTGCGGCGCCGGCCGACGCGCCGGCCTACCGCAAGGCGCGCCTGTTCCCCTTCACCGAGCGCGTCCCAGCCTGGCTCGACACGCCGGCCCTGCGGGCCCGGCTGCCGTGGCTCGGTACCTGGGTGCCCGGCGCCGGCGCGCGCACCCTGCCGCTGCACCTGGCCGACGGCCGCGTGCTGCGCATCGCGCCGCTGATCTGCTACGACGCGGTGGACCCGTCGCTGGCCATCGCCGCGGCGCGCGAGGGAGCCGAGCTGATCGTCACGCTGTCGAACGATTCGTGGTTTGCCGCTGGCAACGGGCCGTGGCTGCACCTCGTTGTCGCGGCGTTCCGCTCGATTGAAACGCGGCGGCCGCAGGTGCGGGCCACCAACACCGGCTTGTCGGCGATCGTCAGCGCCAGCGGTGAGATTCGCCAGACGATCGGCGTCGGCGTCGCGGCGACCCTGGCGGCGCCACTGGCGCCACGGGCGCACGCCTGGACGTTGATGCTCGCCTGGGGCGACTGGTTGCCGCCGACCGCGGCGCTGGCGGCGCTGGCGCTGGCGGCACCGCTGTGGTGGCGGAGAGAAGACATATCGGGATCCCCTCACCCTGTCCCTCTCGCTGCGGGAGAGGGGACCTGATCGCGCCACGCGGTACGGACATGCGTCGCCCCTGGCGCCTTGGGAGCGAACAGGTGAGGGGATGAGATGAATGAAGGAGCGACCGAATGAGACACCTCGACATGCGCATCGCCGCCGCCCTCGTCGCGCTGGCCCTCGCCGGCTGCGTGCGGCAGCCGGCGGCGCCGGCTGACATGGTGCGCGCGGCGGCGCCGCCGGCCGGCCTGACCGCGGTCAGCGGCACCGTCACCTATCGCGAGCGGGTGGCCCTGCCGCCAACCGCGGTGGTGACCGTGCAACTGGTCGACGCGGCACGCGCGGATGCGCCGGCGACGGTCCTGGCGCAACAGGTGATCGAGACGCAGGGCCGGCAGATACCGATTGGATTCAGCCTGACGGTGCCCGCGGCTGCCGTCGCGCCGCCGGCGCGGCTGCTGCTGCAGGCGCGCATCACCGTCGATGGCGCCATGCGGTTTGCCACCAGACAGCCTGTGCCGGTCGCGCACGAGGGCCTGGCGCGGCCCATCGAGCTGCTGGTCAAGGCGGCGCACTACTGAACCGACGCCGCACCCCGGCCCGCCACGCCCACGGGCGGCTCGCTCTTTTCTGTTGACGGCGTTTTTCGCCGCGTGCTAGCGCGCCGAGGTATTGGCTGCGCTGATGCGGCCCATAACCGAGAGGGGGGAGCCATGCTTCGGAAGCTGAAGGGGCGTCTGGGTCGTGTTGCGCTGGCGCTGCCGGCGGTCGCGCTGCTGTGCGGGAGTACGGCGGCGTTGGCGAGCACGATCACCCAGAATACGTCGTGGACCATCGATCGCGCCGGTACGACGACGAAGTATCGCGTCGTCGCCTACGGCGACTCGATCTACGCCGGCTACTACGGCTCGCTGTCGCGCGTCGCCAAGCGCGCCGCGCCGTGGGTCGACGGCGAGTACCTGTCGCAGAAATGGGGCACCGACATCGAGGTCATCCGCCGCACCAAGTCGGGCGCCCTGGCGAACGACATTTACAACAATAAAATCTACGGTGAGCGCTCGTACATGCAGAACAGCACGACCAAGATCGTGACGTTCGAGATGTGCGGCAACGACTTCCTGCAGGCGCGCTCGAGCTTCGCCGGACAGACCGGCACCTGCAACTACGGCGTCATCACCACGGCGCTGAACAACTGCACCACCTACCAGCAGCTCGCCATGCAGGCCATCAACACCTACGCGACGACGGCGACGCGCAAGGTGATCTCGAACATCTTCTACCCCGGCTACAACGCCGACAATGGCCTGAGCGGCTGCACCGACTCGGGCACCGGGCAGAAGGTCAACAAGCAGACCGCCTTCCTCCCCTACCTGGCGCGCAGCAACTGGCGCGCCTGCAACTTCGCCAACACCTACGGCTTCCAGTGCGCTGATTCGTTCGCGCAGTACATGGGCGCCGACTACGACGCGAACGGCGACGCGCAGATCGACTCGGACGCACTGCGCTACGTGCAGGGCGAGTCGGAGAACGACTACGTGCAGCGCATCTCGGTGACGCTGCGCGCGACGCTGCGCGACTCCAACACGCACTTCGTCAACGCCAGCACGAGTTACGATTACCTGCAGTCCGACGACACGCATCCGACCTACACCGGCTCGACGGTGTACGTCGGCCTCTTCGGCGGTACGGGCTCGGGCTCCGGCGCGCCCGACTACACGACGCAGATCGTCGGCGGCAAGAACCCGATCTGGAACCAACTCGGCCACGAGCGCATGGGCTGGGCGCTGTCGGGATTCAACCCGGCGACTCCCTGAGCGGTCTGGGGCATCCCTGGCGATGCGACGGGGCGCGGCGGCAACGCCGCGCCCCGTCGTGCGTCTGGGCCTGGAGGGAGCCGCTCCGTCGGCGCCTGTTGGATGGTTGCCTCGGGATCTCCATGCAACAGGCGCCCACGGAGGGTGCCCTCCACGGGTCACGCCCAGAAGCGCAGCGCCAGAACGATCGGAACACCGAGCCAGAAGGCGATGCCGCAGACGGCCTCGACGGCACGGCGGACCGGGCCGGCGGCGCGCGGGGCGAGGCAGGCGGTCGCGAAGGCCACCGTCTCGGCGGCGCCGCGCCAGGCGCTGGCCCAGAGCAGCAGGTAGGCGGCGGTGGTGCTCCAGTGGAGGGCGGCGCTGCGCAGATACGCCTCGAGACCGAGCTGATAGTACTGTCCGAGCAGGCCGCCGTAGGCGATGAACTGGTGGGCGCGGAACAGCACCGCCGCCGGCAACAGAGGGAAGACGACGTAGCGCGCCAGCCAGTACCATGGGCCCGGCGCCGGGCCGCGCGCCGCGGCGTAGACCGCCACCGGATGGGCAGCAGCGGCCGGGCCGAGCGCGGCGAGCAGCACCGCCGGATCGCGCCGGCCGACGACGAAGGGTAGCCGGCGCCCCGCCCGGCGCAACGCCACGACCGGCTCGGGCCACGGCAGCCAGCCGATGCGGGCAACCTCGGTCTCGCCACGCCGCAGGCGCAGCGTGCCGGCGCCGCGCGTCAGCGTCGCGCCCTCGGCATCGATCGACAGGCGGGCGGCGAAGGCGCGGCCGATGAGCCACGCCGCGAGCCCCGGCAGGACCGACAGAATCAGCAGCGCCCGCGCCAGCATCGGCGGCGACACCGGCGGGTCGCTGGCGACGATCACCCGCCACAGCATGAACGGCAGGGCCAGCCGGCTGACGGCGAAGAGCGCCGCGGCGACGCCGCGCCAGGGACGGCGGTAGAGGCGCACGGGCAGGCTGGAGTGGTCGGGCATCGGCGCGCTGCTATCGCACCGCGCGCCGGCGGCCAAGCCATGCCGGGCGCGCCTCCGGATGCGACGCGGCGCGGCGTCGCCACTCCCTGCACGGCCGCGGCGCACCGGAGGCGCGCCCGGGGCGGCGATCTGGTACTCTGAGGAACGACTCATGCGTGCGCTCCTCCGCCGTCCCCTCGTCCTCGTCTCCGTGCTGCTGCTGCTCGCCGCCGGCGTCGCCGTCTGGTGGTGGCGCGGCGCCGATGACCAGGCCGTCCGCTACGTCACCGCCAGCCTCGAGCGCGGTCCGATCACCGCCACGGTCACCGCCACCGGCACCGTCAACCCGGTGAGCACGGTGCAGGTCGGCACCTACGTCTCGGGCCCCATCCTGGCCATCGACGTCGACTTCAACTCGCCCGTGCGCAAGGGCCAGCGGGTAGCGAAGATCGACCCCGCCCCGTTCCTCGTGAAGGTGCAGCGTGCCGAGGCCAACCTGGGGACGGCAGGCGCCCGCCTGATGCGGGCCGCGGCCGACCTCACCTTGCGCAGCGCCACCCTGGAGCGCAGCCAGCGGCTGCGCGCGACCAACGTGCTGGCGCAGAACGAGCTCGACGAAGCGGTCAGCGCGCACGCCCAGGCGCAGGCGCAGGTGGCGCTCGAGCAGGCCGGGGTGCGCCAGGCGCAGGCCGAGGTGGATGAGATGCGCATCAGTCTCGCGTATACCGAGATCACCTCGCCGGTGGACGGCGTCGTCGTCTCGCGCAACGTCGACGTCGGCCAGACCGTGGCCGCCAGCTTCCAGACGCCGACGCTGTTCCTCATCGCCCAGGACCTGACCGCCATGCAGGTCAATGCCAGCGTCAGCGAGTCGGACATCGGCAGCGTGCGCGACGGGCAGGCGGCGACCTTCACCGTCGACGCCTACCCCAGCCGCCCGTTCGCCGGCCGCGTCACGCAGGTGCGCAACGCGCCGACGACGGTGCAGAACGTGGTCACCTACGACGTCGTCATCGGCGTCGATAATCCCGACCTGCTGCTCAAGCCGGGCATGACTGCGACCGTGCGCATCGAAACGGCGCGCGTCGACGACACGCTGCGCCTGCCGCTGCGCGCCCTGACCTTCACCCCGCCCGACGATGGGGACGAGGCGCCGACCCCCGCCAGCGGCGGCGCCACACGCCCGCCCGGCGAGACCGCCTGGCGGCTGCGCGCCGACGGCAGGCTGGAGGCCGTCGTGGTGCGCACCGGCGTGCGCGACGACAGCGTCGCCGCGGTCGAGGACGGCGCCCTGGCAGCGGGCGACGCCGTCGCCATCGCCCTCGACCAGCCGATCGGCCCGCGCGAGGGGCCGCGCATCCCGGGCGTGCCGCGGTACCGGCGATGAGCGCGCCGCTGGTCGTGCTGCGCGAAGGATGCCGCCAATGAGCGCGCCGCTGGTCGTGCTGCGCGAAAGTTGTCGCCAATGAGCGCGCCGCTGATCGCCCTGCGCGACATCTGGAAGGTGTATGCGCTCGGCGACGTCGAGGTGCCGGCGCTGCGCGGCATCGACCTCGACATCGCCGCCGGCGAGTTGGTGGCGGTGATGGGCGCCTCCGGCTCCGGCAAGTCGACGCTGATGAACCTCCTCGGCTGCCTCGACCGCCCGACGCGCGGCACCTACCACCTCGGCGGCGTCGATGCCGGCGCGCTGCCCCCCGACGCGCGCGCCGAGCTGCGCAACCGCCGCATCGGCTTCGTCTTCCAGAGCTTCAACCTGCTGGCACGCACCACCGCGCTGGAGAATGTCGAGCTGCCCCTGGTGTACGGCGACGTGCCGCTCGCCGAGCAGCGCCGCCGCGCCCTCGCGGCGCTCGCCGCGCTCGGCCTGTCCGACCGCGCCCACCATCTCCCCAATCAGCTCTCCGGCGGCCAACAGCAGCGCGTCGCCATCGCCCGCGCCCTGGTCAACCAGCCCGCCCTGCTGCTCGCCGACGAGCCGACCGGCAACCTCGACAGCCAGACCACCGCCGAGATCATGACCCTCATCGCTCGCCTGCACCGCGAGCAGGGGCTGACGGTGGTGCTCGTCACGCACGAACCCGACGTCGCCGCCTGGGCCGAACGGGTGATCACCTTCCGCGACGGGCTGGTCGTCAGCGACGTGCGGAAGGCGGAAGAAGATTCACCACGGAGGCACGGAGACACGGAGGGGGTCCGGTTGTGATGCGTCGCCCGCGACATTCTCCGAAGAGGAGTCCTGAGGGGTCGACCTCTCCGTGCCTCCGTGCCTCCGTGGTGAAGGTTTTCTCATGAAGCTGCTGCGCATGACGGTGCTGGCGGCGCTGCGGGCGTTGCGGCGCAATGTGCTGCGCTCGGCGTTGACGACGCTCGGCATCGTCATCGGCGTCGCGGCGGTGATTGCCATGGTGAGTATCGGGCGCGGCGCCGACGCGGCGGTGCAGCGGCAGATCGAGAGCCTCGGCACCAACCTGTTGATGGTCATGCCCGGCGCGACGACGGCGGCCGGGGTGCGCTCCGGCTGGGGCGGCGTCTCGACGCTCACCGCCGCCGACGCCGCGGCGCTGCGCGCCGGCGCGCCGGCGCTGGCGGAGATCACCCACTTCCGGCGTTCGATCGGGCAGGTGGTGGCGGGCGAGAACAACTGGTCGACGGCGGTGCAGGGCACGCCGCCGTCGTACTTCCGCGTCCGCCCGTGGCCGATCGCCTCCGGCGTCGCCTATGACGATCGCGACGAGGCGGCGGCCAACCGCGTCGCGCTGCTCGGGCGCACGGTGGTCGACCAGCTCTTCGGTCCCGGCCAGGACCCGGTCGGCGCCACCATCCGCATCCGCGACGTGCCCTTCCGCATCGTCGGCGTGCTGGCGCCAGTCGGGCAGACGATGTGGGGGCAGGATCAGGACGACGTCGTCTTCATCCCCTTCTCCACCGCCGAGCGGCGCGTCCTCGGCACCGAGATGCCGGGCATGGTCGACATGATCCAGGCCAGCGCCGTCGACGCCGAGGCGATGGAGGAAGCCGAGGAGCAGATCGGCGCCGTCCTGCGCCAGCGCCACCGCATCCTGCCCGGCGAGGAGGATGACTTCACGGTACGCAGCCTGGAGGAGTTCGCGCGCGCCTCACGCATGGCCAGCCAGGTGATGAACAACCTGCTGCTCGCCGTCGCCTCGATCTCGCTGCTGGTCGGCGGCATCGGCATCATGAACATCCTGCTCGTCTCGGTCACCGAACGGACGCGCGAGATCGGCATCCGTATGGCGGTCGGCGCCAAGTCGCGCCACATCCTGCTGCAGTTCCTCGTCGAGGCGGTGGTGCTGGCGGCGGTCGGCGGGGTGCTCGGCGTCGCCCTCGGCAGCGGCGCCGCGGTGCTCATCGCCAACCTCGCCGGCTGGCCGATCCTGCTGCCGCCGGAGGCCATCGCCGGCGCCCTGCTCTTCGCCGCCGCGGTCGGGGTCTTCTTCGGCTTCTACCCGGCGCGCAAGGCGTCGCGGCTGGATCCGATCACGGCGCTGCGCTGGGAATGAGGGAATCGACGGGCCCCGATTCCGGCCCCGCGCCCGCCGCTCGCGGTGACGAATGCCCGGGCGCACACGTTTGACGGCTGTCCAACACCTTGCCAAGAGCAGGCGGACGGCGAAGCGGAGGATGACGATGCGAAACGGACAAGCGACGATTGGACTGCTGCTGATCCTGGCGGCCGGCGCGGCGTGGGGTGCCGACGCGCAGCCGCTGCGGGTCGGCATGGCGCCGAACTACCCGCCCCTGGCGTTCAAGCAGGACGGCAAGCTGGTCGGCATCGAGGTCGACTTCGCCGCCCGCCTGGAGAAGGCGCTCGGCCGCCCGATCGTCCTGGTCGAGACCGAGTGGGAGCAGCTCGGCCCGGCGCTGGAAGCGAAGTCGATCGACATGGTGATGTCGGGCACCTCGATCACCGAGGCACGCAAGGAGAAGGTCGACTTCACCACGCCCTATCTCGAGGTCGGCCAGATGGCGCTGGTGCGCAAGGCGGACCTGCTGCGGCTGCGCGACCCGGCGGCGATGGACCAACCCTCGTCGCGCGTCGGCTTCATCTCGCGTTCGACCGGCGACACGTGGGCGCGCCAGACCTTGAAGAAGGCCAAGCTGCACGGCTACGCCACCACCGATGAGGGGGTCGCGGCGCTCGAGGCCGACCAGATCGACTTCTTCGTCCAGGACGCGCCGGCGGTATGGCGCGTCACCGGCGGTTTCAAGACCGAGAACCCGAAGCTCGAGGGCCTGTACCGGCCGCTCACCCAGGAGTACCTCGCCTGGGCGGTGCCGAAGGACAATCCGCAGCTGCTGGCGGAACTCAACGCGGTGCTGGCGACGTGGAAGAAGGACGGCACCATCGACGACGTGCTGGACGACTGGATCACGGTGCGGAAGACGTCGATCGAGACCAAGCCGCCGCACTGATCTCGTCGGCGCCCAGCCAGGCGGTCGTCCCCTTGCGGATGTTGAGGAAGGCGAGCTCGGGCAGGCTGTAGAGGGCACCGCGCGCGCCGGCGCGCAGGCGGCGGCCGCCGTCGGCCGGCCAGGTGGCGAGGCCGAGGGCGCTGTCGGCGAGGGCGACGACGAGGTTGGCGGCGCCGAACAGCGGGCGCGTCGCCACTGCGTCGTCGGTGAAGAAGAGAAAGGTCGAGTCGTCGGCGCCGGCCCGGTAGCTCGCCGCCCCCACGGTCGTCGTCTCCGCCAGCCAGGCGACAGCGCCCGGCGCCCGCGCCAAGCGCGCGGCCCGGCGCTGCTGGCGGAACGACGGCCAGGTCTGGTGGCCGAGGACGTGCCAGGCACCGTCGACGTTGGCGGCGGAGACAAACGGAATGCCGTCCCACCACTCGCCATCGACCGCGTCGCCCAGCGCCGCCTGTGGTGACGCCGCGACCGCGCCGTCGGCGCCGGCGAGCCCGGCGTCGATGCTGGCGAACAGCTCCGAGACGCAGTTGCGACCGACCAGCGCATAGCGGCGCGCGGCGCGCAGGCCGGCGCCGTGCGCCGCCGCCGCGGCGCCCGCCGCGGCGAGCTCTCCTGCGACCGCCGCGGGGTCGGTGGCCGAGAGCATGTCGGCGCGCGCGGCCGGGCG
>JANNRA010000065.1:0-83532 GCA_031401035.1 bacterium | reverse complement strand
CCGGATCGGGACCACGCACTTTCCACGCCTGCGCCGCATGCTGCCGGCCTCGTCCCCCGGCCTGGTCGCCGCCGCGCCATCGCCAGCCGGCTCCCCCGCGCCGCCGCGCCGCCGCCGCGCATTGACCGTGGCCTCCGCGCTCCCCTATGGCTGGCGGTCATGAGCACGGAGACCGAACCCGCCTTCCGCCACGAACTGCGCGCGTGGCTCGCCGCTCACCTCACCGACGACCTGCGCCGCGAGCGCATCGCCATGCTGCCGGAGGTCGAGCGCATCGCCCGCCTGCGCGCCTGGCAGGCCACGCTCGCGGCCGATCGCTGGGTGGCGATCACCTGGCCGCGCGAGTACGGCGGCCGCGCCGCCTCGATCGCCGAACAGATCGCCTACGTCGAGGAGATGAGCCGCGCCGATGCGCCGGAGATCATCAACAACCTCGGCATCGGCATCGTCGCGCCGCCGATCCTCGCCTACGGCACGGAGGAGCTGAAGCAGCGCTTCGCGGCGCGCATCCTCAGCGCCGAGGATCTGTGGTGTTGCGGATTCTCCGAGCCCGGCGCCGGCTCGGACCTCGCCTCCATGCGCACCCGCGCCGAGGTCGACGGCGACAGCTTCGTGCTGAACGGCCAGAAGGTGTGGACGACGTACGCCCAGCACGCCGATTGGTGCATGGTGTTCTGTCGCACCGATCCCGCCTCGAGCCGACGCAACGGCGTCTCCTGCCTGCTGGTGGACATGAAGAGCGCCGGCGTCACCGTGCGTCCGTTGCGGCAGATGGGCGGCCAGGCGGAATTCAACGAGGTCTTCTTCGAGGATGTGCGCGTGCCGCGCGCCAACTTGCTCGGCGACCTCGGCGGCGGCTGGACCATCGTCACCTCGGCGCTGCAGAACGAGCGTGGCATCATGTACGTCGTCGAGATGCAGATCCTGCTCGCCAAGCAGCGCGATCAGCTGCTGCGACTGGCGTCTCAGCGCGGCGCCACCGGCGATCCCGTGCTGCGCCAGGCGCTGGCCACCATCTACATCGGTACCGAGACGTTCCGCGCCACCTGCCAGCGGACGATGGCGAAGCTGCTGCGCATGGGCATGCCGGGACCGGAGGCCTCGATCATCAAGATGCACTGGACGGAACTGACGCAGCAGATCGCCCAGCTCGCCATGACCCTGCTCGGCCCGGCCGGCTTGCTCTACGACACGCCGCACCCAGGGGAGCGCGCCGATCCGATCTACGCCGTGCCGGCCGGGTTCCTGGCGGCGCCGGCGGCGAGCATCGCCTCGGGAACATCGGAGATCATGCGCGGCATCATCGCCACCCAGGTGCTCGGCCTGCCACGCGTCTGATCGGTGCTCAGAGCTTGCGCTGTTTCTGCTCCTCAGCTTCCTGCTCGGCCTTGCACTGAATGCACAGGGTGGTCACCGGCCGGGCGCGCAGGCGCTCGACGCTGATCGCGTCGCCGCACTCCTCGCAAACCCCGAAACCGCCCGCCTCGATCCGCTCCAGCGCTTCGTCGATCTTGTTGATCAGCTTGCGCTCGCGGTCGCGGATGCGCAGCGTCGCGTTGCGGTCGGACTCCAACGCCGCCCGGTCGCCCGGCTCGGGGAAGTTCTCCTTGCCGTCGACCATGCCGATGACAGTGCGCTCGGCTTCGCCCAACAGCTCGGCGCGCCGACTGTTCAACAGCTCCTTGAACCAGGTGATCTGGTCTTGCTCCAACCTTCGAACCTCCCGCGAATCCCCTTCGGCTAGCACCGTCCCCCGGTCCTGTAAACCGCGATCAGAGCGCCGCCGCGCGGACCCCGCCGATCAGTTCGCCCGCCGTCTCGCGTGCCCATGCATCGGCCTCGAGCAACGCCTCGAGGCCGCCATCGCGCACCGGCTGGTGGCGATCGAGGACCCGGCGGGCAATGCCGGGAATGTCGAGGTAGGCGATGCGCCCACTGAGGAAGGCGTCGACCAAGACCTCGTTGGCGGCGTTCAGCACCGCCGGCGCGCCCTGGCGGGCGCGCAGCGCGTCGTAGGCCAGCCCCAGGCAGGGGAAGCGCTCGAGATCGGGCGCAAAGAACTCGAGCCGACCGGCCTGCACCAGGTCCAGTGACGGCAGGTGCGGCAGCGGCAGGCGCTCGGGATGGGCGAGAATGTAGGAGATCGGTATCGCCATGTCGGGAATACCGAGCTGCGCCAGCACCGAGCCGTCGATGTACTCGACCATCGAGTGGACGATGCTCTGCGGGTGCATGACGACGTCGATCTGCTCGGCAGGCAGATCGAAGAGCCAGTGCGCTTCGATCACCTCGAGGCCCTTGTTCATCAGAGTCGAGGAGTCGATGGTGATCTTCGCGCCCATTTTCCAGGTCGGGTGCTTGAGCGCCTGCGCCGGCGTCGCGCGCCGCAACTCGTCGAGGCTGGCATGCAGAAAGGGCCCGCCGGAGGCGGTGAGGACGATGCGTTTGACGTCGCTGCGGCGGTGCCCGTGCATCGCCTGGTAGATGGCGTTGTGCTCGCTGTCGAGCGGGAAAACCGACACGCCGCGCCGCCGCGCCGCCGCCTGCACCAGTTCACCGGCGACGACGAGCACTTCCTTGTTGGCCAGCGCGACGTCCTTGCCGGCCTCGATCGCCGCCAGAGTCGGCCGCAGACCGATGGCGCCGACCAGCGCGGAGATGACCAGGTCGACCTCCGGCAAGCTCGCGACGCCGGCGATCGCCTCGATGCCGGCGACGATCTCACCGCGAAACTCCGGCACCGCGGCGCGCAGGGCGGCGGCGCCGGCGGCGTCGGCGGTGGCCACCACGACGGGGCGGAACTGCCGCACCTGCTCGGCAAGCCGCTCGACATTGCGCCCCGCCGCCAGGGCGACGGCGCGGAAGCGGTCGGGGAAGCGCGCCACCAGGTCGAGCGTCGTGACGCCGATCGAGCCGGTCGAGCCCAGCACCGCCAGAGACTTCATCCGCACTCCCCTACCATGGCCCGCCCGCCGCGTCAGTCGTCCGCCCGCCGCAGCAGACGGCCGGCGGGCGTCGCCAGCACCGCGTCGACCGCCTGCTCGATCACCGCCAGGTTGGCATCGAGCGACTGGTCGCGGTCGAAGATAATCTCCAGCCGGTGGTCGCTGCGCATGCGTACCGTGCCCGGGTGGTTCGGCCGCAAGGGGATGAACACCGCCTCGCGCGACAGGCCGCGCGCCTCGATGATCGCAAAGACGCGTTCGATCTCGCGCAGGGTGAGGGTGCCGAGCATGCGTCCGCATACCATCCGTCGCTACCCGCAACCACCCAGCCGACGCGCCGGCCGACGCGCCGCCAGCGTCGCTTGACAGCCTGGCGATTGCCCCCCCAGTTAGGCCGCATGACTGCGACGCGCGCCGCGCGGAGGCGGGCCGGCTGACCGAGCTTCTGATCATCCTGCTCCTGATCGCCGCCAACGGTGTCTTCGCCGGAGCCGAGATCGCGGTGGTGGCGCTGCGGCGATCGCGCATCCTCGAGATGGTGGAATCGGGTCGCCGCGGGGCGTCCTCGCTGCTCGCCCTGCGCAACGACCCGGAACGCTTTCTCGCCACCGTCCAGATCGGCATCACGGTGGTCAGCGCCACCGCCGCCGCCCTCGGCGGTTCGTCGATCGCCGTGCGCGTCGCCGGCTGGCTGCAGGAGCTCGGCGTGCCGACGCGCCACGCCGGCGACATCGCCCTGGCGGCGGTGATCGCGGCTGTCTCCTTCCTGTCGATCGTCGCCGGCGAGTTGGTGCCGAAATCGCTCGCACTGCGTGCCGCCGAGCCCTACGCGCTGCTCATGGCACGGCCGCTGCTCGGCCTCTCGTGGATCGCCCGCCCGCTGGTGCGGGCCCTGACCGCGAGTTCGAACGCCCTGCTGCGACCGTTCGGCGACCACACGACGTTCACCGAGACCCGCCACTCGCCGGAAGAGTTGCAACAGGTGGTCGAGGACGCCGCGCGGGCCGGCACGGTCCACCCCGACGCCGGCGAGATCGCCTCGCGCGCCATCGACTTCGCCGATCTCACTGCCGCCGACGTGATGGTGCCGCGCCAGGACGTCGTCATGCTCAGCCGCCACGCCGCCGCCGACGAGGTACAACACCTGTTGCTCGAGAGCGGCCACTCGCGCATCCCGGTCTACGATGGGCGCGTCGACAACCTGGTCGGCTATATCGCCGTCAAGGATCTGTTGGCCCTCGCCTGGGAGCGCCGCCTGCTGGTGCTCGACGACCTGGTGCGACCGCCGATCTTCATCCCCGAGTCGAAACCGGCCATCGACCTGCTGCGCGAGATGCGCCGGCGGCATGTACTGATCGCCTTCGTGGTCGACGACCATGGCGGCATGGAGGGGATCGTCACCATGGAGGATCTGGTCGAGGAGCTGGTCGGCGAGATCTTCAGCGAGCACGTCACGCAGGTGCCCGAGATGATCCGCCGTGAAGCCAGCGGGACGGTCCTGGTAAACGGCGCGACGCCGATCCGTGACGTCAACCGCGCCCTCGACCTCAACCTCTCGGAGGAGGAGGGGTGGAACACCATTGCCGGCCTCTGCCTGGCACTGGCCGGGCGTATCCCGCAGGCCGGCGACACGCTCGCCGGCCCGTCCGGACTGCCGATCGAAATCGTCGATGCGACGCCGCGCCGCATCCGCACTGTCCGCCTGCGCGTGCCCGCGGCTTCGGGCGACGGCCGGACATGACGCGCGCCGACGCCGCCGGGGATTCCACGGTCGATATCCCCTCACCCTGACCCTCTCCCTGCGGGAGAGGGGACCTGGGCAACACGCGCGCTGCATTCATGGGTCCCCTCTCCCGCAGGGAGAGGGTCAGGGTGAGGGGATCCCAAACAATCGTGCCTCCGCCCGGCCGTGCAGCGGCGACAGGATCGACTCGAGTTGCGCGCGCACCGCGCCTGGCGCCATCCCCGCCGCGCGCAACGCCGCCAGCGTGTAACTCGGCGCCCGCTTCTGCAACCGCGCCCCGTCCGTATCGACGACCAGCGGCACGTGCGCGAAGCGCGGTGCGGTGCCGCCGAGCATCTCGGCGAGCAGCACCTGGCGCGGGGTCGAGGCAAGCAGGTCGGCGCCGCGCACCACCTCGCTGATCCCCATCGCCAGATCGTCGACCACCACCGCGAGCTGGTAGGCGTAGACCCCGTCGCCGCGGCGCAGGACGAAGTCGCCGACCTCACGCGCGACGTGCTGACGGAAGCGGCCCTGCAAAGCGTCGTCCACCTGCACGACGCGATCCGGCAGCGCCACGCGCACCGCCGGCGGCCGCTTCCAGGCGCGCGCCGTCATGCCGAAGCGCCGGCAGGTGCCGGGATAGCGCGGCCCGTCCTCGCCCGCGTGCGGCGCACTGGCCACCGCGGCGATGTCGCGCCGCGAACAGTCGCAGAGGTAGGCGGCGCCGTCCGCCGTCAGGCGTGCGAGGGCGGCGGCGTACCACGCGCCGCGCTCCGACTGCCGGTACGGCGCGGACGCACCGCCGACGTCCGGGCCCTCGTCCCACTCTAGGCCCGCCCAGCGCAGGTCGGCCAGCTGGCGCGCCTCGCTGCCGACGACAACGCGCGACGCGTCGAGGTCCTCGACGCGCACCACCAGCGCACCGCCCGCCGCACGCGCCCGGCGCCAGGCCACCAGAGCGGTCGCCAGCGAGCCGAGGTGCAGGTCGCCGGTCGGTGACGGCGCGAAGCGGCCGCGATAGGGCATCGGCGACGCGCCCGCGTCAGTCGCGCCCGGCGCAGCCGTCGAGCGCAGCCGCCACGGCGGCGACCAGCTCGTCGATGCGCACCTGCCCGTCGCCGTCGCCGTCCGCTGCCGCGCACTCGCCCACCGTGCCGAGACCGAGTGACGCGCCGATGGCGATGACCAACTCATCGACGCCGAGGCGCCCGTCGCCGTTGCAGTCGCCGACGCAGGTGGCGCGGCGCAGCACGAGGTCGGCGCACTGATAGTAGATGTCGTTACCGGGCACGACGTAGGGCGGCTTGTCGTACATCACTTGAAGGACCTGCAGCGTGCAGCGCTCACAGGCGACGTCCGGCAGGGTCACCTGCACCCGCCCTTCCCCACCCGCGGTATCGGCGATCCCGTCGAGCAGCACCGTGGCGTCGCCGTACAGCGCAATCTCCGGCGTCCGCGTCCCGCATCCGCCGAGGCAGACCGGATCGACGAAGTCGTCGTCGCCGTCGACATCGAAGGCGACGCGGAAATGTCCCGGGTGGTCGACATACTCGTCCCACACCACCTCGATCGTGGCGCCGGGCTCGAGTACGGTCATCGTCGCGGTGCGGGCGCCGCCGCTGCGCCCGCACGGGCCGTCCTTGAGGACGTCGTCGCCGTAGCGCGACGGCGGAAAGCGCAACCCGAGGTGCGCCGCCGCCGGCGCCGCCAGCCCACAGGCCTGCAGCGCCGCTGCCAGCAGGGTCAGAACCCGCACGCGCATCCGCACGCCTCAGGGGCTAGACCGCCGGCCGCTGGCGCGCAAGGCGCCGCGCGGTTGCCACGCGCATCATGCCGAGCGGCGCCCTTGCCGAGCGGCGCCCTTGCCGGGCGAGTCAGCGGGCGTCGGCCGGCACGCCGCGCCGTCGGATGACTGCGATGGACCACGCAGCAGGGCCGTGCGAGGAAGATCCCTGCGGGAGGAACCAGTGACACTCGATTCGCTCTTCCGCAGCCATCAGCGGATGCTCTGGGGGCTCTCCTACCGCCTGACCGGCCGTGCGGCGGATGCCGACGAGATCGTCCAGGATACCTTCCTGCGTGCGATCGAGCGGCGACGTCCAGCCGACGACCCTACCTGGCGCGCCTGGCTGGTGCGCGTCGCCGCGAATCGGGGTCTCGATATCCTGCGGCGGCGACGCCGCCGTGGCTGCGTCGGCCCGTGGCTCCCCTCGCCGATCGAAGCCGACATGGAAGACTGGCTGGCGAGCGATGCGCCCGATGCCCCGGAGGCGCGCTATGAGCGGCTCGAGAGCATCACCTTCGCCTTTCTGCTCTCCATCGACGCGCTGACGCCAAAGCAACGGGCGGTGCTGCTGCTGCGCGACGTCTTCGACTACTCGGCCGGCGAGACCGGCGGCATCCTTGAAATGTCAGCGGAGAACGTCCGCATTACGCACCACCGCGCCCGGCGCGCCATGCGCGCCTATGATCACGACCGCTGCCATCCGACCGCGGCGCGGCGGGAGCAGACGCAGCAGGCACTCGAGGCGTTGCTGCGCTGCCTGCGCAGCCAGGACGCGGCAGGCCTCGAGGCGCTGCTGAGCGACGCCGTCCGCACCACCACAGACGGCGGCGGCGAGTACACGGCACTCGCCACCATCCTGGTCGGCCGCGCCAAGGTCGCCACCCTCCACCTGCGCGTCGCCCGGCGCCGCTCCGCTGGCGCCCGCATCGGCCTGCGCCTGTTCAACGGCATGCCCGCGGCGGTCATCGAATACGCCGCCACGGAGCGCCGTCAGGCGCCGCGTGCACTGCTCCGCTGCGACGTCGGCCCGGACGGCCGCATCACGGCGCTGCATGCAGTGCTCGCCTCGCGTAAACTGACCGCCGTGCGCTTTTCCGATCCCGGGCCGGATCTGTAACGATCCGACCCACTGGCGCGTCCTGCTCGCGACACCCAGTCGCCCCAGGAGGACCGCATGCCCAGCGCACTCGCCGACGTCCCGAGCTACGACAGCACCCCCCTCGCTACGGTCGCCATCATCCTCGCCGCCATGGCCCTGATCGCGGCACTCGAAGCCGTCGTGCCGCTGCGCGCCCGTGGCCGCTGGCACCGGGCTCACCTCGGCCCGAACCTGGCACTCACCGGCATCACCTTCGCGACCAATGTCGTGTTCAACGGCGCGCTGGTCCTGGTCCTGACGCGCCTGGCGCCGCTCGAGTTCGGCCTCCTCCCGCGCCTCCAGCTGTCGCCCCTGTTGGCCGCCGGACTGGCGGTCGTCGGGCTCGACTTCTCCTTCTACGTCGCTCACGTCGCGATGCATCGGGTGCCACTGTTCTGGGCCTTCCATCGCGTGCATCACTCGGATCCAGCGGTCGATGTGACGACCACCATCCGCCAGCACCCCGGCGAGAGCGTCATCCGGTACGCATTCCTGACCCTGGGCGCGATCGGCCTCGGCGCGACACCCGGCGCCTTGGCCGTCTATCGCCTCGCCTCGGCCCTCGCCGGCCTGCTCGAGCATGCCAACCTGCGGGTCCCGACCTGGCTCGACGACGCGCTGTCGTTGGTCACCAGCTTTCCCTACCTGCACAAAGTGCATCACTCGCGCGACGCGGCTGAGACCGACACCAACTACGGCAAC
The DNA here is from genome assembly GCA_031401035.1 of bacterium. Lineage (GTDB taxonomy): Bacteria > Desulfobacterota > Binatia > HRBIN30 > CADEER01 > JANNRA01. The sequence continues at coordinate 75,235 of JANNRA010000065.1, read as the reverse complement.
ATCCTCTCGCTCTTCGACCGCGCCTTCGGCACCTTCACACCCTCACCGCGTGGGACTCCCATCGCCTACGGCCTCGAGGGGTTCGACGCGGCGCCCCTGCAAACCACAGCGGGTCTGCTGAGGCTGCCCTTCCGCGCCCGTGCCATCCCAACTGGCGCAAGGGCCGCGCCGGCTCCTGGCGCGTGAGCCCCAGCGCCGCCGCGGCAGCCCGCTCGTCGGGCACCGCGTTTTCTCCCGAGATCTCGATCTTGCCCCATCAGATCGACTTTGACGCGCAAGCATCTCGTCGCGCGCGAACGGAAGGAGGAACGCATGAGCCGGGTACGGGTCCTCGTAGGCACGCGCAAGGGCGCTTTTGTCCTCGAAGCGGACGGCCGGCGCGACCGCTGGGAGGTCAGCGGCCCCCATTTCGCCGGCTGAACGAGTTCGTCTACGACGGTGTGCCGGGCACGCACCAGTGGCATGACGGCACACCGCATGCCTGGGAGTTCGCGCGCGTCTGGCACCTCGAGCCGTCGTTGAGCGATCCCGACACGGTCTACGCCGGGGTCGAGGACGCCGCCCTCTTCCGCTCGAGCGACGGCGGCCAGAGCTGGCGCGAGGTCAGTGGCAACCTGCCCTCCGACTCCGGCTTCCCGATCGAGGTGCACGCACACGAACCGGACACCGTCTACGTCGTCCCGATCAAGAGCGACTCCGAGCACTTCCCCCCCGAGGGCACGCTGCGCGTCTACCGCAGCCGCAGCGGCAGGCACGAGTGGCAGGAACTCACCGCTGGCCTGCCGCAGCGCGACTGCTACGTCAACGTCCTGCGCGACGCGATGGCCGTCGACCAGCTCGACGCCTGCGGCATCTACTTCGGCACCACCGGCGGGCAGGTGTACGCCTCGGCCGACGCCGGCGACACCTGGACGGCCATCGTCCGCGATCGGCCGCCGGTGCTGTCGGTCGAGGTGCAGACGCTGCCATGATCCGCGTCGTCCTCGCCGCCCATCTGCGGACGCTGGCGCGCGTCGATCGCGAGGTGCAGCTGGTGGTCGCCGAGCCGGTCACGCAGCGCACCGTCCTCGACGCCCTCGAGGCCCGATTCCCGATGCTGCGCGGCACCATCCGCGATCACGTCACCCAGCAGCGCCGCCCGTTCGCACGCTTCTTCGCCTGTGAGGAGGACCTGTCGCACGAATCGCCCGACCACCCCCTCCCCGCCCGCGTCGCCAGCGGCGACGAGCCGTTTCTCATCGTCGGCGCCATGGCCGGCGGCTGAGCCCGGCGCGGTGTCTCGCGGCGGCGCTTCAGCGCCGCTGCGAGGTGTGCAGGCCGACCAGGCGGGCGATGGTGATGGCCAGGTAGAGCTGGCCGACGACGGCTTCCGCCGCCGCCAGTCCGCCAGAGCCCGGCCATGTCGGCGTGATGTCCCCGTAGCCGACGGTCGTCAGCGTGGCGAAGCTGAAGTACATCAGAGCCGGGTTCCGAGACCCGCTCGCGCCCACTTGCCAGCTGGCGGGAACGTTGAATGATCCCGGATGGAGGAATTCGAGCAGCCCGTACATGCCGGCCCAGACGACGGCGAGCAGGGTGTAGGCGCACGCCGCCCCGGCGATGGTGTCGATCGTCACCTCCGAGCTGCGCAAGGTGCGCCACATGATGGCGCCGGTGGCGTAGGCAAAGAAGGCGATACGCAGGGTCAGCGCGACGACCTGCATCGCGGCGCTCCCAGACTGGGCGGCGACCACTTGCGCGGCCACCGCCGGCACGAACAGCAGCACCGCCGTGCGCTGCGCACCGCTGGCCCACAAGGCCGCGAGCATCACCGGACCGGAGAAGCCCAACGCGATGCCCAGGTCGGCCTCGTTGCCGGCAAAGAACGGCGCCAGCATGAGCTCGGCGATGATCGACAGCAGCAGCAGGATGAAGCGCGGCGCCCGATCGAATCTCAGTTACAGCGACGGCACAGTGGACCTCCCTCGCACTCCTGCATCGCCGATTCCCTCCGCCAAGCGCGCGCGCGTGTGTCACGGGTGTTGAGCTCGCAAGGCATCGGCCCGCAGGGGCCGGTCGACCCCACCCTGCGCGGATTCACCCCGCTGCCGTACACGAAGGCGCTGCTGCGGTTCAACGCCAACGGCACGGGGTGGCGCGCGAACGCTGCAAGCGTGTGCGTGGGAGGCTGTCCGATCCGCGTCACGTCGATGTGGATGAACCGGTGACCAGGATCGATGGGCCGGTCGAGGTCGTCCTTCGACCTGTTCTCCTTCGACCTGGCCATGGTCGTGGAGTGCGCATACAGCCGTGTGCGAGCGGGCGGTCGTCGAGGCTGTGCAACGCAAGCGGCAGGAGGCCTGGCTCGAATCGAATCGGGCGGCCATGGTAAGTCGATCAGCCGGCTGAATCCGATCGTCGACGTGGAGGGAACAGCGTACGCGATCCTGTTTCAGCAGCTTGCAGCGCTGCCGGCCAGCGCCCTCGGTGCCACCGCGGGGAGCTTGCGTGCGCAACGTGATCAACAGCGTGCGGGCGCAGAACGCGATCGCCGACGTCTCCGCCGCGCTCGGCGGCAACCCTTACGCGGTGATGCCGCGCTGACCGTTACCCCCTACGGAGCAGCCGTCGGTCCATGGGTGGGGCATCAGGATTGGCGGTCCATGTCGCCAAGCCGATACTGGATGAGGCGATAGGCACGCAGGATGACGACGCTGACCGCCGCCCAGTACCATGGACTGAGGGCGACGCCGCGGGCGGCGGCCGACAGGCTCACCGGGTCGTGCGCGCCACCGCCGGCGGCGGTGGCGACGACCATCGCGGCGACGGTGATCAGGCCGGCGCCGAGGGCGCTGCGCAGCAGGGTCGACAGGGCGAAGGCGCCCTTGTTGATTGTCGCCAGGAACGACGTCGTCGGTCGATCGGAGAAGTCCTGCAGCCGATAGACCAGGCGCCGTCCCAGGTCGGCGACCCGGTCGAGCTCGACCAGGAGATTGCCCGGCGTCAGCTCCTCGCGCTGGCGCCGCAGGATGCGGCGCCCGGCGCGACGGCGCGCCTCACCCTGATACTTCTTGAACTCCCGCGGTCCGTTGATGCGCGGGTGCAGGCGCGTCGTCACCGTGTCATAGAGCAGCGCGGCGCGAAAGAAGCGCGCCGTCTCGATGTTGACCGGGATGCGCAGCTCGCGCGCCATCTCGAGGATGCCGATCCACAGGCCCGCCGAGCTCCGCTCCCACCACTCGGCGTGCCGGCTGTCGAAGCCATACTGCCAACGCGCCACTTTGGCCTCGGCGACCTTGGCGAACGCGTACAGATCGGTCTGCGGAATCGGCGACAGGATGTTGCCGATGACCTGCACCATGCCATCGAGATCGCGCCGGGATTGGCGATGGAACAGCTCGGCGAAATTGCGCCGGCTCTTGCGGGTCGTCGGCCCGCAGGCGCCGAAGTTGGCGAACACCAGTCGGCTGTCGGGCAGCACGAGGATGTTCGCCGGGTGCGGATCAGCATGGTAGAAGAGGGTTTCGAAGGTGCTCCAGTAGAAGGCGTGCTGCAGGCGCTTCGCCACCCGTTGCGGCGTGATGCCGAGCGTCGCGAAATAGCGCAACGTCGGCTCGTCGTGTCGTTCCTGGGCGCCGATGAGATCCTGCAGCCAGAGGCCGCGCTGGTATGCGCGCACCAGCACGTCTTTGCCGGACAGTTCGTCGAAGACGCGCGGCGCTGAGACCGGCTGCCCGTCGCGCTTGGCTTGGCGACCGAACAACTCGGTGAAGCGGGCTTCGGCGCGGAAATCGAGCTCCTCCATCAGCATCGTGCGCATTTCGGCGCCCAGCGCGCGCGTGACTCCGAGGCGCAGCACCGTCAGCCACTCGGCGACCCCGCACAACACGTCGAGCGCCGCCAGGTCTGCGGCAAACCGCTCGCCGATGCCGGGACGGCGCACCTTGACCGCCACCTCCTCACCGCCGACCAGCAGGCCATGGTAGAAGCAGGCGACGGACATCGATCCGAGCGGCTGCGGGTCGAGGCGGGCGAAGGTCTGCGCCAGCGGGCGTCCGGTGGTCCGTTCGATCGCCGCCACGGCCTCGCGCAGGGGGATGGCGGGCATGTCGTCGAGGATCTTCGACAATGCCCTGCAGGTATCGAAGGGCAGCAGATCGATGCGCGTGGCGAGTTGTTCACCGAGCTTCAGAAAGGTGCCGCCCATGTGCTCGAAGGTCTCTCGCAGGCGGACGCCGCGCGCGACGCTGCCGCTGCGTCCGTGCAGGCGATCCCACAGGCGGTGCAGGCCGTAGTGCGCCGCCGCATAGGCCCAGCAGGCGAGCCGCCAAGCGATTCGCCAGCGCGGCGCCCGAAACGCCTCCACCTCGCGCTGCCGGCGTGGCAGCGGCCAGGGACGGCGCGGCCGCTGCGCTCCGGGGTCGACGGGCGGCTCGGACGCCGGCGCAAGCTGACTCGGCCGCGGCAGCGCTCCGAGCACCGTCGGGCGGCTGCTCGAGGTCGGCGGCGCGGCGCGATGCAGCACCGTCGGGCGCTCGGATCCGGCTGTCGCGGTCGGACCGGGGCCACCCGCTGGCGCGCGGCGCATCATGGTCAATCGCGCAGGCATCGTGACTCCGCTCCGCGCCGGCCGTTGCCGTCGGCGCTGTTCATGAACTCATGCCGGCGGCGGCGCTCGCTGCGCGCGGCCGGCGGACCCGGCGCCAGGTGTGCCACGCCAGCAGCCCGACGATCCCCCAGGACAGCGGCCGCGTCGCCAGACCGGCCACCACCACCGCCAGCGGCTCGCCGCTGAGCGTCGCCGCGGCCGCCAGCGCGCCAGCTGCCACTGCCAGCTGGACGACCGCAGCCAGGCGCCGCGCCCGGTGTGCGGCGGCCGGCGTGGTATGGACCAGGGGCTGATCGGCGAATTGCTCGAGCGCAAAGCGACCACGGGTGAGCGCCGCGGCGATCTGCGCGAAGCGCGCCGCGCGCTCCGCGCGATCGGGGAAGGCGCGACGCCGCCGCCGGCGCGCGCGCGCCTGCGCAGCGCGGACGTAGCGCTCGAATTCGTCCCGCATGTTGATCGTGCTGCTCAAGCGCGCCGCGATGGTGTCGTAGAGCAACGAGGAGCGCACCAGGCGGACGGTGTCGACGGTGACTGGAATGTTGTAGCGGCGAGTGAGTTCAAACATACCGATCCACAGCCCGGCCGTGCTGCGCTCCCACCACTCGGGGTGCTTGCTTTCGAAGCCATACTGCCAGCGGGCGGTCAGCGTCTCGCCGTCGCGGTAGAGCGCGTCGAGGTCGAGGGCCGGCAGCGGCGCCAGCATGTTGGCGAACACATCGACGACGCCCGCGACATCACGCTGCGCCTGGCGTCGAAAGAGCTCGGCCAGGTTGCGGCGGTTGCGATGCAGCGACGGCCCGCAGGCGCCGAAATCGACGAAGACCAACTGGTTGTGGGGCTGCACCAGGATGTTCTTGGGGTGCGGATCGGCGTGGTAGAAGAGGTTCTCGAAGTTCGCCCAGAACAGCGTCTGGAAGAGATTCCCAGATACCGCCGCCGGGTCGATGTGCAGCGCGGCGTAGTGGGCCAGCGCGCGCCGATCGTCGCGCTCGACGGCCGCCACCAGATCCTGCAGCCAGACGCCGTGCACGAACTCGCTGACCAACACCCCGGGGCCGCAGAATTGCGCATAGACCCGCGGCGCCGAGACGGCCTGTCCGTCGCGATCGGCCTGGCGTCGGAACAGTTCCTGGTACCGCGCCTCGCTGCGGAAATCGAGCTCCTCCATCAGCATGCTGCGCAGCTCGCCGCGCAGGCCCGTGGTGAGCCCGGGGCGCAGCAGGGTCAAGCGCTCGGCCAGCCGGCAGAGGACGTCGAGCGCCGAGAGATCGGCGGCGAAGATCCGCTCGATACCGGGTCGGCGCACCTTCACCGCCACCTCACGGCCGTTGCGCAAGATGGCGTGGTAGACGCACGCCACCGACGCCGAACCCAACGGCTGTGGGTCGAAGGTGCTGAAGGTCGCACCGAGCGCCTTGCCGGTCGCGCGTTCGATGGCGGCGATCGCCTGCTCGACAGGAAACGGCGGCATCGCATCGAGCATCTTCGCCAGCTCGTTGCACACCTCCAGCGGCAGGAGGTCCATGCGCGTCGACAACTGCTGGCCGAGCTTGACGAACGTGCCGCCCATGCGCTCGAGCGTTTCGCGCAACAGCACTCCGGCGAGCCGTTGCGCCGCAGGCGGGTTCCACAGGCGCGTACCCAATCGCCGCGCCGCGAAGTAGGCGAACGCGTAGGCCCAGTACAGGAGCCGGCCGGCGACCTGCCGGCGCGTCGCGCGGATCGCCTGGCCGTCGTCCGCCCGTGGCGGCAGCGGCCACGGCTGTCGCGGGCGGTGGGCCGGGCGATCCGTCGGCGCGCCGCGCGCCGCGAGGTGCGCCGGACTCGCCACCCTGAAGATGTGCACCCGGCGCCGTGCCGCAGTGCCCGCGGAATGAAGGCTCGCTGTCATACAAGATTCCGGAACCGGCCGACCACGAACATCCTAGTCTCCCCGCGCACTAGATAGGAAGGACTTGCGTTCATTTGACGGCGTCGGTTGTTCGGCGCTAATCGGATCCATCCGATTGTCTCGACAGGAGTCACTTCAGATGGGAATCGAAACATCCGTGAAGGCGGGCAGCGTTATCGAGGACTCCGCACCGATGGGTCATCACGAGGAAGGCGCTATCGAGGCGTTGCCGATACACCTCGTCGACCTCGGCAAGGCGCGCGCGAAGGCGATCAAGCAGCTCAAGAAGGGCGGCGGCAAGCTGCACCAGGCGGTCCTCGACGCCTTGGGCGAGATCGAGTTCGCGCTCGGCGAGGATGCGGCCGGCAAGACCATCCTGCCGGTGGTGGTGGTGGTCGAGAAGAAGCGCAAGCGCCAGAGCCGCCTGCCGTTCTCCATCCTATGAAGCGGCAAACACCCTTGCGCACCGACTCAGCGGCGCGCGAGTCCATGAGCAGCAGTGATTGGCGCACGACCCTGCGAACCGCTGCCGTCGTGCAGGTCAAACCGAAGCGGGCCAAGCGCGCAACGCCGGTCGGCCCGACGAGCGACGAGGCGGCGGTGCCGAAGGCACGCAAAAGCAAGCGGCGCTATTCCGGCGGCCTCCTGCACGCCCTCGGGGTCGGCGAACGGCGCGTCCTGGGCGGCCTGGCCGCCGCCGCCGGCGACTATCTGGCGAGGAGTAAGAAGTCCGCCGCCAAGCGCCGCGATGGGGCGGTCCGCGACCTGGCGCGGAATCTCGCCAAGGCCCAGGAGCGCGCCGTCGCGCACCTGGCCAAGATCCCACGCGACCTGACCAAGGCGGCCGACGTCAAGCGCGCCACAACGCAGGTGCGCAAGGCCGTCAGCCGCCTCGGCGGCTGACGCTTCTGCCGGCGCGTGCGCCGGCCCCGGTCGCCGGTGTACGGATTGGCGCCCGCCCCAACTTCGCAGCGCGCCCGCACTCCAGATTCGAATGTGAGCACCACCGAAGCGCGGAATCAGGTGTCCCCGACGGGATTTGAACCCGTGTTACCGACGTGAAAGGCCGGTGTCCTGGGCCAGGCTAGACGACAGGGACGTGTGCTGAGTGAGTGGGCGGCGCTCACCGCGACCCCTTCTGCGAGCTATGCGAATCGCGCCGTGGAATCAACCCGACTCGTCCCGCGAGGCACGACGGCGGCGGGGCGAGTTGGACAAGTGATGTCCGTAGTGTCACCGCGAGCCAGGGAGGGGACGCGATGCGATGCTCGACCTGGCTGGTGCCTGGACTGTTCTGCTTGACGGCAGCGGCCGCGGCTGACGCGGCGGTGCTCTATTCCCCCGAGGGGAACCGCCTGCGGCGCTACGACATCGACAGCCTGACCGATCCGCCGTTGCGGCAGGACATCCTGATCGAACGCGCCTCGCTCGACGCGGCGCGCGGCCGCGACGTGAACGGTCCGGTCTGTGCGCTCCCGGGCGGCTCGGGCGGCTTCATCATGGGCGAGGACACCGGCCAGCCGGCGGTGCCGCCGGGCTGGGGCGTCTTCGCCGCCGACGGGACGCAGATCGGCAAGCTGACGGCGACCTATTTCGTGCAGCCGCAGGGCGATCCGTTCGGCTGCGCCTTCGACGCCCAGGGGCGCCTCTTCACCTCGGAGATCGGTGACAGCGCCAGCGGGCCGGCCACCGGGCAGCTCATCGCGTGGTTCCCGCCCTTCGACCGATTCCCCGGCGCCGCCGGCAGCTATCCCAACGGCGATGCCAGCACCCACTTCTGCAAGATCGCCTCGAACATCGGCACCGCCACCGGCATCGCCATCGATGAGGCGGGACGCGTGTACGTCGCCTCGGCGCGCGGCGGCGGCGGCGGCGTCTCCGGCAGCGCCGCCATCCTGCGCTTCTCGCCACCCTTCCCGAGCGGACCCGATGCCGCCGGCGGCTGTGGCCGCGTCGACGCGCTCGGCTCGCCGCTGGCCGACGCGGTGAACGTCAACGTCGAGGTGTTCATCACCAACCCCAACATCCCGACGCCGAGCAGCCTGGCGCGGGCGCCGAACGGCAACTGGTACGTCGCCAGCGTGCTGAACGGCGTCATCGCCGAGTTCGATCCGGCCGCCGGCACCTTCCTGCGCCGCGTCCTGTCGCCGCCCCGGCCGGGGCTTCCCGCGCCGACCGGCAACCCGCAGGGCATCGCCGTCGACGCCGACGGCAACCTGTTCTTCGCCGACCTGCAACTACAGCTGAACCCCGGCGGCGGTATCGGCCCGGGCCGCAACGGCAAGGTGCGCTGGATCGGTTTCGAGGCCGACGGCACACCGCGCGCACCGGTGATCATCCGCGAGAACCTCGCGTTTCCGGACGGCCTCGGCGTGCTGACCGGAACGGTGGGGCCTTGCACCAGCGGCTGCGAGACGACCTGCGCCGGCGACTGCAACGGCAACCGGCAGGTCGAGGTGAACGAGCTGATCCTCGGCGTCAACATCGCCCTCGCGGCGCAACCGACCACAGCCTGCGCGGTGTTCGATGGCGACGAGGATGGAAGCGTGTCGGTGGCGGAGATCGTCGCCGCGGTGGCAGCCGCGTTGGCGGGCTGTCCGGAATGACAGCGGCGCAGGGTTCGCGCAGGCGCGTGAGAACCGCTTGCGACCCCCTCACCCTGTCCCTCTCCCGGCGGGAGAGGGGACGTTTTGATGAACGGACTGTGCGCACCCGCACCCGGTCCCTCGCTCTCCCTGCGCGAGGGCGGACCTGGTGACGAACGCGCTCTGCTCACATGGGCCCCCTCTCGCGCCGGGAGAGGGACAGGGTGAGGGGGTTGAGGATCGCGCCGCCCGGGGGAATGGCCGCGCGCAGGGCAAGGGCCTCGACGACTAGGGCTGCGCGACGCGGATGATGATCGAGGCGGCGACGCCGGGCTGGCCGATGTTGTCGGTGGCGCGCGCGGTGACGCGCGTGTCGCCGGGCAGGAAGCCGATCTCCGCGCCGACACCTGACGCCGGGCAGAACTGGACCCGCGTCGATCCGGTCACGAACGCGGCGTCCTGCTGAGCGTTGCGCGTACACGCGTCGCCGCTGCTGGAGCGCACGTTGAAACGGCAGGTCAGGTCGTTGATCGCGTTCGCCGACGCCTGGGTGCCGCCGAACACCGGCGGGTTCACTGCCGGGACGCCGCCGATGATCCCGCCCGAGCCGTCGTCGCAAACGATCGCGCTGCCGTTGCCAAGCGGGCGCGACACGACGATCTGTAGATTGGGCAGCAGGTTCGGATCGTCGAGCGCGGAATTGAACGTGTTCTGCCCGACCGGCCGACCGCCCGGACCGGGCCGCGCCTCGACGACCAGGAAGAAGCCCTGCGGGAGCGGCCGCAGGTAGATCGGCGTCCCATCGGCCGCCGTGCCCATCGGCTGTGTAACCTGGCCGTCGGCGCGGGCGACGCCGAGGTAGCTGATGATCGGGCCGATGGTCTGGAAGGTCGGCGTCACCGTCGGCGAACGCGTCGCGGTGCGCGTCGGCGACCCCGTCAGGGTGGGCGTCGGCGTGCGCGACGGCGTACGCGTCAGCGTCACCGTCACCGTCGCGGTCGCCGCCGGGGCGCCGCTCGGAGTCAACGTCGCGGTGCCGGTGCGGGTCGGCGTGCGGGTCGGCGTCAGCGTGCGGGTCGGCGTCAGCGTGCGGGTCGGCGTCGGCGTGCGGGTCGGCGTCAGCGTCGCAGTGCGGCTCGGCGTCGCCGTCAGGGGCGCCGTCCGCGTGATCGTCGGTGTCCGGGTCAGCGTCGGCACCAGCGTCGCGCTCGGCGTGCGCGTCGCCGTCGCACTGGCAGTCCGGCTGGGCGAGCCCGGTACGGTGGCGGTGGGCGACGCGGTGCGCGTCGGCGTGCGCGTGTCCGGTACCGTCGCCGTGCGCGTTGCACTGGGTGTGCGCGTCGCCGTCGGCGTGCGCGTCGGCGTGATGCTGAGGGTCGGCGTCTGGGTGCGCGTCGGAATCGCCGTGCGCGTGCTGGTCGTCGGCGGCGTCGCGGTGCGCGTCGGCGACGGGCCGGCGGTGCTGGTGTCGACCGGCGTTGCGGTCGGCGGCACCGGCGTCGCCGTCGTGCGCGGGGTACGCGTCGCGGTGCGGGTGACGGTCGGCGTGCGCGTGACGCTCGGCGAGATGGTCGCCGTCGGCGTGCGCGTCGGCCGCGTATTGGTCGGCGTCGCCGATGGCGCCTCCGTCACCGTGCGGGTCGGCGACTGGGTCCGCGTGCGCGTGCGCGTGGCGGTCCCGGTGGCCGTCGGCGTGCCGGGTCGGAAGGTCTCGGTCGGCTCGGCCGCCGTCGCGGTAGGATCGGGCGGCGCCGTATCGACGGGCGTCGCACTCGGTGCCTCCGTGACGGTCGCGACGGCGGTGGCCGTCGCAACAGTGGTCGCGGTCGCCGTCGACGCCGGCGTGTCGGCGGCGGTCGCAGTGACGGTGGGCGTGGCGGTCGCGGTGGCGGTGACTCTCGGCGTGACGGTCGCGGTGTCCGCGACGCTCGGCGTCAGACTCGCCGTCGCGCTGGTGGCCGCGGTCGCGCTGGCCGTCGCCGTCAGGGTCACGCTCGGCGGCGGTGGCGTCGCCGTCGGCGTCGGCGTCGCGGCGACCAGCGCACAGCCCGACAGGGCCGCGTTGACGGCGCTGATCAGCTCGTTCAGCGCCACGCCCCCGTCACCATTGGCGTCGAAGTTGGGGCAGGTCGACAACGGGCGGCCGCCCTGCGCGATCTCTACCCCGAGGACCAACTCGTTGACGGCCACCCGGCCGTCGCCGTTGCAATCACCGACGCACGGAACCGGCGCGGCGGCGGCGGGATGCGCCGCGAGGACGACTGCGAGCCCGATGCCGCTGGCGACACGTGCCAGCGTGGCTCTCACCAGGCGCGACGCCGAGACGGGCAGCGGGTCGACGATCCGCCCCGTCCGCCGCGCTCCCCCCGACACTACACCCCGACTCACCATCGCCCTCGGCAAGATGCGCAGACCGAACCATTTGCTGCAAGGACCGCCGTGCGGGGCCGCATGGCTGCGGCGCCGTGGACACAGCTCAGTGCAGGCGCAAAAGGCCGCGTATGGCCTGGCGACGCAGCCGGGCGCGCCGTACGAGCCGGTACTCGCGCAGCAGCGCCTCGAGCGCCTCGGCCCGCCAGGGCGGTTGCGCGCCGTCGGCAGCGTCGGTCTGCGCCTCACCCCCCAGCACCGCCAGCTCGGCCGGAGTCATGCCGACCTCCTCGAGCCAGCGTCCCAGCGCGGTCGGCGGCGGCGCCGCCGCAGCGCCGAGAAATGTCCGCACCACCGCGACGTAGGCGGAACGGAGGTCGCGCCGCTTCGCCCTTGCCTGGCGCGGCGTGGTCGATTCGGCCCGCAGTCGCGCCTGCTCGTTCTTGGGCTTCATCGTCGTCAAGTGCGCTGGTGCCGTGCCCCGCCCTGCTCCCCTACGCCTCGGGCCCCGGATCACGCGCCAGGCCGGAACGACGGCGCGCGTTCGGTCGGGTGCGCGGGATCAGATCGGGCGTGACCTGCTGATCGCGCATGCGGCGCAGGGCGACGCGCACCGCCTTGGGCTCCAGCGCCAGGGTTTCGCAGACGACGGAGAAGGAGAACACCGAACGGCGCTGGCGGCTCAACACCCATTGCTCGGCCTCGACGCGGGCGCGCGCCTCGTGGCTCAGGTAGGCGCGGATGGCGTCCTCGAGCACGGCCAGCATCAGCGCCTTGGTGCCGGTGTACGGCGCCGAGCGCGACTCGCCGCCGCCGATGCCGATCAGGGACGCGATGTCGTCGTTATTCACGTGGGCCACGGATCCTGCTTCAGCACTGGACAAGCTGTGCCCGGTGGGCCTCGCGCCGCAGGGCGCCGCGCAGCCGGGTCTCCATCCGCTGATGCTCGTCGGACGGCGATTGTATTGCCAGCGGATTCTTTCGCCCGGGTGGGGGAACACCTCTGTCGCACCCCCCTCACCCTGGCCCGCTCCCTGCGGCAGAGCGGACCTGGAGACGCACCGCGCGCCTGCCTGGACCCCCACTCCCGCAGGGGGATCACGAGCGGATGCACCGCCCCAAGCCGCCAGGCCGCGCCGGCCGGCCGTCAGGCGCGGCGCGCGCCCCGCCCCGGCGCCGCCCGCGCCGCGGCGGCGCGCAGGCTCGTCAGGTCGTGCTCGACCAGCTCGCCGATGCGCTGCAGGGTGACGTCGGGAACGCCGTAGCGGGCGAAGGCGTCGGGATCGAGGGCGTAATGCCCCTGGCGCGGGAACACCGTCGTCACCCGTCGCCCCCAGACGCGCTTGATGGCGTCGAGCAGGCGCGGCTTGTCGTCGACCATGATGTAGTGCCGGGCCGGGTAGCGCCGCTCGACGTCCGCCAGCTCTTTTTCCTTGTGGATGTATACGAGGATGTTGCCGTCCACCGCCTCGAAGATGCCCGAGCGCTGAATCTTGCGCGGCTGGAAGACGACGTCGCCGTCGGACAGCACCACCACCGGCCCAAAACGCTTCAGGTGCGCGATGGCGTCGAGCGACCCTGGGTAGAGTCGATTGGCGAACGGATAGTCGATCAGGAAGGTCGAGAGCGCTAACAGATGCGAGTCGCGCGGCTGCTCGACCCGGTAGCGCTGCAGGGCGCCGAGATAGTCGGCGTAGCCGAGCTCGCCGCGCAGCTGCTCGAAGAGCTCCCAGTAGCGCTTCTGCCGCTTCGGTCCGACGACGGCGGTCAGGTGGCGGCGCAGATCGGCCGTGACCGCGTCGTTGTCGACCAGGGTGTTGTCGATATCGACCAGGGAAACCACGTCGTGTCGCCGCGTCGCTGCCATGCCGTGGCGTTCTACACGCTCGCGGCGGAGCCGCAAACCCGCTAGGAGTCCTCGCGCCCGAGAGCGGCGGCGGCAGAGGAGGAATGGACATGCAGCGAATTGCAGGGGCGAGATTCTGGCGGCGTGCCGGGGTGGGCCTGGCGGTCGGCGCGGCCCTGAGCGGCTGCGTCGCCAGCGGGCCGATTGGCGCCCGCGTCGCCGGCCCGGACGGCGGCGCGACGGTGGCTATGCGCTACCGCTCCGAACGCTTCAACCAGAACGGGACCATGACCGCGACGATGCCCGGCGGCGAGGTCTTCGCCGGGCGCTACCTCGAGGTGACCTCGGACACCGACGCCGTGACGCTCGATCCCTACTGGGGTGCGTGGGGCGTCGGCTGGGGCGGCTGGGGCGGCTGGGACGACGACTACGGGCCGTACATCGGCGGCGCCGGCGTGCCGACGTTCATCAAGAACTACAGCGGCAAGGTGATCGCCGTGCTGCTCGGCGATCGCGGCGGCCGCATGCGCTGCCGCTTCCACCTGGCGGAGCCGGAGGAAGGCATGAGCGGCGGCGGCGTCGGCGAATGCCAGACCGACGCGGGGGCGAAAATCGACGTGACGTTCTAGGCCAGGTGCCTGTCTACCGCATGCCGTAAGTTGGAGGCCGTTGGAGGGCGGCGCCCCGTCGGCGCCTGTTCGCACGCGACCCGGTGGCTCCATGCAACAGGCGCCGACGGGGCGCCGCCCTCCACGGACAAACAACCCAGGGTCGCGTCGAAGCGGAGACCTACTGGCAGGGGCCGCCGGGGAGTCCTTCGATCCAGGCGCGCACCACTTCCACCGCCTCGGCGTGCACCGTCTGGCGCCCGAGCTCCGGCATGGCGATGCCCGCCGCCGTCGAGTCCATGCGGTAGACGAGGATCGACTTGTCCGGCTGGCGCGGCTCGATGTCGACGTCGAGCCCGCCCGAACCCTGCCCGGCCGCCACCGGCGCCTTGCAGACGCCGTAGCGGGCGGGGGTCGCCTCGTCGATGTTGAGATAGAGACCGGAGGTACGGGCCAGCCCGCTGACGTTGTGGCAGTGGCCGCAATTGACATCGAGGTAGGCGCGGGCGCGCTCCTCCACCGTGCCACTGGCGGGATCGTCGAACACCGCATAGGCCGGCACCGTCGCCGCATCCGGGGCGCCGCGGAGGTAGCCGACCGCCGTCCAGCGCGCCAGCTGGTTGTCGACGCCGTCGGCGTACGCGTAGTCCTTGTTCAGATTGCGCGCCTTCGGGCCGATCGGACTGATCACATCATTGTGCTCGGCATGGCATTCCTTGCACTGATTGGTGTTCGGCACCTGGTAGTTCAGCGCCCGCGTCGCTCCGTCGGCGTCGATCCAGCTGACCGGGATGCGGGCGCCGATGACGCGCCGCTTGGCCTCGGTCTGCTCGCCGTTCCAGAGATACGTCATCGCCTCCCAGCCGCTGGCGCGGCGAATCAGCAGTCGGGTTTCGAGCAGGCGCTCGCCAAGCTCCGGCTGCCGCGCATCGATCGGGTAGGCGAAGGTCTTGATGACCACCGCCCCGACCGGAAAGACGAAGCTCTCGCGCGGTTGGTAGATCGCGCTGGTGCCCGGCGGCAGCCAGACGAAGCGGTGCTTGAGCGCGTAGTCGGTGAACAGCGGCGTATTCAGGTCGTAGGGCAGCACGCCGGCGTTCGGGGCCTGCTCCGAACCGTCGCCAAGGAAGAAGCGGTAGCTCGAGATAAACTCGCAGAAGGGCTGCGTCGGGTCGACGTTGACGCCCTCCCCCGCCGGCACGGCGCAGCGCGTCTCAGCGCTCGCCGCGGGCGTCGCGGTCGCGGTCGGCGTCGGCTCCGCCGGGCAGCCGGCGGTGGCATTGTTGACACCGGCGACGAGCTCGTCGATCGACACCGCATCGTCGCCGTTGCGATCGAAGGCGCCACAGGCGCTCGCCGGCGCCGAGCCGAGCGAGATGTTGACGCCGAGCACGAGCTCGTTGATCGCGACGGCGCCCTCGCCGGCGCAGTCGCCGACGCAGGCCGTCGCCCGGCCCGGTACGGCGCCGAGCAGAGCCAGCGCGACTCCGATCGCCGTGACGGACCGCATACCCAGCGGCCTCAGTTGCTCACTCCGGCAATGGCCACCGGGGTCAGGCGCGACAGGGCGCAGTCGAACGGCTCCGCATCGTGGCTGACCATCGGCGTCCCGGCGATGATCGACGGCACGTTGAGGTTGACGAAGGTGCCGCCGTCGTCCTGCACGCAGGTGCGCAACGCCGCCGGCAGCGCCCCGTCGACGAGCTTGTCGGGGTCGGCATCGCCGTCGAAGACGATCTGCGGGAACGGCAGGGGGCCGACCAGACTGATCAGCAGGTCGCGCAGGTCGCCGAGGTCGGGATCGGTGCCGCCGCCTTCGTATATGTTGTCGAGGATGTACAGGGACTCGGAGAAGGGATCGAAGGCCGGGTCGGTCGGCGCCGGTACGCCGAAGAACTGCGCCGTGTTGAAGCTGAGGATGGTGATGGCACTGGTGTCGTTGTCGCTGATCGTGTTGCCGAACACCTCGACCTGGTCGTTGGCGAGGATGAACATGCCGGTGCCGGTCGGCACCGAGGCGACGATGTTGCCGGCCGGCGCGAAGTTGGGCGTGTTGTTGGCGATCATCTGATTATTGTAGACGCGCGTGCGCGCCCCGAAGATCGGCAGGCCCGGCAGGTTGAAGATGAGGATGCCGCCGGTGTTCCTGGTGGCGACGTTGTCGTAGACGTCGGCGCCGGTCGAGTTCTCGATCTCGATGCCGGCGACGTTGTCCTCGACGCGGTTGCGCCGGACGATGATGCTGCGCGACTGGCCGACGTAGACGCCGGCGTCGGAGGCGCCCTTGACCACCGAGTCCTCGATCAGGACGTCCTTGCACTGCACCGGGTAGAGGCCGTAGGCGCCGTTGCCGGTCGCCGGACCGCCGGTCCACTCGGCGCGGACGCGGCGGATGGTGACGCCGTCGCCGCCGAGGATCTTAAGCTGATCGCCCGGGGCGTCCTCGAGGGCGAGGTCCTCGATGGTGAAGTCGTCGGCCTGCACCAGCAGCCCCTCGCCGCCGCCGTCGAGCTGGTCGAAGGAGAGAATCGTCTCGTCCATGCCGGCGCCGCTCAGGGTGACGTGGTCGACGGTCAGCGACAGCGACATGGTGATCTCGAACATGCCGGGGCCGAGGACGATCTCGTCGCCCGGCTGCGCCTCGAGCAGCGCCGTCAGCAGATCCTCGGTGGCGTTGGGACCCGCGGCGATCTCGATCTCACGCCCTGCCAGCGGCACCGGCGCGAGGGCGTCGTGGGTGCAGTCGACCGTCGCCAGGTCGCGCGTCAGGCCGGCGAACCCGCCGGCGATGTCGAGGTCGACGAAGGTCACCGCATCCTCCTGGACGCAGACCCGGTCGCCGGCCGGCAGCGCGCCGCCGACCAGGAGGGCCGGGTTCTCGTCGCCGTCGTAGAGGATGTTCGGCAGCGGCAGGCCGAGCAGCGGCACCAGCGCCTCCTGCAACAGCTCCGAGGGTTGCGTACCGCCGCCGACGTAGCTGTTGTCGTGGATGAAGATGGTCTCCGAGTACGGGTCGAAGTCGGGATTGGTCGACGCCGACTGCCCGAAGAACGCGGCCGTGTTGTAGCTGACCAGGATGATGTGCGCCGTGTTGTTGTCGGTGAAACGATTGCCGAACACCTCGACCTGGTCGTTCGCGAGCACCATCAGGCCGGTGCCGGTCGGCACGCCGGCGACGCTGGAGCCGGGGGCGCCGAAGTTCGGCTCGTTGTTGGCGATGATGTCGTTGTCGTAGACGCGCGTGCGGCGGCCGTCCTGCACCGGCGGCCCGGGCAGGTTGAAGACCAGGATGCCGCCGGCGTTACCGGTGGCGAGGTTGCGGTACACGTCGGCGTCGGTGGAGTTCTCGATCTCGATGCCGGCGACGTTGTCCTCGACATGGTTGCGGCGCACGACGATGTTGCGCGACTGGCCGACGTAGATGCCGGCGTCGGCGGCGCCCTTGACGACCGAGTCCTCGATCAGCACGCCGCGGCACTGCACCGGGTAGAGGCCGTAGGCGCCGTTGCTGGTCTTCGGCCCGCCGGTCCACTCGGCGCGCACGCGCCGCATGACGATGTCGTTGCCGCCGACGATCTTGAGCAGATCGCCCGGCGCATCCTCGAGGCCGATGTCCTCGATGGTGAAATCATCGGCTTGCACCAGCAGGCCCTCGCCGCCGCCGGTCTGGCCGGCGAAAGAGAGCACGGTTTGGTTCATGCCCTCGCCGCGGATGGTGACGTCGTCGACGTTGAGCGACAACTGCCCGTCGAGCGCGTACTCGCCGGCGCGCAGGAAGATGACGTCGTACGGTCGCGCCTCGATCAGCGCCTCGACCAACGCGTCCTGGGCGCCGGGGCCGGGCGTGATCTCGACGCAGCGCCCGTCCTCGGGCGGCGTGCAGGTGATCGCCGGGCAGCCGTTCAGCGCCGCATTGACGCCGGCGATCAGATCGCTGATGGCCGGCTCGGTGTTCTCGCCGGTGAGGAACGACGGACAGGCGGTGCCGGCCACCAGGCCGAGCGCCATGTTCACCCCCGTGATCAGTTCGTTGACCGCCACGGCGCCGTCGCCGTTGCAGTCGCCGACACAGGTCTGCCCCACCACCGGACGCGCCGCGGCCAGCAGGCCGAGCACCCCGAACATCGCCATCACAAACGTCTTCGCCATATCGGGAACAATTACTCGATGGCGGGCGGTAGTGGCAAGCTGGTGCCCTGAGCGGGGGGTTGCCCACGATGTCAGATCTGGCCGTGCGCCCGGCTGAACTGAGTCGTCCCCGGAGGACGCCCTGGTTGCCAACTGGAGACGGGAGAGGCGGGTGTCAGTTGGCCCGCGCGGCGCCGGTGGTCGCCAGCGCCGGCATGTCGTCGACCAGCGCGCGGGTCAGTACCACGTCATCCGGCGACGCCGCCGCGTCGGCGTCCAGCTCGAGCACCAGGATGGCGCCCGGCGACAACGGTTGCGGGCTGGCGACGGCGACCCGCACGACGCCCGGACGCGATAGATTGGTGATCGCCATCGCCTCGGCGGCGCCGCCCAGCTTGCGCAACCCCGTGGCGCGCAGCCCGGGCCCGAGTTGCAGGGTCAGATCGACGGCGAGAAACGGCGCCGCCGCGTCGACGGCGATCGGGACGCGCAGCGTCCCCGCGGCGGTGCGCCGCGAGACGCGCAGGCGCACCTCGGCCGGCGCGGCCGCGACGGCGGAGAAACCCGCCCCCTGCACCCAATTGCCGGTGCAGTCGCCGAGCAGCATGGCGAGGAAATCCTGGCCCACGGCGTCGCCCGAGAGGGGCTGGTAGGTCGCCGCCCCCATGCGGCAGGCGCCGGGCGAGAGCAACGGCATGGTCAGGCTGCCCCCCGGCGCCGGCGCGGCGAGCGGTTCGAACAGCCAGTCCGAGCCACACTGGTCCGCCGCGGCGAACCGGGCCAAGGTTCCCACCTGGCGCTGCAGGATGCGGGCGGCGTCGAGGGCGCTCAGGCTGCCGTTGCCGGTGACGTCGCAGGCGAGCCGCTGGCGCGCGTCGAAGGTGCGCGTGCCGGCGATCACCTGCAGGACGTGGGCGGCGTCGAGCGCGGTGATCGCCGTCGGCGAGCCGAAGCCGCCGACGCGGCGCGGCACCACGTCGATGGTGCCGAAGGCCAACGGCGTCAGCACATAGTTGCCGGTGGCGCTCGAGGTGGTCGTGCGCGCGCTGGCGCCGCTGGCCGCGACGGTCGCGCTCGGCACGGCGCGGTCGCCCACGTAGTAGCGCAGGCGGCCGGCGACGCTGCCCGGGCGCGGCGTCGGCGTGCGCGTCGGCGTGCGCGTGCTGGTCGGAGTCGCGGTCGGCACCGGCGTGTTCGGCTCGACGACGACGACGAATTCGTGGCGCGGACCGAGATTGCCCGAGGTGTCGCGCAGGCGCACGGCGGCGACGCTGCGACCGGGCGGAAACTCGGAGACGTTGGAGACCTGGAAGCAGTACTGCCGCGCCGAGCCGACGCCGAGAAAGGCGAAGTTGCCGAAGCGGTCGCGCGTGCAGGCGAAGGAGCTGCTCTGCGCCAGTTCGAAACGGCAGGCCATGTCGACCAACGCCGTACTGACGCCGCCGCCGGCCGCGAAGTCGAGGGCTGGAAACCCCTTGACGCCGCCGAGCGGCTCGCTACGGCAGTCGACCTGCGGGGTTCCCGTGCCGAGATCGTTGCCGGCCAGCAGTTGCAGAGACGGCAGCCCCGACGCGTGCGTGATGCTGACGACGTCGGTGCCGGAATAAACGCCCTCGCTACCGGGATTGCGCCCCGAGGTGCCGAGTCCGGCCTCGACGACGAGCAGAAACTGGCCGGTCGAGCGCCGGAACACGCGCCGCCCCTGATCGTCGAACTCCGGCGCCGGCGTCGGCTCGCCCTGGCAGTCGAAGGCGCAGCAGAACGGACAGCCGTCCTGGTTGACCGCGCCCGCGAAACGCACGGTCGGGCCGCTCTGCGCCGCCACCGGCGCGGCGAGGAACAGGAAGAGGAGGAGGAATGTGGGCACGGTGGCGATCGCGAGTCCTGCTGTGCAAGACGCTTCATCGCGTCGTTTTGCTGCCCCAAGGGCGCCGCCCCGTCGGCTGGTCAGGATGGACGGCGGGTGGCTGTCGGCAGGCGCGTCCGCTCCGGGTCCGAGATCGGCGTCGGCGTCGGTACCGGCAGTTCCAGGATGCCGATGCCGTCTGGGAAGTTGAGCGATTCGTCCATGATCTCCGGCGGCTGCGGCTGGCCTTCGACGAAGCGGATGCGCCGCACCTTGCCGAGATTGCGGCCCGGGCCGATGCCGCCGCCGGAGCGCAGCTGCAGGCCGATGTCGGCGAAGTACAGGGTCCCGTCCGAGGCCAGGCCGAGGCCGAGGGGATTGCCGGTCGCCGTCGGCAGGCCGGGCCGCGGCGGCGACAGGACGCGGCGCTTGAAGACACCGGCCGAGTCGTACTCGGCGATGACGCCGTTCAGGACGCTGGCGATGTAGAAACCGCCGCCCGGGATCAGCACGATACCGCCCGGGTTGGTGATGTTGCCGTCGGCGCGGATGAACAGCTCCTTGGTGATGCGGCCTTCGCTGACCAGCGGCGCGCCGGTCGGGTCGATGCGCCCGCACCCGTCGGCGGCGAAATCCGAGGTCGGAAACGGGCCGCTGTACCGCGTCACGCCGCCAGGGCTGGCGCCGGTGGTGCGCGCCGAGGCGACGTAGATACGATCCTGCTCATCCACCGCGATCTGCTGCGCCGTCGCGATGCCGATATCGAGCTTGCAGTAGCGCGCGCCGTTGACGCCATCGAGCGGCGGGAACCACATGATGAGCTGCCCGGTGCCGGCGCCGCCGGCCTGATTACCGACGTCGGTGGTGACCAGGCGGCCGTCGCTCAGGAAACCGCAGCCGTAGTTCTCGGCCTCGTCGTCGGCCGGCTGATAGGTCGGAATGAACTCGTTCAGCTGCCGCCAGGTGAAGGTCGGGAACTCGCCCTCGAGTTCGAACAGGCCCCAGCCGGCGGTGAGGTGCGCGGCCCCTTGCCCGGTGTCCTCGCCGGAGATGAAGCGCAGCTCGCCCCGCGATCCGCGCGTAAAGCAGATCTGGCCGTTGATGTCGCGCCCCTCGCCGGGCGCGTCGTTGTCGCTCGGGATGACCGTCTGACGCGGGAAGCCGGGCGCGGCGCGGTAGGCGTGCAAGCGGTTGGCTTCGGCGTTGAAGACGATGCCGGCCGTGCTGGCCGTCACCGGGCAGCCGTTCAGCGCATTGTTCACGCCGCTGATCAGATCGGCCACCGTCGGCTGCGGCGCCTCCGCATCCGGCAGAAACGCCGCGCAGGCGCTGCCGGTCACCAGGCCGAGCGCCATGTTGACGCCGGTGATGAGCTCGTTGACGCCCACCTGCCCGTCCTCGTCGCAGTCGCCGACGCACGCTTGCGCCTGCACCGTGCCGATCAGCGCCAGCACTCCAATCGCCGGAAGCCAAGTGATGCCTGCCACCCACCGCATGAGCATCGCATTCTCCTTCGGGATGACCAGACAACCACGCGCCGCACGCGACAGGCAAGCCCCTATGGAGTGCGGTGCGTCAGCACCGCACTCCACATTCAGAGAGCGCGGATCACCGTCTGCAGGATGCCGCCGTTGCGGTAGTACTCGACCTCGACGTGCGAATCGATGCGCACCACCGCCTCGAAACGCAGCGCGCCCCCGTCCGCGCGCGTCGCCTCGACCGTCACGCGTTGCTGCGGTCGCAGACTGGCGAGGCCGCGGATGGCGTAGGTCTCGTCGCCGCGCAGGGCGTGCGTCTGGGCGCTCTCGCCGGGCACGAACTGCAGCGGCAGGACGCCCATGCCGACCAGGTTCGAGCGGTGGATGCGCTCGTAGCTCTCGGCGATGACGGCGCGCACGCCGAGCAGCGTCGTGCCCTTCGCCGCCCAGTCGCGCGAGCTGCCGGTACCGTACTCCTTGCCGGCGATGACCAGCAGCGGCACGTGCTCGGCCTGGTACTGCATCGCCGCCGCGTAGATCGAGGTCTGTGCGCCATCCGGGAAGTGGCGCGTCTCGCCGCCCTCGACGCCGGGGACGATGAGGTTCCTGAGGCGGATGTTGGCGAAGGTGCCGCGCATCATCACCTCGTGATTGCCGCGCCGGGCGCCGTAGGAATTGAAGTCCTGCGGCGCCACCCCCTGCGCGATCAGATACTGTCCGGCCGGCGTCCTGGCCGGAATCGAGCCGGCCGGCGAGATGTGGTCGGTGGTGACCGAATCGCCGAGCAGCGCCAGCACGCGCGCGCCGACGATGTCGGTCAGCGGCGCCGGCTCGCGCTGCATGGTGGCAAAGAACGGCGGCGACTTGATGTAGGTCGAGTCGGTGTCCCAGGTGTACAGTTCGCCGCTCGGCGCCGGCAGGCCGCGCCAGCGCTCGTCGCCTTGGAAGACGTTGCCGTACTGCGCCTGAAACAGCTCCGGCGTGACGGTGGAGCGCACCGCCTGCTCGACCTCGCCCGGACTCGGCCAGACATCGGCGAGATACACCGGCTGGCCGTCGGCGCCGATGCCCAGTGGCTCGCTGGCGAGGTCGATGTCCACCGTCCCGGCCAGCGCGTAGGCGACCACCAGCGGCGGCGAGGCGAGGTAGTTGGCGAGCGTCTGCGGGTTGACGCGGCCCTCGAAGTTGCGGTTGCCGCTCAGCACCGCGGCGGCGACGAGATCGTGGCTGGCGATCGCCTCGCTAACCGCCGCCGGCAGCGGTCCGCTGTTGCCGATGCAGGTGGTGCAGCCGTAGCCGACGACGTGGAAGCGCAGCGCTTCCAGCGCCGGCAGCACGCCGGCCTTGCGCAGGTAGTCGGTGACCACCTTCGAACCCGGCGCCAGGCTGGTCTTCACCCACGGCTGCACCTGCAGCCCGCGCGCCACCGCCTTCTGCGCCAACAGGCCGGCGCCGAGCATGACCGAGGGGTTCGAGGTGTTGGTGCAGCTGGTGATGGCGGCGATGACGACGGCGCCCTGGCGCATGGTGTAGCCGCCGCCGTTGTCCCTCACCGCCGCGACCGTCGCCGGGTCGCGCTTGTACGTCGTCGCCAGCGCCTCGCGGAAGCCGGCCTGCATGCGCGCCAATGGCACGCGGTCCTGCGGCCGCTTCGGACCGGCCAGGCTCGGCTCGACGCTGCCGAGGTCGATGGCAAGGTGTTCGCTGAAGATCGGATCCGGCGTCGCCGCCGTGCGGAACAGGCCCTGCGCCTTGCCGTAGGCCTCGACCAGCGCCACCTGCTCGGCCGGGCGGCCGCTCTGGCGCAGATAGGCGAGCGTCTGGTCGTCGACCGGGAAGAAGCCCATCGTCGCGCCGTACTCGGGCGCCATGTTGGCGATCGTCGCGCGGTCGGCGAGCGAGAGCTGCGCCAGGGCCGGGCCGTAGAACTCGACGAACTTCTCGACGACGCCGTGCGCGCGCAGCACCTGCGTCACCGTCAGCACCAGATCGGTCGCCGTGGCACCGGCCGGCAGCGCGCCGATGAGCTGCACGCCGACGACGCGCGGCGTCAGCATGTAGTACGGTTGGCCAAGCATCACCGCCTCGGCTTCGATGCCGCCGACCCCCCAGCCGAGGACGCCGAGGCCGTTGATCATCGTCGTGTGCGAGTCGGTGCCGACGCAGGTGTCCGGATAGACCAGGCGGCGGCCGTCCTCGTCGATGCCGAAGACCACCTGCGCCAGGTACTCGAGATTGACCTGATGGCAGATGCCCGTCTCGGGCGGCACGACGCGGAAGTTGCGCAGGCTCTGCTGGCCCCAGCGGAGGAAGACGTAGCGCTCGCGGTTGCGCTCGTACTCGAGCCGGCCGTTGACGCCGAACGCGGCGGCGGCGCCGAACTGGTCGACCTGCACGGAGTGGTCGATGACCAGATCCACCGGCACCTGCGGGTTGATACGGTTCGGGTCGCCGCCGAGCCGCCGCATCGCCTCGCGCATGGCGGCGAGATCGACCACCGCCGGGACGCCGGTGAAATCCTGCAGCAGGACGCGCGCCGGCAGGTACGGCACTTCGTGCGCCGCCGGCGTCGCGGCGTCCCAGCCGGCCAGGGCGCGCACGTCGTCGGCGCGCACCAGGCGGCCGTCTTCGTTGCGCGTCAGGTTCTCCAGCAGCACGCGGATGCTGAACGGCAGTCGGTCGAGGTCCGCCAGACCCTGCGCCGCCAGGGCGGGCAGACTGAAGTAGTCGACCGTGCGGTCGCCGACCGCCAGGCGGGCGCGTGCCCCGAAGCTGTCCGTACGCTGCGTCATCATGTCCCTTTCCGTGTCACGGCCTTACAGGCCCTTCTCCAGGCGCCGCTGCGTGAACTCCTCGTCGCCGAGGCCGTCATTGTACGAGAGCGCCGTCAGGTCGACGGCGGTGCGGCTGCCGGAGCGCGCGTCGCGCATCTCCAGGTGGCGCGCCGAGGGGATGCCCTTCTCGTCGCGTACGTCCGAGAGGGTCAGCGTCTTCAGCACCTGCCCGGCCGCATCGCGCATCTCGAAGCGGCGCACGACGCGGTCGTCGCGGCCGAGCCACAGCCGCACCGCCGCATAGGTCACGTCGGCCGCCGCGGTCGGGCGCATCTCGATGATGTCGCACAGCTGCCCGTCGACCGGCTCCTCGCCGACCAGCGCGCTGGCGGCCCGCTCCTCGTCCCAGTCCACCGCCTCGGCCATGATCGCCAGGTCCTCGTAGCTGAAATCGGTGCCGACGAAGCTCTCGCGGCGCGCCCCGCCGCTGATCTGGCGGACGCGCTTCGAGGCCGGCAGCCACAGCCATTGCCGGTCATCGCCGCGCGGGTCGGTCCACTGCAGAAAGCCGATTCCACGTACCTGCGCCGGGCCCTGAAAGAACATCAGCGAGCGCGTTGCGTCGTCCGCACCGCGTTTGGTCCGCACCTGCAACTCGCGCCGATACTCGCTGCCGCGCCGATCGACGATGGTCATCGCCATCGTCTGCGAGCGGTCGTCCCAGTGCCGCGTCGTGCGGTTGAGAACGCGCACCGCCTCGAGCAGCGGACGCGCAGCATCGTCCCCGGTCGCCGGCAGTGCCAGCAGCAGGGCGAGGACGACGGCGACTCCGGTCGCGCGGCGCTGCCAGTTTCGCGTCATTCGGCGCTGCTGACGCTACCGCGCCGCTGATGCCACAACAATCCACGGTAGACGTAGTGGATGCCCGATGCCGCGGTGAGCGCGCCCGCGCCCAGCTGCAGCGCCAGCGCCGGGGTCGCCAGCGGCAGCGCCGGACGGGCCAGGATCAGGAGCGCGACGCCGACGGTGAAGAGCTGCAGAAAGGTGCTCATCTTGCCGAGGCGGCTGGGGGCGACGTCCATCCATTCCTGATGGACCACGAAGAAGGCGCCGTAGCCGAGCACGACGATGACGTCGCGCAGGACGACCAGGATGGCGAGCCAGCTGGGGATGGCGCCGCTGAAGCCGAGGACGATGAAGGAACTGAGCAGCAGCAGTTTGTCCGCCATCGGATCGAGTACCGCGCCGAGGCTCGTGCCGCTGTCGGTGAGCCGCGCCAGCGTGCCGTCGACGGTGTCGGTGACGCCCGCCGCCACGAACAGCATGAAGGCGGCGGCGAAGTTCCCGTTGGCCAGGAAGATCAGGAAGATCGGGATGGCGACGATGCGCAGCAGGGAGAGGAAATTCGGCAGGGTCAGCATGCGGCGAGCGCCTTGCGGATGCGGCCGGCGACTTTCGCGGGCACGTACGCGGTGACCTCGAAGGTGTCGTCGCTGAGGCTCTGCGCGGCGATGCGGCCGCTCTGGTGGAGCTGCGCCAGCAGGTCACCACGACCGACGGGAATGAAGACGTGCAGCCGCTCCTGTTGCGCCGCCAGCACGGTGCCGATCTGGCGCAACAACAGCGGCAAGCCGTGGCCGCTGCGGGCGGAGACGACACAGGTCGGTCCCTCGGCCGTCGGCCGCACCGGCGGCGACGGCAGGTCGGCCTTGTTGAACACCGTGATGCGCGGCAGCCGCTCGGCGCCGAGCTCACCGAGCACGCGCTCGACGACCTCGATCTGCTCACCGGCGTGCTGGTTGCTGGCGTCGACGACGTGCAGCAGCAGATCGGCCGTCTGCACCTCCTCGAGGGTGCTCTTGAAGGCGTCGACGAAGCCGTGCGGCAGCTTGTGGATGAAGCCGACGGTGTCGATCAGCAGCGCCTCGCCGCCGTCGGGCAGGCGCAGCAGGCGTACGGTCGGATCGAGCGTGGCGAAGAGCTGGTTGGCAACCAGGACGCCGGCGTCGGTGAGCGCGTTCATCAGCGTCGATTTGCCGGCGTTGGTGTAGCCGACCAGGGCGACGGTCGGGTACGGCACCGCGTGCCGGCTGGCGCGGTGCAGGCCGCGCGTCCGCGAGACCTGCGCCAGGCGCTTCTTCAGCATGGCGATGCGCTCGCGCACGCGGCGGCGGTCGACCTCGAGCTGGGTCTCGCCCGGGCCGCGCAGGCCGACGGCGCCGCCGGCCTGGCGCGAGAGGTGGGTCCAGGCGCGCGTCAGGCGCGGCAGCAGATACTCGAGCTGCGCCAGTTCGACCTGCAGCTTGCCGGCCTGCGAGGTGGCGCGGCGGGCGAAGATGTCGAGGATCAGCTGGGTGCGGTCGATGACGCGCCGGCAGAGAGCGCGCTCCAGGTTGCGCTGCTGCGCCGGCGAGAGCTCGTCATCGACGATGATCAACGAGGCGCGCTCGGCCTCGGCGAGCTGCTTCACCGCCTCGATCTTGCCCGAGCCGAGCAGCGTCCCGGGATTGAGCTGCCGCGCCGGTTGGACGGCGCGACCGGCGACCACCAAGCCGGCCGTCGCGGCCAGTTCGGCCAGCTCGTCGAGCGATTCCTCGGCGTCAAGCAGGGCGCCGAGGCCATGCTCGATGGCGACCAGGACGACCCGTTCGGGTGTGTGGGTGACGTCGATCACCGGTCCCGCGACCATCGCGGAGCGCGGCGACGCGGTCAAGGCGGCTCACCAATCGTGTCAATTCACCGCCTTGCCCGCCGAGGACGACTGACGCGGCCGCGGTGCGCCAACCAGACCGATTGCGTCGAACCCCATTGCCTCAACCGGTTCGCCAGCAATACTGGTTACAACACAATCAGTAACCTTTGGGGGGATGACGGTGCGATCGATGATTCCGGGGGCCGTGGCCGCCGCTCTGCTCACCGCCGGTGCCGCGCTGGCGCAGCTCGACGGCGACCAGCAGAAATGTCTGAACGGGCTGAACAAGGCACTCGCCAAGCTCGCCGCGACGCAGGGCAAGGAGAACGTCGCCTGCCTGGCGAACGCCGGCGGCGGCAATCTGGCGCCCAATCAGAGCGCCGACGAGTGCCTGCGCGCCGACAACAAGGGCAACGTCGCCGCTGTCGAGGCCAAACTCGCCGCCGATTTCACGGCGCTCTGTGTGAGGACGCCGCCCACCTTCGGCCCGCCCATTGACACCCTCTCGGCGGTGCTCAGCGCCGCCGCGCGCGGCGGATCGCTCGATCTGCTCGCCGACGTCTTCGGTGCCTCGTTGCGCAATGCGGCGATCGACTGCGCCGTCGACGAGCCCGCCTGCGGCTGCCAGCGGGCGGTCGCCAAGGCCACCGAGAAGGTGGCGGCGACCAAGTTCAAGACCTTCCTCGCCTGCAAGAAGTCGGTCCTGAAGGCCGGCGCGCTTAACGCCGCGGCGCTCGAGGACTGCGTCGACGAGGACACCACCCCGGGCTCGATCGCCGAAGACGGCAAGGGCAAGATTGCCAAGCGCGTCGCCAAGCTCGCCGACGCGATCGCCAAGAAGTGCGACGCCGCAGCGGTCAACACCGCCGTCGCCGTCGCGGGCGCCTGCGCCGGCCTGACCGGCGTCACGCTCGCCGACTGCATCGACGAACGGGTCGAGTGCCGCGTCTGCCTGACCCTCAACGCCGCCGACAATCTGGCGGTCGACTGCGACAAGTTCGACGACGGGCAGGAGAACATGAGCTGCCCGCGCGACACCTTCCAGCTGCGCAGCCTGGCCGAGCCGGCCGACACGCCGGGTTCGCCTGGCGTGTCCAGCGCCGCCTACCCCAAGCTGGTGACGCAATACGGCGCCAGCAACGTCAACCTCAACAACGCCCGCTACACCCGCTATCGCCTGAGCGCGACGACCACCGCGCCGGACGCCATCCTGATCCTCATCCCCGGTTTCGAGGGCGGCGCCAACGACTTCAAGCTGTTGGCGGAGAACCTGCTGCCGCGCGTCCTCGCCGACGAGGGCCAGGTGCTCGAGGTGTGGGCCTACGACCGCCGCTCGAACCAGCTCGAGGACACCATCGGCCTCGACATCGCCGAGGCGGCGGCCGACCCGCTGATCGCGCTCGACTGGCTGTTCGGCGCCGAGCTGACGCTGCCGCTGTCGCCCGACCTGGTGGCCGGCCCCAACCGCCGCGCCGTCTTCCACAACGGCCAGGCGGAGACCGCCTTCATCGCCAACTGGACGCCGCTGACGTTCTCGCGCGACCTCGACGCCATCGTCGAGAAGGCGCGCACCATCGCCAAGAACCAGAATGTCTTCCTCGGTGGCCACTCGGCCGGCACCGGCTTCACGGCGCGCTACGCGGCGACCGACTTCAACCTCAGCGGCGTCGGACCCGCCGACCCCGGCTACGCCAAGCTGCGCGGCCTGGTCCTGCTCGAGGGCGGCGGCGGCTCGGTCAGCGCCACGCCGTTGACCGCCGACACCCTCGACCGCATCGAGGCCAAGTTCGACGGCGGCCTGTTCGGCGCCGTGCGCGACAACGCCGGCCGTTGCGTCAACGGCACCACCGCCTGCACCGTCGCCACCGAGGCGACGGCCTGCATGGGCCAGACGCCGCCGAAGTGCACGGGGGCGACGACCGCCTACTCCACCTCGGCGCTGCTCAACGCGCGCATCCTGGCCGCGGTCGAGCCGGCGGCGATCCAGGGCATCACCGATCCCGACGGCGGCCAGATCATCCTGCAGGTCGACCAGGGCGCGCCCGGCAACAACGCCGTCGCCAAGGTCCCCGAACTGGCGACGCTGGGCGCGCTGCCGCAAGCGACGGTCATGGGCGGCATCGGCTCGTTCATCGACGACGACGGCTTCATCGCCGCCATCGCCACCTTCGTCGCCACCTCGGTCGGCGCCGCCGGCCCGATGGTCGGCCCGCTGACCACCTGGCTCGACATCAGCGAAGGCCCGTTGCCGCCGCTGGCGCTGCCGAACAACGGCGCCGCGCCGGTGACCCTGCCCGGCACCGTGTGGGGACAGGAGAAAGAGCCGTCCGACTTCTCGCGCGTCCTGACCACCTTCTACGCCGGCCAGGGCAACTTCACCGACTGGTACTACCCGTCGAGCGGCCTCAGTGTCACCAGCGTCAGCGGCGTCTGCACCGCCCTGGTGTGCAGCGCCGGCAACGTCGGTGCCGCCTGCACCACCAACGCCGAATGCTCGCAGTCGGTCAGCCTCGACTCGACCGCCCTGTCGGTCGGCCGCGGCCGGCGCGACATCGAGAACCTCACGCAGGCCGCCGCCATCAACATCCCGGTGATCGGCTTCGGCGGCAGCAACGGCCTGGTACCGGTGCCGGGGCGCTTCATCGGCTTCGCCAACAGCATCGGCGCCTGCAACGCCCCGAGCTGCGTCGGCGCGACCCCGCGCGTCGTCGACGCCATCACCCCCAACCCCGCCTTCCCGACCTTCGGCGCCGTCGCCGGCGGCTTCGAGGTGTACATCAGCGAAGGCTTCGCGCACGTCGACGTGCTGACGGCCGAGGATGACCTGGACAACAACGTCCTGGCGCCGCTGAGCGCCTTCATCGGCCGCAACGCGCAGTAACGCATCTGGCCCGTCCCCCCGCGCGCGCGGGGGGACGGGCCAGATCCCGGCCGGACTTGCGGCGGGCACGCCGCCGGATCGAGGCCGACGCGCGCATCGACTGACCTCATTTCCGGAAGAACATGTCCGCGGCGATAGCGGCCATCATCACCGCGAAGCCCTTGCGCAGCATCGGCCCGGAGATGTGCTGTGCCAACCACCCGCCGCCGTAGCCGCCGATGACGAAGCCGACGGCGATCAGCACCGCCACGCGGACGTCGACGTGCCCATTGTTGTAGTAATGCATGAAGGCGAACACCCCGAGCGGCGGCAGCAACACCGCCAGCGAGGTGCCCTGCGCCGCGTGCTGCGTCATGCCGAACAGATAGACCAGCAGCGGCACCATGATGAAGCCGCCGCCGAGACCGGTGAGCCCACTCATCACGCCGCCGATCAGTCCAACCAGAATACCGAGCATCGCGTCCTCCCGCGCTGCGACTGGCCGAGCCCCGCGGCGATGTCAATCGCGCCGCGCCGCGGCGCGCCACCCCCCTCGGTTGGCCCACCGCGCCGCGCGGTGTAAGGACACCGATGGAGGATGTGATGCCTGAACACGATCAATCGATGAGCAATCCCCTGGCCGAGATGGCGACGCGGGCCAGCCTGGCGCAGAAACTGTTCGACTCGCGCAACATCGTCATCTGCGGCGAGATCCACTCCGAGTTGGCGCGGACGGTGACCGAGCAGCTGCTTGCCCTGGCCGCCGCCTCGGAGGACGACATCACCCTCTACCTGCACTCGCCCGGCGGCCATGTCGAAGCCGGCGACACCATCCACGATATGCTGACGTTCATCGCCCCGCGCGTGCGCATCGTCGGCACCGGCTGGGTGGCGAGCGCCGGCGCGCACATCTATCTCGCGGTGCCGCGCGAGCAGCGCCTGTGCCTGCCCAACACGCGCTTCATGCTGCACCAGCCCGGCGGCGGCAACTACGGCCGCGCC
The DNA here is from genome assembly GCA_031401035.1 of bacterium. GTDB lineage: Bacteria > Desulfobacterota > Binatia > HRBIN30 > CADEER01 > JANNRA01. The sequence goes on along the minus strand of JANNRA010000065.1, from coordinate 44,567 downwards.
ACCGATCTCGAGATCGAGGCCGAGGAGATCCTGAAGATGCGCGCGCGGCTCAATCGCGTCATCTCCGATCAGACCGGCCAGCCGGTCAAGAAGGTCGAGAAGGATACCGAGCGCAACTTCTGGATGACCGCCGAAGCGGCGAAAGACTACGGCCTGGTGGGGCGGATCATCAGCAGCATGGCCGACCTCAAGCGCTGACCGGGCGGTGCTCGGCCTCGATTTCGGCACCACCAACAGCGCTGTCGCCCGGGCCGTCCCGGGCGGCCCAGCCCGCCTGGCGAGCTTCGCACTCGCCGGCCAGCAGAGCACCACCTTCCGCTCGGTGCTGTACTTCAGCCCGGAGCTGGCGACCTACGGACAGGCGCCGCACGCGCTGGCCGGCCCGGCGGCCCTCGACGCCTACCGCGCCGCCAGCGGCGGCGGCCGCTTCATGCAGTCGTTGAAGTCGTTCCTGGCCAGCACCCTCTTCGAGGGCACCTACGTCTTCGGCTGGAAGTTCACCCTCGAGGAGCTGGTGGCGCAGATGCTCGGCGCCCTGCGCGCCGCCGCGACGGCGCAACTCGGCGATCCTGGCGAGGCGGTGCTGCTCGGCCGCCCGGTGCATTTCGTCGTCGACGCCGGCGGGGCGGTCGACCCGGCCCGCGACGACGCCGCCCTCGCTCGCCTCACCCGCGCCGCCGAGCTGGCCGGCTTCGCGCAGGCCGCCTTCGCCTATGAGCCGGTCGCCGCCGCCTACGAGTACGAGCGCGGCCTCGACCACGACGAGTTGGTGCTGATCGGCGACTTCGGCGGCGGCACCAGCGACTTCTGCCTGATCGCCCTCGGCCCCGGCGCGCGCCGCCGCGGCAGCCGCGTCGAAACCATCCTCGGCGTCGACGGCGTGCCCATCGCCGGCAACAGTTTCGACGCCCGCCTGGTGCGTGCCGTCGTCTCGCCGGCCCTCGGCCTGGGCTCGAAGCGCCGGTCGGAAGGCGGACAGCGCCTGCCGATTCCCTCGTGGATCTACAGCCGCCTCGAACGCTGGGAGGATCTCTCGCTGCTCGCCACGCCCGAGACTCTCGACACCCTGCGCCGCCTGCAGCGCCAGGCCGAGGCGCCCGATCGCCTGGCGGCGCTCCGGCACCTCGTCAGCCACGACCTCGGCTACGCGCTGTACCAAGAGGTCGAGCGCGCCAAGCTGATGCTTTCGCATGCGCCGCACGCCGGCTTCTGCTTCGACGACACACCGCAGCCGATCATCGCCGACATCGAACGGGCTGCCTTCGAGGGCTGGATCGGCGTCGAGCTGGCGCGCATCGCCGGCTGTGTCGACCGCCTCCTGGAGCGGTGTAGTGTGGCGGCCAGCGCCGTCGATCGCGTCTTCCTCACCGGCGGCTCCTCCCTGGTGCCGAGCGTGCGCGGCGTCTTCGCCGACCGCTTCGGCGCCGCCAAGGTGCGCGGCGGCGACGAACTGATCACCGTCGCGCGCGGCTTGGCGCTGCTGGCCGCCGAAGGCTGACGCGCACCCGCCACGCGCTCCCTTGTCGGCGCCGCCAGGTCTGCGACACTACGGCCGTGTCTGTCCTCGTCATCGGCGCCGGTCTCGCCGGCCTGGCCTGCGCGCGTAGTCTCGCCGCGGCGGGCCTGGAGGTGGTGGTCGTCGACAAGGCGCGTGGTCCTGGCGGCCGCCTGTCGACGCGGCGCGGCGCCGGACACGCCTTCGACCACGGGGCGCAGTACTTCCGCCTTCGCGACGCGAGCCTGACGCCGCTGCTCGCCTCTCTGCGCGGCGCCGGCGCCGTGGCGCCCTGGCCCGCCCGCCTGGTCACCCTGCGCGACGGCGTCAGCCATGCGCGCAACGACGCGGCGACCCGCTACGTCGGCGTGCCCGGCATGAGCGCCGTGGCGCGGACGCTCGGCGCCGCCCTACCCATCACCTACGGCAGCGCCGTGACGTCGCTGACACGCGCGGCCGATTGCTGGACCGCAACCACCGACGCCGGCGTCGCCCTGCCTGGCCGCTTCGTCGCCGTCGTCGTCGCCACCCCCGCCGCCCAGGCCGTGCCGCTGCTGGCCGCGGCGCCGGAATGGGCCAGCCGCGTCGCCGCGGTCGAGGTCGATCCGTGCTGGGCGACGATGGTCGCCTTCCCCACCCCCTTGGCCCTCGCCTTCGATGCCGCCTTCGTCGAAGGCGGCCCGCTCGCCTGGGTGGCCCGCAACAGCAGCAAGCCGGCGCGACCGCCGGGCGACGCGTGGGTGCTGCACGGCTCGCCACAGTGGAGCAGCCTCCATATCGAGGACACGCCGGACGCCGTCGCGGCGGCGCTGCTGGCGGCATTTGCGTCCGCCAGCGGGCGCCCGCTCCCGGCTGCGGCGCACGTCGCCGCGCATCGCTGGCGCTACGCCCGCACGCGCACGCCGCTCGGCGCGGCGTTCCTGTACGACGCCCAACTCGGCCTCGGCGCCTGCGGCGACTGGTGCCTCGGCGCGACGGTGGAGTGCGCGCTGCTCAGCGGCGCCGCGCTGGCCGACGCCATGCGTTGACCCGGCGCTGCTTAAACCGTCGATCGTCGCTCGCCCCGCTGAGATCAACGGTCGTTGCGAGCCCATCGTCCGTGTCCGACGCCCGTCCCCCAACGCGTGCGCGGGCCCGCGTCAGCTAGGCCGGGCGGCGCAGCAGCGACACCGCCCATGCCGTCGCCCCGAACTCGAACACCAGGGCGAACAGGGTGTACGCCGACCAGCCGCCGTCGAGAGTCGCGCCGACCAGCCGCGCGCTGCCGAGACCGGCCGTCGCCAGGCCGAGACCGACCAGCGCGGTGCGCGCCGATGCGCCGCCGCGCAGCCCGAGCAGCGCCAAGACGCCGAGCGCCATCTGCAGGCCGCCGTACATGGCGCGCAGCTCCGTCGCGCCCGTGGCGCTGGTGAACGCAACGCCCGCCGACGCCGCCAGGGCCTCCGGATTGAGAAAGCAGTACAAGCCGTACCCCAGCCAGACGACGGCCGAGAATCCGAAATACAGTGTCCGTCCCACGCGCTCCCCCTTCGAGGCTGGCGACCCTACTGCACCGCGGCGCGCCGACAAAGCCGCGGCGCGCCGCGGGCAGCGGGCCTTGCACTCAAGATCGGATGCGCCACAATCCGCCCCGCAGACCACCCGGAGGATCGATGACCCGCCTGACCCGCCTCGCCGCTGTCGCGCTCGCCCTCGTCGGCGCCGCCGGCTGCAGTACCGCCTATCACGCCGCCATGGAGCAGCTCGGCTGGGCCAAGCGCGACATCCTCGTCGATCGCCTCCAGGAGGCGCGCAACAGCCAGGACGACGCGAAGACGGCGTTCGCCGACGCGCTGCAGCGCTTGCGCGCCTTCGCCGCGGTCCAGGGCGGCGCCCTGGAGCACGAGTATGCGGCCTTGCGAAGCACCTACGACGAGGCCAGCCAGCGCGCTGAAGAGGCGCGCACGCGCGTCGCCGCGGTGCCGCCCGCCGCCGGCGCCCTGTTCACCGAATGGCGCGGCGAGCTCGCCGAGATCACCGATGCCCGCCTGCGCGCCCGCAGCCAGGAACGCTACCAGGCCGCGCAGCGGCGCTACGACCGGGTGCTGGCGGCCATGCAGCGCGCCGACGCGGCGATGACGCCGGTGCTCGCCACCCTGCAGGACCAGGTGCTGCTCCTGCAGCACACCCGTACTCCAGAAACGGTTGCGGGGCTGCGCAGCGCCCTGACCGCGATCGCCGCCGACGTCGATACCCTGGCGATCGCGCTGGAGAACGCGATCGCCGAGGCCGACCAGTTCATCACGCAGCTCGAGCGGGGCGAGTGAGCGGCGACGGCGTCGCCACGCTGGTCAGCCACAGTTGATGGATGGCGCGCGTCGCGCCGACATGTAGCCGGCGGCGCGCCGAGGGGCTGTCCGGGTAGTGCGTCGCGCTCGCCTCGAGCAGCACGACGTAATCGAACTCGAGCCCCTTCACGTCCGCCACGGTGGCGATCTCGACGCCGGGCGCGAAGCTGAAGTGCTGGTCGCGCACCCAGGCCAGGCGCGGCACCTCGGCGCCCTCGAGAGCCTGATGGTACACCTCGGCGACATCCTCCGAGGGGGCCAGCAACGCCACCGCCGCCAGCGGCTCGGCGGCGACCAGGCGCTTGAGCGCCGTCGCCAGGAAGGCGACGCAGGCGCCGTGGTCGGTGAAGCGGAAGAGTTCCACCGGCGGTCCGCTGCGCGTCGTCTCCGGTGGCGTGTCGTCCTCGCGCAACTCGCCGAGCAGCGAGAGGGCGAACTCGACGATCTCGTGCGTCGAACGGTAGCTGACGCGCAAGGTGTTCACCTCGGTGCCGGCGAGCCCGAGATGGCGGAAGAAGTCGCTCCAGGAGGCGAAGCCGGCGTCTTGCAGGACGTGCTGCTGGGTGTCGCCGGCGAGGGTCATGCTGCGCCGCTCGTCGAGGCAGTCGAGCAGGACGCGCACTTCGAGGGGTGAGAAGTCCTGCACCTCGTCGAGCGCGACGTGCACGAGTTGCAGGGGCTGCCCGGCGGCATCGCGTAGCGGCCCGGCACGCAGCTGATAGGCGCGCAGCAGCAGCGCGTCATCCTCCGTCGCCAGGACCGGCGGCGGCGCCTCCTCGCCCGCCAGACGGGCCAGCAGATCGCGGTAACGGCGCCCGCACCAATCGCCGACACGCTCGAGTTCACCGCGGCTGAAGGCCCCCGGGGCGACCCGCTCGACCGCCGCGGCGAGCAGTTCGACGTCGCCGAGTGCACTGCCCCAATCGTCGAGCGCCTGGTGCGCCGTCGCCTTGCCGCGCGTGCGCGCCACCTGGGCGGCGAGGATCTCGAGCATCACCGGGTGCGACTCGAGGCGGTGGACTATGCCCGGCAATTCATCGGTCGCCTCGGCGGGCAGCATCGGGAAATGGCGCCGCCGCAGCTCGGCGGCCCACTCCTGGAAGGTGCAGACGCGCACCCGGTGGACGCCGAGGGCCGGCAGGACATGGCTGACGTAGTCGCGCAACGCCGGCGAGAAGACGACCACCAGGGTCAGCTCGCCGTCGACGGTCGGGTCGTCGAAGGCGAGGTAGGCAATGCGATGCAGCGCCACGGTGGTCTTGCCGGAGCCGGCCGTGCCGCGGATCACCACCAGCCCGCTCGAGGCACGCGTGATGAGCTCGAACTGGTCGGGATCGATGAGGCCGGCGATGTCGGGCAGGTGCTTGTCGGCGCGCATCGCCGGCTGCCCGGCGACGGCGCCGAGGGCGCGATCACCGGCGTCGCCGGCCTGGTAGACACGCAGGGCGCTGCCCTCGCCGCCGGTCAGGCGCGGCGCCGCGCGGTCGGTGCGCTGCCAGCCGTCGGGCGCCTGCGGGTCAGCGCGAAAGGTCCCCTCCTGGGCATCGACGCGATGCAACACGGCGTCGCGGATGGTCACCGTGCGGCGCGTGACGATGGCGCCGAGGCGGGTGCGGCCGGCGATCTCCTCCTCGTACTCATCGCCCTGTTCGTAGCGGTAGAACAGGCGCGACACCGGCGCGTTGCGCCAGTCGACAACGCTCACCCCGGCCTCAATGAACGTCCCCCGGCCGAGGCAGATGTCCCATTCGCGGCCGCCCTCGCGCAGGCGCAGGTGGCCGAAGTAGGGCGACGCCGGCGCCACACGCGTCCGCTTGCGGCCGCTGCGGATCTGCCGCAACAGCGCCTCCTGCCGGTCGTAGTCGCGCATCGCGGCGGCGCGGTCGTCGGCGCCGCGGCCCGAGAGCAGCTGTTCGCGCAGGCGTTCGAGTTCACGGATCGCCGTCGTCTCGGACGGCCCGCTCGACTCGACGTGGGCCTCCAGCGCCTGGCGCACGGCGGCCAGCAGCGCCAGCTCTTCGGTGACGATGGGATCCGGCATCTCTGCGACGAGTCACGATGCCGGGGCGGCGGCCGCGCCGCAAGGGGGGCCTCCCCTACGGCGCCGGGGCGGTGCCCACCGCCAGGACCCGCCGTCGCTCGGCCACCACGTCGGTCAGCGGCGGACGCCGATGCGCGGCCACCTCGGCGGTGGTGAACGGCGTGAAGTCGGACGGCACGTTGTCGCCGTCGAAGCGCCGCACCAGCCAGGTCAGCAGGGCGGCGGTGTTGGCGTCGTCGAGTTCCGACCGCGCCACTCCCGGCACCCGGATCAGGTAGGCGCGGCCGTCCGTCGAGCCGAGAAAGCGCCCCAACTGGCCGCGGAACGGCGGCGCGCCGCCGCCGCTGCCCTGCCCGTCCGGTCCGTGGCAGCCGCGGCACTGCAGCTGGTAGTCGAGCGGCGGACTCGCCGCCGCCGGCGCCCCCGCCAGCCCGACCAGCGCCAACCCGAGCAGCAGCGCGGCGCGGCGATTCCTCACCCCTTCTCTTCCGTCGCCAGGCCGAGGACGATCGCCGTCGAGCAGTTGTAGACGACGCTCGAGACGCCGTAGCACCAGTTGATGTCGTTGCTGCGCGGCGCGAAGTAGATCGGCTTGTCGCCCTCGTTGCGGTGGCAGAAGCACAGCCCGCAGATGTGTTTGCCGCAACAGTCGTTGTACGAGATCACGTAGTCCTTGCCGTCGGCCGGATTGCGACAGGTGCCGATCCAGGTCACCGGCGCCTGCTCGGTGCCGGGCGGACACGAGCGCTGGGTGCCGCCGCAGCAGCTGCACAGGAATCCGTCGATGGCGCAGTGGCGCCAGTACTCGCAATCGCCGGGATTGCCGGCCGGCGTCGCCGCATCGGGCTCGCCGGGAATGGGCGCGCGGGCGCCGTCCGCGCCCCGCGCCCGCGACACCGGCAGCAGCGGCACGGCCGCGGCACCGACCGCCAAGGCGGCGAGACGGGCCAGCGCGCCGCGGCGCGAGGTGCGCCGCGCCACCTGTCGCGTCAGACGGTTGAACCAGCGATCGAGTGCGCTCGTCACACCTGTGGTCATGGGCGGCCTCCCAGTCTGATCCCCTCGCCCTCGCGCCCGGGCGCGGGCGCGGGCGCGGGCGCCGGCAGCGACTGATCCGCCGGCAGCGTCGCGCGGAGATACTCCTGAATCGAGCCGACGCCCCGCTCCATCGCCTCGAAGAGACTCTCGAGGTGTTCGCGGGTGTTGACCAGTCCCTTGGCGCGCAGCACGCCGGCGGCGTCGATGAGCACGGCATAGGGCAGCTTCGGCACCTGATAGACGAGCCCGAGGTCGGCGGCGAGCAGGTACGGGCGCGCGGCGAGATCGTGCGCGCGCACGAAGGCCTCGTGCTCATCGCGCGGGCCGTCGCTGGCCAGCACCAGGCGCGCCCGTTCGCCGCGCAGCAGCGAGGGCAGGATCTCGAGCACGGTCTTGCATACCGGGCAGGTCGGCGAGACGAAGACGAGCAGCGTCGGCAGGCCGTCGGCGGCGACGCCGCCGAGCAGCACCGGGCGGCCGGACCAGTCCGGCAGCGTCAGGCGCGGCGCCGCCTCGCCCAGCCGCGGCCCCTCGCGGCCGACCAGGGCGCCGGCCGGCGCGACGCGCTCGTGCAGGACTCCGACCTGTCGCACCAGGGCGACGACCACCGCCGCGAGGACCAGCACCACCACCCACAGGAGCAGCGTCGAGACCAGCAGCGCCTCAACCATGCGCGGCTTCGAGCGCGGCGAGCCGGCGCAGGTGCGCCAGGCGCGGGGCGCCGGCGAGCAGGCCGTCGGCGGCGACGTAGAGCAGCGCCAACGCGGCGACGGCGCCGGCGATGGTCACGGCGTCGAGCCAGGCGAGGCGGCGATCGCCGGCCGGCAGCGCCGCCGCCAGCGCCGCCAGCGCCAGCCCCGCGTTGCGCGCCACCAGGGCGGCGCGAATCGGCTGCCGCTGCGCGGCGCCGCTGCAGCCGCAGTCGAGGTGATGGCGACCGCGGCGCAGATTGACCTGGATGGCCGCGGCATACAGCAGCAGCAGCGCCGCCGCCGCCAGCGCCGCCACCGGCGCCACGCCCGGCAGCCACAGCGCCACCGCCAGTCCCGCCTCGACGGCGATCAGTCCGGCCGCGGCGGGCAGGGTCCAGTCCTGCGGCAGCAGGCGGTAGCCCTGCACGGCGGCATGGAACGCACCGACGTCACGCAGCTTGTGCGTCGCGGTGGTGACGAACAGCGCGCACAGGGCGCCGCGCAGCACGAGCAGCATGGCGGGATCGATCGTCATGCACCGGGCGCGGCGCAACCGCGCGATCGCCGGGATGACACGGCGGCGGCGCGCCGGCCGTCGGCCGCGTTCACGGTCCACCCCAGGGGGCTTGCAGCACGTCGCTGGTCCAGCCGGTCGGACCGACGCGGCGCAGGAAGGCGCCGCTGCGGGCGTCATAGACACCGAGCGAGCCGCTGAACTGCGATGCCGTCACCAGCAGCGGCTGATCGTCCTGCGTCACCTCGATGAAGCCGACCATCGCCGGCGTCAGGGCGTCCATGGCCCAGTCGCTCAGGGCGGCGATCGGCGCCGGCCAGCCGGCGCCCGGCCGCAGCGGGAAGCCGTAGATGGTGATGCCGGGATTGACCAGAGGGACGCGGGCGACGCGACGACGCGCGGCGACGTCGAAGATCCATACCTCCTCGCCCGCCTCCTTGTGCGTGTCCGGCCCGCCGCGATGCATGAGCACGTAGAGGCGGCCGCTGCCGCCGTGCGCGGCGAGCGGCTGGTTGCCGCCGGGCCGCCACGACTCGGCGCGCTCGGCATCGCTGACAATCGACCACGGCTCGCCAAACACCGGCACCGCGCCGCTGGCATCGACGGAGTGGATGCGGCCCGCGAAGGACACGAAGAGCCACTGGTTGCCCAGCCGCACGCCCTTCTCCATCACCGGGTCGCGCGTCGCGTCGAAGAACGGCGCGCTGGTGGCGCGCGACGCCTCGTGCCCCTCGTCGTCGAGCATGACGGTGAACAGGGCGCCGTCGCCACACAGCGAGAACAGCCGCCGCGGCCCGGCGGCGAAGACCAGGCTGCAGCCCGGTAGGGCGATCTCGCCGGTGAAGCGCCGCGCCACGACGTCGACGATGCTCAACGAGGTGCCGGTGGTCCAGTTGAAAATGGCGGCGAAGCGGTCGTCGTCGGTCAGTGCCGCGTGGCCGATCGAGAACGCATTGGTCGCGCGCTTGGGTGGGATCTCGACCTCACCGCGTAGCGTCAAGGTTTCCGTGTCGTAGAACTCGACCACGTCCGTGCGCGTCCCGTGCGTACCGCGCGAGTAGTACGTCGCCGGCATGTAGAGTTCCGGACGGCCGCGGGCGAAGAGCGGCATCGGCAGCCCGTAGCCGCCGTTGACCATGCCGAGGAAGCGGTTCTCGTCGAGGTCGAGCAACGCGGTGCGCTGCAGGACCGGATCGGCGCTCCACACCCAGTGCGGCCGCGGCGGCTGCGGCAGCGTGGCGATGACCCCGGTCTGCTCCGGCGCCACCTCGGCGAGGAGCCCTGGCGGCAGCAGCAGCGCGAACAGCGCCAACAGCGCGAGACGACGCATGACAAGCGCCGTGTAGCGGAAGCACACCGCCCCGCCAAGGCCGGCGCCCCTCAGTTCAGGTATCACTTGAACTCTCGCGCAGCTGCTGCAACGCCCCGCCGCGGCGCCACATGTAGCAGGAGTCGGCGATACCGATCAGGCCGGGATGGGCGTCGGCCGTCGCCGCCACGTTCAACCACTTGTCCGGAAAGGAGGCCCGGCACTGGATCAGGGCCGGACCGAGTTGCTGCAACGCCGCCTGCAGGGCCGGGCGCCCCGCTGCCGCCTGGCGCAGCGTCTGCGCCGATCCCTTCCCCAGGGTGACACCGGTGAGCGGCGCCAGAGGCGCGGCCAGGTCGACCCACGGCGCGGTCGCGAACTGCGCCGCGCTGCGCCGCCGCTCAGCCCCGCTCAGCGCCACCAGGCGAGCCGGCCAGCCCTCCAGCACGATGCTCAGGCGCAGCTCGTCGTGGGCGGCAAAGCGCGCCATCGGCCGCGCGCCGGCAGCGACCGGCGCGGTGTGCAGGTCGGAGAGCTGAACCCCGACCGCCAGCCGGCCGTCCTCGCGCTCGTGCCCGTCGAAGACCAGATCGCGGCGCAGCAGCGTCGCATGCACCGGCGCGGCCGCGGCCGCGGCCGCGCCGTCGGCGGCGCCCGCGTAGGCGGCCGCAGTGGCGCAGAGCAACTGCGCGCTGGCCAGCAGGTGCGAGCAGCCGAGGGCGCCGCCCAGCACCTCGCGCAGGGGCGCCGAGTCGTCGCACGCCATGCCGACCAGCGCCGCCAGACGCATCACGACCGTCCGGCAGCTCTCGCCGCGCGTCGCCGCCGAGGCCTCGAACGCCACCACCGGCTGGCGCGCCGCCAGGCGGGTGATGATACCGCCGGCGAGATGCGCATCGAGTCCCATCTGGTGGATGATGCCGGCTCCCTGCACCTCGGTGCCGACCGGCGTGAAGCCGCGTTTGCGCAGGTCGAGCAGATCGGCGCTGACCGCCACCCCCTGCGCATCGAGCCCGACCACGACGCTCAGGGCGCGGGTGTGAATGGGGTGGCCGCCGAGTTCCAGTCGCATCGCCGGCCTCAGAAGAGGAACTTGCCGTTGCCGGCCGCCGCCGGCCGCGCCGCCGCGTCCTGCCAGGCAACGACGTCGACGGTGTGGTTCACCATCTCGTCGCGCCCCGGCCCGAACAACGCCTGCAGCGCGCAGCGCCTGCTCTCCGCCATGCGGCGAGCAGTTACCACCTACGCCAGGCAATCGAAACATTAGCGCCTCTGGACCATGGCCGCTTCCGGACCATGGCCGGGCCGCGCAGGTCAGGCGCGCCCAGGTCAGGGGCGCCCAGGTCAGGCTCACGGAGGTGACGCCCGCCTCAGACCCGCACGCGGTGCAGGCCGAGCAGGCGCGAAACCATGGCGCGACGCCAGCGACTCGGCACCTTGCCGCGCAGGAAATGGCCGACCCGCGCCTGCGGGCTGACCGGGATGCGAAAGGCCGGCCGGCGCGCCGCCAGGGCGTCGGCAATGGCGCGCCCGACCTCGCGCGGATCGCGGGCCGCGGCCACGACGTGCTGATCGATGGCGCGTTCGATCGGCTCGAGCAGCGCCCGGTAGGGGCTGTCCGGCGGCAGGATGCGCGGCGAGGTGTTCCAGATCTCGGTCCGATAGGGCCCCGGTTCGATCAGCACGACGTCCACCCCGAACGGCGCGACCTCGTACGCGAGGGATTCGGCCCACCCCTCGATGGCCCACTTCGAGGCGACGTAGATCGAGTTGGCCGGCTCGCCGAAGAAGGCCGAGTTGCTCGAGACGATGACGATGCGGCCGCGCCGCTGGGCACGGAACAGCGGCAGCAGCAGCCGGGTCAGCGAAAGCACGCCGAAGAAGTTGGTCTCCATGACGCGCCGCAACTCGGCCTCGGGCAGATCCTCGAAGGCGCCGCCGACGGCGACGCCGGCGTTGTGCACCACCGCATCGAGCCCGCCGCCGCCGGGCGCCAAGGCGGCCCGCAAGGCCGGCGGCAGCGCCGCCGCGTCGGTGACGTCGAGTGGCGCCACCAGCACCCGCCCCGGCGCCCCGGCCACCGCCGCGTCGAGGGCCGCGCGCCGGGCGAGATCGCGCATCGTCGCGATCACCGTCCAGCCACGCGTCGCCAATTCCGCCGCCGCCGCACAGCCGATGCCCGAGGAGGTGCCGGTGATCAGGACGGATCGCGACCCGGGGTCCATGCGCTGATGGTCAGTCCCCATCCGTTTCCTTGCCGAGTGGCGGGATGGCGAGGAACTGGTCGAGGCGGCGGTGGATGCGGGCGACGCGCTCCACCTGGCCGCGGGCCGGGAAGCGCTCGTAGAATCCCTCGCTGCGGAAGTCGGGCTCGAGCTCGCGCAGCTTGCGCAGCTTCGCCGTCCAGCGCCGGACGCGCTCGTCGGCGGCCCCGTCGGCGCGATTGAGATCGGCGCAGACGCGCACCAGGGCCTTCAGGGTGACGGCGCGGGTGACCATGTAGCGCTCGTTGCCCCAGGCGCTGGGCAGCGTCTGGCGCACGGCGACAAGGAAGTCGCGCAGCGGCTCGTAGAGATCGTGGCGCGCGACGCGCTCGACGTCGCGTCCGCGTGTCAGCGCATTGACCTTCAGGCGCCGCGTCTCGAGCCGCACCCAGCGATGAATCTCGTTGAACAGCTCCGCCTGTAGGATCCACTTCGCCTGCCGCGAACGGCCGCCGAGGCGATTCACCTTGTACTGCAGCGGGCTGTCGGCCTCGGCGTAGAGCAGTTCGCAGACCTTGGCGGCAAGGCGCTTGTCGGGCGCCGCATAGGCGACCTTCTCGTAGAGATCGACCAGGTGGCTCTTGTTGATGCGCGTCGGCGTCGAGTTGATGGTGACGAACATCTCGGTGGCGAAGTCCTCGGTACGGCCGTCGAAGATCATGCACGGCACGTGCATGCCCTTCGCCTCCTCGGGCAGCTTCTGACGATAGAAGTGCAACGCCGCCAGTCGATGCTGGCCGTCGATGATCAGGTACGGCTGGCGCGGCTCCTCGAGATTGCCGACGTTCTCGAAGCTGCCGATGGGCTCGAAGTGCAGCGCCTCCGAGGTGAAGAGCAGGACCGCGCCGGGAATCGGCGGCTGGTTCACCGCTTCGGCATAGAAATCCTGAATCGCCTTCACCTTTTTCTTCGCCAGGTCGCGCTGGAAGGCGGCGTCCGAGCGCTCGATGCGGCCGATGAAGGCCGCCACCTCGTCGTCCTTGCGCGGCGTCGTGGCTTCGAGCGTCTCCCCCTCGCCGTAGAAGCGGCTGATGAAGCGCACCCGCCGCAACAGGTCCTCCGCCGGGTAGGCGACGAAGTAGAAGCGGCTGTCTTTCTGGCGAATCTGCGTCGCGAGCATCGCAATCCTCCGGCGCAGCGGTTCTCGGCCGTGGCGCGGCGCCTGTCAACCGCCGCCGCGGCGCCGCGGCGGTTGGCGCGACCGTTGGCGCGACGGTGTTGGCGCGACGGTGATTGACCGGTGCCGCGGCGTCGCGCTAGCTGGCGCGCATGGATCTCCCCCGCTGTTCAGCCGGCGCCGCCGATGCGGACGTCGCTGCCGCCCTCGCCACGCACGGCTGCGTCATCATCGAGCACCTGGCCCCGCCGACGTTGCTCGCACAGGCGCGCCGCGAGTTGGCGCCGTGGATGGCGCGCACGGCGACCGGAGTCGACGACTTCTCCGGCCGCCACACGCGTCGCACCGGCGGCCTGCTCGCCCGCTCGGCCGCCTGCCGCGACCTGGTGCAGCAGCCGCTGGTGCTGGGCGGCGTCGGCGCCGTGCTGGCGCGTGGCACGAGTTTCCAGCTCCACCTGACGCAGGCCATCGCCATCGGCCCTGGCGAGCCGGCGCAGATGATCCACCGCGACCAGTGGGCCTTCGACTTCTTCCCCTTTCCGTCCGGCTACGAGGTCACCTGCAACACCATCTGGGCGCTGACCGACTTCACCGAAGCCAATGGGGCGACGCGTCTGGTGCCGCGCAGCCACCTGCGTGAGGACCGGCTGCAGTTCACCGCCGCCGACACCGTCGCCGCCGAGATGCCGGCCGGTTCGGTGCTGCTCTACACCGGCGCCCTCTACCACGGCGCCGGCGCCAACCACTCCGACGCCGTGCGCATCGGCCTCAACCTGACTTACGCGCTGAGCTGGCTGCGCCAGGAGGAGAACCAGTATCTGGCGGTGCCGGCCGAGCAGGCGCGTTCGTTCCCGGAGCCCCTGCTGCGCCTGATGGGTTATGCGCGCGGCGCCTACGCGCTCGGCTACGTCGACGACCTGCGCGACCCGCTCGACGTCCTGCTCGGCCGCAGCGGCGGGGCAGCCCTCGGCGACCTGGGCGCGGCGAACGCGCGGCTGCGCGAATAGTTCTGCGGAGGGCGCGGCGCCCACCGCTATCGGCTGAGCTTCCTGCACACCCGACCGATGCGGCTGGCGGCGCGTTTGAGCGAGCGGCTGTCGCCGGCGGCGAGGAAGGTCTCGGCGCGCGCCAGGCGCTTGTCGAGGCGGGCCCAGCGCGTCGGCAGCAGGCCGTCGCTGGCGATCGCCTCTGGCGCCGCGGCGCGGGCCTGGGCGATCAGCTCACCGATCTGCACCACGTCCGCGGCGACCCCGGCGACGCAGGCGGACTGCGCCGCGGCATTGCGCGCGCGCGCCGCGGCGGCACAGGCGGCGTCGCGCATCAACAGGTCCGCACGTGCCACCGCGAACTTGGTGATGCCGCCGACCAGCGGCGCGGTCGAGAGTCCGAGGACACGGGCGTAAATGCGCCGCAGCGGCGAGTTGCCGATGTACAGCGCCCCGTCCTGCGCGGCGCTCATCACGGCGACCGTTTCCTCGCCACCGCCGGTGAAATGGCGCACGGCGCCGGTCTGGCGGTCGAGGACGCCGGTGCCGACCAGGCTCGGCAGCGCCACGCCGTTGAGAATCACCCCGGCGCCGGCCTGGAAGGCCAGGCCGTTGGCGCCGATGCCGACCAGATTCATGTTCAGGTTCTGCTGGCCCATGGCGAGGTCGAAGACGTCGAGATTGGCGCTCCAGACGACCGAGCCACTGACCCCCAGATCGACGACCTTGGTGATGCCGAGCTGGGTCGAGGCGTAGATCTCGGCGCCGTCCGACGACAACGCCACGGAGCCGAAGATCTGCGCTCCGACGTCGACCGACCACACCTGCGTGCAGCTGGCATCGATGGCCAGCAGCAGCGTCGAATTGTCGCCGACATAGATGCGCGAACCGTCGGCGCTGATGGTTGGCGTCGAGGCCGAGCCGCCGACGAACGAGCGATGGCAGACCTCCTGGATTGCGTAGCCGCTGGTGCCGGCGACCAGGCCGAGGCCGTACAGGGCGCCGAGCGAGGAGACGTTGTCGAGCGTGCCATCCTCGCCATCCGGTGCCGTCGCCGCCACCCACATGCGGCCGCTGCGCGGGTCGATGGAGAAGTGGTTGCCGACCTCGACGTTGTTGCCGAGCAGTGCGCTGGTGAACAGCGGCAGGCTGCCGGACGGGACGTTGACGAACTGGCGGAACTCGACGTCGGCGGCGGCGGAGATCGCCGGCGGAATGGTCGGCGGCACGGCCGGCGAGCGCACCCCAGGCAGCGCGAACGGCGTCGCCAGCAGCGGCGCGCCGCTCTGGCGGTCGAGGGCGACCATCTGCCCGTCGCCGGTGAGGGCGACGAGGGCGTCGTGCACGGCGTCGTAATTGAAGCCGAGGACGAGGCGGTCGAGCGCACTGCCGGACAGCGTCAGGCCGGTCGGCACGTCCCACACGACGCTGCCGTCCGGACGCGCGGCCAGGGCCCGATCATACAATGCCAGGTAGATGATCTCCTGACCGGGATTGGCCGGGTCGGCGAGCACCATCGGCGCCGAGCCGCCGGCCGGCGCGCCGCTGCCGGCGATCGCCCAGCGCCGCGAACCGTCGCGTCGGTCGAGCGAAACCAGGGCGACGTTTTCGTAGGGGACGAGGGGCGAGAAATAGAGGTTGCCGTCGCCGTCGAAGACCGGCCCGGTGGGATTGTACGTCGCCGCCTCGGCCGTCCAGTCGGTGCGCAGCATCGGGCCAATCGCCGACGCGACCTCGTCGCTGCTCGACGCGTCGCCGTGCAGATTGGTCCAGCCGCTGCGCGGCGGCAGGGCCGGCGCGCCCGCCTGCGCCAACCGGCAGCCGAGCGGCGCCCAAGTGGTCGGCGCCGGCGCCGCAAAAGCCTTCGGCGCCGGCAGTTGCGCCGCGGCCGCGCTCGCGGTGAGCGCCAGCAGCGCGGTCGCCAGGTACACAGTTCGCATCGCCATCATCTCGCCCCCGGCATCCAGTGCTCGCATGCGGCGCACGGGTAAGTCGACCCTCCCGGACGGGCGGACCTGGACGGGCCGTCCCGGGGTTCCGCGCGGCGCCGCCGCGCCTTGCGCCGCGGCGGCGCGGATGCGAGGGGGCAGGCATGTCGCAGGAGTTGCTTCGCATCGTCGGCGCGCCCGGCTCGCCATACAGTCGCAAGCTGCGCGCCGTGCTGCGCTACCGGCGCATCCCGCATGCCTGGGTGGTCTACGGCACGCCCGAGAGCCGCGGCCTGCCGGAACCGCGCGTCGCGCTGATGCCGCAGCTGATCCTGCGCGGCGCCGACGGCGTCCTCGAGGCGGCGGTCGATTCGACCCCGCTGATCCGGCGCCTCGAGGGCCTGGTCGCCGGTCGCGCGGCGGTTCCCCCCGACCCGGCCCTCGCCTATCTCGATGCGCTGCTCGAGGACTACGCCGACGAGTGGCTGACCAAGGCGATGTTCCACTACCGCTGGGCCTTCGCGCCCGACATCGCCCATGCCGCCGCCATCCTGCCGCGCTGGTCGCGCACCGATCTGCCCGAGGCGCAGGCGCTGGCTTTCGGCGAGTACTTCGCGGCGCGCCAGATCGAGCGCCTGCGCGTGGTCGGCTCGAACGAGACCACCGCCGTGGTCATCGAGGACAGCTACCGACGCCTGCTGCAGCGGCTCGACGCGCACCTGACGGCCTCGCGCTTCCTCTTCGGCGGCCGGCCGGCGAGCGCCGACTTCGCGCTCTTCGGCCAGCTGACGCAGCTGGTCGGCTTCGACCCGACGCCGGCGGCGATCGCGGCGCAGGCGGCGCCCCGCGTCGTCGCCTGGGTCGACGTCGTCGAGGATCTCTCCGGCCTCGAACCGCAGGACGCTGAGTGGTCCGACCGCGACGCCCTGCCGGCAACGCTGCGCGGGCTCCTCGGCGAGGTGGGACGCGTCTACGCCCCCTTTCTGCTCGCCAACGCAGCCGCGCTCGCCGCCGGCGCCGCGCACGTCGAGTGCGAGATCGACGGCCGCCCGTGGCGCCAGCAGCCCTTCCCCTATCAGGGCAAGTGCCTGCAGTGGCTACGCCAGGGCCGCGCCGCGCTCGGCGACGCCGATCGCCGCGTGGTCGACGCCGTCCTCGACGGCACGGGCTGCGAGCGACTCTTCGCGTGAGGCGGCGGCGCGACGGGCGGGCCTTGCACGACGCACCGCGCCCGGCCAGGATCAGCGTGTGTTCCGTGTCGCGATCCTCGCCCTGCTCCTCCTGCCGGCGCCGCTGCACGCCGACGGGGTCGCGCTGGATTACCAGGTGCGCTTCGGCCCCCTGACCATTCTCGAGATGCGCACCACGGCGCGCCTCGACGACGCCGGCTACGAGACCTCTTCCGAGATGCGCACCGTCGGCCTCGCCGGCGTGCTCTTTCCCTGGACCTCCGGCGCCACGACGCACGGCGGCCGCGCCGCCGGCGACCTGCGCCCGCGCGCGCACCGCTCGCACGGCGAGTACCGCGGCGCTCGTCGGCAGGTGGAGATCGACTACGACGAGACCGCCGTGCAGGCCCGCGTCGCCCCGCCGCCGGAGGCGGACCACCGCGAACCAGTGCCGCTGGCCGCGCAACAGGACACCATCGACCCGCTCACCGCCAGCCTCGCCGCCATCGAATCCGGCTGCCGCGGCACGCTGCGCATCTTCGATGGGCGGCGCCGCTACGACCTGACGCTGCAGGATCAGGGTGAGGCACCGCTGCCCGACGGGCGGGCGGGAATCTACCAGGGCTCGGCCCGCCATTGCCGCGCGCGCATTCTGCCCTATGCCGGATTCTGGCGCGCCACCGGGCGCGAGGACGAGCGCCCGGCGCAGGTCGACATCTGGATCGCAGCGCCGCTGCCGGGATTGCGACCGGTGCCGGTGCACATGCAGCTCACGGCACCGCGCGGCACGCTCGGCTTCGACCTCACCGCCGTGCGCGCGCTGCCCTGACCGTGTCGTTCCGCCTCGCGCTCGCCACCCTGGCCGCCGCCGCGCTCAGCGCCGCGACTCCCGCCACCGCCAGGCGCCTCGACCCGGTGATCGTGCGCGGCGCCGCCCTCGCCGCCCTGCCCGACCGGCACACCGACCACCTGCGTCTGTACGCGATCCACGAAGGCACGCTGCGGCCGATCCCCTACCAGTTCGACGCCCGCGATGCCGACGACACCGTCGAGCTCGCCACCGACGCCTTCGCGCTCGATGCCAATGACGACCTCGTCTTCATGGCCGCCGACGCCGGGGCGCGCGCCAGCGGTGCGCCATGGCCGCCGGGCGCCGCCACGGGCCTCGAGCTGGCGCTCACCGATCCGCGCGACGGTGGCCGCAGCTGGGCCTACCTGCTGCACTTCGCCGCGCCGCCGCCGCGCGCCGCCACGGCGCCGTATGCGGTGCTCGACGCGGACGGCCTGCACGCGCGCTCGGCGCTCTACGAGGTCGACTACGCCCCCGGCCGCAACATCTTCACCGCCCTGCGCGTCACCCCGGCGGCGGGCGGCAGCGGCGCCAGCCTGTTGCGCCAGACGCGCATGGTCGGCGAACCGACGCTGCGGATCCTCCTCGCCGACCTGCACCTGCGCTTCGACGAGCAGAGCACCATCGTGCGCGTCGAAGGCGTCCGCAACGGCCCAGTCCGCGCCATCCGCCAGGTGCATCTGTCCGTCGACCTCGGCCGCTTCTTCCCCGACCTCCCCAACGGCATCGTGCAGACGTACCACTACGCCGGTGCCTTCGACACGCCGTCGAGCTTCGCCATCCCTTGGCTGGTGCTGCGGACACTGCGCGCCTTCCGCTTCGAGAACGTCGCCGTCTTCGCCCCCGACGCGCTGCCGTTGCGCTATTGGGACGGCGCCAACCCCGCCGGCCTGGAGCTCCCTGAAGACGCCGCCACCGCGCAGGCGGAGGTCGACCACGACTGGTGGGCGGTCAGCGGCGCCGCCGGCTCGATCCTGCAGGTGATCGCCATCCCACCCGTCTGGCGCACCTGGGGCATCGCGCGCGGCACGGTGACCCGCGCCGACGCCGCCGGCTGGAGTCTGCTGCACATGACCGGCCTGCAGCGACACGGCACCTACGAGATCCGCCAACTGATGGCGATCGTCCCGCACGGCTATCAACCCGGCGCCGAAGCCGAGGCGCTGGCGATGGTGCACCAGCCGTTGCAGGTGCAGGTCACCCGCCTCGATCTGACCACCCTCACCGCCGCCGACGCGGCGCGTCCCTAGTTGCCGCCGCTGCGGCGCGCGAAGCCCTTCGGGCGCCGCTTGCGCAGGCGGCCCGCTTCCTTGCGGCGCCGCTCCGCCATCTCGATCTGCAGGTGCTGGCAACTCGGCAGCTCGAGGTCGGCGGCTTTCAGGTAGCTGCCGTCGGACTGCATCTCCCAGGCGTCGCGATTCGGCGCCAACTGCGCATCGAGCACCGCGCGCAGATCCTTGCGCTGCCCCGGATCCTCGATCGGCACCACCACCTCGACGCGGCTCTCGAGGTTGCGCTGCATGCAGTCCGCCGAACCGATCAGATACTCCTCGTCGCCGCCGTTCTGGAAGTAGTAGACGCGGCCGTGCTCAAGGAAGCGACCGACGATGCTGACGACGCGCACCTGCTCGGAGATGCCGGGCAGCCCAGGCCGCAGACGGCAGGTGTCGCGGACGATCAACTCGATGCGCACGCCGGCCTGCGAGGCGCGATAGAGGGCGCGGGTGATGTCGGCGTCCTCGAGGGCGTTCATCTTCATCTGGATACGCCCCGGCGTCGCGGCGCTGTGCAGCGCCACCTCGCGCGCGATCCGCTCCAGCAGGGCGGTCTTGAGCAGGGTCGGCGCGGGCAGGATCTTGCCGTAGACGCGCCTCGGTCGGTAGCCGGTGGTCAGGTAGTTGAACAGTTCGCTGAGATCCTCGCCGAGCTGCGCGTCGGCGCTCAGCACGCCAAAGTCCGCGTACACGCGCGCCGTGCCGGCGTGGTAGTTGCCGGTGCCCACGTGCACATAGCGCCGCAGGCCGGTGTAGTCCTGGCGCACCACCAGGATGACCTTGGTGTGGGTCTTCAGTCCGACGACGCCGTAGGTGACGTGGATCCCGTCTTCCTCGAGCTGGGTCGCGAACTGGATGTTGGCCGCCTCGTCGAAGCGCGCCTTGAGTTCGATCACCACCGCGACCTGCTTGCCGTTGCGCGCCGCGGCGCGCAGATACTCGATGACGTTCGAGTCGCTCGAGGTGCGATAGACGGTCATCTTGATCGCCCGCACCTTCGGGTCTTCGCTGGCCTCGCGCAGGAAGCGTTCGACCGAGGTGGAGAACGACTCGTAGGGGTGCTGCAGCAGCAGCGAGCCGGCGTCGCGGATGATGTGGAAGATGTTGCGCGTCGTCTGCAGGCGCGGATGGTCGACCGGATGGTGCGGCGCCTCGCGCAGGGCGGCGTCATCGAGCTGGGCGATCTCCATCAGGTCGCGCAGCGCCAACAGCCCCTGTACGTCGACCACGTCGGCCTGTTCGTCGAGGCCGAGTTCGGCGGCGAGCATGCCGCGATGCACCGGGTTCATGCCGGCCGCCACTTCGAGCCGCACGATCGGCGCGAAGCGGCGGTCGCGCAGCTCGGACTCGATCAACGCCAGCAGGTCGTCGGCTTCCTCCTCGTCGCGCTCGGTGTTGGCGTTGCGGATGACGCGGAACACCTCGCACGACGCGATCGCCATGCCCGGCAGCAGGAGGTCGAGATTGTGCGCCATCACGTCTTCGAGGCTGACGAAGCGGCGCCCCTCGCCGACGCGGACGAAGCGCGAGATGCCGGCGCCGACCGGCACCTTGACGCGGATCATCAGCGGCTCGGTCTCCTTCGGGTGGTGACCGGTGACGAGCAGATTGAGCGACAGGTTGGAGATGAACGGGAACGGATGCGCCGGATCGAGCGCCAACGGCGTGACGAGCGGGAAGACGTTGCGCAGATAGTGCTCGCGCAGCGCCGCCTGCTCGTCGGCGCCCAGGGCCTCGTAGGCGACGACGCCGATGTCGTGCGCCCGCAGCTCGGCTTGCAGTCCGTCCCACAGGGCCCGCCAGTCGCGCTTGAGCTCGCGCACCTGCGCGGCGCATTCGAGGATCTGTTCCGACGGCGTGCGTCCGTCGACGGTGCGCTCCTGCACGCCGGCGCCGACCTGCTGCTTGAGGCCGCCGATGCGCTTCATGAAGAACTCGTCGAGGTTGGCGGCAGTGATGGCGAGGAACTTGACGCGCTCGAGGAGCGGATTACGACGATCGCTGACCTCGTGCAGAACCCGCGCGTCGAACGCCAGCCAGGAGAGCTCGCGATTGAGATAGAGGTCCGGCGCCGACAACGCGTCGAGGGGGGCGATCGGCACGGCCGGCGCCGCGTCGGGTTGGACGAGCGGCGCGCGCCCCGCGCCACGGTCGGCGATCCTCCTCACATCAGCCACGGTGCACCTCCAGCGAGGCAGTCTGACCTGCGCGCGCGGCGCGCGCAACCGCCCTTCCGGGGCCGGGCCGGGGCTGGATTCACGGCCCCGGGCTCGCTAGCGTCCGCGGCCGTGCGCGCGCTCCGTGATTGGCTCTTCACCGTCCCCTTCCTGCTCGCCTTCGGCACCCTGCTGGTGGTGTTCGATCCCGCCCAGCGCCTGGCGCGGCTGTTCGGACAACGGCCGCAGGAATACGTCGTCGGCGCCCTGCAGTGGATGCTGCTGCGCGCCCTCGCCATCTGCGGCACCCGCGTCGTCGTCGAGCGCTCGCCGGCGGTGCGGCCGCGCAGCCCCTACCTGGTGATCGCCAACCACCAGAGCATCTTCGACATCCCGATTTTCGGCGCCTTGCTGTACACCAATTTCCCCAAGTACGTGTCGAAGCGGTCTCTGGCGCGCTGGATTCCCAGCATCTCCTACAACCTGCGGCGGGGCGGCAACGCCCTGATCGACCGCGGCGACCCGGATCAGGCCGTCGACGCCATCCGCCAGCTTGCCGCGTCCGTGCGCGAGCGCGGCGTCGCGGCGGTCATCTTCCCCGAGGGAACGCGAGCGCGCCACGGCGAATTGGGGCCGTTCAAACGCCGCGGCTCGCTGGCCCTGCTCGAGGCCGCAGCAGAGACCCCGGTGGTGCCGATGTGCATCGACCAGTCGTGGCGGCTGCTGCGCCACAACATGCTGCCGGTCCCCTTCGGCACCACGGTGCGCGTCTGGATCGGCGCCCCCATTGCCCGTCACCCGACTGAGGACCACGAGGCGCTGTTGGAGCGTGTCGAAGCCGAGATCCACGCCGCGCTGGCGCGCCAGCGCGCCGCCGCGGCGACATGATCTCGTCCCGTCCACCCCCCTGGCGGGCGGCGGCGGGGCAGCCGGGGCCCGTGTGGCCATAACCGTGAATCTGTGGTTTCGTCACCATCTATCCCATTCCATCCCAAGGAGACTGTGAATCATGCGTGAAGCCGTCATCGTCGATGCCGTCCGCACCCCGCTCGGGCGCGGCAAGCAGAACGGAGCCCTGAGTGGGTGGCATGCAACCGACCTCGCCTCCGAGGCGCTCAAGGCGCTGGTCGGCCGCACAGGCATCGACCCGGCGCTGGTCGAGGACGTGATCATGGGCTGCGTCGGCCAGGTCGGCGAGCAGGGCCTGAACATCGCCCGCAACGCCGCCCTCGCCGCCGGCTTTCCGGTGTCAGTCGTCGGCACCAGCGTCGACCGCCAGTGTGGCTCGAGCCAGCAGGCGCTGCACTTCGCCGCCCAGGGCGTCATGGCCGGCGCCTACGACGTCGTCATCGCCGCCGGCGTCGAGTCGATGAGCCGCGTCCCGATGGGCACCAGCGCCGCCGTCGGCGGCATGCCGTTCGGCTCGCGCATGATCGACCGCTACGTGGAGGAGAACCTCTACGGCGTCGGCGGCCTGTGCAACCAGGGCATCTCGGCCGAGATCATCGCCGAGCGCTGGCAGCTGTCGCGCACCGACCTCGACGAGTTCTCGCTCGCCTCGCATCAGAAGGCGGCCAACGCGGCGCGGCAGGGGTGGTTCGACAACGAGATCTTCGGCATCGAGATCACCCATGCGGACGGGAAGAAAGAAACCATCAAGAACGACGAGGGCATCCGCGCCGACGCCTCGCTGGAGCGCCTCGGCTCGCTGAAGCCGGCCTTCAAGCCCGACGGGGTCATCACCGCCGGCAACTCGAGTCAGATCACCGACGGCGCGTCGGCGGTGATGGTGATGTCGCGCGACAAGGCCAAGGCCCTCGGCCTGCGCCCGCGCGCCCGCTTCCATGCCTTCGGACTCGGCGGCTGCGACCCGGTGATCATGCTGTCGGCGGTCATCCCTGCCACCCAGCAGGTGCTCGGACGGGCCAAGCTCGGCATCAAGGACTTCGATGCCTTCGAGGTCAACGAGGCCTTCGCTCCGGTCGTCCTCGCCTGGGCCAAGGAGCTCAAGCCGGACATGAGCAAGGTCAACCAGAACGGCGGCGCCATCGCCCTCGGCCATCCCCTGGGCTGCAGCGGCGCGCGCCTGATGACGACGCTGCTCAACACCCTCGAGCGGAGCGGCGGCCGCTACGGCCTGCAGACGATGTGCGAGGGCGGCGGCATGGCCAACGCCACCGTCATCGAGCGCCTCGACTGATCCGCGGGGGGTGCGGCGGCCGCTGCGGCGCCGCATCCCAGCGCAATCCTGCTTCGCACATCCCCTTTGCAACAGGCGCCGACGGAGCGGCGCCCTTGCGTCCCAGCGTAGCCGCGTCTCGGTGGGACGTGGCTACAGGTCGGCGGCGTTGGCGCGGGCGATGGCGCCGAGCCAGGCGGCGCTCGCCTTGGGGCTGCGCCGCTGCGTGGCGCGGTCGACGGCGACGATGCCGAACTGCGGCGCGTAGCCGAACAGCCACTCGAAGTTGTCCATCAGCGACCAGTAGAAGTAGCCGCGCACGTCGAGGCCATCGCGCAGGCAGCGCGACACGCCGGCCAGGGCGCGCTGCACGTAGGCCTGGCGCTGCGCGTCGTCGGTGGTGCCGATGCCGTTCTCGGTGACGTAGATCGGCACGCCGGCCTTGTCGGCGGCATAGCGAATGGTCGCTTCGAGCGCCTCCGGCCAGAACTCGTAGCCCATGATCAGCACCGGCACGCCGGGTTCCGGGCCGACCGGGCCGGCGGCATCGAAGCGCACCCGGCTGTAGGTCTGCACGCCGAGCAGATCGTCCTGGCGCGCCGCCTCGAGGAACGGATCCCAGCTCGCGCGCCGCGCCGCATCACGCTGCGCCTCGCCGCCGGGCAGCGCCTGGTAGTCCTGCATCGCCAGCGTGATGCCGACCGGGAAGCGGCCCGGCCCGGCCTTGAGGACCTCGCGCGAGCGCACATGCGCCGCCAACATGGTCTCGGCGATCTTCATCGGGTGACCGAGGAAGAACGGCCCGAAACCCTCCAGCGTCGAGCCCGCCCGGCGCGCCGCCTCGGCGACGAACGGCGCCCGGGATTTGAATCCATCCTTCGGGAGCACGCCCGATACGGACAACGTCGCCAACAGGTTGGCCTCGTTGATGGTGTAGGCGGTGTCGATCAGATCGCCGAGATGGCGCACCGCGCGCTCGCAGTAGCGCAGGAAGCGATCGACGTTGGCCACCACCTCCCAGCCGCCGTCGGCGGTGAACCAGCGCGGCGAGGTGAAGTGGTGAAATGTCACGCACGGCCGCACGCCGTGCTCCAGGCAGCAGGCGAGCATGCGCCGGTAATGATCGAGCGCGGCGAGTGAGAACCGACCCTCCTCGGGTTCGATGCGCGCCCACTCGATCGAGAAACGGTAGGCCTGGAAGCCGAGATCGCGCACCAGCCGGATGTCGTCCGGATAGCGGTGAAACGAATCGCAGGCGTCGCCGGAGGGCTCGGCGAAGAGCGTCCCCGGCGTGTGCTCCATCAGCCAGAAGTCGCTGTTGACGTTGTTGCCCTCGATCTGGTGCGCGGCGGTCGCCGTGCCCCAGGTGAAGCCATCCGGAAATTGGAATGTCATCCGCCCCCCTGGTCGCTCAGCGCGGCTCGAGGACGACGACGGGAATGTCCCGCGCCGTGCGCGCCTGATAGTCGTCATAGTCGCGATACACCGCCACCGCCTGCGGCCACAGCGCCGCCTTCTCCTCGCGACTGGCGGTGCGGGCTCGCATCGACCGTACCGCGGCGCCGATCTGCACCTCGACGTCGGGGTTGGCAACCAGGTTCCTGTACCACTGCGGATGGTGGTCCATACCGCCCTTGGAGGCGACGACCACGACCCGCTCGCCGTCGCGGACGTAGATCAAGGGCGCCACCCGCCGCTCGCCGCTGCGCGCCCCGACGGTGGTCAGCAGCATCACCGGCGCGCCGCGCAGAAAGCGGCCGCCGAGGCGCCCGTTGGTGGCCCGGTACGCCCAGGTGTTGACCCGGCTCATGAGCTGGATGATCGGGTTGGCGAAGGCCACTTCGGCTCTCGTGTACGGACGCGGTTTTCCAGCCATGGCGCCGATGCTCTGCCCGCCCCGCGCCAGCCCGTCAAGCCGCCGCCAGGCCCGCCGTCAGGCCTGGACTTTTGCCGATGACACGGGTAGAGACGCGCGAGGTCGGATTAGAGAATACGGGGCACCCGGCGTTTACCCGGCCCTGCGCGAGCGCGAATCAACGCGGCACAGTGCGATGACCTCACAGGAGTTGACGATGATCAGGCAACGACGGACCAGCACGATCCTCCTCGCCAGCATCCTCGCCAGCCTGCTGCTCGGCTCCGCCAGCGCCTTGGCGAGTACCTCTCGTGACGCCTGCTGCGCCTGTTTCGCTGATCCCAAGGCCATGCTCAGCGGCCCGCCGTCGTCAGCGCCCGTCCCGGCGCTCTTCTGCGCCGAGCCGGCTTCAATGAGCGAGCAGCAAGCGGCCTTGGTGCGGTGCATCGGCCTCGGCGGTGAACTGGATTGCCTAGCGGAGGAGGAGCCCGCCTCCAGCGCGACGATCAGCGCCGAGTGTCGAGAGGCCCTGCTCGAAGAGGGCGTCGCCTGTCCGCAGCAGGCCGGAGCGCCGCTGGCGGGACCCTGGGCGTTGGCCGGCCTCGCCATTGCTCTGGGCGCCCTGGGCGCGGCGGCGCGGCGCCGCCGCTGAGTCGCTCCGTCAATCTCACATTCCCCTCTGGAGGAAGATGACATGCGCAAGTTCGTCACGACGCTCACCGTGCTGAGCATGCTGGTGCTGGTGGCGACGGCGCCCGCCCCCGCCACGCTCGGCGGATCGTGTTGCGCCTGCCTGCCGGGCGACAACCTCAACTCTTCGCTGAACGGTGCGGAGCCCCTGAACGCCACGCTCGCGCTCTTCTGCTTCACCGACTTCAACGCCGGCGGCACCAACCAGTCGGCGCGCTGCGACAATCTCTCAGGCATGATCGAATGCGAGACCCATCGGGATCCGGTCGCGTGTTCGGAACTGCTTGCCGGCGCCGGCATCGTCTGCCCGTCGAGCGGCGCGCCGGCCGCCGGGCCGTGGATGCTGACCGCCATCGTCGTGGCGCTCGCCGCGGCCGGCATGCTCGCCGCCCGTCGCCGCGCCGCCTGAGTCGCGCCCGGCTCGCCCGCGCCGCCGCCATCTGCTAGGCGGCGCCGATGCCGACGTTGAGCGCGAACGGGATCCGCATCGCTTACGAGGAGTTCGGCGACCGCGCCGCCCCGCCGGTGCTGCTGATCATGGGCCTCGGTGCGCAGATGGTGCTGTGGCGCGAGGACTTCTGCCACCTGCTGGCGGCGCGCCGGCACCGCGTCATCCGCTTCGACAACCGCGACGTCGGCGAGTCGAGCTGGCTCGACGCGCTCGGTGTCCCCGACGTCATGGGCGCCTTCGCCGCCGCCGCGACGCAGCAGCCGTTCGCCGCGCCGTACCTGCTGCGCGACATGGCGGCCGACGCCGCCGGCCTGCTCGACGGCCTGGCGATCGAGGCGGCGCACGTGGTCGGCACCTCGATGGGCGGCATGATCGCCCAGACGATGGCGATCGAGGCTCCGGCGCGTGTCCGTACCCTGACCTCCATCATGTCCACCACCGGCGCTCCCGGCCTGCCGACGCCGCGGCCCGAGGTGGCCGCGGTCCTGATCACGCCGCCGCCGCCGACCCGCGCCGAGGCCATCGAGCACGGCGTCACGGTCTACCGCACCATCGGCAGTCCCGGCTTCCCGTTCGCCGAGGCCGAAGTGCGCCACCTGGCGACGGTGATGTACGACCGTGGGTTCAATCCCGTCGGCGTGGCGCGTCAGTTGGTCGCCGTCCTGGCCTCCGGCGACCGCACCGCGGCGCTCGCCGGCCTGCGCCTGCCGACGCTGGTCGTGCACGGCACGGATGACCCGCTGGTGCCCTTTCCCGCCGGCCAGGCCACCGCCGCCGCCATCCCCGGAGCCGAGTTGCTCGCCATCGAGGGCATGGGCCACGACATGCCGCGCCCCATCTGGCCGCGGCTCGTCGACGCGATCAGCGCCCTGACCGCGCGCTGATTCGGGCGGCGCTGCCAACGCGGAGGGCGCGGCGACGCCGATCCGTCACTGCAGGCTCGCCACGCCACGGCCGCAGAGCTGCTCGATGGCTTCGAGCATACCCTCGGTCGGCGCCACGCGCAGGGTGCGCGGCAGGGCGATGACGGTCTCGGTCTTGTTGGGCAGCAACAGGTGCACGAAGCACGGGC
Source organism: bacterium (assembly GCA_031401035.1). GTDB lineage: Bacteria > Desulfobacterota > Binatia > HRBIN30 > CADEER01 > JANNRA01. Next base: position 17,160 of record JANNRA010000065.1, on the reverse strand, counting down.
AATCACCGTGATGGGCGGCGAGGGTTTCCTTCAGGCGCGCAAAGAAGTCATCCGTCACCCGCTCGGCGATCAGCGCCAGATGCACCCCCTGGGCGCTCGTGGCGCGGAAGGAGGCTAGGAGCTCGACCTTGTCGGCGATGATCTGGCAGCGCTCCTCGGTCACCTCGAGGGTGCCGCTGACGCACACCGGCTCGTCGGTCGCGAAGTCGATCTCGGCCTTGCGATAGGTCTCCGGCCAGCAGATGACCTCGACAATGCCGGTCTTGTCCTCGAGCGTGAACGACGCGTAGCGGTCGCCCTTCTTGCTGTTCTTGAGCTGCAGGTTCTGGATGACGCCGCCGATCGTGACGCTGCACTTGTCGGGCTTGTCCGGCAGCTGCTCGCAGAGGGCGGTGGTGAAGCGCTTCAGGTCGGCCTCGAACTTGTCCAGCGGATGCGCGGTGATGTAGAAGCCGAGCGCCTCGCGCTCGGCGCGCAGGGTGTCGCGATCCGACGCCGCCACCGCCGGCGGCAGAGGCGGCTCCGGCGCCGCCACCGAGATGCCCTTGGCGGCGAACAGCCCGATCTGCGTCGTCTGTTCCTCGCGCGCATGCGCGGCGCCCCAGGCGAGCGCCTTGTCGAGGCCGTCGAGGAGCTGCCGGCGCGGCGCGCCGAGGCTGTCGAAGGTGCCGCACTTGATCAGCGACTCGACCGCCTTCTTGTTCATCGCCGCCGGGCCCTCGGTCTTGACGCCGAGCACGCGCTTGCAGAACGTCGCCAGGCTGGCAAAGGGCCCGTCGGCGTCGCGGGCGGTGAGCATCGCCTCCACCGCCTTGGCGCCGACGCCGCGCACGGCGGTGAGGCCGAAGCGAATCGGCCGCCAGCCGTTCTCGTCCGGCTGGGCACGCACGGTGAAGTCCTGGCGACTCTCGTTGACGTCCGGCGGTAGGATGCGGATCCCGTGCTCGCGGCACTCGGCGATATTCTTGAATGTCTTGTCGGTATCGCCCATCTCCAAGGTCAGCAGCCCGGCCATGAACTCCTCGCGGAAGTGCGCCTTGAGCCACGCCGTCTGGAAGGACACCACCGCGTAGGCGGCCGAGTGCGACTTATTGAAGCCGTACTGGGCGAAGGTCTCCATCTGATCGAAGATCTCGGCCGCCTGCTTCTCCGGAATCTTCTGTGCCGCGGCGCCGGCGACGAAGCGCTGGCGCTCTTTCTTCATCTTGTCGGCGTCCTTCTTGCCCATCGCGCGACGCAGGTTGTCGGCGTCGCCGAGGCTGTAGCCGGCCAGGACCTGGGCGATCTGCATCACCTGTTCCTGGTAGACGATGACGCCGTAGGTCGGCTCGAGAATCGGCTGCAGGCGCGGATGCGGATACTTGACCTCCTCCTTGCCGTGCTTGCGCTTGATGAACTGCTCGACCATGCCGCTGTCGAGCGGGCCGGGCCGGAACAGGGCCAGCACGGCGATGATGTCTTCGAAGGTCGTCGGACGCAGTTGGCTGACCAACTTGCGCATGCCGCCCGATTCCATCTGGAAGACGCCGATGGTGTCGCCCTTGGCGATCAGCTTGTAGGTCGCCTTGTCGTCGAGCGACAGGCGGCTGAGGTCCACCTCGACGCCGCGCCCCTCGCGGATGCGGCGCACGATGTTGTGCACCAGCGTCAGCGTCTTGAGGCCGAGGAAATCGAACTTGATGAGGCCGATCTCCTCGACGTGCGGGCCGCTGAACTGGGTCATGACGCTGCCCTCTTTGTCCATGAAGAGGGGCAGGTCTTCGACCAGCGGCCGCGAACCAATGACGATGCCGGCGGCGTGTTTGGAGGCGTGGCGCAGCAGGCCTTCCAGCTTCAGCGCATGCGCGAACAGCTGCTGCTCGCGCTCGCCGCGGTCGCGCAGCTCGCGCAGGCGCGGCTCCATCTCGAGCGCCTTGCTGAGCGGGAAGTCCTTGCCCTGCTTCGGCGCCGGGTAGAGCTTGGCGATCTTGTCGGTTTCGCCGAAGGTGAACTCGAGGGCGCGGCCGACGTCCTTGATCGCCGCTTTCCCCTTCAGCGTCCCGAAGGTGATGATCTGCGCGACGTGGTCCTCGCCGTACTTCTCGCGCACATAACGGATCACTTCGTCGCGCCGTTCGAAGCAGAAGTCCATGTCGATATCGGGCATCGACTTGCGCTCGGGATTGAGGAAGCGCTCGAAGATCAGGTTGTACGGGATCGGGTCGAGGTCGGTGATGCGCAGCGCCCACGCCACCAGGCTGCCGGCCGCCGAACCGCGCCCGGGGCCAACGGGGATGCCCTGCCCCTTGGCGTAGTTGGTGAAGTCGGCGACGATGAGGAAATAGCCGGCGAAGCCCATGTCGCGGATGACGGCGAGCTCGGTGGCGAGCCGCTCCTGGTAGAGCTGCTCGCGCGCCGGACTCCAGTCGGTGCCGGCGCGCGGCTCGGCCAGCCGCACCTCCAGCCCGGCGCGCGCGTCGCGCTGCAGCTGCTCGTCGAGCGTGACGCCGACCTCGGCCTGGTAGACCGGGAACTGGTAGCGGCCGAACTGCAACTCGAGCGTGCAGCGGGCGGCGATGTCGAGGGTGTTGCGGATCGCCTCGTCGTACTGCGGAAAAGCGGCGCGCATCTCGTCCGGCCCCTTGACGTAGAGCTGGTCGGTGCCGAAGCGCCAGCGCTTCGCATCGTTCTGCGTCTTGCCGGTCTGGATGCACAGCAGCACGTCGTGCGCGTGCGAGTCGTCCTGGTGCAGGTAGTGGCAGTCGTTGGTCGCCACCAACGGAATACCGAGCTCGTGCGCGAGGCTGACCAGGGTCAGGTTGTTGCGCTCCTGCTCGGCCAGGTGGTTGTCCTGGATCTCGACGTAGTAGCGGCCGTGGAAGATCGCCTGGTACTCGCGCATCACCGCCCGCGCCCGATCCAGCGAGCCCAGCAGGAGCGCCTGGTTGACCTCGCTGGCGAGGCACCCGGAGAGGGCGATGAGGCCGCCGTTCAACTCGCGCAGCAGCGCCTTGTCGACGCGCGGCTTGTAGTAGAATCCCTCGGTGTAGCCGAGCGTCACCAGCCGGCAGAGGTTCTTGTAGCCCTGCTCGTTCATCGCCAGCAGCACGAGGTGGTAGTTGCCGGCGGTCTCCGACTCGTCGCTCTTCACCACCCGCTGCTTGTCGCGCCGGTCGCCCGGCGCGACATACATCTCGCAGCCGATGATCGGCTTGATCCCCGCCGCCGCCGCCGTCTTGTAGAACTCGACCGCCCCGAACATGTTGCCGTGATCGGTCATCGCCACCGCCGGCATGCCCAGCGCCTGGATGCGCGGGATCAGGTTGGCGATCTTGTTGGCGCCGTCGAGCAGCGAGTACTGGGTGTGCAGATGGAGGTGCGCGAAGGACATGGTGGTCCGCCTCACTCCCACTCGATCGTCGCCGGCGGCTTCGAGCTGATGTCGTACACCACCCGGTTGATGCCGCTGACCTCGTTGATGACGCGTGAGGAGATGCGCGCCAGCAGTTCGTAGGGCAGGCGCGACCAATCGGCGGTCATGCCGTCGACCGACTCCACCGCGCGCACCGCGAGGACGTGCTCGTAGGTGCGCTCGTCGCCCATGACGCCGACGGTCTTCACCGGCAGCAGGACGCAGAACGACTGCCAGATGCGGTCATACCACCCGGCGGCGCGGATCTCCTCGTGCATGATCGCGTCGGCCGCCTGGACGATGGCGACGCGCTCGGCGGTGACCTCGCCGAGGATGCGGATCGCCAGCCCCGGGCCCGGGAACGGGTGCCGGCCGGTGAGCGAGGCGGGGATGCCGAGGGCGCCGCCGAGCGTGCGCACCTCGTCCTTGAACAACTCGCGCAGTGGTTCGACCAACTGCAGGCGCATGCGCTCCGGCAGCCCGCCGACGTTGTGGTGGCTCTTGATGGTCTGCGACGGCCCCTTGAACGACACCGACTCGATGACGTCCGGGTAGAGCGTGCCCTGGGCGAGGAACTCGACGTCGCGCAACTGCCGCGCCTCCTCCTCGAACACCTCGATGAACGTGGCGCCGATCGTCCGTCGCTTCTGCTCCGGGTCGGTGATGCCGGCCAGCCGCTGCAGGAAGCGCGCGCCGGCGTCGACGGCCTTGATGCGAAAGTGGAAGGCCTCGCCGAGGAACGCCATCACCCGCGTCGCCTCGTCGCGGCGCAGGACGCCGTTGTCGACGAAGATGCAGGTGAGCTGGTCGCCGATGGCACGGTGGATGAGCGCCGCGGTGACCGTCGAATCGACGCCGCCCGACAGGCCGCAGACCACCCCGGCGGCGCCCACCCGAGCGCGGATGCGGGCGCACTCGGCCTCGATGAAGTTCTCCATCGTCCAGTCGGCCTTGGCGTGACAGATGCGGAACAGAAAATTCTCCAGCAGCTCGCGACCGCGCGGCGTGTGCACGACCTCGGGATGGAACTGAATCGCGTAGCGCCGCCGCGCCCGCTCGGCGAGCGCCGCGATGGGCGAGTTCGCGCTGTGCGCGAGGACCGTCCAACCGCGCGGGATCTCCTCGAGCCGGTCGCCGTGACTCATCCACACCGGCGTCTGGTGGCCGACGCCGAAGCCCTGGAAGAGATCGCCGTCGTCGTCCACCACCAGCTCGGCAGGCCCGAACTCGCGCGCCGCGGCAGGCGCCGTGCGCGCCCCGTCCTCGCGGGCGAGCACGCTCATCCCGTAACAGATGCCGAGCAGCGGCACGCCGAGGGTGGCGATGGCTGGATCGGACAGCGGCGCATCCGCCTGGTAGACGCTCGCCGGACCCCCCGAGAGGATGATCCCCTGCGGCGCCAGGGCGCGGATCTTCGCCAGCGGCAGGTCGTAGGGGTGCAACTCGCAGTACACGTGCGCCTCGCGCACGCGGCGCGCGATGAGCTGTGTGTACTGGGAGCCGAAGTCGAGGATGAGGATCATCGCAGCGCCGCCGTCAGCGATCCCCGGAACGTTGGTAGTTCGGCGCCTCCTTCGCGATGAACACGTCGTGCACGTGGCTCTCCTGCAAGGAGGCGTTCGAGACGCGCATGAAGCGGGCGTTCTCCTGTAGCTCCTGCATGGTGCGGCAGCCGACGTAGCCCATGCCGGCCTTCAGGCCGCCGACGAGCTGGGCGACGATGAAGCTGAGTGGGCCCTTGTGCGGCACGCGGCCCTCGATGCCCTCGGGGACCAACTTCATCTGCTCCTCTTCGTCCTGCATGTAGCGGTTGCGGCTGCCCTCGCGCTCGCGCATGGCCTCGAGCGAGCCCATGCCGCGGTACAGCTTGTAGGTGCGCCCCTGGTACAGGATGGTCTCCCCGGGACTCTCCTCGGTGCCGGCGAAGAGGCCGCCGATCATCACCGAATCGGCGCCCGCCGCCAGCGCCTTGGGGATGTCGCCGGAGAACTTGATGCCGCCGTCGGCGATGAGCGGGATGTCGAACTCCTTGGCGACCCGCGCCGCCGCGGCGATGGCGGTGAGTTGCGGCACGCCGACGCCCGAGACCACACGCGTGGTGCAGATCGAGGCCGGGCCCATGCCGACCTTGAGCCCGTCCGCGCCCGCTTCCGCCAGGGCGCGGGCGCCCTCGGCGGTAGCGATGTTGCCGGCCACCAGGTCGATGTCGGGGAACGCGGCGCGGATCTCCCGCACCGTCTCGATGACGTTGCCGGAGTGGCCGTGCGCGGTGTCGATGATCAGCACATCGGCGCCCACGGCGACCAGGCGCTCGGCGCGTTCGCGTCGGTCCTCGCCGGTGCCGATGGCGCCGGCGACGCGCAGGCGACCGTAGGAGTCCTTGCAGGCGTCGGGAAACTGGGCCGACTTGTTGATGTCCTTCACCGTGATCAGGCCGCGCAGACGGTCGCCGTCGTCGACGATGAGCAGCTTCTCGATGCGATGCTGGTGCAGGATCTCCTTGGCGTCCTCGAGGCTGATGCCGGGGCGGGCGGTGACCAGACGCTCTTTGGTCATCACCTCGGCAACGCGCCGGTCGAGGCGCTTCTCGAAGCGCAGGTCGCGGTTGGTGAGAATGCCGACCAGGGTGCCATCCTTGGTCACCGGCAGGCCGGAGATCTTGTAGCGGCGCATGACGTCGAGCGCCTCGGCGATCGGCTGGTCGGGGTGCACGGTCACCGGATCGATGATCATGCCGCTCTCGGACTTCTTCACCTTGTCGATCTCGTGCGCCTGCTGCTCGATGGTCAGGTTGCGGTGGATGACGCCGATGCCGCCCTCCTGCGCCATGGCGATGGCCATCGCCGACTCGGTGACGGTATCCATGGCGGCGCTGACCAGGGGGATGTTGAGGCGCACCCGGCGCGACAGCCGCGTCGCCACGTCGGCGTCGCGCGGCAGGAAGTTCGAGGCACCAGGCAGCAACAGGACGTCGTCGAAGGTGAAGCCCTCGGGCATGTCATACGTGAACATGGAACCCCCCGCGTTCGGGCCCGTCCGCGGCCGGCCGAGCGGCGTCGATCAGCAGCGATCGACGGTCAGCGGCGGCATCCAGACGAACCATGCGGTCGAGTACCAGAGACGCTAGGGCTTTGGCAAGATAGCGGACCCAGGCACAACATCTTGTGGCCGCGTCGTCGCGACGGGTATGTCGATCGGGCATGCTGATCAGCCTCGACGGCCTCCACCCGACGCTCGCGGCGAGCGCCTGGGTGCAGGCCAGCGCCCAGGTCATCGGCGACGTGCAGCTCGGCGCCGGCAGCAGCATCTGGTTCAACGCCGTGCTGCGCGGCGACGTCCACGCGATCCGCATCGGCGCCCGCACCAGCATCCAGGACAACAGCACCGTGCACGTCACCGGCGGGCGCCACGCGACGCTGGTCGGCGACGACGTCACCGTCGGTCATAACGCCGTCCTGCACGGCTGCACGGTCGGCGCGCGCTGCCTGATCGGCATCGGCGCGATCGTCCTCGACCGCGTGCGGATCGGCGACGACTGCATCGTCGGCGCCGGCTCGCTGCTGACGCCGGGCGCGGTGATCGCGGCGGGCTCGCTGGTCCTCGGCAGCCCGGCGCGGGTGGTGCGGTCGCTGACGGACACGGAGCGCGAAGAGGTGCTGCGCTCAGCCGCACACTACGTCGCCCACGCGGCGCGCTACCGCGCCCAGGGGCTGTAGTCCGCCGGCCGGGACGCCTTCGGAGACGGACGCGGAGGCGGCGGGCGAGGCGACCGTCAGGCGCATCCCTGCAGGGCGCTGACGACGGCGGCGACCAACTCGTCGATACTGACCGCGCCGTCGCCATTGCGATCGAACACGCCGCACGTCGTCACGGCGTCGCTGCCGAGGGCGATGCGTACGCCGCGCACCAGCTCGTCGATGCTGACGGCGCCGTCGGCGTCGCAATCGCCGGCGCAGAACCCCTCGCTCCACAGCTCGGTGCCGGTCAGGCCGTCGTCGGCGGTGAAGTAGAGGCGGCCGCCGGACATGGAGAAGGCCGCGGCGTTGGAGGACGCGGTCCCAGGCCGCACGTCGGCGAGGCGCGTCACGGCGCCGGCAGCGTCCACCTGCCAGGGCTCGCAGCCGGCCGCCGGCTCGCAGGCCTGAAAGATCAGCCGCCCGCCGGAGGGCGCGAAAAAGGCCGGGAACGACCCGTCGCTGCCCCGCGCCAGGTCGGCCAAGCGGGCGGTGCCGGCCTCGCTGCCGTCGCTGCGCCACAGCTCGGCGCCGTGCGTACCGTCGTCGGCGGCGAAGTGCAGCCGGCCGTCGAGCGTGCCAAACGAGAAGAAGAAGGTCTCGAAGCCGAAGGCGCCGCCACTGGGGTTGATGTCGCGCACCAGGCGCGTGCCGGCCTCGCTACCGTCGCTGGACCACAGCTCGAGCCCGTGCGTGCCGTCGTCGGCGATGAACAGCAGCTGGTCGCCGACGGCGCGCAGGAAAGACGGATTCGACCCCGACGGCCCTGGGTGAACGTCGCGCACCAGGACGGTGCCGGGCTCGCTGCCGTCGCTGCGCCACAGCTCGACGCCGTGCGCGCCGTCAGCGGCGGTGAAGAAGAGCGTCTCGCCGACCACCGCCATGAAGAAGACACCGGGCGGCAGGAAGGCGCTACCGGTGGGATTGATGTCGCGCACCTGGCGCGTACCACGCGGCGTACCGTCGCTCACCCACAACTCGAAGCCGTGCGTGCCATCGTTGGCGGTGAACGCCACCTGCGCGCCGAAGGCGGTGAGCAGGCGCGGATCGGCGTCGCCGGACGCATTGATGTCGGTGATCGGGAAGGTCGCGCCGCTGGCCTCGGTGCGCCACAGCTCGACGCCGAAGAACCCCTCGTCGGCGCTGAAGAAGAGCGTCTCGCCGACCGCCGTCAGCTGCGCCGGGCCGCCGCTGGCCGGCCCCGTGGCGAGGTCCTTCCACAGCCGCGTGCCGGCGCTGGTACCGTCGCTGCGCCACAGTTCGCTGCCGTGCTCGCCGTCGTCGGCGGCGAAGAAGACCGCGTCGCCGAGGGGCTCGAAGTCGGTGAAGACGGAGAAGCCGCTGCCCTGCGGGTTGATGTCGGCGACCAGGCGCGTCGAAGCCGCCGTGCCACCGCTCGCCCACAGCTCGGTGCCACGCGCGCCGTCGTCGGCGGAGAACAGCAGCGTGCCGTCGAGATCGATCAGACCGGACGGAAAGGCGCTGCTGACGGTATCGTCGGGCGCGAGGTTGGCGAGCAGGGCGGTTCCGGGGGTGCTGCCGTCGCTGCGCCAGGGCTCGGCACCGACCGCCGCATCGGTCGCGGCGAAGAGCACACCGAGCGGCGTGGCGGCGAGTTCGTCGATGCCACCGTCGGCGCCGCCCGGGCCGATATCGCGCACCAGCGCCGTCCCCGCCGGCGTCGCGGCGCGGCGCCACAGTTCCCGGCCGTGTACGCCGTCGTCGGCAATCATGAACAGATCGGCGCCGAGAGCCGTGAGCTGGGTCGGCACGGAACCCGCGGCACCGGGGCGCAGATCGGCGATGGGGCGCGTCCCGTCCGCGCTCCCGTCGCTGATCCACGGCTCCTCGCCCGCCCCGTCCGAGGCCGTAAACGCGAGCTCATCGCCGACCGCGGTAAGCCAGAACGGGAACGAGCCCTCCGGTCCAGGGGCGATGTCGCGCACGCGTCGCGTGCCCTCGGCGCTGCCGTCGCTCACCCACAGCTCGCTGCCCGCCTGTGCGTCCTCGGCAGTGAAGAACACGCGCCCGCCGACGGCGGTCAGATCGCTCGGAAACGAGCTCGCTGGACCCGGGTTCAGATCGCCGAGCGGCGCCGTGCCCAGCGCCGTGCCGTCGCTGCCCCACAGCTCGCGGCCCGCCGCGCCGTCGGCCGAGAAGACGACGGTGGCGCCGAGCGCCGTCAGCGACTCGGGGAAGGCGCTGTCGGGGCCGGGCAGGACGTCCGCCACCAGCGTGGTGCCCTCCTCCGTGCCGTCGCTGCGCCACAGCTCGTCGCCGTGCTCCGCCTCGCCGGCGCCGAAGTAGAGCAGCGCCCCAGCGGCGGTCAGCGCACTCGGAAAGCTGCTCGCCGCGTTGGCCGCGATGTCGCGCACGCGGTCGGTGCCGGACTCCGAGCCGTCGCTGCTCCACAGCTCGCGCCCGGCGACGCCGTCGTCGGCGACAAAGAAGACGCGCTCCCCGACGGTGGTGAGCTGGCTCGGTTGCGAACCGAGGACCCCCGGCCAGATGTCGCGCAGCCGCGCCGTGCCCTCGGCCGAGCCGTCGCTGCGCCACAACTCGAGGCCGCTGGTGACGTCGTTGGCGACGAACAGGACGGCGGCGCCCAGCGCGGTGAGGAAGAAGCGCTCCTGGCGGACGCTGCCGAAACCGCGCAGCAGGTGCGTGCCGGCCGCGCCGCCGTCGGTCACCCACAGGCCGACCCCCGCCGCCGGCGTCTCGGCGATGAAGAAGACGCGCGCGCCGGCAGCGACGAACTCGCGCGGCGACGAGGAGGCGATCAGCTGCTCGGCGTTGATGTCGCGCACCTTGGCGACGCCGGCGACCGCCGGGCGCGACAGGGCGCCCAGGAGCACCCAGAACAGGAGCACCCAGAACGGGAGCAGGGAGAACAGGATCCGACGCAGAGGCACCGTCCCCAAGGCTAGGCAGGCGAACGCGCTATTGCCACCCCGGCGTCGCCCGCGACGGGTTCGCGGCGGCGCGCTACGCCGAGCGGCGCGCGGTGGCGCGGCCGGGGCGGCGATCCCAGAGGCCGCCGATGACGGCGCGGATCGGCAGGTGGTCCGAGGCGCGGCGGGCGCGCTGAGTGGAGTGCACGTCGAGGGCGACCAGCGCGTGCCGCGGCTGTACCCAGATGCGGTCGAGGGCCAGGACTGGAAACGCGGAGGGGAAGGAGCGCACGCCGGGAGTCCGGCCGAGGCGGCGGTGCAGGCGGCGCAGCGGCGCGCTCGGCGGGCGCCATTCGTTGAAGTCGCCGAGCAGTATGAGCGGCGTATCGCCCTGATCGCCGATGGCCTCGAGCAGACGGCGCACCTGTTTCTCGCGCTCCGCCAGTCCCAGGCCGAGGTGGGCGGCGATGACGCGTACGCGCGTGCCGTGCACGTCGAGGTCGACGTCGAGCGCGCCGCGCCGCTGGTAGCGCGGCACGCTCAGATCGATGCCGCGCACCTCGAGCACTTCGTGCCGGGTGAGCAGGCCGTTGCCGTACTGGCCGCGCCCCGCGTAGAGCACCGGCCCCCAGACGCTGATGTGGCCGGTGGCGTCGGCGAGAACGCGCAACTGATCGACCCCCTGTCGCACGTGGTAGCGGAAGTCGACCTCCTGCAGCGCCACCAGGTCGGCGTCGAGTTCCTGGATGACGCGCGCCACCCGGGCCGGATCACAGCGCCCGTCGCGGCCGATGCAACGATGCACGTTGTACGACGCAACGGTCAGCGTCCGCATCCGACTCCCCTGGCTGCTGCCCGGCTTCCGCTCTCCGCTTGATTCCGACACGTCGGCTCCTCTTGTAGCACTTCGGTGGCGGAAGGAAGAGCGATAGCACGAGGTCCTGCTCGTCGAAGCGGTGCGCAGCCCGAGTGGCCGGCGCACGGGCGGCCTCGCCGGCCTGCACCCGGCCGACCTGCTCTGGGCCGTGCAGCCTGTCGCGCGCCGGCACTATTTCTTGCGCTTGGCGCGCCGCGCGCCGACATCCTCGCGCGGCCGGGCGCGGAAGCGCAGGCGCAGCGGCGTGCCCTCGAGACCGAACTCGGCCCGCAACTGGTTGAGCAGGAAGCGCTCGTAGGACACGGCGATGCGCTCGGGACCATTGCAGAAGACGGTGACCGTCGGCGGCGCGGTCGCGGTCTGGGTGGCGTAGAACAACTTCGGCCGCAGTCCCTTGACCATCGGTGGCTGTTGCAGCCGCCCCGCCCGCTCGATGACCGCGTTGATCCGCGCCGTCGGCAGATGCACGCGGTGCGCCGCCGCGAGCCGGTCTATGGCGGCCCAGATGCGCTCGACATTGCGGCCGGTGCGGGCGGAGATGAACATCTTCGGCACCACCGCCAGGCTCGGGTAGCGCTGGTCGATGTAGGCCTCGAACGCCTTGGCGTCCTTCGACTCTGCCGGCGCGACGTCCCACTTGTTGACCAGCAGCAGCAGCCCGCGGCCGCGCTCCCAGGCGTAGCCGGCGACGCGCGCGTCCTGTTCGGTCATGCCCTCCACCGCATCGACGACCAGCAGCGCCAGCTCGGCGCGCTCGAGGGCGCGCAGGGCGCGCACGACGCTGGCGCGCTCAATGTGTTCCTGCACCTTCGGCCGCCGCCGCACTCCGGCGGTGTCGACCAGCAGGTACTCGCGCGCCCCGTGCCGCACCGGCGTGTCGAGGGCGTCGCGCGTGGTGCCCGCCACGGCGCTGACGATAGCCCGATCGAAGCCGACCATACGGTTGAGCAACGACGACTTGCCGACGTTCGGCCGGCCGATGATGGCGATCGCCGTCGGCGCCTCGCCGTCGACGCTCTCGGACAGCGGCTCGCGCTCCGGCAGGCGTGTCAGTACCGCCTCGAGGAGATCGTCGATGCCGATGCCGTGCTCGGCCGAAATCGGGTACAGCGGATCGAAGCCAAGGACGTGAAACTCGTGCACGAGGTCGCCGTGCTTGACGGTGTCGATCTTGTTGATCGCCACCAGCACCGGCTGGCGCAGGCCGCGCAGCCGCTCGATCAACATCTGGTCGAGCGGATTGACGCCGGCGCGCCCGTCGAGGACCGCCACCACGACGTCGGCGGCGCCCGCCGCCACCAGCGCCTGCTGGCGCACGGCCTGGCTCAGTTCCTCGTGCTCGTCGGCTTCGAAGCCGCCGGTGTCGACGACCAGGAAGCGCCGCTCATCCCAGCGCGCCACGGCGATGTTGCGGTCGCGGGTCACCCCCGGTGTCGGCGCGACCAGGGCGCGGCGCGAGCGCGTCAGGCGGTTGAAGAGCGTCGACTTGCCGGTATTGGGGCGCCCCACCAGGGCCACCACCGGCAGACGCTCGATTTCCTCGGCGCGCGGCAGCGGCGCGTCGGTTGGACCATGCACCGGACGGCGCGCGGCGGCCGGGCGGTGGGCGGAGCGCGGCGCGGCCATCGATCAGAGCCCGAAATCACGCAGCCGCGCGACGTGCTTGTTCCAGTCGTCCTGCACGCGCACGAAGAGCTCGAGATAGACGCGGGTGCCGAGAAACTCCTCGAGCTCGACGCGCGCCGCCTGGCCGATCTTCTTGATGCGCGCGCCGCGATGCCCGACCAGGATCGGCTTCTGCGACTCGCGCGCGACGTGCAGGGTGGCGCTGACCACCACCAGGCCCTTCTCGGGCTTCTCTTCGAAGGCATCGACGCTGACCGCCACCGCGTAGGGGATCTCGTCGCGGGTCTCCATCATCGCCTTCTCGCGCACGATTTCGGCGGCAATGGCGCGCTCCGGCTCGTCGGTGAGTTCGTCGGCCGGGTAGAAGCGCGGCCCTTCGGGGAGGCGGGCGATGAGCACGCCGAGCAGGTCCTCCACATGCTCGCCCGCCAGCGCGCTGATCGGCACGATCTCGCGTGCGGGCAGGAGGGCCGCGATCGCCGCCATCACCGGCAGCAGGGACGGCTTGTCGACCGCGTCGATCTTGTTCAGCGCCACCACCACCTGCGCCCGCCCCGCCAACAGCCGGGGACCGATCTCGCGGTCGGCGCCGCTGAGACCCTGCGTCGCATCGACGACCCACAACACGACGTCGCCCTCGGCCAGCGTCGCCCAGGCGCGCTCCACCATGCGCTCGTTCATGACGTCGCGCGCCTTGTGGATCCCGGGCGTGTCGAGGAAGAGGATCTGCGCCTGCTCGAGGGTCTTGATGCCGAGCAGGCGGCGGCGCGTCGTCTGCGGCTTCGGTGTTACCGCGGCAATCTTGCGGCCGAGGACGCGGTTGAGCAGCGTCGACTTGCCGGCGTTCGGGCGGCCGACGATGCTGACGAATCCGGAGCGGTGGCCGGGCGGCAGATCGTCGCCGAACAGAGGGTCCGTCACGACCCTAGAACTGCTGCCGCGCCGACTCGATGGTGCGGGCGTTCTGGTTGGCGGGCGTCCAGTTGCTGCGTTCGGGCCGGCGCAGGTGCATCGGATCGCGGAACAGGCGCATCAGGACGCCGGTCGGCACGACGACGAAAAGATAGATGCCGAACATGATGCCGCGCGTCTGCACGACGCCGACCGCGTGAGCACCGCGCCGCCAGCGATCGAAGACGCGGCGGAAGAAGCCGCGCGCCGCCAGGGTCGGCGACGCATCCGGCACGGTGACGGCGGCGCCCAGGGCGCTGTGTTCAGGCATGCTATTCATATGGCAGTCGATACTCGGTGGCTCAAGGGAGAAATCAGGCCGCGCCGGACAGATGACCGGGCCGGAAGATGACCTTTTTGTCCTTCACCACCAGTTGGTCGGAGGCGAAGAGCTGCACGGCTTGCGAGAGCACCTTCCCTTCCAGCTCCTGGCCGCGCTTCTTGACGTCCTCGAGGGAGTCCTCGCCGACCCGCAGGTGGAAGACGTCCTGCAGGATCACCGGCCCCTGATCGAGTTGCTCGGTGACGAAGTGCGCCGTACACCCGGAAACGCGACAGCCCTCCTCGAAGGCCTGCTTATAGGCGTTGGCGCCCGGGTGGTAGGGCAGCAGCGAGGGATGAATGTTGATGATCCGATTGCGGAACTGCACCACCAGTTCCGGGGTGACGACCTGCATATAGCGGGCAAGCACCACCAGATCGGGCCGCAGCTCGCGCAGGCGGTCGAGCAGGAAGGCCATGTGCGCCGCTTTGTCCGTCGCAGGCATCCATTCGAACGGAATACCCGCCTCCTCGGCGATCGGGCGCAGCACCTCATGGTTCGAGAGCACGGCGACGAAGTCGCCGGCGATCAGGCCGGCGGCGCGATCGGCGATCAGTTGCCGCAGGCAGTGCGGCTCGCGGCTGACCAGCAGCGCGATCCGCTTCGGCAGGCGTTCGCCGTGCAGGCGCACCGAGACCTCGAGCTGCATCTCGGTGCCGATCTGCTTGAGACCGAGAATGAGTTGGTCGAGCGACAGGGAGACCTCGCCGAGATCCACCACCATCGTCATGATGAACAGCCCCTCGACGACGCGTTGCTCGATGTCCTCGATGTTCGTGTCGCACGACGCCAGATAGGTCGAGATGCGCGCGACGACGCCCTTCTGGTCGCGGCCGATGACCGAGACGACCGCCAGGTTCTGCGCCGGGGCTGTCATTGCGGTACCGCCGGGGTGTCCGCCGCCGCGGCCCGCGGCGGCGGCGCGGGCCTCAGCCCGCCCAACCCCACTTCGCCTTGTTCGCCTCGATGTCCTCGGAGCTCGGCTTACCCTTCTCCTCGTGCGGCGAAACCTCGAAGCTGTCGCGCTGGTCGACCGTCGCCGTATTGAGCTTCACGTCGTCGACGAACACCGCCGGCGTGGCGGCCTCCTCGAAGATCGCCTGCCACGGACACTCCGGCTCGCAGGCGCCGCAGTCGATGCACTCATCCGGGTGGATGTAGAGCTGATTAGGGAAGGCCGCGTTGTCGCTGCCGGTGTAACGGTAGATGCAATCCACCGGGCAGACCGCCACGCAGGCGGTGTCGACGCATTCCCTGCACAGACGGGTGATCACGTAAGCCATCGGTCCTCCTTGAAACGCCGCCTCAGGGGCGGGATGCCGAGCCGTTCGGGGCCGCCGCCAGCCGCGCCACCAGGCCGGAGCGGTCGGCGATCTGACGCACGCTGACGCCATCGAGATAATCGAGCAACACCGCTTGCGCGCCACGCCAGACGTCGCGCTGGGCACAGACGGAGGCGAAGCAGCAGAAGTCGTTGGCGCGATCGACGCATTCGATCAGGGTCAGCTGTCCCTCGATGCACTCGTAGACCTCGCGCACCGAGATGCGCTCCGCCGGGCGGCCGAGGCGAAAGCCGCCGCGCGCCCCGGGCACCGACTCGAGGACGCCGGAGGCGACCAGTCGACGCAGGATTTTTGAGAGAAAATGCGGCGGCACATCCTGGCGGGCCTGGATCTCGGTGCAGGTGACGACGCGTTCGTCGCCCTGCCCGGCCAGGTAGCAGAGCGCGCGCAGGGCGTAGTCGACACGCCGCCCGACATTCATCAGCGAGCTGCGCGCCGGCGCGCCGGCGCGCCGGCGCGGGGTGACAGCGCGCTCGGCGCGCGCGCTCACCGCCATGTCTGCCGTCCGTCCCGGCGCTCGACCGGGTGTGCCGCTGTCACGTTCGTGCCCTCGTCCGTCGCGTCCTCTGCGGGTGCGCGCGAACGCTGGCACCGAGCGGAGCAACCCCTTCGTATAAGCGTGCGTTATTGCGGAAGTCAACGCGGGTGGGCGGATGCGGACGGCGGCGCCCCGCCGGCGCCGAGACGGCCGCGCCAGCGCCGCCGAACGCCGGCTGCAGGGCGCCGCCCTGCAGCCGGTTAGTTGATCTGGTCGAAGGGGATGGTGATCAGGTCGGTCTCCGCGCGAGCGCCCTCGACGTGATAATTCACGTCGGCGGTCGCGGCGATCACCGCGAATTCCGCATGAACCTCCGTGCCGACCATCATGAAGCTCGCACGGGTCTGGCTCGACGGGCGCAGGCGGCTCTGCGCGAAGGTCGTCCCAAGCGCCTCGTAGCTGAACGTCACCGGGTTGATGTCGTCGAGGCTCAGCTCGTCCCAGCAGGTCACGGTCGCGAACGACGAGAACGACTGCTCGAACTCGTTCCAGGTCTCGATGAAAATCGTCACCGTCTCCGGATCCTGGGTCTCGAAATTCTGTGTGCACGGCACGATCGTCCAACTCGTGTCCGTAGAGGTCTGGGTCTCGCCCTGGCTGGCAGCAGGCGCGGGAGCGCCCTGCGCGAAGTGGTTGGCGATCCAGAACTGCGGACAGGCGTCGTACTCTGCCCCGTTCGGGCACGCCTCGCTCGGTTCGCCCCCCAGGCACAGCACCGGGTCGCCGTCGTTGTTCTCGTTGCCGATGATGCCGAGTGCGTTGTACTTCGCCACGTTCGCGATCGACGCGTCGCAGTCCGCATTGGTTACGCACTTGAGGCCGGGCTGCAGCGTGCAGCCGCCGACCGGATCGCAGACATTGAATGTCGTCGTCGTCGCCTCACCCTTGAGGTGGTTTCCCGACAGCGGCGCACCGGACGGATCGACCTCGATGCACTTCAGCTCACCGGTGAAGTACTCCACCACCGGCGGCACCCGACCCGGATCCAGCCCGGCGCCGTTGCACGCCAAGCCATTCGGCCAGAGGTCGCTGTCCGCTTGGCCTATGGTGCCGGAGGGCGGCGGCGGCGCGTTGTTGGTGCACGGCGCGTCTGTCGCGTCGACCAGACGGCCCTGCGAGACGACCCAGTGGGTCGGCTGCTGCTTGGTGAGCCAGAGGTCGAAGTCGACCTCGATCCACAGCGGCGGATTGATCGGCCCGGCCGGCAGTTCGGGAAAGGTCAGCGCGCCGTTCACGTAGAAGCAGTGCGCGTGCACCATCGAGTTGGAGGTGTTGGTAATCTGGATGATCGTGTCGCGCGTCCCGTCGGCAATGACCTTCGGAAACACCAGGATCGACGCGCTTCGCTCCGTCGTCACATCGGCAACCGCCCCACCGGCCAGCACTCCCACCAATGCCGCAGCCATGAGCCCGATTCGCCCTCGCTGCCTGAACATGATTGCTCTCCTTCCCCCCGCTACGCGGGGCCGATGTGCGCGCGAGTAAGC
>JANNRA010000064.1:0-25680 GCA_031401035.1 bacterium | reverse complement strand
GCGAGCGCCGCGCCGCGGCGCGCACGGCTCAGGTAGACCTGGCGCAGGCGCACGCGCGGCGGCACGGCGAAGCGCGCCGCATGCGCGGTGAGATACGCCTGCAACTCGGCCTCGCTCGGCTCGGCGGCGCGAGCGGCGGATTCGATCGCCAAACGCAAACGGGTGGCGAGGCGGCGACGGACGACCAGGTCGCTGTCGGTCAGGCCGAGCGCGACGGCATCGGCGGTGAGGAAGGTGGAGTTGCGCCGCAGGCGGCGGGCAACGACGGGATCGGCGGCGGCGAGGTCGAGTGCGGAGGCGGCGGTCGAAAAGGGGTCGACCCCCTCACCCTGGCCCTCTCCCCGCGGGAGAGGGGACCGAGGCACGTCGCGCGCTGCCGGTAGGCGCCCCCTCTCCCGCGGGGAGAGGGACAGAGTGAGGGGATCCCACCACAGGCGGCCCGCGAAGAGCAGCGCGCCGAGGGCCAGAAAGCGCAGGGCCGCGCTCATGACGGCTCCTCGGGCGCGTACCAGATCGGCGAGGTCCAGGCGCGCTCCTGGATCACCTTCGGGTAGCGCGTGTTGCAGCAGTCGGCGAGGGCCGCGGGGACGCCCTCCGGACGGCTGCAATCGACGCCGCGGGCGTTGCAGGCGTACGCGCTCCAGCGGCAGGTCGGGTTCTGCAGGACGCGCGCGTAGTAGAACGCCGGCTGCGCCGGGTCGAAGGCCGGATCGCGCCACACGGTGCACAGGTCGTCGAAGCCGCGCCCGGTGGGAGTGCACGTCGCGGCATCGACCGCGGCCCCGGTGTCGCCGCCGGCGACGTCGAAGACCTGTTCGCGCGCCGTGCCGTTCTCGAGCCAGCCTTTGACGATCTGAACGCGATCGAGCGCTGCGGCCGGCTCGCCGGCGGCGTCGCGCAGCGCCCAGACGGCGAAGGCGGGGGCGCCGGGCGGCACCGTCGGCGGGGCGTGCAGCTCGCCGCCCATCGGCACGCCGCCGGCGTAGCCGCGGGCGACGAAGTCGGGTTGGGCGCAGAGGTCGCCGGGATAGGACCAGCCGCCGAAGAAGCGCACCTGCAGGCGCGGGCCGCTGGTGCCGTAGGCCTCGCGGCGGCGCATGGCGGCGAACAGCGCCGGACGCGAATTCTCCTCCGCCCACAGGACGGCGAGCCCGCCGGGGCTGAACTCGATGTCGTCCGGCAGACCCGCCGCCGGGGCGTCCGGCGACAGGCCGGCGCCACCGTGCCCGATGAAGGTGTCGGGCCGGACCGCGCCGGCGGCGGCGATGTGCGTGTCGGTCGAGGCGATGAAGCCGTACTGGAACGGATTGATGCCGAGCCGCTGGCGTTCGGCGAGCCCGGTCTTGAGCGCCCACCGCGCGAAGCTCGCCTCCGGCGCCGGCGCCGCGGTCCACGGCAGGTAGCTGGCCATGAAGTTCTGGAACGGCAGCTTCTCGAAGCCGCACTGTTCATCGCTGCTCTCCGGCCCGAGGCGGCACTCGGAGTCGCCCTTGTGCTGCATGATCTCGATCAGCGGCTCCCAGTCGTGGCGCAGGGCGGCGGTGGCGCGGCTGAGCGGCCGGCCGTCGGCCTCGACGGGGCGGAACATCAACCCGTCGCTGAGGTTCGAATTGTGCGGGATGGTCAGCACGTCGCAGCCGGGGCGCTCGTCGCGGCACTCGCGCTTCAGGCGGGCGAGAAAGCGGTCGAGTTGCGGTTCGTCGACGTAGCTGAGCGGCAGCGGCGGCACCTCGGCGCTGGCGAAGATGACGTTGCGGTGCAGGTTGTTACTGTCCGGGGCACCGGTCCACTCGTAGCCGACGAAGCTGGTGAAGCGGCAGGCACTGGTGCGGTCGTAGGCGGCCTCGGCGGCCTCGCGCACGACCCGCCACGGCGTCCGTGCGGCGTCGCGGCAGACCGCGCCGTCGGGTCCGCAAAAGGCAAAGCGCTTCGGCGCCGCGCTGTTGGTCACCTGGCTGTTGGCGATGAAGAAAGCGAGGCGCGGCCAGTGCCGGTAGATGATGCAGGGGAGCGCGTCGTAGCCGGGCAGGTCGGGGCTCTGGCAGATGCTCAGCTCGCCGAACAGTTCGGCGTGGTCGGTGACGGCGGCGAAGTCGAGTGGCCGGCTGAGGTGCAGCCGGCGCGTCGGGCGCCCCTCGGCATCGAAGGGTTGGACGCCGAGCGGCTCGCCGCGCGCGAAGCGGTAGGCGTCGGCCGGCATGGCGCGGGTGCCCTGGGTGCTGGCGTCGAGCGACAACGCGGTGTGCACGTGCAGGTCGCCGAAGTAGGCGCTGCGCAGCGGATCGCGCCGCGCGCACGGCTCGCGATCGGGCGCGGCGGCGGCACTGGCGGCGGCGCACAGGACGAGGACAACCGCGAAGGCGCGCATAGGGTTTCATATATTGCCACGACGTCGACACGCGAGCCGCGGCCGGTGCGGACCGCGGGCTTGCCAAACCGCAGCGTCCCGGCCTAGCACGCAGCATGGTCGCTCCCAGCACTCCGCGTTCCTCGTCGCCGATGCTCGCCGCCGCCGCCGTCCTCGCCGCGCTGCTGATCGGGGCCGGCGCCTACATCGCCCAGCTGCGCGCGCAGCTGGCCGCGCAGACGGCGCAACTGCAACCGTTCCTCGCCGCGGCGCAGACCCTGTACCCGGACGCCGCCCCGGACACGGCGCTGCGCTCGATCGCTCAGCGCCTCGGCGAAATGCGCCCGCCGCTGCCGGCGGGCGCCACCGCGGCCGCGCCGGCGGCGGTGGCAGCCGCGCCGATCCGCCTCGACGAGCTGCTCACCGCCGCGCAGCAGGACGCCATGCTGGCGGTGCTGCGCAACGAGGCCGACAGCGGCCGCAAGGCGTGGTTCCTGGTCGCCCAGAACAACGCCGAATCGCTCGGCGTCCAGGCGGCGCTGCAGAGCTTGTTCGAGCAGGCCGGCTGGCCGGTCGAGACGCAGCGCGCGCCGTACCCGCTCAAGGCCGGCGTCTTCATGCTCGCCGGGGACGAGACGCCGCCGGCCTTCGTCGATCGCGTCGACGAGGCCTTCCGCGCCGCCGCGCTCGATGTCCAGTACCTGACCGGCTACCGCGCCTTCTACGCCGAGCGGAAGGCGCAGAACCCGAAGTGGGTGGGTCCGGCGTTGGCCGGCGATCAGCCGTTCACCATCGTCGTCGGCTCGCGGCCGAAGGCGAAGGCGGCGGCGGCGGAGTGAGCCGTGGAGAGCGCGGCGACCGCCGCGCCCTCCCTATCCTACGCCCGCGCCGTCACCAGCCAGCTCGCCGAGTCCATCTGCACACCCTGCGGCGTCGCGTAGGGGAGCAGCGCCTCGCGCACGGCGGCGGCGACGCGCGGCACAACGGACGGATCGGGCGCGTCGCGCAGGGCGCGCGCGGTGGGGCCCATCTGCAGGAGGAAGTCGACGCTCTGGTCGAGGTCGCGGCCGCCGCCGACCGTCAGCGTCATGCGCACCGGTTCCAGCGCCACGGCGGTGAAGCCGGCGGCGCCGAGGATGCCGCGCACGTGCTCGGGATCGGCGAAGGCGAACGGCCCCGGCGCGCCGGCGACGGGCAGTGGTGGCGGCGGCAGCAATTGCAGCGCGGCGGCCATCGGCACGAGCATCCACGGATTGTCGGCGACGCCCTGCCAGCAGACGAAGGCGAGACGGCCGCCCGAGCGCAGGGCGCGGTGCAGGTTGGTGAAGGCGGCGCGCGGGTCGGCGAAGAACATGACGCCAAAGCGCGAGAAGAGGACGTCGAAGGCGCCGGCGTCGAAGGCCCAGGTCTGGGCGTCGGCACGCTGGAACGAAACCTCTCCGCCGACCGCCGCGCGACGCTCCTCCGCCTCCAGACGCCGGCCGGCGTGCGCCAGCATGGGGGCCGAGATGTCGAGGCCGAGGACGCGGCCGCCGGGCGCGACGCGGCGAGCCAGGTCCAGCGTCGTGTCGCCGCAGCCGCAGCCGACGTCGAGCACCCGCTCGCCGGCAGTGAAGCCGGCGCGGGCCATGATCAATTCGCCGAGCGGGCGAATCTGCGCGTCGATCTGCTCCTGCAGCACGACCCACTTCGGGCCCGCCTGCTCATTCCAGTAGAGGTCCTGATCGGCGTTCGGCGCCGCGGCCGCGGGCGGCGTCATCGTACACTCAGGCCTGGGCGCTCGGACGCGCCGACACGGCGGCGTGCCAGCGCGTCAGGTTGACGTGCTCGGGAGCGATGCGGATCTTGCTCACGCGCCCGAAGTCGATGCCGACCAGCGCCGTGATGTCGGCAAAGGTATAGCGCTCGCCGGCGACGAAGGTGCGATCGGCCAGCTCGCGGTCGAGCCACGCCAGGCTCGTCGCGGCGTGCGCACGGCACGCCTCGCCCCACTCCGGCACCTGCGTGATGCGGCCGGCGAAGAACGGGTGGCCATTGCGGAACACCTGCGCGATCGGCTGCAGCACCTCGAACTCCATGCGCCGCTGCCACATCTCGACCACCGCGCGGTCGCGCGCATCGGTGCCGAGCAGCGGCGGGGTCGGGTGGCACTCCTCGATGTAGCGGCAGATGGCAACGCTCTCGGCCAGGAAGGTCCCGTCGTCGAGCTCCAGCACCGGCACGCCGCCGAGCGGGTTCTTCTTGCGGAACTCGGCGCCGCGGTTGACGGCGCTGGCGATGTCGACCTGCTCGATCGGAATCGTCACGCCCTTCTCGGCGAGGAAGATGCGCACGCGGCGCGGATTGGGGGCCATCGGGCTGTCATAGAGCTTCATGACGTTGGCCCTATGACGCCCCGATGGGGGGTTCAAGCCCAGGAGCGGCGGGGCTCTCGCCGCGAGCATGCCCAAAAAGAGCGGCGGGGCTCCCGCCGCGAGCATCTCGACGAAGAGCGGCGCGTCTCCCGCCGCGCTGGGCCCTCACGGACAGGTCAGCGCCAGCGGGACGTCGAACTCGGCGCCGGTGACGTCGAGGGAGGCGCCGGCCATCAGGCCGATGCAGCCGTCGCCGGCGGCGGCGAAGGCGCCGCTGGCGCGCAGGCTGCGCGACGCCGAGCCGCGGATGCGGCCGCCGGCCTCGCCGCGGGCGCGGAAGTCGCCGCTCAGCGTCAGGTCGCCGGCGGTGGCATCGAGGTCGATCGAGCCGCCGGGGACGTCGCCGTCGACCAGCATCTTGGCGCCGACCTCGACCACGACCGCACCGCCGCTGACCGTGATGACGCCGCCGCTCGCCGCCGGCTGCGGCCCGTTGGTCGCGGCGCGAATCGGCGCCAGCAGGCGGATGTCCTGCAGCGCGAGGAGGTGGATCGAGCCCGCAGAGGCGCGCGCCGAGGCATCGATGCGCCAGCGAACGGTCAGCGAACCGCGCGCCGCCAGGGCGATATCGGCGCCGGCACCCGAGAACGGCTTGGCATGGCGCCCGCTGATGGCGCGCCGCACGTCGATGTCGCCGGCGGTGAGCGACAGCGTGCCGCCGTTGGGTACGCGCAGGGTGCCGCCGATGACCAGGGTGCGGGTGCCGAAGTCGAGCACTTAGGGCGAGAGCACCTCGACCGGTCCGGTGACGCACGGGTCGCCGGTACACAGGGCGTCGGGACTCGCGCAGGCCACCGCGGACGGCGCCGCGCTCAGCGCGCAGAGGAACATGACGGCGCGCCAACGCCGGGCGGACTGTGTCGCCATGGTCCCCATGTTCACCCCGAACCCCCCCTCTGAAACGTGCGCGGATAGTCGCGCAGGGGCGGGCGACAAGTCAAAGACTTTCGTCGCGCCGACGGTGCCCTGGGGGATTGTACCCGACGAATTGGTGGCGTCTGTGCAACCGGGACATGCGCGACCGGATTGCGATCCCCTCACCCTGACCCTCTCCCGGCGGGAGAGGGGACTTTGGCAAGCACCGCGCTGCTTGCGCGGTCCCCTCTCCCGCCGGGAGAGGGTCAGGGTGAGGGGATCTCCGGAGTGCCCCTAGCGAAGCAACCGATTCAGACTCCTACGACAGCGGGTAGCGATCGAGGCTGCGCAGCCGGCGCGCCAGGGCCCGGGTGCCGGTCGGCAGCCGCAGGCAGTAGGCGATGAAGCCCGGCAGGGTGGCGAACTGTCGTTCCGCGGCGGCGAAGTGTGGGTCGGCGCGCAGGGTCTGCTCCTGGCGCACCGGCGGCGGCGTCGCCGGATCGCGGCGGAAGCGGCGCACGTAGTCGAGCAGCCGCCGATGGTAGTCGGGGTCCTCGACGATGGCGCCGATGGTGCGGGCACGCGGGTGGGTGCCGTCGACCATTGCCTGCACCTGGCCCTCGAAGTCCTCGAGTCCGTCGGGAAACATCTGGATGAGTTGCAGGTCGTAGACCGGGTTGAGGTGCACCACCTGCATGACGTGCCCGACGATGGTGTCGCGTTCGGAGAGGAAGCCGGTCGGGTCGAGCATCGACGCCGGGTCGTCGAGCACGCGCAGCACCTGGTGGAAACCGAACGAGATGCCCTTCTGCCGGTAGTAGTCGCGCGACGCCGGTTCGATGACGAAGCGCAGCATATCGAGGCCGCCGAAGAGGAGCTGCAGACGCGTCGGGCGGGCGGCGATGAAGCCCTTGCCGTGCAGCGTCGCCAGGCGCCGCTCGATCTCGGCCCCGTCGCCGTAGAGGCGCAGCGTGCGCGCCAGGCGCGCCAGCTTGCCGGCCACCTGGCGCGGCCCGCCGATCGCCTGCGCGATGAGCGCGGCGGGAGAGTCGGTGAGGCGTGCGGTCATCGTGCGCCGCCGGGTGCGCCGCCGGGCGCGACGCCGGCCACCCTCAGGCCAACCGGGACAGACAGCCGCTCGCCTCCAGGATCGGATCGAGCCCCGAGCGGTCCGCCACCGCGGCGTAGCGCGCCCGCAGCACGGCGAGCGATTTGGCGTGATACTTCTGCGCCTCCTGGGTGAACGGACGGGCGTCGATCTCGACGGTGAACTCCTTCTGCCCGGCGGCCACCGCCGCGGCGTTGGCCGCCGACCAGGGCAGGAAGACGGTGGCGATCTCATCGCGCAGCAGCGGCATCAGGGTCGGCGCCAGCGCGCTCCACGGCTCGAAGGGGCCATCGACGCGCGGGCCGAGCATCGCCTGGATCCACTTGACGACGTAGGGCGCGCCGTCGCGCATCACCGCTGCCGGGGTGGGATCGGTCGAGAGCTGATGCAGCTGGGCGAACAGGCCGAAATCCGCCAGCGCCGGACGTTCACCGAACAGGTAGGTGCGGCGCGCCAGGTGGGCGTCGAGGATCGCCAGCTGGCGCCCGTACGAGCCCTCGATCTGCTCCCGCGTCGCCGCGGTCGAGCCCACCAACGACAGGCGCGGCACCATGCGCGCCGTGATCATCTCGACGCCCTGGGCGACCGCCGCGTCGTCGAGGCCCGGCATCTGGCTGCGCGCCAGGCGCTCGCCGGCCGCGGCCTGGTCGGCCGGGTAGAACCAGCGGTAGTGGAACATCGGCTTGTTGCCCCACTCGTCGCCGTACTCCTCGATGAGCGCCGAGATGAAGTCGGCGGCCGGGTCGGGATGGTGGATCGACGGCTCCGGCTGCAGGGCTTCGAAGTGCGCGAGAATCGGCGTCGAATCCTGCAGGCCCTGCCCCTCCGGCGTCACCACCAGCGGCACCAACGGCAGCTTGGCATACTGCCGGAACTCCTCCTCGACGGCCGGGTTGCGGATGATCCACTCGTGCGGCAGCTGCTTGAAACGGAAGTAGGAGCGGACCTTGACCGAGTACGGTGACAACTCGTTGCCGTAGATGCGGTAGGGCGAGCCGGGCATGGGATTCTCCTGTCGTGCAGTCGGGCGAATGGGCGCCATCAGCCGCGCCGCTGGCCGTATAGCGCGTCGCGGCGCGCCTCGAAACGCCAATCGTGCAGACGCCCGGCGGATGCCCATGTTGTCCGCCCGCCCGCTGCGGGGTAGGACACGCGGTGGAGGTTCTTCATGGCCAAGGACTCGCTGACCATCACCGACAACCGCACCGGCAAGTCCTACGAACTGCCGATCGAGCTCGGCGCCATCCGCGCCGCCGACCTGCGTCAGATCAAGACCGGCGCGGACGACTTCGGCCTCATGGCCTATGACCCGGCGTTCACCAACACCGCCTCGTGCAAGAGCCGCATCACCTTCATCGACGGCGACGCCGGCATCCTGCGCTACCGCGGCTACCCGATCGAGGAGCTGGCCGAGCACAGCAACTACCTCGAGACCGCCTACCTCATCGTCAAGGGCGAGCTGCCGGACGTGAAGCGCTTCGAGATGTGGCGCCACAACATCACCGTGCACACCTTCATCCACGAGAGCATCAAGCAGTTCCTCGACGGCTTCCGCTACGACGCCCACCCGATGGGCATGCTGGTGAGCACCATCGGCGCCATGTCGACCTTCTACCCCGAGGCGAAGGACGTCGACGACACCGAGGCGCGCCGCCTCGAGACGCGCCGCCTGATCGGCAAGCTGCCGACGCTCGCCGCCTTCGCCTTCCGGCGCACGCGCGGCCTGCCCTACGTCTACCCCGACAACGAGCTGAGCTACACCGGCAACTTCCTGCAGATGCTCTTCAAGATGGGCGAGCGCGTCTACAAGCCCAACCCGGTGCTCGAGCGCGCCCTCGACGTCCTCTTCATCCTGCACGCCGACCACGAGCAGAACTGCTCGACCAACGCCGTGCGTGCCGTCGGCAGCTCGCGCGTCGATCCCTATTCCGCCGTCGCCGCCGGCGTCGCCGCCCTCTACGGACCGCTGCACGGCGGCGCCAACGAGGCCGTCATCCGCATGCTCGAGGAGATCGGCTCGGCCGACAAGGTGCCGCTGGCGATCAAGGACTTCAAGGCCGGCAAGGGCCGCCTGATGGGCTTCGGCCACCGCGTCTACCGCAACTACGATCCGCGCGGCACGATCATCAAACAGCTCGCCTACGATGTGTTCGAGGTGACCGGCAAGAACCCGCTCATCGACATCGCACTCGAACTCGAGCGCATCGCCCTGCAGGACGACTACTTCGTCTCGCGCAAGCTCTACCCGAACGTCGATTTCTATTCCGGCATCATCTACCAGGCCATGGGCTTCCCGGTGACCATGTTCCCGGTCCTCTTCGCCATCCCGCGCGTCGCCGGCTGGTTGGCGCAGTGGGCGGAAATGGTCCGCGACCCCGAACAGAAGATCGCCCGGCCGCGCCAGGTGTACATCGGAGAACCGACGCGTCAGTGGCAGCCGATCGAGCAGCGGCCGGAACCGACGGAGCGCGAAGAGGCGGTCAGCACGCAGATCTGAACCGCCGCCGTAGCGCGCCGACGCGGAGGCGCAGCGGGGCGCGGCCACGACGCCGGCCGCCGCTGCGTCTCCACCCCCTCTGGCGTCGTCTTTTTTTGTCGGCTTGGCGCAAAAAGGCGCTTGCGCCGACCCGGCGCGCACCGCATCATCGAAGCGTGAAGTCACGGCGATGGGCGCTGACGCTGTCTTAGATTCCAGTCGCGCCTCGTCCGGACTTCCTGGGAGCGTCGCGGCTCCGACCGCCGCCCCGCGGCGACTCCGCCGCGTCTGGCGGGTGCTGGTGTGGGGCCTGCTCGTCGCCGCGCTGGCGGTTGCCGGCGCCTACGAGTTGCGCACCTCGGCGCTGCAGGCCTATGTGCTGCCGCGCTATGCAGCGCGTGTCTCCTACGCGCTCGGCGCCGGGCCGAGCCCGCGCATCGGCTTTCCGCGCAGTGCGCCGTTCGACGACCGGCTCGGCTATTCGCACCTCGGCGAGTTCCAGGGGCGGCTCGAGGCCCGCGGCTTCGAGGTCGAGCGCCAGGCGGTCGCGTCGCCGCAACTGCTGCGCCTGCTCGCCCTCGGCATCGCGCCGCCGTATCGCGAGCCGCCCGACGCCGGGCTGACCATTCGCGGCATGGGCGGCGCCCCGCTCTACGACGCGACGCGCGCGCAACGCCGCTTCCACGACTTCGACGACGTCCCGCCGCTGCTGGTGCAGACCCTGCTCTACATTGAGAATCGCGAACTGCTGGCGCCGTTCGACCCACGCGCCAACCCGGCCATCGAGTGGGACCGGCTGGCCAAGGCCAGCCTGATGTACACCGGCAACAAGCTCGGCATGACCATCCCGGTGCAGGGCGGCAGCACGCTCGCCATCCAGCTGGAGAAGTACCGCCATTCGCCGTCCGGGCGCACCGGGTCGCCGCTCGACAAGTTGCGCCAGGTGGCCGGCGCCAGCTTGAAGGCGTACCGCGACGGCGCCGACACGCGCGGCTGGCGGCGCGAGATCGTCGTCGACTATTTCAACACCGCGCCGCTCGCCGCCGCCCCCGGCTACGGCGAGATCTACGGCCTCGGCGACGGCCTCTACGCCTGGTTCGGCCTCGACCTGGCGAGCGTCCGCGCGGCCCTCGCCGGCGCCGACCAAGCCGCCGGCGCCAGCGCCTACAAACACGCCCTGTCGCTGCTCGTCGCCCTGCGCGCGCCGACCTTCTACCTGCAGCGCGACCGCGTGGCCCTGAACGCGAAGGTCGACGAGTACGTTCGCCGGTTGGCGCGCGACGCGGTCCTGACGCCGGCCTTCGCCGCCGCCGTGCAGAGCGCCCCGCTCGAGTTCCTCGTCCGCGCGCCGCTGGCGCCGCCGCTGCCGTACGCGCGCCAGAAGGCCCCCAACGCCATCCGCACGACGCTGCTGCAGTGGCTCGACGTGCCCAGCTTCTACGAGCTCGACCGCCTGCACCTCGCCGCCGACAGCACCATCGACCTGCCGCTGCAGGCGCGCGTCGAGGGGCTCTTCGCCGATCTCGCGGACGCCAAGTTCGTGCGCGCCAACGGCCTCACCGGCGAGCGCCTGCTGCGCAACGCCGACCCGACGCAGGTGGTCTACAGCCTGATGCTCTTCGAGCGCACGCCGGCGGGCAACCTGCTGCGCGTCAATGCCGACAACCTCGACCGCCCGTTCGACATCAACGGCGGCGTCAAACTCGACCTCGGCAGCACCGCCAAGCTGCGCACGACCGCGCACTACCTCGAGGTGGTCACCCTGCTGCGTGACGAGCTGACCGGCGGCGACGCCGCGGCGCTGCGCGCGCTGGCGCGGGTGAAGCGCACCGACCCACTCACCGCCTGGGTCGCCGAGACGCTGGCCGAGACGCCCGACCTGCCGCTCGACGCCCTGCTCGCCAAGGCGCTCGACCGCCGCTACGCCACCAACGCCGGCGAGACCTTCTTCACCGGCGGCGGCCAGCACGTCTTCGGCAACTCGACGCGCGGCCACGGCGCCACCCTGGCGGTGCGCGACGCGCTGCGCGTCTCGAACAACCTGGTGTTCATCCGCGTCATGCGCGACCTGGTGCGCTACCACCGCGCCCGCCTGCCCTACGACGCCGACGCGTTGCTCGACGACCCGACCTACCCCGACCGCAACCGCATCGTCGCCCAACTGGCCGACGACGAGGCGCGCCAGATCCTCGCGCGCGCCTACCGCCGCTACGCCGGCCTGACCCCCGACGCGGCGGTGAAGAAGCTGCTCGGCTCGCGCGCCACCTCGCCGCGCCATCTGGCGATCCTGTTCTACGCCTGGCAGCCGGACGGCACGCCCGACCAACTCGCCCACTGGCTGCGCTCGTTCGGCGTCGAGTCCGACGCCGCCGCCCTCGGCCGGCTGACGCGCAGCTACGGCGGCCGCCACCTGACCCTGCTGGACTTCGGCTATCTCGCCGGCCGGCAGCCGCTCGAGTTGTGGACCGTCGGCGAGCTGGTGCACGAGCCGGGCACCGGCTGGAGCGCCCTGCTCGAGCGCAGCGCCGCCGCCCGCACCGAGGTGTCCCAGTGGCTCTTCCGGCCGCGCGCCCACGCCGCTCAGCGCACCCGTCTGCGGACCTTCATCGAGCGCGCCGCGTTCGCGCGCATGACGCCCTACTGGCAGCGCTTCGGGTTCCCCTTCGAACACCTGGTGCCGTCCTACGCCACGGCCATCGGCGGCTCGTCGGACCGGCCGGCGGCGCTCGCCGACCTGATGGGCATCATCGTCAATGACGGCGTCCGCCAGCCGATGCTGCGCCTCACCCGCCTGCACTGGGGCGAAGGCACGCCGTACGAGACGGTGATGACGCCGAAGCGCGACAGCGGCGCGCAGGTCATGCGCCCGGAGGTCGCCGGCGCCCTGCGCGGCGCCCTGGCCAGCGTCGTCGACGCCGGCACCGCGCGCCGCCTGTCGGGCGCCTTCAAGGACGGCAACGGCCGACCGGTGGTCACCGGCGGCAAGACCGGCTCGGGCGACAACCGCTTCAAGACCTTCAGCCGCGGCGGCGCGATGACCTCCTCACGCGTCGTCAATCGCACCGCCACTTTCGCCTTCTACGTTGGCGATCGCTACTTCGGCGTCCTCACCGCCTTCGTGCCGGGCCAGGAGGCGGGACGCTACGAGTTCACCAGCGCCCTGTCGGTGAGCGTCCTGCGCCTGCTCGCTCCAGCCCTCAACGAACGCCTGGCCGGGTGACCCGGGCGGCGTGACACGCCGGCGCGGATCAGGGAACCGCGGTGGGAAAGAAGAGCTGCCGCCCGGCGACGGCGAACGAGGCGATACGGCCCTGCCCTTCCGGTGCGGTGAGCCAGGCGATGAGCTGCATCGCCGCCAGGTATTGGGCGCCCGCGTGCCGGGCCGGATTGGTGGCCAGCACCGCGTAGGGATTGCGCAGCGGCGGATCGCCCTCGATGAGAATGACCAGGTCGCCGGTCTGCGGGCGCGACAGGAACGTCCCCCGGTCGGTGAGCGTATAGGCCCCCTGCTCGTCCGCCATCTGCAGCAGCTGGCCCATGCCGACGCCGGCGCGGCGGTACCAGGGACCCGCCGGAGTCAGCGCCGCCGCCTGCCACAACTCCTTCTCCTTCTGATGCGTCCCCGATTCGTCGCCGCGAGACAGAAAGGTCGCCTCGGCGGCGGCAATGGCGCGCAGCGCGCCGGCGACGTCGCGGCCGCCGCGCAGCTTGGCCGGGTCGGCGGGCGGACCGACCAGGACGAAATCGTTGTACATCACCTCGCGGCGGTTGACGCCGAAGCCCTGCGCGAGAAAGGCCTGCTCGAGTGCCGGTGCGTGCGACAACACCACGTCGGCGTCGCCGTTCTCGGCCAGCTTGAGCGCCTGGCCGGAGCCGACGGCGACCACCTCGACGGCGATGCCGAAGCGCTGCTCGAAGGCCGGCAGCAGATAGCCGAGCAGACCGCTGTTCTCGGTGCTGGTGGTGGTCGCCAGGCGCAGCGGCGCGGCCGAGGCGACACTGGCGATGAGAAGGACGAGGAGCAGGCTGACAGTCGTGCGCATCATCGCGCTATAGGCGCCGGCACGGCGTCGGACAAGGTTCCCCGCACCGATCCCGTAGCGCGGCGCGTCGGCCCGCCTCCACCGTGAAGTCCCGGCCGGGGTTGACGGCGCGGCGCGGCGGCGCGCAACTGTGGCCGCGTGGATCTCGGCGAGGCGGTTCTGGCGGCGCTGCGGCTGATCGCCGCCGGCGACGCGGCGGTGGTCGACGCGGTGCGGGTGTCGCTGCAGGTGGCGCTGGCGGCGACGCTGCTCGGTACGCTGCTCGGGGCGCCGCTCGGCTTCGCGGTCGGCACCGCCTCGTTCCGCGGTCGCCGCGCCGTCGAGATCGCCCTCACCACGCTGACCGCGCTGCCCACCGTCGTCGTCGGCCTGCTCGTCTACGCCGCGCTGTCGCGGCGCGGCCCGTTCGGCGGGCTCGGCCTGCTCTACAGCCGCGGCGCCATGGTCGTCGGCCAGACGCTGCTGATCGCGCCGCTGATGGCGACGCTGACCATGGCGCTGGCCAGCGGCGCCGATGCGCGCATCCGCGAGACGGCCCTGACGCTCGGCGCAACGCGGCTCGGCGCCGTCTGGACCCTGCTCGGCGAGTTGCGCCGCGGCGCCCTGGCCGCCGTCGCCACCGGCTTCGGCCGCCTGATCTCCGAGCTCGGCGTCGCGTTGATGGTCGGCGGCAATATCGAGGGCGCGACGCGCACGATGACGACGGCGATCGCCCTCGAGACCGGCAAGGGCGAGTTCGCGCTGGCGATGGCCCTCGGCCTCATCCTGCTCGTCGTCGCCCTGCTGGTGAACCTCGGCGCCGCGGCGGTGGCGGCGACGCGATGAGCGACGCCTATGCGCTGCGCGACGTGCGCGTCGTGCTCGGCGGCCGGCCGGTGCTCGACCTGCCGACGCTGCGCCTCGCCGCCGGCGCGACGACGGCGCTGGTCGGCGCCAACGGCGCCGGCAAGTCGACGCTGCTGCGCCTGCTGGCGTTCCTGCTGCCGCCGGCGGCGGGCGCGGTGACATTCGCCGGTGTCCCGGTCGCCTACGCCGCCGCAGGCCTCACCGCCCTGCGCCGCCGCGTCACCTACGTCGCCTCGGCGCCGTACCTGTTCCGCGGCACGGTGCGGCACAACGTCGGCTACGGCCTGCGTGCCCGGCGCCGCGACGACCCGGCCGCCGTCGAGGCGGCGCTCGCCGCCGTCGGCCTCGCCGCCCTCGCCGAGCGCCCGGCGCGGACGCTGTCGAGCGGCGAGGCACAGCGCGTCGCCCTGGCGCGGGCGCTGGCCCTGGCGCCGGAGGTGCTGCTGTTCGACGAGCCGACGGCCAATCTCGACCGCGACAGCGCTCCGCGCATCGAGGCCGCCCTCGCCGCCCTGGCTCGGCGCGGCTGCACGGTGGTGTTGGCGACGCACGATCGCGAACAGGCGGCGCGCCTGGCGGGCGCGACCATCGCCCTCGCCGACGGTCGCCTGCGGCCGGCGTGAGCTTGCCAAGCGCGACGCCCGGGACCAGTATCGCGGCGGTACGCACGACAACCCTGGAGGTCAGCATGATGCGAGCGACGGTGGTGCTCTCGGCAATGGCGATGGCGGCGACGGTCGCGGCGCAGGACGTCGGCCGCGGGTCGTTCGTCGACGCGCAGGGCAAGACGGTCGGCACGGTGACGGTGACGCCGATGGCCAGCGCGACGGTCTTCCAGCTCGACCTCACCGGCGTGCCGCCGGGCCCGCACGCGATCCACATCCACGCCGTCGGCACCTGCACACCGCCGGGCTTCGAATCGGCCGGACCGCACTTCAACCCGCAGACCAAGCAGCACGGCCTCAATAATCCCAAGGGGCATCATGCCGGCGACCTGCCCAACATCACCGTCGCCGCCGACGGCACGCTGCAGACGCAGATCGTCACCGGCCCGCTGCCGGCGCGCGGCGACGGCGGCCTATCCGACGCCGATGGCGCCGCGATCGTCATGCACGCCGGCGTCGACGACTACCTCACCGATCCGGCCGGCAACGCCGGCGCCCGCATCGCCTGCGCGGCGCTGACGTTCTAGCCGCGGCGCCCGCATCCGGCGGCATGGAACTGCGCGAGATCGCCAGCGACGTCTACGCCTGCCTGCAACCCGACCGCGGCCTCGGCTGGAGCAATTCCGGCCTGCTCAACCGCGGCGGCGGGGTGGTGATCGACACCTTCTGGGACCTGCCGCGCACGCGGGCGCTGATGGAGCAGTACGGGCGCGTCTGGCCGCGCCCGGCGCGCCGCGTCGTCAACACGCACCACAACGGCGACCACTGCTGGGGCAACCAGCTGTTCACCGGCGCCGAGATCATCGGTCACCGCCGCTGCGCCGAGAGCTTCGGCAAGGAGCGGCCGGAGGCGATGCAGGCGCTGCGCGGCATGACCGACGCGCCCGACCCCGCCCTGGCGGCGCTGGCGCGCGACCTGGCGGCCTACGATTTCAGCGGCATCGAGCTGACGCCGCCGACGACGCTGTTCGAGGATCGGCTACGGCTCGATCTCGACGGCCTGGTCGCCGAGCTCATCTACGTCGGCCCCGCCCACACCGCCGGCGACGTCATCGTCCACCTGCCGGCGCAGCGCGTCGTCTTCGCCGGCGACGTCCTCTTCCGCCTCTGCACGCCGATCGGCTGGGAGGGGACCTTCGACCAGTGGAGCGCCGCCCTCGACACCATCATCGCCCTCGACCCGGCGGTGATCGTCCCCGGGCACGGCCCGCTGTGCGGCGTCGAGGGTCCGCGCGAGCTGCAGGCCTACCTCCAGTACGTGCGCGCCGAGGCGGCGCCGCACTTCCACGCCGGCCGCAGCGTCGTGGAGGCGGCGCGGCGCATCGACCTCGGCCCGTACGCCGGCTGGACCGAACCCGAGCGCATCGTCTTCAACGTCGCGCGCGCCTATCGCGAACTGCGCGGCGAGGCGTGGGACGCCCCGCTCGACGCCGGCGCGATGCTGCGGGCGATGTTCGAGCTGCGCGCCAGCCGCTGAGGCGGCGCCGCCTCTGATCCGACTGGCGGGCGCCGGCGGGACAGCGCCCGCCATGGACACCCGCATCGATGCTGCCCCTCGCCACCTTCTGGTTCCTCTACTTCGCCGGCCTCGGCGTTTTCTTCCCGTTCTACACCCTCTATCTGCGCGAGCAGGTCGGCTTGAGCGGCACCGAAGTCGGCATCGTGCTCGCCGTCATGCCCCTCGTCGGCATGGTGGCGCAGCCGTTGTGGGGCCAGGTCGCCGACCGCACCGGCGCGCGCAGCACGGTGCTGGCGCTGCTCACCCTCGGCGCCGCCGCCGGCTTCGCGGGGCTGGCGGGCCTCGAGGGCTTCACCGCCTTCACGCTCGGCACCGCGGCGCTGGCGGTGTGCGCCACCGCCATCGGGCCGATCTCGCTGTCGGTCGCCTTCGCCGCGCTGCGCGACCGCGGACCGCATGCCTTCGGCCTGGTGCGCGTGTGGGGCACCATCGGCTACCTGCTCGCAGTCGCCTGCTTCCCCGCCGCCCTGCATTACCTCGCACCGACGGCCGCCGATGGCCGCGAACCGGGCCTGGCGGCGCTGTTCTGGGTCACCGCCGCCTGCACCCTCGCCGCCGCGCTCACCGGCCCCTGGCTGCCGCGCGACGGCGACGTCGCCCTGCGCGCGCCGCGCGGCGAATGGCGCCTGCTGCTGCGCTCGGCGCCCGTCTGGCGCCTGCTCGCCTTCAGTTTCGGCGGCTATCTGCTGCTGCAGGGACCGACCGCGCTCTTCCCGCTCTTCGTGCGCGCGCGCGGCGGCGACCTCGAGACCGTCGGCCGCATGTGGGTGATGATGCTGCTGCTCGAGATCCCGCTCGTCGCCCTCGCCGGCACCGGCCTGCGCCGCTTCGGTGCCCGCGGCCTGCTCGCCATCGGCGTCACGGCCGGCGGCCTGCGCTGGCTGCTGTGCGCGCTCAGTCACGATCTCGCGGTCCTCTATGCCGTGCAGCTCCTGCACGGCGTCGTCGTCGCCGGCCTCTTGCTCGGCGGGCCGCTGTACCTCGAACAGGTGGTGCCGGCGCGGCTGCGCTCGACCGGCCAGGCACTGCTCGCAACGGTCGGCGTCGCGCTCGCGGGCATCATCTCCAACATCGGCAGCGGCTGGCTCATCGACCGCTTCGGCGTCGACGCCCCGTTCCTTGTCGGCGGCCTCGGTGCGCTCGCCCTCGGGGCGTCAACGGCCTGGATCCTGCCCCCCGCTTCTCCTCGCCCCAGCCCCGGGATAGCGTGACCACATGGCGTCGCTGATCGACATTCGCGCCGTCTCGCGCCTCTACCGCCGGGGCGTCGACGAGGTGCATGCGTTGGAGGCCGTGTCGTTGACCATTGCGGCTGGCCGCTTCGTCGCCTTCATGGGCCCCTCCGGCTCGGGCAAGTCGACGCTGCTCAACCTCGTCTCCGGCATCGACCGGCCGAGCAGCGGCGAGGTGATCGTCGCCGGCGAGCTCCTCAACGACCTGAGCGAGGACGAGCTGGCCACCTGGCGCGCCCACCACGTCGGCCTGATCTTCCAGTTCTTCAACCTCATGCCGGTCCTCAACGCGCGCGACAACGTCGCCCTGCCGCTGCTGCTCACGACGCTCGACAAGGCCGAGCGCCGGCGCCGCGCCGAGACGGCGCTGCGCGCCGTCGGCCTCGGCGAGCGCCTCGAGCACTACCCGCGCACACTGTCGGGCGGCGAGCAGCAGCGCGTCGCCATCGCCCGCGCCATCGTCACCGACCCCGACCTCATCGTCGCCGACGAGCCGACCGGCGATCTCGACGCGCGCAACGCCGAGGAGATCCTCACCCTCATGCGCCAGCTCAAGAACGAGTTCGGCAAGACCATCATCATGGTCACCCACGACCCGCGCGCGCTGCGCTTCGTCGACCAGGCGTTCCATCTCGACAAGGGCATCCTGCTCGAGGGCGACGCGGCGGCGCGCGCCGACCAGTCGATTCGCCTGGCGGCGGGCGGCGGCCTGACCAGCGACGCGGCGTAGGGAGCGGGCGCACCATGAAGTGGTTCGGGTTCGTGCGCGCCAACCTCGGCCGCAACAAGCTGCGCACCGCCCTGACCGGCGGCGCGATCATGCTCGCCGTGGCGCTGGTGTGCCTGCTGCTCACCATGCCCGCCGGTCTCGACGCGCTGCTCGACAACCTGACCAGCAACACCCGCATCTCGGTCCACAACAAGGCCGGCATCGTCTACTCGATGCCGGCGTCGTTCACGCGCAAGGTGCGGCAGGTCGACGGCGTCGCGGCGGCGGCCGGCCAGGTATGGTTCGGCGGCGCCTTCGAGGAGCAGGGGCGCGTGACCTTCCCGAACTTCGCCATCGAATCCGAGCACATCGGCGCGGTCTGGCCCGATTACAAGATCGCGCCCGAGCAGCTCGCCGACTTTCAGCGCTACCGCGACGGCGCCATCGTCGGCCGACAGACGATGCAGAAGTACAACTGGAAGATCGGCGACCGCATCACGCTCAAGTCGACCGTCTGGCCGGTCGACGCCGACCTGCGCATCGTCGGCGAGATCCCCAACGACCGCGCCCCCTACGTGTGGCTGAATCGCGAGTACCTCGACGAGGCGTTGAAGGCGAGCGGGCGCCCCGAGGGCCTGGGTATCGTCGGCATGGTGTGGGTGCGGGCCGAGAGCCCGGACAAGGTGAACGCCATCATGCGCACCGTCGACGAGCTGTCGCGCAACAGCGAGGCGGAGACGGCGAGCGAGACCGAGAAGAGCTTCTTCTCGAACTTCTTCGGCAGCCTGCAGGGCTTCGTCACCATCGTGCTCATCGTCACCGGTCTGGTGGCGCTGTGCATCGTCTTCATCGCCGCCAACACCGCCTCGATGGCGGTGCGCGAGCGCTCCGGCGAGCTGGCGGTGATGAAGGCGATCGGCTTTCCGCGCCGGGTGATCTTCGGCACCCTGCTCGCCGAAGCGATGATTCTCTCCACCGCCGCCGGCCTGCTCGGCGTCGGCCTCACCTTCGGCCTCACCAGCCTGCTCAGCGCCGCCGCTGGCTGGAGCCCGACGCTCGGCCCGCTCGGCAGCTTCATCGTCACCGCGCCGGTGATCGTCCAGGGCGTCTTCCTGTCGCTCTTTGTCGGCATGTTGTCGGGCATCGTCCCGTCCTGGGGCGCGGCGCGAAAATCGGTGGTCGAAACCCTGCACGAGGTGTTCTGAAAGGGCTCTCACACGGAGCAACGGAGCATCGGAGGCTGCGCAGCCCATGCACGATTCTGCGCTCTCCGTTACTCCGTTTCTCCGTGTGAGTTTTTTCTTTCTTAGCCATGACGCTCCCACTGTCCTTCTCGCTCAAGAACGTGCTGGCGCGGCCGGCGCGCAGCCTCATGACCGCCGGCGTCGTCGCCCTGGTGGTGGTGGCGTGCACGCTCTTCCTGGCGCTGATCTCGAGCCTGCGGCGCACCCTGGTGACCAGCGGCGAGCCGCTCAACCTGGTGGTCATGCGCAAGGGCTCGGACAACGACGGCTCGAGCCAGATCACGATCGAGGCGTATCAGGCGGTGAAGTACCTCGACGGCATCGCCCGCGACGCGACGGACCAACCGCTGGTCTCGCCGGAGCTGGTGGTGCAGCCGTTCTTCCGCACCGCCGACGGCGGGCGCGAGAACGTGCTGGTGCGCGGCGTCGAGGCGATGGCGCTGGCGGTGCACTCCGAGGTGCGCATCACGGCGGGGCGCATGCTGACACCGAGCGCCGGCGAGGCGGTGGTCGGCAAGGGCGTCATGGGGCGCTACCAGGGCGCCCAGCTCGGCAGCGAGCTCGAGTTCGGGCGCGGCCGCTGGAAGGTCGTCGGCGTGCTCGAGTCCGGCGGCTCGTCGTTCGAGAGCGAGGTGTGGGTGGACGCGCGCCAACTCGCCAACGACGCCAAGCGGCCGTTCCCATACTCCGGCATCCGTCTGCGGGCGGCGAGCCCGGAAGCGATGCGCGCGCTCGAGCAGCGCATCGACGACGACCCGCGCTACGCCATCGAAGCGCAGCCGGAGTCGGAGTACTACGCGACGCAGGCCGAGTCGGCCAACGCGCTCTATATCCTGGTCGTCGGCATCGCCGTGCTGGCCGGCATCGGCGCCGGCTTCGGCGCGGCAAACACGATGTACGCCTCGGTGCAGGCGCGCACCGGCGAGATCGGCACGCTGCGCGCCCTCGGCTTCTCGCGCGGCGCCATCTTGTGGTCGTTCCAGGTCGAGGCGATCGCCCTCTCCTGCCTCGGCTTCCTGCTCGGCGCCGCGCTGGCGCTGCTGCTGGCGCAACTCATCGGCTGGCTGCTCGGCGGCATTGCCTTCGGCGCCAGCACCTTCACCACCAACGTCATCACGCTGCGCATCGCGCCGGGCGATCTCGCCGCGGCACTGCTGCTGGCCGTCGTCATCGGCCTCGCCGGCGGCCTCGGCCCGGCCTGGCGTGCGGCGCGCCTGCGTCCGATCGAGGCGCTGCGCAAGGCATGATGATCGAACTCACCCACATAGTGTCGTGAATCAGTTGATTCGGTATCGGTGCTCCTGCGACTCCCTCACCCTGACCCTCTCCCGTCGGGAGAGGGGACCCATTGGGGTAGCGCGGTGCATCACAAGGTCCCCTCGCCCGCAGGGAGAGGGTCAGGGTGACGGGATCTTGAGCGGGACCAATCCGCGACTTCATGGGCAAAGCCGGGTGAGGGGATCGCAAGGAGGTCGAGCATGTCCCCGTTGCACAGCCGCCACCAATCCGTCTGGGGCAGGCCACTCGCAAGCTGCGCGCACGACCGCGGGGCGGCGCCCTCCACAAGGGACCTCCGCACCGCTAGAGTCTTGAAACGATGACCACCGAACGCGAAGACCTGCTGCGCGCCGACCTGGCATCGCTGCGCATCGATCGCGAGCCGGTGCGACGCGCGCCGCGGCGGTCGCGGCGCTGGCTGCTGCCGGCGCTGCTGCTGCTGCTCGCCGGCGGCGGCGCCGCGACCTGGGCCTGGGCGACCCGCCCGTTGCCGGTGCGCGTCGCCGTCGCCGCGCGCGCCACCGCCGCACAGGCGGGCCCGGCGCCGCTGCTTTCCGGTTCGGGCTACGTCGTCACCGGCGACCGCTACATCTCCATCGGCGTACGCGTGCCGGGCCGTATCGACCGCTACTTCGTCGAGGAGGGGCAGAGCGTCCGCAAGGGCGACGCCCTGGTGCAGCTCGACGACCGCGACTACCGTGCCGGCGTCGCCGGCATCGAGGCGCAACTGGCCTCGGCGCGCGCCACCCTGGCGCTGGCCGATTCCGAGCTGGCGCGCGGGCGCGCCCTGCGCGGCACCGGGGTGATCTCGCAACAGGAACTCGACGTCCTGGAGAACAAGGTCGCCGTGGCGCGCGCCGGCATCGGCCAGCTGCAGGCCGGATTGGATGGCGCACGCGTCGATCTCGACTACACGACGCTACGCGCCCCCGCCGACGGCGTCATCCTGGCGAAGCTCAAGGAGGAGGGCGAAATCGCCGTCCCCGGAGGGTTCGCCGGCTCGGGCGATCTGATCCGCATGGCCAATCTCACCGACATGCGCGCCGAGGTCGACGTCAACGAGGTCGATCTCGGTCGCATCGTCCTCGGTCAGCCGGCCCAGGTGACGCCCGATTCGCACCCCGACGCGATCTACGAGGCGCGCGTCATCAAGCTCTACCCACAGGTCGATCGCCAGAAGGGCACGCTCAAGGTCGAGGTACACATCCTGCAGCCGGACGCGAAGTTGCTGCCCGACATGAGCGCCCGCGTGACCTTTCTGCAACCGCCGCCGGCGGACGGAGGCGCGCCGGAGGAGCCCGCGGTGCTGGTGCCGGCCGAGGCGGTGCAGCGCGACGCCAGCGGCGACACGATCGTCTGGGTGGTCGCCGACGGTGTCGCCCGCCGCCAGCGCGTCGAGCCGCGCGGTGACGTCGGCGGCAAGGTGCGCATCGGCGCGGGCCTGGCCGGCGGCGAGACGGTGGTCCTCGGCGACGTCGCCCTGCGCGACGGCCAACGCGTCGTCGCCGAGTAGGGGCAGGGCGCGCGCCGACGGCGCGGCCCTCAGGTGGCGCGGTAGTGGTCGGCGAGGATCATCGCCACGCAGGCCGTCAGGCGTGCGCCGGTGGCGAGGTGCAGGAATTCGTTCGGTCCGTGCGCGTTCGAACGCGGGCCGAGGACGCCGGTGATGACGAACTGCGCCTGCGGGAAGCGCTCGCCGAGCATGGCCATGAACGGGATGGTGCCGCCCTCGCCCTGGTAGCAGGCGTCGCGGCCGAAGCAGGCGTGTGAAGCGCGCGCCGCCGACTCGGCCAGCCAGGCGGCGAGCGGCGGCGCGTTCCAGCCGCTGGTCCCCTGCTCGGCGCTGAAGCGCACCTCGGCGCCGTGCGGCGCGTCGGCGGTGAGCAGCGTCCGTAGCGCCGTCGCGGCCGCGCCGGCGTCGAGCGTCGGCGGCAGGCGCAGCGAGAGCTTCAGCGTCGTCGTCGGACGCAGCACATTGCCGGCGTGTTCCAGGGCCGGCAGCCCGGCGGCGCCGGTGACCTCGAGTTGCGGCCGCCAGGTGCGGTTGAGCAGCTGCTCGGTGACGTCGTCGCTCACCGGCCGCGTCCCACCGGCGAACGGGAAGCCGCCGGCGACGCCGGCGCCGAGCACCGCGGCGGCCGCCGCCGCCTGGGCGCGACGCTCGGCGGGAATCTCGACGTGCAGCGCGGCGGGCAGAATGGCGCCGCTGCGTTCGTCCTCGAGGCGGCTGAGGAGCTGCCGCGCGATGCGGAAGCTCGACGGCACGACGCCGCTGGCGGCGCCGGAGTGGACGCCCTCGTCGAGCACGGTGACGCTGAGCGTGCCGCCGACCAGGCCGCGCAGGGAGGTCGTCACCCACAGCTGCTCGTAGTTGCCGCAGCCGGAATCGAGGCACACCACCAGGCTCGGCGTGCCGATGCGCTCGGCCAGCGCTTCGATATAGGCCGGCAGATCGGTCGAGCCGCTCTCCTCGCAGGCCTCGATGAGCACCACGCAGCGGGCGTGCGGCACACCCTGCCGCTGCAGCGCCTCGAGCGCGACGACGCTGGCGAAGGCGGCGTAGCCGTCGTCGGCGCCGCCGCGGCCATACAGCTTGCCGTCGCGCAGCACCGGCGTCCACGGCCCCAGCCCGTCGCTCCACCCCTCCATCGGCGGCTGCTTGTCGAGATGCCCATACAGCAGCGCGGTATCGCCGGAGTCGCCCGGCAGCTCCAGCCACAGCAGCGGCGTGCGCCCGTCCAGGCGCACGACCTCGACGGCGAGGCCGGGGACGTTGCGGCTGCGGACCCACTCGACGACGAGTTGCACGGCGCGCTCCATATGGCCGTGGCGCTGCCAGTCGGGATCGAAGGCCGGCGACTGGTTGGGGATCTCGATGTAGCGCTCGAGCGCCGGCACGATGCTGCTCTGCCAGGCGGCGTCGATCACCGCGCGGGTGGCGCCGAGGTCCATGTGCGTCACTCCTGCCCGGCGTGCGTGTGACCGACCAGCCAATAGGCGAGGCCGGTGGCCAAGATCACCGCCGCGATGCCGAACACGTATTCGGCGCTGACCTTGTCGAAGTCGAGGATGATCACCTTCCGCGCGATCGCCATCAGTGCCGTCGCGACGACGATCTTCACGTGGATGACATCGTCGCGCAGGTACATGGTGATGTTGACGAAGATCTCGACGGCAATCAGGACCGCCATGAAGGCGCCGAAGGTGGAGAGGATGTCGCTCATCGTCAGGACGAACATCGGCGTGGCGTTGACCATCTTGTTCCACAGCGTCCACGCCACATCGACGGCGCCGACGACGATCAGCAGCGTCATCATGACGGCGAGGGCCCGCACGGCGGCGCGGATGACGGCGCGCAGCCCGATCGAGAGACGGTCCGGTGAATCGCCGAGTCCTGCCATTATCGTGGTCCTCCGGACGCGGGCGATCAGCTCGCCAGCGTCGGCGTATAGCCCATCGGCAGGCAGATCGACTTCGACTCCAGGTAGGCCTGTAGCCCCTCGGGGCCGAGCTCGCGGCCGATGCCGGACGCCTTGTAGCCGCCGAACGGCGCCGAGAAGTCCATCATGAAGCCGTTGACGGTGTAGGTGCCGGTGCGCACACGGCGCGCCACATCGAGGCCGCGATCGACGTCGGCGGTCCACACCGAGCCCGACAGGCCGTAGTCGGAATCGTTGGCGATGCGCACCGCGTCGGCTTCGTCCTCGAAGGGGATCAGCACCACCACCGGCCCGAAGATCTCTTCGCGGGCGATGCGCATCTGGTTGGTGACGTCGACGAACAGCGTCGGCTCGACGTACCAGCCGGTCTGCTGGCTCGCCGGGCGGCCGCCGCCGACGGCGACGCGCGCGCCCTCGTCGCGGCCGGCGCG
Source organism: bacterium (assembly GCA_031401035.1). Lineage (GTDB taxonomy): Bacteria > Desulfobacterota > Binatia > HRBIN30 > CADEER01 > JANNRA01. Next base: position 1,073 of record JANNRA010000064.1, on the reverse strand, counting down.
AATGTAGCCCTCGACGCGGTCGCGCTGGCGCGACGCGACCAGCGGCCCGCACATGTTGGACGGGTCGGCCGGATCGCCCACCCCGATGGCGCCGATCGCGGCGGTGAGCGCCTCGGCGACCTCGGCGTAGCGCCGACGCGGCGCCAGGATGCGCGTCTGCGCCGCGCAGGCCTGGCCGTTGTTCATGATCGCCGCCGGCAGCAGGCCGCCGACGGTGCTGTCGAGGTCGGCGTCGTCGAGGACGATGGCCGCCGACTTGCCGCCCAGTTCGAGCGTCACGCGCTTGAGCTGCTCGCCGCACACGGCGGCGATGCGGCGCCCGGCGGCGGTGCTGCCGGTGAAGCTGACCTTGTCGATGCCGGCGTGGCGGACCAGGTACTCGCCCACCTCGCGGCCGGCGGGCAGGATGTTGACGACGCCCGGCGGCAGGCCGGCCTCGATGATCGCGTCGGCCAGCAGCACCGCGTCGAGCGGCGTCTCCGGCGCCGGCTTGAGCACCACCGTGCAGCCGGCCGCCAGGGCGGGGCCGAGCTTCAGCATGATGACGAACTGCGGCACGTTCCACGGCACGATGGCGGCGACGACGCCGACCGGCTCGCGCCGCACCAGCACCGGGCCGAGCATGCCCTGGCGCACGTCCTCGAAAGCGTACGTGCGCGCCAGGTTGGCGTAGTAGTCGAGCACCATGTTCGACGCCATCACCTGACCGAGCTGCGAGAACAGGCACGGCGAGCCCATCTCGGCGGTGATCGTCGTCGCCATGATCTCGCTGCGCGCCTGCAGGGCGGCGACCAGGCGGCTCATCGCCTCGCCGCGCTCGAGCGCCGACAGGCGCGGCCACGGGCCGCTGTCGAATGCCGTGCGCGCGGCGGCGACGGCGCGGTCGACGTCCGCCTCGCGCGCCTCGGCGACACGCGCGATCACCGCCTCGGTGTGCGGCGAGATGACCTCGATCATCGCGTCGGTGGCCGGCGCGACCCACGCGCCATCGATGAACAGCTTGCTGTGCGTCTGCATGTCTCGCTCCTGGAAAGGTTTGTCCGACTCCCCTGGAGGGCGCCGCCCCGTCGGCG
>JANNRA010000063.1:0-81538 GCA_031401035.1 bacterium | reverse complement strand
CGGCCGGCACTGCCGGCGGGTTGGTGGCGGTGTCAGCGGCTGGCGCAGGCGGCGCGAATGCCCCTGGAGCGGCCACAGCCTTGCCCGGCTGCGCGCGGCGCTGCTCGGCGGTGCGCAGGTAGTCGGAGAGCGTCGGCGTCTCATCGCCTTTGCGGCGCTCTTCGAGCAGGGCGAGTAACTCGATGTCGCGGCGCTGCGCCGCCCACAGGCCGAGCAGCCAGCGCCCGCCCTCGGCTAGGTCGTCGCCGAGGAGGTGCAGCTCGACCCGCTGAATGATCAGCTCACGGCGGGCGAGGCGGCTGACCGTGAGGTCGCGCACGCCCTCGAGCGGATCGGCGGCAAGGCGCTGCTCAATCTTGCGGAGCATCCTGCGTATCCGCGGCCCGATGCGGTTGGCGGTGATGCGCGCAGCGAGGGCGCGGCCACCGTGGAGAACTTGGTGCTTGGCGGCGGTCATATGGAAACCAATGGAAACCGGGCCGCGCCATTGTTGGCGTTTTCGGCCTTCCCAGGACTTCCCATCCTGTGGTCAGTGCCGTCCCTTGCCAGCGCGGCGAGCACGTCGGCGCGGCGGAACTTGATGTACTTGCCGCAGCGCAGGTGGGGCAGCTTGCCCCCGCGGGCCTGGGCGCGGAGCCAGGACGGGGCGAGGCCCAGCTCGGCGGCGAGCGTTGCCACGTCGACCACCTCGGCCGTCTCGGTCGGCGGCGCCATCGGCGCGACTACCAAGCCGAACAGCCGCGCCTGTGCCGCTGCACACAAGCCGATTGCGTCGGCACGATCGGCGGCCGGTAGCTCGGCCACGCGCTCGAGCACCAGGCGCAGGTCGGCGAGCGTCAGCACGCGGCACCTCGGCGGGCGTGCGAAGCATTGCCGCGCAAAATGGGGGTGAGCGCCGGACCGTCCCCTGACCGCGGAACTCCCACTCCCATCCCTAAGGGGATTGGGAGTTGGGAGTAGTTCCACCGAACCTGCCGTGGGAGTCTCATGGGAGTATGCCTCGCCCCGCACCCGTGAGGAGGTGTCGATGTCCCTTCTTCTCGGTGAGATCCCACTCCCTCACGTTCTTTATGGTGCGGAAGAAGCTCGAGTCCGGCACTCCTGATGCCTTCTGCAGTTGGCTGGTCGTAGCGCCGTCGTCGCCGAAGTCACGCCCCAGCGTGGTCAGGATCTTTTGGGCGCTGCCGGGGATATCCTCCCAACACCGCGGCTGTGTGCGGTCACGGTCACCGACCGGGACGACGGTGGCAGAGTCCGCCCATGCCTCGATGCGCCATCGCAGTGGCTTGAACTCGGGACCATCCTTCGCCTTCAGGCACGACATGGAAACGACGTCGTCCTCCTTCTGGATGAGGGCGACCCAATCCATAGCGGCGCGAAAGGCGGTGGAGCCGCGTTCTCGCTCGGCGTTCCAGGGGACGTGGGCGATGGTGATCACCAGGCCATCGATCACCTCGGCCAGCATCTGCAGGCTACGGATGTATCGGGCTGCGTCGCTGCTGTCGTTCTCGTCGCCGCCATTGGTCGCGCGGTATGTATCAACGAAGAGCACCCGCGGGCGGGGGTCGAGTTGCCGCAGCGCCGTCGCGACCTGATCCGCCACCATCGGGTCGTCGAGCTGCGGCGCGGCGGCGAAGTAGTAGACCGGAACGTCCTCGTCGTCGGGAATCTGGTGGTGCGTCTCGACGGCGCGCTGCCGGCCCGGCACGCCGCTCCATCCCTCGGCGACGATGAAGGCGACGGCGCACTGCTCGACCGCGAGCTCGCCCCGAAATGGCGTGCCGCGGGCGAGGGAGAAACCCAAGTCCGTCGTGATCAAGCCCTTGCCCGACCCGCTGGGGCCGGGAAGGTTCGCGAGGCCGCGCATCGGTAGCGCAAGACCCTGCACGCGAAACGGCACCGGTGGCAGCGTCCGCACCTGCTTGGCGGTGTAGATTGGGAATTGTTGAGCCTGGCGGGCGTCGTGCCCGTTCGCCTCCGTGCCCGGCGGCACGTCGAACGGCGGCACGTCGTCCTCGCGGGCGTCACTGTGGAAGTCGCCGCCGCTCATGCCCGGCCCCCGGTCGTCGCGCGCTCGAGCGTCCAGCGCCGATAGTCGTCGCGATCCCACTTGGCGCGCATGAGTCCGCTCGAGCGAAAGAGCGCGTCGACTCGCGCCGCATCGCCGCCGGCCCAGAAGGCCAGGAGCGCGCACAGGGCGAGGTCAGCTTCCGATTGCGAGCCGTATCGGCTGCGCCAGTCCCCGGCCCACAGCGCGCGAAACAGTGTGCCGTTCTTCGCCTGCGACGCGCGCTTGATGATCACGGCATCGGAGTCCGACACCGCGACGCACGCGCGTGGTTCCGGTGCTGCCTGAACCGGCCACAGTCGGTCGCACAACGCGTCGAGCATCTTCTGCCCGTCGCGAATCGTCACAGCGACCACCCAGTCAGGCAGAAATAACGCGCGTGTCCGTAGACCTCGACGGCGGTGCCGCCAGCGCCAGCTTTGCGCCCGTTGTGTCGGGGTTTACCTCGAACGAGGATCTTCACGCCGCAGCCCGATGGCGAAACTTCCGTGTAGCTGTTCGCCGCCGCGACGATCGACGCGGCCCACGGCACGATGATGCCCGTGTGCGGATCGCGGCACGCGTCGAGGTCAATGCCGGCATACTCGTTCAGCGTCTGGTGGAAGACGAAGCCGATGCCCCACCCCTCGCGCTCGGCCCGTCGCAACGCGGTGTTGAGGTCTGACCAGTGCGTCGGATCGACGCTGCTCGCGTTCGTTCCGGTGCGCGGCTGGGTCGGCACTTTGTCGGGCTTTGCTTTGTCGGGGCGCCACAGGTAGCGCCAGCACACAAAATGCGGCGGCAGGCCGAGGCCGGCGATGATGTCAGCGTCGAACGCCGTGCCGGGCACGCCGCGGACGTTGGTCGGCGACGGCGACGGGTGCAGCGCGAGCCGACTCATGCGCGCCGACTCCGGCGGGTCTCACGGTCGGCGAGATACGCGGCGATGTCGTCGAGGGCGTACAGGTGGACGCCGCGCGGCGACAGTGCGGCGACGCGGAGCCGGCCTCGGGCGGTCTCGAGGCGCACCCATGCCGGAGTGCATCCGATTTCGCGCGCAGCGTCGGCGGCGAGATAGAGCGTTGCGGTTGCGACGGTGGCCATATGCACACCTCGCAACGCACGGCGCGTGCCAACATCGGCGCTCGTGCGGTTCGCTACCCGAGCCCCGAACGAGCGCCGCTCGCCCCCCCTACGTGTGCCCTAATAGGGCCTATCGGTCACCCGGCAGCGGTACTGCGTCGGGTCACGTAGTCGCTTGAGGTAATTTTGAGGCGCTTCATCTTCGTGCGCACTGCCTCGCGCGTGCACCCGATGACCTCGGCCACCTTCGACTGTGATCCGTGCTGAGTCAGCAACGCCACAAGCTCGTCGCGCTCGGGGTTGGGGCGCGCCGCTGCCAGATGCGGCGTCGCGCGGTGTTGCCGCAGAAACCCAGCGGTCGCCGGTGGCCGGAAAGTCCCCCGGTGCATCCGCTCGAGGATGTCGGCGATCCGGCGCGGCTGCGCGGCGTCGGAGTAGTTCTCCTCGATGCTCGCCAGGTATTGCGCTTCTTGCCGCGCCCACTCGTCGGAATGCGTCGCGGTGAACAGCTCGGCGAACTCCTTGACCGTGATCCGGCGCGCCTTTGCGCGTGGGATGCGCGGCGCGGCGCGTAGGAGCGCCGGTGTCAACGCCGACTCCGGCACGGTCGGGACATCAAGCACGTCCGTCAACGATGCGTCCTCGAGGACGCGCAGCAGTTCGCGGACGTTGCCGGGCCAGATGTAGGCCGCGGCGAAGGTGGCGAATCGGTCGGTGGTCTCCTTGATGTCGAAGCGCTCGCACCTCTCCATGGCGATAGCGACGATGTCCTCGCCGCGCTCGGCCAGGGACGGGACATAGACGGCGTGGAACCGCTCGGCCAAGTCGCGCCGGATGCCACGGCTGCGGTTGGTGGACGCGATGAACCGCGCCTGGGTCATTTTGGTCTTCGTCGCACCGACCGGGAGAAACTCGCCCGATTCGACGACGCGGAGCAGCGCCGCCTGGAACCGCTCGCCCGCGTCGCCGAGTTCGTCGAGGCAGATGAGGTCATGGGTCTCGACGAGGCCCTGCTTGTCCTGCTTCGCGTCAGTGAACGCACCCTTCACGTAGCCGAACAACTCACTGCGCAGCAGCTCGTCGGTGAACCCGACGCAGTTGAGCGTCATCACCCGCTCGCGGCCGTGCGCGGCCTGCCAGGTCTGCACGTACCGGCGCGCGAGCAGTTCCTTACCAGTCCCCGTGTCGCCGAGGATGAGCGCCGGCAATTTGCGCGTCGCCAGGCGTTCGAGTCTGTCGACGCAGCCATCGAGGCCGCGGCCGATGATCGTTGCTTCCATGATCGCCGTCCCGATCTCCGTCTCGAAGAAAACCGGCGGCAGGCGGGGACGGGTCCCGCTCTTCGGCCTGCAGAGCCTAGCCGCCGGATGCTGTCTGGTTGGTAGCTAGTTCGCCCGGCTACTCCAAGCGCCGCTCGATGCGCTCGGGCGCGGCCTGGAAGGTCGGGTCCTCGCGGATCCGCTGTTTCCATTTGTTTCCATCACGCTGCGTTTGCACCGTGACGGTGCGGCGACCGATGCCGGAAACCGTAGGCGCAGCGTGCGGTGACGGCTGCACGGTGCAGCGACGCACGCGCCGAACGTACTTCCTAATCCTGGGGTCGTGCGTTCGAATCGCGCCGGGGGCACTGTTCTTAAAGCGCCGCCGAGACCGCTCGCTGCCAGGAGGCGGTTGCCTCGCCTTCGGCCCCGATCGGGCTACCTGTCAGGCCGCCCCGAAGCGCGCGACGTAAGTGAAGATCATCGCGTAGTGGGCGGCGCTGCCAGCGACGACGCAGACGTGGAACGCCTCATGGTAGGAGAACACACGCGGCCACAGGCGCGGCCGTTCGGTGACGAGGAACACCATGCCGATGGTGTACACGACACCGCCGAGTCCCATCAGCAGCAGGGCCGGCCACGGCAATCGGCGCGCCAGCGGGACGAACAGGGGCAGTGCCAACCACCCTTGTATGGTGGTCATGGCGATCGCGAAGGACTCACCGATGTGCGGTAGCAGGACTTTCTGCAGGACGCCGCACACGGCGATGCCCCAGGCCACGCACAGCACCACGACGCGCAACCAACCGTCTAAGACGATCCAGGTGATCGGCGTGTAGGTGGCTGCGATGAGCACGTAGATCATGGCGTGGTCGGCACGCTGCATGCGCGCCTTCCACACCGCGGGCCAGGGGACCGAGTGATAGAGGCTGCTGACCGTGTACAGCCCGACCATGCCGACCGTGAAGACCAACAGGGCGTACTGGTGTGCCGGCGCACCATGCCTCCAGAGCACCACGCTGCCGATCACCGATGCGAAGGCAGCACTTCCATGCAGGAGTCCGCGCACCGGATTCTGCATCCGCCCCAGAGTCAGCCTTACAGGCGCATGCGACATCTAGTTTCACTGGCTACTCGACCGCCGCGGCTTAGTCCAAGGGAATCGCCCCTGCGGCGCATACCCGCGCACGCACCTCGCCGCGCACCATCCGTAGCCGGTTCCCTCCTGAACCTGTCCGTCCGCTTGTCGCGTCATCCACGCAGCGCTACACGGGCGTTGCACACGCCTGCGGCCGACGCCGCGGAGAGGACGCGATACCTACCTGATGATGCATCTATTGCTGACCTGGATTCTGAGTGCCTTGAGCCTGTTGATCGTCGCCCATCTGGTGAGCGGATTTCACGTGAAGAGCTTTGGCACGGCGATGATCGCATCGGTAGTGATCGGTCTCATCAGCGCGACCTTGGGGCTCCTGCTCAAGATCGTCACCTTTCCGCTGACCATCGTGACCTTCGGTCTCTTTCTGTTCGTCGTCAACGCCATCGTGCTGATTCTGGCGTCGAAGCTGGTGCCCGGTTTCCTGGTCGCCGGCTTCTGGTCGGCGTTCCTCGCGGCGATTGTCCTGGCGGTCGTGCAGATGCTCCTGCGCTACCTGACCGCGGCGGTCTAGGCCCGGGCTTCAACCGGGTGTCGGTCGCAGCGAGGGACCAGCCCACGCGGCGACCGGGTGCGGCGACGACCATCGATCCGGGAATACCAGCGCGGTCAATTCGACGACGTCGACGACGCGCCCCCGCCCCAGGACTGCGAGTCGCTCGAGGACGGTTTCCAACTCGCGGACGTTGCCAGGCCAGTCGTGCTGCCACAGGAGTACCAACCCCGATCGGTCCAGGCGGCACGGGGCGATACTGTGGCGGCGGGCGTATACGTCGAGGAAGTACTCGACCAACGCGGGGATATCGCCGCGCCGCTGGCGCAATGCCGGGATACTGATCTCCACCATTTCCAGGCGCGCCAGCAGCGTGGTGTCGATCGCGCCGGACCGCGCGGCGACACGCAGATTGGTCGCCAGCGAGGCGACGACCCGGAAGGAGCCGTCAATGCCCTGCCCGTTCTGCGCCGCCGGCAAGAGGCTGATGAGGCGCTGCTGCCACGCCAACGGCAGCACATCCAGGGCATCGAGGAACAAGGTACCGCCGCCCCACCGTAGCGCTGGGAGGTCGCTGAGACCCCACTCGATGCGCGCATCCGAAGCCTCGGCACAGTCGATGCGTACAAACGGTGCCGCGGCATCGACCAGATGGTGCAGGTGGCGCGCGAAGTGCTCCTTGCCGGCCCCCGGTTCGCCCGACAGGGCCACCGATGCTGACGACCCCGCAACGCGGTGGGCAGCCCGCCGCAGAGCGTCCATCACGGGGTGATCTCCCTGAATACACTTGCACCGCGACACGAGCCCTACTCTCAGCAAGCGACATGCCCGCTGCCGCGAGGTACGCGCCTAGGCGCCAGCCAGCACCCCGGTGCGTCGTTTGCCTGGCAACTCGATCAATCTCTTGCACCCGCGCAAGGCGTCGCCGTCGCCCACTCTCGCTCGCCAGATCAAGGCGGGCTCAGGAGGGCGCGAAACACCCGGAGCCCTTCCAACGTGCGTGGGCCGTACCAGGAGAGCAATTTGCCGTCGACCAGGTGGACTCGCCCGCGGCGCCAGGCCGGTGTCCTGTGCAGCGGCGCGAGGGCATCGAAATGGCGCGCCGCAAACGGGTACGGCTCGTCTGGCAGCAAGATGACTTCCGGCGCCGCTGCAGCGATCGCGTCCAACGCCACTTCCGGGTATCGGCACGGCGCCGCCGCACAGAGGTTGAGCCCGCCGGCATGTGTGAGAATGTCGCTGCAGTAGGTGTCCCCGCTGAAGGACATCCACGGCGACCGCCAGATGGGGCAGAATACGCGCAGCAGCGGCGGCGCGACTCGCACGCGCATCGCGTCGTCTATCGCGTCAGCCAGTGTCGCGGCGCCGGACTCGGCGTCGAGGGCCCGGCCCAAGCGTCGGATTGACATCGCCGCCGCGGCCACGGTGGTCGGAAAGCTGACGAGGACGGTGATCCCCGCCGCCACCAGACGCTCGAAGTCCTGCCGCTGATTCTCCTCGCTGTTGACCACCACCAGATCGGGGGACAGACCGACGATGCGGTCGCAGTCCGGGGTCTTTGTGCCGCCAATCCGCGCCAAGCCGACAAGGTCCGACGCCGGTTCGGTACAAAACCGGGTGACTCCGACCAGGCGCGACGCAAAGCCGAGGTGACAGAGGAGTTCGGTGACGCTGGGCACCAAGCTGACGATACGCGCCGGCGGCGCCAGCAGCGCCAGCGAGCGCCCAGCGTCATCTTCGACTCGGCGCCACACAGGCGATCACGCGTCGATGCGATTGGTCAGCACGGCTGCCGCCGCATCCCAGCCGCTGCGCCGATCCCACCCGTCGACGCCGTTGTACCAACGCAGTCCGACTGCGCGCAGCCGGCGGCTGCGCTCCGCTAGTGCGAAACACGCGCGCCAGGTCGCGGAGCCGTAAAAGAGGCGCGTCGCCAGGTGAAGGCGCCGCAGCTTGCCGGCCAGCCACGAGCCTTCAAACGCCTGCTGATAGGCCGCCCCGCTGTTGTCGCCCGCTCGACGTGCGGCGAGGATCGCGTCGGCGGCAAGTTCGCCGTAGTCGAGGGCCAGCGAGATCCCCTCCCCCATGAGCGGATCGACGCCGGCGGCGTCGCCAACCAACCAGGCCGCATCGCTCCCAACGCGAGCGCCAGGGCGATACCAGTGGATCGGGAAGGCGACGCGGCGCGGTGCCCCTGCTCCGTGCTGTGCGAGGTAGTCCGTCAGCGCCGCGTCGAGCGGGGCGCCGCTCGGCGTGACGGCGTAGGCCCCTACATTGACATGCGGGACGCCCCCGATGAGGCACGGGAACGCCCACAAGTAGCCGCGCAGCCCGTCGCGACGAATCCGGAAGTCGAAGTCGTATCGCGCCTTCGCGAATCCGTCCCAACTGGTTCCGGACATCGGCACGTCGGCCATCACCGCACGGGCGATCGTCGCGTGCGTGTCGTCGACCATCGTCCGTCTCACCAAGCTGCCAGCGCCGTCCGCGCCGATCACCAGCGGAGTCTGGTAGAGGCCGCGGCTGGTCGTTACCCGCATACCGCCGCCGTCGCGCTCCAGGGCCCGCACCGGTTCGTTCTCGCGAACAGCAATGCCCCGCTCTCGGGCGGCCTCAACGAGCGCCGCATCCAGCTCGGCGCGACGGATGACGTAGCAGAGGTTGCGATCCTCGTATTCGACGGTTCTCGTCGGCGTCGTGACACGGGCCCGGTCGATGGTGACATGTGGCACCGCGAACGCCACATTGTGTTCATGCAGCCACCGGCGACCAGCGGGAATCAACCCGCCGGCGCACACCTTGGGCCGTGGGTGCCGGGACTTCTCGAGGAGCAGCACCTCACGCGCCAGCCCGGGATCGCGTCGGTGCAGGGCGATCACCGTCGCCGTGCCGGCCGGACCGGAACCGATGATGACGACGGGACGGCGTTCCATACTCGGAGACGCTAGCGCGCCGGTACGGCCGGCGCGACCCGGGGCGTCACTCGCGCGGCTTCAGCGTCGCGCGCGCCCAGGCGATGATGTCCTCGGTGCTGGCACCCGGCGTGAAGACCTCGAGGACCCCTTGCGCCTTGAGCAGCTCGATGTCCTCGGGCGGAATGATACCGCCGCCGAACAGCGGCACGTCGCCGACGCCGTGCTCCCGCAACTGAGTGATGATCGCCGGCAGTAGCGTCATGTGAGCGCCGGACAGTATACTCAGGCCGATAGCGTCTACGTCTTCCTGCAGCGCCGCCGCGACGATCATCTCTGGCGTCTGATGCAGGCCAGTGTAAATGACCTCGAACCCGCCATCGCGCAGCGCGCGGGCGATGATTTTGGCACCACGGTCGTGGCCGTCCAGGCCCGGCTTGGCGATCAGGATGCGGAGGCGCCGATCGTCCAAGTCAGATCCACGCTGGATCGCGGTAGACCCCGAATACGTCGCGGAAGACGTCGGAAATCTCGCCGACACTGACCTCCGCGTGCACCGCGGCGATGATCGGTGGCATCAGGTTGACACCGTCCCGCGCTGCCGCGCGTACCGCCTCAATACGTGCGGCGACGAGCGTGGCGTCGCGCAGCGCCTTACGCGCCCGGACCCGCTCCGCTTGGGTGCGTTCGACGTCGTTGCCCACGCGCAGCACCTCCAGCGTGTGTCCGTCGTTGCTACGGTGCTTGTTGACTCCGACGACGACTTTCTCGCCACGGTCAAGTTGGCGTTGGTAGTGGTACGAGGCGTCGGCGATCTCCTGCTGCGGAAACCCCACTTCGATGGCGCGGATGATGCCCCCCAACGCCTCGATTCGGTCGATATACGCAAGGGCCTCGCGTTCGAGGCGGTCGGTGAGCGCCTCGATCGCGTAACTGCCGCCGAGCGGGTCCGCGGTGTTCACCACGCCGGTCTCCTCGGCAATGATCTGCTGCGTGCGCAACGCGGTCAGCACCGCCGATTCGCTGGGCAGCGCCAGCGTCTCGTCCATCGAATTGGTGTGTAGGGAGTTGGTGCCGCCGAGTACCGCCGCCAGGGCCTGCAGCGCGACGCGCACGACGTTGTTCACCGGTTGCTGCGCGGTCAGCGAGCAGCCCGCGGTCTGCGCATGCGTCCGCAGCAACCAGGAGCGCGGGCTACGCGCCCCGAAGCGCTCGCGCATGATACGCGCCCACATACGCCGGGCGGCGCGGAACTTGGCAATCTCTTCCAGAAAATCGTTGTGGACGTTAAAGAAGAACGACAGGCGCGGCGCGAAGTGATCAACGTCGAGCCCGCGCGCCACCGCCGCCTGGACATAGCCGATGCCATCGGCCAGCGTGAATGCCAGCTCTTGCACTGCCGTCGATCCTGCTTCCCGGATGTGGTAGCCGCTGATCGACACCGGATGCCATTTCGGCGCATGCGTTGCGCAGAACTCGATCATATCGACAATGACGCGCACGGAGGGCTCGGGTGGGCTGATCCACTCCTTCTGCGCGATGAACTCCTTGAGCATGTCGTTCTGGATCGTGCCACCGAGCGCGGAGAGCGGCACGCCACGCTTCTCCGCCATGGCGAAATACATCGCCAGAATGACGCTGGCGGAGCAGTTCACCGTCATCGACGCCGTGACCTGAGCGAGGGGAATGCCAGCGAACAGGGCTTCCATGTCAGCCAGGGTCGACACCGATACCCCCTCGCGACCGACTTCCCCGAGGGCGCGCGGATGGTCCGGATCGTACCCCATCAGCGTCGGCATATCGAAGGCAGTGGAGAGACCGGTCTGCCCTTGCTCGAGCAGGAAGCGGAAGCGGCGGTTGGTATCCTCGGGCGTCCCGAACCCGGCGAACTGGCGCATCGTCCACGCCTTGCCGCGATACATGGTCGGGTAGACGCCGCGCGTGAAGGGGTACTCGCCAGGGTTGCCGAGCTGCTGCGCGTAGCTCCAGCCGTTCAGGTGATCGGCGGAATACAACGGCTCGATCTCCATGTCGGAGACCGTGCTGTAACGTGGCGCCTCGGGTGCAGGGGGCTGCACTGGCGCGGCGGGATCAACGGTGCGCTGATTCATGCAAGATCACTCCGGCGGACGAGCCGCAGGCGCTGCGGTTCCGCTTGCGGCTGTTCACGGCTGCGCAGCAGACCGTGGGCGACATCCACCCAGTCGGCGCGCACCAACACCCGCGCCTGGCCGATCCCGAGCGTTGTCGAGCCGACACCGGCCCCCTCAACCAGGCAGGGGACGCCGTACTGTTCGAGGTACCCCTTCACCAGATGAGCCTGGAACTCGAGCGGCGTCGCATAACAGGCGGTCCAGCTCATGCCAGTCTCAGTAGTCCGGCTTGAGGTCGAAACGGTGGACGGAGCGCAACATGCGCACCGTGTGCGTGCGCGATCGCATGACGACCGAGTTGGTCGCAGCGCCGCCGCGGAAGAAACGAACGCCGTCGAGGTAATCGCCGTTGGTGACGCCCGTGCCGGCGAACATTACGCTCCCTGAAGCCATCTCCTCGATGTCGTACACCTTGTCGAGGTCGCGGATGCCGGCCTCGCGCGCCCGTTCACTCTCGGCCTCATTACGCGGCCGCAGCCGTGCCTGCATGTCCCCAGCGGCACAGCGTAGGGCCGCGGCGGTGAGGATGCCCTGCCGCGAGCCGCCGGTGCCGATCAGCATGTCGATACCGGACTCCGGATTGGTCGTCGCCATCGCCGCGGCGACGTCGCCGTCGCGCAGCAGGCGCACGCGCGCGCCCGCGCGTCGCACCTCCTCGATGAGCTTCTCGTGGCGAGGACGGTCGAGGATGGCGACGGTCAGATCGGCGACGTAGACGCCGCGCCCCTCGGCGAGGGAGCGCAGATTCTCGGTCGGGCTGCGATCGAGCTTGATGAGGTTGCGCGATTCCGGCCCGACCGCGATCTTATCCATATACATGTCCGGGCAGCGCAGGAATCCGCCGCGTTCGGCGATAGCGATGATCGACAGGGCATTGTACCCGCCGGTGGCACAGATCGCTGCGCCCTCGAGCGGGTCGAGGGCGACATCCAGTTCCGGCCCGACGCCATTGCCGACGTGGGCCCCGATGGGCAGCAGACCGCCTTCGTTGCCGGCACTGTCGCCAATGACGATCACGCCGTTGATGGCAATTGACTGGAACGTGCGCAGCATTGCCTCGGCACCGCTGCGGTCGGTTGCGTCGATGTCGCCCCGACCCATCAGGCGTGCCGAGGCCAGCGCCGCTGCTTCCGTGACGCGTACCGCTTCGAGAGCGAGATTCCTATCCATACCGATGCGCCGACTCCCTGGCCAGAACATACTGGGAAACGGGGGCATTTCCTACATCAGCCGATACTTTCCTCAATACGGATGACTGTCGAGCGGCTACGGACCACCGCCAGGCGGTCGATGGCGCGGACGGCACGTCGCAAGGCCTGTTCGCGGGTCGCATGGGTACGGATGACCACCGGGACGACCCGTCCCTGCTCGCGCTCACGCTGCATGACTGCGGCGATCGAGACGTCGTGCGCGCCGAGGATGCCGGCGATGCGGCCGAGCCCGCCCGGGCGATCCACCAACATGAAGCGGACGTAGTACTCGCCCTGCCGATCCTCCAGCGGCACGGTGCGGGCGCGCGTCTGCATGCGCAGCGGGTAACCGAGCGGCGCCATACGGCCGCGGCTGCCGTGCACGCGGTTGCGCGCCACATCCATCAAGTCGGCGACCACCGCCGTCGCGGTCGGCATCATCCCAGCCCCGGCGCCGACGTAGAGGGTGTCGCCAAGCGCCTCGCCGTGCACCGCGATGGCATTGAGAGCGCCGTTGATATTGGCCAGGACGTGACGGCGCGGCACCATCGTCGGGCGCACCGAGGCCTCGATCCGGTCGCCACAGCGCTTGGCGACCGCCAATGATTTGATCGCGTAGCCAAACTCTCGCGCGTAGGCGATGTCCGCCTGGCTGACCTGACGGATTCCCTCGACCGCAATCTGTGCGAACGGAACGCGCACCCGGAAGGCCAGTTGGATCAACAGAGCCAGCTTATGAGCGGCATCGATCCCGTCGACGTCGAATGTTGGATCCGCTTCAGCGAGACCATCCGCCTGGGCGCTTTTCAGCACCGACCCGAACTCACCGCCCTCCTCGCTCATGCGGCTGAGAATATAGTTGCAGGTGCCGTTGACGATGCCGGAGATGGCCAGATGACGGTCGCCGCAGAGACTCTCCTTGAGCGTACGGATGATCGGGATGCCGCCGCCGACGCTGGCCTCGAATCCGATCTCGACGCCGGCCTTCTCGACGACGCGGAACACCTCGTCGCCATGATGCGCGAGCAGGGCCTTGTTGGCAGTGACGATGTCCTTGCCGGCAGCGATCGCCTCGATCATGAAGCGCCGCGCCAAGCCGGTCCCACCCATGAGTTCGATGACGATATCGATGCTGGGATCATCAAGAATGACGCGTGCGTCGCCGACCAGGACACCGCGTGCGAGTTTCACGCCGCGGTCGCGGCGGGTGTCGATATCGGCAATGCGCACCACCTCGAGTCCGACACCGAGCGTATCGCGGATACTCTCGCGCTGCCGTTGCAGCAGCTTGATGACACCGGTACCGATCGTTCCGAAGCCGATCAATCCGATGCGAATGGTCCGATCTCCCACGTGCCCTCCATACTACCGCGCTCGCCGTTGAAGTCAGACCGCGTAGACGATTGGCCGGAGGCTGGCAACTCGAGTCTCCGCGTCTCCCGCTCCGGTCCCCCGGCCAGGTGCCATCAGCCGACCTCGGCTAGCCCGAGTCGGCCCTTCCATCGGTGCTCGAGCACCTGCCGCAACGCGTGCGACTCCGGCGCTCGCAGGTGCGGGTCGCTGCTCAGCCAGCGCTCCGCCGCGTCGCGTGCCTCGGCGAGGATGCGCGTGTCCCGCATCAGACTGGCGACGCGAAAGTCGGGCAGACCGTGTTGGCGCGTGCCGAGAAAATCACCCGGGCCGCGCAACTCGAGATCCACTTCGGCAATGCGAAAGCCATCGGTGGTGCGTTTCATGGCCATCAGGCGTTTGAAGGTATCGGAGTCGCGATCGCCCAGATACGGGGTCACCAGGAAGCAGACTGCCGCGTCGGCGCCGCGGCCGACGCGCCCCCGCAGCTGGTGCAGTTGCGACAGCCCGAAGCGCTCGGCGTGTTCGACGACCATTACGGTGGCGTTCGGCACGTCGACGCCGACTTCGATGACGGTGGTGCTGAACAGCACCTGCAGCTCCCCGGCGCGGAAGCGCCGCATCACCGCCTCTTTCTCCTCCGCCTTCATGCGTCCGTGCAGCAGGCCGACGCGGTAGGCCGCGAATACGGTCTTACCGAGTTCACGCGCCATCGTCGTTGCATCGCGCAGATCCTCGGTCTCCGACGCCTCGACGAGCGGGTAGACGATGTACGCCTGCCGGCCTGCAGCGAGGTGCGCCGTCACCTGCGCATACAGCTGCCGGCGCGCCGCCTCGTTCACCAGTTCGGTACGCACGGGCGAACGCCCAGGCGGCATCTCGTCGAGCAGCGAGACATCGAGATCGCTGTAAATCGTCATCGCCAGTGTGCGCGGGATCGGCGTCGCAGTCATGAGGAGGATGTGCGGCGCCGGCCCTCCGTCGCCGCGGAGGGCTGCCAGCGAGGCGCGCTGCAGAACGCCAAACCGGTGCTGTTCGTCGATGATCCCGAGCGCCAGGCCCGGCATACGCACGCTGGACTGGATGAGGGCGTGGGTCCCGACGGCGAGCTGAATCTCGCCGCTGGCGAGGGCTGCGTACAGCGGTTGTCGTCCACCGCGTACGGCCTCGCCCGTCAGCAGCGCGACGCGCAGGCCGAGACCCTCGGCGTACCGACTGAGGGTCTGGAAGTGCTGTTCGGCCAGCAACTCGGTCGGCGCCATGAACGCCACCTGCGCTCCCTGTTCAAGGGCGATCAGAGCGGCGAACAGTCCCACCACTGTCTTGCCGCTGCCGACGTCGCCCTGCACCAGCCGATGCATCGGCTGCTGGCGCTGCAGGTCGGCAGTCACCGCGGCGATGACTCGCTGTTGCGCGCCCGTCAACGCAAACGGCAGCGTCCGTAGCAGCCGCGCCGTCAGGGCGCCCGTGCCATGCAGAGGTATCCCCTGCTCCACCGCCGCCTGGCGACGCCGCAGGCCGAGGCCGAGATGCAGGTAGAACAGCTCATCGAAGACCAGCGCACGGTGGGCGCCGGTGGCGAAGCGATTCAGGCGCTCCAGGTCGGCGTCCGGCCCCGGCCCATGCAGCGCCCGCAGCGCCGTGACGGCGTCGGCGACGCCGACATCGTGTGCCAACGCCTCGGGAATGACGCTCGGCACTGCGTCGGCATGATCCGCCACGGCGCGGCGGACGATCTTGCGCATCAATGCGACCGATAGACTGGTCGGCTTTTCGTAGATCGGCAGAATCCCGGCGCCTGTCTCGGCATCGGGATCAAGATCAACGTCCGGGTGCACCATGCGCTTACCGCCGCCGGGGCTGCAGTCGATGCGCCCGTATGCGCGCACACGTTGCCCAACCCGGTATCGCGCGCGGTGGAACGACACATGGTGGTACCACACCAAGGCGAGGAGCCCAGTCGCATCGCGCAGCACCGCCTCGAGGATCTTGCGCCGACCGCCGCCGACCGTCCGTTCCGTCACCTGCGCCACGTCGGCGACGACGCCCGCCTCCTCTCCCGCCTGCAGCGAGGCGATGTCGCGCACCCGCCGGCGATCCTCGTAGCGAAACGGCAGATGGTAGAGCAGATCCTCGACGGTCTCGATGCCAAACTTGCGCAATTGCTCGGCACGGCGCGGCCCGACCTCTTTCGCGAATTGGACTGGCCGCAGCAAGCGTTCCAGCTGCGCCGGGACGTCGGTCACGGTCCGCTGATACTGGGCGGGAATATCATGACCGCGCGGCCCTTCGACGGCGGCCAGTGCGACGCGGCACTCGGCCGCCAACACTTGCCGCTCGCCCGCCGCCGCACCCTCGAGCCGCTCGAGAGCCGCACACAGGTCGTCGAGAGCACGCTGCTGCTGAACGCCGCGCAGCTCGCCCCGTAGGGCACGGCCGCGCGCCGCCCACGCCCGCCCCGGCAGCTGCGTGCGCTGAGCGGTCTGCGCCGCGGCCGCGCAGAGAAACTCGAGCGGCCCGCGCACGGCAGCGAGAAACTGCAGCAGGGCGCTCTCGACCGTCTTGTGCGCGGACCCCGCCACGCCGCTCTCTAACCGCGGCCGTGGAACTCTTGCAGCGAGCGCACGTTCAACTCCTGCCGGCGCAGAAACCCGATGCCCTCCGCGGCGGCGGCAGCGCCGGCGAGGGTGGTGAAATAGGGCACCTTCCACTCCAACGCGGCGCGGCGAAGTGGGAACGAATCGCGCTGCGCGCCGGACCCCTTCGGCGTGTTGATCACCAAGTGGACGCGCCCGGCGCGGATCTCGTCGACCGCGTGCGGGCTCCCGTCCTGCACCTTGTTGATGCGCGCAATGGCGACACCGTGCCGCTGGAGAAAGGCGGCCGTGCCGACGGTCCCGATCAACCGGAAGCCGTCTGCGCCCAGGCGCTGCGCCACCGGCAGCAAGGCTGCCTTGTCGCCGTCCTCGACGCTGAGAAAGACCGTTCCCGTCAGCGGCAGCACGGTGCCGGCGCCGAGCTGGGCCTTGGCGAAGGCGACCCCGAACGAAACATCGATCCCCATGACCTCGCCGGTCGAACGCATCTCGGGACCGAGCAGGGTGTCGACGCCGGGAAACTTGGCGAACGGGAACACCGCCTCCTTGACCGCGATGTGAGTGGGGACGATCTCGCGCGTAAAGCCAAGATCCGCGAGCGTTTCCCCCACCATCACCCGGGCTGCCAGTTTGGCCAGCGACACGCCGATCACCTTGCTGACGAACGGAATCGTGCGCGAGGCGCGCGGGTTGACCTCGAGAATAAACACATCGCGGCCTTGGATTGCGAACTGGACGTTCATCAGGCCGATGACCCCAAGCTCGGTGGCCAGCGCCACCACCTGTCGGCGCACATCGTCCAAGACGTCAGCCGCGACCGAGTTCGTTGGCAGCGAGCACGCACTGTCACCGGAATGCACCCCGGCGCGTTCAATGTGCTCCATGATGCCGGCGACGACGACGGTGCGGCCGTCGCTGATCGCATCGACGTCCAACTCGATCGCGTCCTCGAGAAAGCGGTCGACCAGCACCGGCCGGCCAGAATCGAGCTCTACGGCGCGCTCCATGTATCCGCGCAGCGCCGCCTCGTCGTAGACGATCTCCATGGCCCGGCCGCCGAGCACGTACGAAGGTCGCACCAGGACGGGGTAGCCAATCCGTGTCGCGGCGTCGACGGCCTCCTCGATGGTCAGGGCGATCCCGTGTGGCGGCTGCCGCAGGCCCAACTGGTCAAGCAGCGCGGAGAACCTGCGGCGGTCCTCGGCGCGGTCGATCGCATCCGGCGACGTGCCGATGATCGGCACTCCGGCCGCTTCGAGCGGTACCGCGAGCTTGAGCGGCGTCTGGCCGCCGAACTGGACGATGACGCCCGCCGGTTGCTCGCGCTCGACAATGCTGAGGACGTCCTCGCGCGTCAGTGGCTCGAAGTAGAGCTTGTCGGAGGTGTCGTAGTCCGTGCTGACCGTCTCCGGGTTGCAGTTGACCATGATCGTTTCGTAGCCAGCTTCCTTCAGTGCGAAGGCGGCGTGGACGCAGCAATAATCGAACTCGATGCCCTGGCCGATGCGGTTCGGACCGCCGCCCAGGATCATGATCTTCTTACGCGTCGTCGGCTGGCTCTCGTCCTCGTCCTCGTACGTCGAGTAGAGGTAGGGCGTGTGGGCGACGAACTCGGCGCCACAGGTGTCGACCTTCTTGAACACGGGGCGGATACCGGCAGCCAGTCGCGCCTGGCGGATTTCCTCCTCTTCGCGCCCGAGCAGTTGCGCCAGGCGGACATCGGAGAAGCCCATCGCCTTGGCGCGCCGCAGGGCCGTCGGTGCCAGACTGACCTGGGTCTCCTCCGCGACGATCTGGCGGATGTGCTCAAGGAACCAGGGGTCAATCTTCGACAACGCAAAGATGCGCGAGACATCGTAGCCCTGGCGGAAGGCGTCGGCGACATACCAGATGCGGCGCGCGTTCGGGACGCGCAGTTTCTCGTCCAACGCCGCCCCATCGAGACGCGGGCCACGCCCCTTGTCATCGAACCCGAACGAATCGATCTCGAGTGAGCGCAGAGCCTTTTGCAGCGATTCCTTGAAGGTGCGGCCGATGGCCATGGCCTCGCCGACGGATTTCATCTGCGTGGTCAGAAAATCCGGCGTCTGTGAAAACTTCTCGAAAGTGAACCGCGGGATCTTGGTGACGACGTAATCGATGGTCGGCTCGAAGCTGGCCGGCGTCTCTCGCGTGATGTCGTTGCGGATCTCGTCCAGAGTGAAGCCGACGGCGAGTTTGGCGGCGATTTTGGCGATTGGAAACCCGGTCGCCTTACTGGCCAGGGCGGAACTGCGCGAGACACGCGGGTTCATCTCGATCACCGCCAACCGGCCGTCGCCGGGGTGAATGGCAAACTGGATGTTCGAGCCGCCGGTGTCGACGCCAATCTCGCGAATGATCGCCAGCGAGGCGTCGCGTAGGATCTGGTACTCCTTGTCGGTCAACGTCTGCGCCGGCGCGACGGTAATGCTGTCGCCGGTGTGCACGCCCATGGGATCGAGGTTCTCGATCGAGCAGACGATCACCACGTTGTCGTGGTGGTCGCGCATGACCTCGAGCTCGTATTCCTTCCAGCCGGCAATCGATTCCTCGACGAGGATCTCGCTGATCGGCGAGGCCGCCAGGCCGGCGGCCGCGAAGCGCTCGTACTCCTCGGCGGTGAGCGCGATGTTGCCACCGGTGCCGCCCAGCGTCCGCGAGGGGCGAATGATCAGTGGCAGCCCGATGCGGGCGCCGATCTCGCGCGCCTCTTCCATGGTATGGGCGATGCCGCTCGGCGGGATCGAGAGGCCGATGCGCTGCATCGCGGCCTTGAAGAGGTCGCGATCCTCGGCCTTCTTGATCGCGTCGATGCGGGCGCCGATGAGCTCGACGCCGTACCGCTCGAGGGCGCCGGACTCGGCCAACTCGATCGCCAGGTTGAGCGCCGTCTGGCCGCCGACGGTGGGCAACAGCGCATCCGGCCGCTCGCGTGCGATGATCTTCTCGACGACGGCCGCGGTGAGCGGTTCCACATACGTCCGGTCGGCGAACTCCGGATCGGTCATGATCGTCGCCGGGTTCGAATTGACCAACACGACGCGGTAGCCCTCTTCCTTCAACGCCTTGCAGGCCTGCGTCCCGGAATAGTCGAATTCGCACGCCTGCCCGATGACGATCGGGCCCGAGCCAATGAGGAGAATGGTCTTGAGATCGGTTCGTTTCGGCATCGCGTCAGCGTCCGGACTCCATCAGGTCGATAAAACGGGAGAAGAGGTAGTGGGCGTCGTGCGGACCGGGCGATGACTCCGGATGGTACTGCACCGAGAACAGCGGCAGTGTCGTATGTCGTAGTCCCTCGACGGTCTGATCGTTCAGATTGACGTGCGTCAACTGTGCGCCTCCGCCCAGCGAGTCGACATCAACCGCGAAGCCGTGATTCTGGCTGGTGATCTCCACTTTGCCGGTGGTCAGGTCCATCACCGGTTGATTGCCGCCATGGTGGCCGAACTTGAGCTTGTAGGTCGTCCCGCCCAGCGCCAGGCCGAGGATCTGGTGGCCGAGGCAGATGCCGAAGATCGGTGTCTTGCCCAACAGTCCGCGTACCGCGTCGGCGGCGTAGGGCGCCGCGGCGGGGTCGCCGGGTCCGTTCGAGAGGAAGACGCCGTCCGGCCGCAACGCCAGCACCTCGGCGGCCGGCGTCGACGCGGGCACCACGTGAACCCGGCACCCAGACTGGACGAGGTTACGCAGGATGTTGCGCTTGATGCCGAAGTCGTAGGCGACGACGAAGTAGCGCGCCGGCTCGGCTGGCGCGGCGTAGCCGTTGGCCAGCGTCCAACGGCCCTCATGCCAATCGTACGGCTCGCGACACGTGACGCGCCGCACCAGGTCCTGGCCCTCCATCGAGGGCGCCTCGCGCGCCAGGCGCACCAGTCGATTGGGATCGAGGTTGCGCGTCGACAGGACGCCGTTCAGCGTCCCCTGGTCGCGCAGGAGCCGCACCAACTTGCGCGTATCGAGACCCTGGATGCCGGGAATCCCGTGCTCGGCCAGGTAATCGCCGAGCGATTGGGTCGCTCGCCAGTTGCTCGGTGAGGCACAGTACTCCTTGACGATGAAGCCTTCGACGTAGGGTCGAGACGACTCGACGTCCTCGCGGTTGACTCCGGTGTTGCCGATCTCCGGGTAGGTCATCGCCACCAGTTGACCGCAGTAGGACGGGTCGGTGAGGATCTCCTGGTACCCGGTCATAGAGGTATTGAAGACCACCTCGCCGACCGCTTCGGCCTCGGCGCCGAAGCCGACACCTTCGAAGACGGTGCCATCGGCCAGTGCAAGCAGGGCCTTCATTGAGCTGCGCTGCGCTTTCTCCGCCCAGCGGCGGCTTCGGCGGCGCGCCACTTGAGCACGCCGCCCACGATCGTCGCACGCGCCTGTCCCTGGAGGGTCCAGCCGCCAAACGGGGTATTGCGGGACTTGGAATGAAACTGGTCCGGCTCCACCGCCCACCTTGCGTCGGGGTCAATGACGGTGACATCCGCCACAACGCCCAGCGCCAGGCTGCCGCCAGGCACACCCAAGATGCGGGCTGGCGCGACGCTCATCGCCCGCACCAGGGCGCCCGGCGTCAAGCCATGATCGCGCACCAGAGCCAGACTGAGGGCGAGCGATGTCTCCAAGCCGACAATGCCATGTGCGGCGCACTCGAACTCCACATCCTTCTCGTCACGATGGTGCGGCGCGTGATCGCTGGCAATCGCATCGATCGTGCCATCGCCGAGGCCGGCGATCACCGCCGCGACGTCGCCGGCCATGCGCAGTGGCGGGCTCATCTTGGCGTTGGTATCGTACTCGCCCACGGCATCCTCGGTCAGCGTGAAGTGGTGTGGCGTCGCCTCGGCGGTGACCGCCAAACCGCGCGCCTTGGCGCGGCGCACCAGATCGACCGTCCCGGCGGTGCTCGCATGGGCGATGTGCAGTCGGCCGCCAGTGCGCTCCAGAAGGGCGATGTCACGCGCCACCATCGCTTCCTCGGCGGCCGCCGGCATCCCCTTGAGCCCAAGCCGGAAGGCTGTTGGCCCCTCATTCATGCACCCCTCGGCACTCAGCGCGAGGTCCTCTTCGTGGACGCTGAGCACCAGCCCAAACATCGAGCTGTATTCGAGCGCTCGACGCATCAGAGCGCTGTCCATGATCGGGCGCCCGTCGTCGGAGACAGCTACGATGCCCGCCTCATGCATTTCCCCGATCTCCGCCAGGCGGTCCCCGAGCAAGCCCACCGAGACGGCACCGATCGGATAGACACGAGCGAGATCGGCGCGCCGGGACTGCTCGACAATGTACTTGGTGACGGCGCCGCTGTCGTTGACCGGGTTGGTGTTGGCCATGCAGGCGACGGCCGTGAACCCGCCGGCGACAGCGGCCTGCGCACCGCTGGCGACGGTCTCCTTGTACTCCTGACCGGGCTCGCGCAGGTGGACGTGCATGTCGATCAGACCGGGGACGACCCAGCATCCCGCCGCGTCGATCTGCACGTCCGCCGCTGCGAGCGTACCGCGCGCACCGATGGCCTCGACGACGCCATCGGCGAGGCGCAGGTCGAAGGCGCCTTGGCGATCATTCGCGGGATCGATGACGGTCCCGCCGGTGATGAGGATCGACGCCACGCTCACCCCACTTTGCGCCGCCGCTCGGCGGGCGCGTCGGCCTCGACGGCGGGCGCGCCCGCCATCGCGACGCGCCCACGGTTGGCGAACAGAAACAGAATCGCCATGCGCACGGCGACGCCGTTGGTCACCTGCTCCATGATCAACGAGGCGGCGCCATCGGCGACGTCGCTGGCGATCTCGACACCGCGGTTGATCGGTCCCGGGTGCATGACGACGGCGCCCGGTCGCGCGACCTCGAGGGCGGCACGGGTGAGGCAGAAGTAGCGCGCGTACTCGTCGAGGCTCGGCAGGTAGTTGCGCCCCTGCCGTTCGCGCTGCAGACGCAGCATCATCACCACGTCCGCGTCGCGCAGGCCACTGCGCAGGTCGTGGTGAACGTCGCCGAGAACGCCCGCCTCGCGCGGCAGCAGCGTCGGCGGCCCGACCAGGCGGACACGGTTGCCGAGCGTGCGCAGCGCATGCGCGTTTGAGCGGGTGACGCGGCTGTGCAGGATATCACCGACGATGGCTACCGTCAGGTTCTCGAGCCGTCCGAGACGGTCGCGAATAGTCAGCAGGTCGAGCAGTGCCTGCGTGGGATGCTCATGCGCACCGTCGCCGGCGTTGATCACCGGACAGTCGATGCGCGTCGCGAGGTACTGTGCGGCGCCGGCGGCGCTGTGGCGGATCACCAGCGCATCGGGGCGCATGGCGGCGATATTGCGCGCCGTGTCGAGGAGCGTTTCGCCTTTGCTGATGCTGCTGGTCGGGGCGGAGATGCTGACGTAGTCGGCACTCAGCCGTTTGGCGGCGATCTCGAACGAGGTCCGCGTGCGCGTGCTGGCCTCGTAAAACAGGCCGACGATGGTCTTGCCACGGAGAGTCGGCACCTTCTTGATGTCGCGCTCGGAGATCTCCTTGAACGACGCCGCGGTGTCGACCAGGTGAAGGATCTCGTCGCGCGACAGGCCCGCGAGGCCCAACAGATGCCGGTGAGCGAACATACTCAACCCTCCTCTGTTCCCACGAGCAGGACCTCGTCGGTCCCATCGCGCTCTTTGAGCCGGACCTGTACCGATTCGTTGCTGGCGGTGGGCAGGTTCTTGCCGACGTAGTCCGCCCGGATCGGCAACTCGCGGTGGCCGCGGTCGATGAGCACCGCCAACTGGACGCTGCGCGGCCGGCCGAAGTCCATCAGCGCGTCGAGCGCCGCGCGTACGGTCCGGCCGGTGTAGAGCACGTCGTCCACCAGCACCACCTGCCGATCGTCGATGGGAAACTCGATGTCGGTTCCTTTCACCTGCGGTTGCTGGCCGGCGCGGTTGAGATCGTCGCGGTACAGGGTGATGTCGATGATGCCGCTCGGTACGCGCACGCCTTCAATGGCGGCCGCCTTGGCTGCCAAGCGCTCGGCGATGTGAACGCCGAGCGAGCGGACGCCGATGAACACGAGATCGTCGACGCCCTTGTTGCGCTCGAGGATCTCGTGTGTGACGCGCGCCAGCGCACGTTCCACGCCCTGCGCATCGAGCACCAGTCGTGCTGCCGAAGCCATGCGATAGAGAGGCCGCCCCGCCGTAGAAGGGGGCCCTAGCAGCCGCAACTGTGATGAATCGGGTGGAATCGCATCGGAACCCTTTCTGGCCTCACCGGACCAATTTAAAGGCTGAGCGTTCGTAGCTGGGCAGGTCGCAGGAGTCAACGCGGCGGCCACCGCCACGATGCGCCCTCATCACGCATGCGGCACCACACGGCGTCAACAATCCGGCGGCGGCGGCCGGGCCGGGCTGGGGGAATCGCGCCGCGCCGTCCGTCGTCTCGCATGGCACGCTCCTGGCACAGGATTCCTCCCGCATGGCGGTGGTCAGCAAGATTTCGCGGCGCTCGGGAACGCTGCAGGGACAGACCCCGTCGGCCGACCGCGAAGCCGGCGTCTTGCGGGCGGCGGCGCTCCCGGCGCCGGCAGCACGGCGCCGCGGACTCGGGGCGGTGCCGGTCGTCCTGATCATCGTCGCGGCAATCGCCGCCGCCTCCCAGGTCGAACTCTCGCTCTCGTTCGACGCCGGCGCCCCTGCCCTGCTGGCCGCCGCCGGCGCGTTGTTGGCGGCCGCGGCGCTCATCGTCGGGCCGGTGCTGGTCCCCCTGGCGACCCAGCTCCGCCTCCCGGAGCTGATCGCCCTGCCACTCGCCAGTGGGGTCTTTCTCCTCCTGTCCCCGGGTCTCCTGCCGGAGTCAGTACTCCCCCTCTTGCTCACCGCCCCCGTGCTCTTTGTCGCTTTCCTGCCGTCGCAGCGTGCGTTGCTGATCCCCCTGACCGCGATTGGGGTTACGGCCGCCATGCTGCTCCGTCTCCTCTCCACCGAGCCCGACGCCCTGCTACAGGCGGCCCCGGTTACGGCCCTGCTCCTGCTACTGGTCACCACCGGCGCCGCCGCCGCGTTGCGCCGCAACGCTCAGCTCGCCGCACTGCAGGTCGGTGGCGAGCGGCAGCAGCTGCGCGATGCAAGCCAGCGCCTCGAGGAGGAGAACGCCGCGGTGCGCGAGACCACCGAGGTGGCAAGCGCCGTCCTCGAGGTGGCGCACGGCGTCACGGCGGCCCTCGAACCAGCAGCCATCGCCGACCAGATCGTCCGCGGTGCCGCGTCGCAGCTACGCGCTGTGGGCGCCGTGCTGCTGCTCTGGGACGAAGCCAGCGAGACCTTTCGGGTGGGGGCCATTCAGGGACCGCATGCCCTTGGCGCCACAGACCTTCGTCAGGTCGAGGTGCGGCCCGACACCGTGCCGACGCTTGGCCCCGCTACGGCCGGCACAGTCGTGCTGCTGGCGCCCGCCAGTGTACGCGAGCCGATGCTGCGCAGCCTGTTGCAACGGTGGAAAGCGACCGGGCTGCTCGGCGTTCGGCTGCAGCGGGGCGATCAGTTGCGCGGCCTGCTCTTCGCGGCACGCGGCGACCGCCAGCCGGGGTTTGGCAATCGGGACTCGCGCATTCTCGCCGGCATCGGGGTGCACGCTGCCGCTGCCCTGGACCACGCAAATCTGATTGCGGACCTGCAATCTGCCAACCAGCTCAAGGAAGAGTTCATGGCGACGATGTCGCACGAGCTACGCACGCCGCTGAACGTGATCATCGGATACACGGATCTCCAGCTCGAGGGTGCCTTCGGCGACCTGGCCGAGGATCACCTCGAGACGCTGGCAACGGTCCGCCACCAGGCATTGCAGCTGCTCGAGCTCATCCAGGCGACGCTCGACATGAGTCGGCTCGAGCGCGGCCTGATGACGGTCGATCTGCGTGATATCTCAATCGCTGCGCTCTTCGAGCAACTGCAGGTGCAGATTCCGCAGGCGTGGCGGAAGTCCGCCGTCGAGCTCAACTGGCGTGTCACCTCGGGGCTGCCACCCATCCGCACCGATCCGAGCAAGCTCGCGATCCTGCTCCGCAACCTGGTGCACAACGCCCTGAAGTTCACCCACCACGGCATGGTGACCGTGTCGGTATCGACGCGCTCGGACACCCAACTCACCTTCGTCGTCCAGGACTCTGGTGTCGGTATCAAGTCCGAGCACCTCTCGGAGATCTTCGAGATGTTCCGGCAGGCTCCCGATGGCGAGGGTTCTCCCGGCGGGGTCGGTCTCGGCCTCTATATCGTCAAGCGTCTGGCCACCGTGCTCGGGGCCGAGATCGAGGTGAGTAGCGCACCTGGTCGCGGCGCGACATTCCGCATTCACGTGCCCATCGCGGGTCCGCTCGCAGCCCGCGCCTGACCGCGCCGCGGGTTACTCGGCATGAGCGACGACGTGCGCAGCGATCAGCCGACCGAACTGGCACCGCCGCACCGGCGATCGAGATCGTCAGCTCCAGCGCGACCGCAGCAGCTGCATGTACGGGACGCACGGGCGGACAGATTTCACTGTCGCGCAGGCCGCGTCGAGGGTCAGGCCTGCATGTCGGTGTAGGTAGGCGATCGCGACCGTCGGAGCGCGGTTGAAACCGGCGTTGCAGTGCAGGTAAACCCGTTCGCCCGCGGCGATGTGGCGGTCGAGGCAGCGAACGATGGCATCGAGGGCGCCGTCCATGGCCTCCAGGTCACCGTCGCCAACCGGGTGCCGGTGCCAGGCGATTCCGTGCGCCGCCAACGCCTGCGCCAGAGTGGCTGCGCACAATCCCTTGCGCTGCAGATCCACATCATCTTGCAGCGAAACGACGCCACGCACGTCGACGCCGTGGCGGAGCCAGGCAGCATCGTCCGCTGTGGGGTACTCACCGACTGCCAGCAAGGGGATCACGAAGGCATGATCGGGATGCCCCTTGGGGCGCGCCGCCGGCCCGGCGAGCTGCCTGGAGACGGATGGCGACCGGATCGCGTCGGCCATCAGCCCGCCTGCGTGCCGGGAAGGATCTCGATCGACAACGTGCCGACCAGGGACATGAGATCGGCGTGGGCCTCTGGGCCGCCCTCAATCAGTTTGATGTGGGTCGCATCGGCTGGCATCTGATCGAAGGCCGTATCGACGGTCACCCACCCCTGGCCGAGCCAGACTTCGTTCCAGGCGTGATAGAGGAAAGCGCCGTCGACGTAGACCACGCCGGCGACAACCCGGGCCGGTAGCCCGACCGCTCGGGCGAGGGCGGCAAAGAGCACGGCGTGCTCGTTGCAGTCTCCGGTCCGGGTCTGCAGGACCTGCACGGCGTTCGGAATGGTCGCCGCCGGCCGCTGGCGCAGATTGGCGCGCACCCAGTGCCGCAAGCGCTGCGTCGCAGCGCCGGCGTCGCGGGCGTCCGCGAGCGCCGCACGGGCGGCGGCCTGGACACTGGGATGCTCGATCTGCAGGAACGGCGTGGCGACCAACTCACCGGCCCACGCGTCGTCCCGACACGGAAGAAGATAGGTCTCGGCGGGCAGTGACTCGCGCGCTACGGTGAGGGTCGCGCCATCGAAATGCTGGCGCGCGTCTGACGGTGGCAGTACCGCACCCAGCCCGCTCAGTCGAACCTCCAGTCGAGCCAGCTGACGCGGCGCAGTGACCACGCCACGCACCTGCACGGCGACGCTGCCAAGGAGATCTACCGGGGCGCCCTTCCAGCCTGCGTTGACGGCCTCAGCGGCGCTTTCGCGGCGCACCTCCAGGCCCATCGGTCCCTGCTCGCGCAGCATACGCCCCCCGTCGTCAAGCCAGACCACAGACTCGATACCGCGCATGGCTTCGGTGACCCGCCACGCCACGACGTCGCGCGATCCGATCCGGATCATCTCGCGATCGCCGACCGTCAGGGTCGTCATTGTCGGTTGCATCGCCGAGGGGTCGAACACCGGCAGTTCGATCCGCAGGCCGTTGCGCAGTCCGAGCGACCGCAGCCGCTCCCTGGCGGCGCTGGGAACATAGATCGGTCCTGGCAACGATAGGGTCTGATCGGTTGTCTCTCCGGCCGTCGTCATGTGCAGGCGCAGCTCATCAGCGACCACCTCGCCGCGCACCGCCAGTGGACCGAGGTCGCTGTCGATGGTGACCGCGAAGGTGCGCACCGCCCACTCCCGATCCGTCTCCGCAATGGTGACGGCCCGCACAGCCTGTTCCTCTCCCAGCATGGTGAGGCGCATGGCCGAGGTTTCCTCGACACTGAATCCGTCCTTGCTCGGGCGGATCCGACTGTGCGCGTAACCGATCTTGGCACCCTGCATGTACAGGCCGCTCCAATCGCTCCCCTCGCTTGCCTCGCTCGTCTGGGGTGGGTGGAGGGACGGCGTCGCGGCGACCTCGACCGCCGCTGGTTCGGCCGCTTGCAAGCGAACCAGCGCGATCATCAGCCCAACCCAGGCCGCAATGACCATCATTCGCACGACGCGAAAGGGACCGGGCATACTGAAACGCGATACTCTCACAGGCGGGCGGCGCCTGCCATGTCGTTTTCGTCGCCGCCGTCAGTCTGCCGTGGGACGGGTCCCGCAGCGTCCACCGCCGCAGTCGGGCCTGCCGCACCCGCTGGTGTCTTCGATGGCTCCGTAACCACGGGCCGCCAACTCGTCGCCGAGCACGCTGGACAGCGCCTCTGCCACCGCTCCGTCGCAATGGACACAGAGGCGGTGGTCGCCGCGGCCCGCGGCGGTCAGTACCTGACGCGCGCACTGGGCGCACCAGCCGAGTGCAAACTCCACTTCAGCGAGGTCGGCGTCGGACATGTAGAGACTCTACCCGGCCGGCACGTCGGATGCGAGCAACCCGCGCTGACGCAGGGCCTCATAGACGACGATCGACACGGCGTTCGACAGATTGAGGCTGCGCACATGGGGGGTGAGGATAGGAATGCGAAAGGTCTGCTCAGGATGCGCGGCGAGGAGCGCTGCCGGCAGCCCGGCGGTCTCGCTTCCGAAGACCAGAGCGGTCCGCGGTGTCGACGCCAAGGGCGCGGCGACGTAGCTGTGCCGCGCCCGCGCGGAAAAGCACAGCAGGGTCCGCGGCGCGACGCTCGCCAGCGCCTCGTTCCACGACTCGTGCACATGCAGATCCACATGCGGCCAATAATCGAGTCCGGCGCGCTTCAGATACCGGTCCTCCAGCGAGAACCCCAGCGGACGCACCAGGTGCAAGGCCACGCCGGTCGCCGCGCACATTCGCGCGATGCTGCCCGTGTTGGGTGGAATCTCGGGGTGCACGAGGACGACGTGCAGGCCGGCGGTGGCTTCAGCAGCGCCCAATGGTCCACACCCGCCCGTCACAGCGGACGCCGAACGCTCCGTCTTCCGCTGGGACGATGTGCCGGCTGACCTGGTAGTAGGCCGCCCGAAGAAACCGGGCCGGCTCGGCGCCACCCTTGACGCGGCAATAGAGTACCTCGTCCACGCCGACGGCCAACGTGGCGGGGTCGAGATCCTCGTCCGTGCGGTCGTTGAGCTCGATACGTATCCGGTCGACGACGACGCTGACGCCGGTCACCACGAAGGGAGTGTCGTCGACGACGATGGGAGCCTGTTCGTCGGCGATGCGCAGCCGGTACCCGCCCTCCGGCGAGCGCTCGACGTGTCGGGAGAAGAGGTTGGCGATACGGGAATTGACGATCAGCGCTCCGTCCGCGTACCAATTCCCATCGCGCCCGAAGCGGATCGTCGAGTTGTGGATGGCATAAAATCCGCCGCGCGGCATCGCGATCCGTTAGCGTCCGCGGCGCGCCGGCCTACCACTCCTCGTCGTCCTTGTCCTTCTCTTCATCGTCATCATCGTCATCATCGTCATCGTCATCGTCGTCCCAGTCCTCGTCCGTATCCTCGTCGTCGTCCTCGTCGCTATCGCCGTCGCTGTCCTCGTCACCGTCCTCGTCGCCCTCGGCGGGGTCGGCGCCCTCGTTCCACGCCTCGTCCTTGTCGCCGTCTTTTTTCGGGCTCAATTCCCACTCGTGCATACTCCACCTCCTGATGACGGCGCCCGCCGGGTGCCGTGCGCGCGTCTCTAACCGCGCGCCCCCGCGATGTCAATTTTGCGCGCGCGGCGATCGCTCGATACGCCCCCTGGCCTTGCTTGACACTCGGGAGCGGCATCCCGTAAGGCCCGTCGGTCAAATGATTAGAGCGCGGAATCTCCGAGGTCTGCCGTGCCACGCTCGGCCCTGACGAAGGCCCGTGAGGCGCCCGCATCGACCAAGGCACGCATCCTCGCGGCCGCCGAGGCGGTGTTCGCGGCCAAGGGCTTCGACGGCGCTTCGACGCGCGAGATCGCCGCGGCGGCCGGTGTCAATATCTCAAGCCTGCATTACCATTGGGAATCCAAGGAAACCCTCTATTTCGCCGTCTTCGAGAACATCTATGACCGCATCGTGGAACTGGTGCGCTCCGCCATTCCCGACAGCACCGTAACGCGCCCCGGGCGCCAGGTCATCGACGAATCGATGGGGCGCCTCTTCGACTTCTTCGCTGATCAACCAAACATCCCGAAACTCCTGGTGCGCCGCCTCTTGGAAACTACCGAGACGACCAATGCCATCGAGCGCGACATCTTGTTGCCGGCTTGGCGACGCTTCACCGCCTGGACCTATGACCTGGGACAGGCGGTCGATGAGCAGAGCGCCCAGATTTTCATGCTTACCGTCCATTCGGTCATGCTGCTGTTCATGCTCGACAGCCAGCAGTTCGCCGGCCTGCTGGGCGGCAGCGTGCGCAGCCCGGCGCTGCGCGCGCGACTGCGCCCCCACATCGTCGGCCTGGTGCACCTGCTGATGCGCGCAGAGAAGAAGAATCAAGCGTGAAGGCCTACGTCACCGCCTCGTTCAGCCCCGACGGCCTGCGCCGCCTGGAACGCCACATGCCAGTCCTGCACGAGGACTGGCGCGAAACGCAGTCGATCTACTTCGACGGCGCCCTCTTCGCACGCCGCATCACGGAAGTAGGAGCCGACGTGCTCATCGTCGAAGCGGATCTCGTGCACGACGAAGTCCTTGACGCCGTCCCGCTGCGCCTGATCGGCTGCTGCCGCGGAGACCCAATCAACATCGGACTCGAACGCGCCACGCGCCTCGGGATCCCGGTCGTCTTCGCGCCTGGACGGAACGCCGATGCGGTGGCCGACCTCACCCTCGCCTTCATGTTGGCCCTGGCGCGTAATGTGTACACCGTCAACGCCAAGCTGAAGTCCGGTCAGCTCACGTTCACTGGAACAAAGGACTATCTGACTGCCTACACCACCTACGGTGGATTCGAACTGGGCGGAGTCACGGTGGGGGTGGTTGGATTCGGAGCCATCGGGCGCTGCGTCGTGCAGCGGGTGCGCGCCTTCGGCAGCCGCGTGCTGGTGTACGACCCGTTCGTACCGCCCGACGTCGTCCACGCCGCGGGTGCCGAAGCGGCCGGGCTCGACGACGTCGTGCGGCAATCCGATGTCTTCACATTGCATTGCCCCGACACCCCGGAGAGCGTCGGCTTGATTACCGCGCAGCGGATCCACTCGATGAAGCGCGGCGCGTACTTTCTCAATCTCGCGCGGGCGGCGATCGTCGACGACAACGCCCTCTACGAAGCGCTGCAGTCGGGGCACCTGGCCGGCGCCGCGTTCGACGTATTCGCGGACGAGCCGGTGAGCCCAACCAACCGCTACGTCCAGCTGCCGACTGTCCTCGTCAGTCCGCACCTCGGCGGCGCCACACGCGACGTCGTCCGCCATCAGTCCGATCTTATCGTCGACGGCATCGAGGCGTGGCTGCGCGGCGAGCGCCCGGTCCACCTGGCCAATCCCGACGTGCAGTGCTGAGGCCGGGATGCAGGCAATCGCCGTCCTCGATGCCGGTACGGGTGGTGCCAAGTGCACACTGTTCGGGTCCGACGGTGGGCTGCTCGCCCTGCACAGCGAGAACTGGCGCTACGAGGTACATGCCAACGTCGATGTCCCCCTGGTGAAGGAGTATTCCTTTGATCCGGACGAGTTCTGGAACATCCTGGCGCGCTGCATGCGGGCTGCGATTGCCGCCTCGGGGGTCGCCGCGGCCGATATCATCGGCGTCGCAACGACCAGTCAGCGCGAAGGCTGCGTCTTCCTGTCCGCCTCCGGACGCGAGGTCTATGCAGGTCCGAATCTCGACAGCCGTGCCTTCGCCGAAGGGCTTGAGGTCCTGAGCACGCTCGGGCCCCAGCGGCTGTACGAGATCACCGGGCATTCGGCGCCGTTCATATTCCCGCTCGCGCGCTATCTGTGGCACCGCAGGCAGGGCGGTGAGGCCGCGGCCTGCGTCCTGATGATCAACGATTGGATGGCGTACCGCCTGAGCGGCCGTACCTGCACCGAGCCTTCAAACGCGACCGAGTCAATGCTGTTCGATCTCCGCGCCCGCAACTGGTCGACGGAGATCCTCGAGACCTTCGACATCCCGCGCACGGTGTTACCCGCGATCGTCGCGGCTGGGGAGCATGTGGGCGCGGTCCATGCCGTTGCCGCGGCGGCGACGGGTCTGCGCGAGGGCACGCCGGTCTTCACCGGCGGCGCCGACACGCAGTGTGCCCTGCTCGGCGCCGGCGCGGTCGAAGCGGGCGATGCGGCGGTGATCTTTGGCACGACAGCACCGATCCAGGCGGTCGTCGATCGACCCGTCCTCGATCCGGCTGGCAATTTGTGGGCCGGGTGTCACGTCACCCCGGAGCGCTGGGTGATCGAATCGAATCTCGGCAGCACCGGCGACGCCTACCTCTGGCTCCTCGATCTCCTCGTTCCGGAGGGAGTGGATCGATTCGCTCGCGCTGAGGCAATGGCCGCGGCGGATCGCGACACCGGAGCATTCACCTTCCTGGGGCCACGCGTCTTCAATCTCACCACCCTGCGTCCCGATATCCCTGGCGGTCTCTTCTTCCGCTTTCCAACGCTCCAGCTGCGCCCCAGCGCGGGCGATCTGGTGCGCGCCTTTCTCGAGAGCGTGGCCTTTGCGGCGCGCGCCAACCTCGCGCAGATCGAGTCCGTCCTCGGCATGCGACATACCCGCCTGATCGCCGGTGGTGGGATGTCGCGCAACGCCCTGCTCGTGCAGTTGGTCGCCGACCTGACCGGCATCCCCGTCGCGCGGGCGGTGGAATCGCAGAGTACCGGACTCGGATGCGCCATGCTGGTGGCCGCCGGGCTCGGTGTGCAGCCCAGTGTGCCCGCGGCGGCCGCCGCGATGTGTCGACACGAAACCATTGTGCCACGGCTGGACCGCCGCGCGGCCGCGGAGGCTGGCTTCGCCAAGTGGAGCGAACTGTACCAAACCCTCGAGACGCTCTCGCTATGACCGGGAGGAGAGGGCCGTGGATCTGATTCACTCCAGTTATCACCCCGTCGGCGAGGGACCGCACCCGGCGGTCATCGCCCTGCACGGCTGGGGTGCCAGTGCACTGGATCTCCTTGGCTTGGCACCCCACCTGGCCAACGGACAACTGCTCGTCCTCTGTCCGCAGGGTCCCATTCCAGTGGCGACCGGCCAGGCATCGGTCGGCTATGGTTGGTTTCCAATCTCCATGGGCGCGCCCCCGGATCCGGAGGCGTTCCGCCATGCCGTGGACGCGCTCGACGCATTCCTCGCGACCTGCAT
Source organism: bacterium (assembly GCA_031401035.1). Lineage (GTDB taxonomy): Bacteria > Desulfobacterota > Binatia > HRBIN30 > CADEER01 > JANNRA01. Next base: position 48,648 of record JANNRA010000063.1, on the reverse strand, counting down.
GCGGCACTATCCAATCGCCCCCGATCGCTTGGCGGTGATCGGCTTCAGTCAGGGTGGCGCGATGGCGTACGCATTGATGGCGGCGACGCCGGGGCGCTTTGCGGCGGTTGCCGCGCTTTCCACCTGGCTCCCGCCCGGCGTCCTGGATCCGACCGGGCCTGCAATGGAGCCCCTTGCGGAACTGCCTGTCCTCGTCCAGCACGGCGCAAGCGACGCGCTGGTTCCGATCGCGCGCGGACGCGCTGCCGTCGACGATTTGCGGCAGGCCGGCGCCGCGGTGCGCTATCGCGAGTACGGCATGGGTCACGAGATCAGTGCCGAAAGCCTGCGCGACCTCGACGCGTTTCTCGCCCAGACCCTCTGCCAGACTCGGCCCGTCGCCTGAACTGACCTGGAAATGCGGAGGGGGATGCGCACAGAACGCATCCCCCTCCATGGGCACGATGAGAGCAGGTGGCTCCGGGTAGTGGACCCGGAACCACCGTCTGGGTTCACTGGTTGAAGAACACGGTACCCGTGGTGTTGTCGCCGATGGTGGCGGAGTCGATGGCGGGATAGGTAACCGCCAGAGAACCGCCCGACAGCCCACCAGTCGGGTTCGCCTCGAGCAACTCGCAGTCGAAATTCGACCCCTCGTTCGCACTCAGGCACGGGGCGCCGAAGCAGCTCTCTTCCGGGGCGATGATGACCGCGTTGGTCGGCGTCGAGCCGTTGTTGTTGGCGTCATACACCGCGGCGGAGGAGACGCCGGTGGTGAGGGGGATGTTCTCCGCCTCCGCGAAGACCGTGTCGTCGTCCGTGCACGGCTGACAGTCTGCGCCGTATTGCGGATACGGGCACGGGCGGCCAGCCGGCTTGCCGGCCGTGCTGCAGGTGCCGGCGTCGCGCAACAGACTGATCGAAACGTTGAACGGCAGGAACGCCGACCCACGTCCCGCATCGCCGCCGGAACGGGTCAGCACTCGCGGACCCCGGCAGACCCCGAGGTGCTGATCTTCCGGGTCGTCGCAGGTCGCTCCCGAGCCCTCAACGCAGGCCGACGACGTGCTGCCGCCTGGCAGCGTCGTCACGTCGTTACACTCGGGATCGTCCGGAGAACCCTCTGAGCGGTTGCCGGAGTTCCCCGGCGAGGTGTTGTGGTCCTGGACCAGCCGGTAGTCCACCTGCGTCAGCCCCGTGTCTCCGCAGGCGATCGTCCCAGCCGAAGCATTGCCGGGACCGAAACCGGAGAACGGAACACCGCGCACGCACGCGCACACGAGACCGGTCACCCGGACCGGCGGGAAAACGATCTCATCCGCCTGCACCGCGGCCGGGATCTCGCCCGACTTGAAGATCGTGCCATTGGCCAGGGCCCGGTCAACCGCCAGCTTCTTACCAGTGCGGAACGTCCAACTACCGGTCAGCACCAGCGGGATGGGGAGCGCTTCCGTCTGCACGGTGGCTGTCGTCTTCATCGGATCAAAGACTCCGAGGCGAGCCGTCTCCGTAGTGCAGTTGGCGGCGCAGCCGTCGGCGCCGAAGTTGTTGCCGTCGTCGCATTCCTCGTCGCCCTGTCTCGTGCCGTTGCCGCAATCGCCCGTCGGGCCACCACACGTCCCGCTCAGTGCATTGTTGACCGCTTCGATCAACTCGCTGATCGACACGGTTCCGTCTCCGCTCTTGTCGAAGGCCGGGCAGCTGGAGAGCTGTGCCGACCCAAGGGCGATGTTTACACCCGTAATGAGTTCGTTGATGGCGACCTCGCCGTCCCCGTTGCAGTCGCCGACGCACACTTGCGCCTGCACCGCCGAGGTCCACAGCAGCGTCGCGAGACCGCCGGCAATCAGAACCGCCTTGTTCATCCCTGCTCCCTTCGTTCGTGCCCGAGGTAAGTTGTCGTAATGAACTGCATTAACATGATTGAAATACGTTCCGAAAATTACTGTCAAGCGGACCGCCGCGTTCCGCCGCCCCGCCTCAGCCACGCAGCCGACGGCTTGCCTCGCAAAAACCCGTGTGGTAGCCGACGCTGATCGCGTTGGTCGCCGCGACGGCGCGTCTGCTGATCCTCGGTAGCTCAGTTGGTAGAGCGTTCGGCTGTTAACCGAATGGTCGCTGGTTCGAGTCCGGCCCGGGGAGCTTCGACGGCGGGGTTGGCTGCGCTGCGCTCCGCGGCCACCCCCGCCTTTCGTTTTCACTACTCCGATTGCGGTCATCACATCAGCACAGGCTGAGCGCCCTAAGAGGCGGCGAGCGGATTCGAACCGCTGAATGGAGGTTTTGCAGACCTCTCCCTTAACCACTTGGGTACGCCGCCGTTCGAGCGGGAGCTAACACACGCCCGCGCCGCTTCGCAACCGATGCCGCCTCAGCGCTTGCCCTTGACGCGCCGCCGCACGCCACCCTTGGCGTGATCATAGCGGCCGAGCCCCTCGTTGAGCAGCGCCACGACCACTTCGCCTTTGCCCGCGTTGAGCAGGTCGACGACGTCATCGATGCGCTGGATCAGATCGACCGGCACACGCACCGACAGCAGCTTCATCGGCACGATCTCGCTGCGTTCTTTCAGATCCTCGAGCTTCAGATCCCGCTTCATGCTTGCCCTCCCCCTCGACCCGCTATCTATCCTGGCGATTACGCCGGAAGCAAGGCAGCTGACAACAGGCACATAGGCCAAGCATGCATGCTGTCGCATGGCTTGGCTGCAGAATCCGCCCCGACCAACCGACTGCGGGGCAAGTCCTCAGGCCACCCGACGCAGCGGTCGGTCGCCCCGCCCATTGTCTCGGATCTGCTGCCAGGCATCGCGGAAACGCGCATAGCGTCCGTGGTATTTGGTGCGCCCACCGTGCAGCGAGAAGGTCTTGCCGGTGAGATGTTCCCACGGAATGACGAACACCTCAGGATCGCCGCGTCCGTCAGGACAAATGCCCAGACAGATGAAGTAGTCGGTGTAGCGCTCCTGCATCCGACCGTGATGGTGAAAATTGAAATGCCAGGTCGGGTATTGGTACTCGTACCGCCGCCCGGCAGTGGTGACGCAATGGCGCCGGAGGCCCTGGAAGGCGACCCGGAGGGTCACCCGAGTGGAGCCATCGACCAGCAGGTCGTAGCCGGTCGTGCTCGGGGTCGATTGGACGGCGAGTCCCATGCGTCGCAGTCGGGATGCGATGCGACGCTTCGGCAGGTCGTGCTTCGCGAGTCGGTTCACACGCCTTCGGACGGCGCGGTCCGTGCCTTTATTCGAGGCCCGCTCTGGTCTGGAGCGAATAGCGGTTGGAGGAAATGGCGGCGGAGTGACTCGAACACTCGACACCGGGATTATGAGACCCGTGCTCTAGCCACCTGAGCTACGCCGCCACGGCCTCTTCCGGTAGAGGATCGGTCGCCGCCAAGTCAAGACGGGCTGAACAACGCACCCGGCGCAGCGGGGAACAACGGGCGGCGGCGCACCACGACTCCGCCGCGCGCGATCTGCCAGACCTGACCTGCTTCCACCTCGAGGCAGCTCAGCAAGTTCCCGTACACGACGCCGGTATCGAGTGCGATCTTCGACGGCAGGTCGGTCCAGACGTCGCGGTGGGGCGTGTGGCCGAACAGCACGGTATAAGGAAACGGATGCGGAACGCGCAGAAAGTCGTCCCGAATCCACAGCAGATCTTCTTCCGATTGTTCGGCCAGCGACCGCGTTGGGCGCACGCCGGCATGGACGCACAGACACCCGCCCACGTAGGCGTGGGTGCGCAAGCCGCGCAGGAACTCGTGATGCGCGCTCGGCAGCCGAGCCGCGACTTCCGCCCCTGTCTGGCCACTCAACCCGTAACTCGCGAGCGTGGCATCACCGCCGTTCCACAGGAACGCGTCGCCATGGCGTCCAGGCTCGCCGAGAAACGACAGGAACATGTCCTCGTGGTTGCCCTTGAGGAAGACGCAGCGTGGCCCCTCGTCCGAGAGGCGGATGAGCCGGTCGACGACGCCGCGTGGCGTCGGGCCGCGATCGATGTAATCGCCGAGCAGACACACCGTGTCCGCCGGCCCCGGCTGGATACCGTCGAGCAACCGGTCGAGTTCATCGAGGCAGCCGTGCACGTCACCAATGACGAAGCTGCGGGCGGTGGTCATCGCGCTCGCTCATCCGTCTCCGGCTGAGCCGCCGCGCCGAGATCGGGGTCGCTGAGCACCCGCACCATCGCCGTGTACGGATCGATGTCGCCACGCCGAACCGCCCCGAGCACATCGTCGAATGCACCGGCACGCAGCGCGACCTCCAGGCGCCGGCCGAGTTCCTCACGCAGCGCGCTCACGAACGCCTCGTCGCGACCAGCCGCCGCCCGGGTCGCGCCGTCGCCGCTGCGTGCCAGATACGCCCCGTGCGCGTCGATGGCACCCAGGAGTGCGTCGATGCCACGCCCTTCCGACGCCACGGTCGGCACGACGGGGACAGTCCAGGCATGGTCCGAACGGAGTTGCAGCATCGCTTCCAGCTCCGAGCGCATTCGCGCCGCCCCGTCGCGGTCCGCCTTGTTGACGACGAACACGTCGGCAATCTCGAGCAGTCCCGCCTTCATCGCCTGGACGGTGTCACCGGCCTCCGGCACCAACACAACGACAACCGTATCGGCCAAGCGCATGACGTCGAACTCGTTCTGTCCGACCCCCACCGTCTCGACGAGCACGGTGTCCTGCCCGAACGCCGCCAGCAGGCCCACCATGTCACCGGCGGCACGCGCCAGCCCCCCGACGCGCCCACGCGCACTCAGACTGCGGATGAACACGCCGTCATCGAGGAAATGGCTCTGCATTCGGATGCGGTCGCCGAGGACCGCACCGCCGGAAAACGGGCTGGATGGATCGACGGCCAGCACACCAACCCGTTCGCCGCGCGTCCGCAGCGCCCCGATGAGCCGGTCAACCAGCGTCGATTTGCCCGCACCGGGCGGTCCGGTGATGCCGACGCTGCGCACCACCCGTCCCTCCCGATGGAGGTGCCCCATCACCTCGACGGTCTCCGGCGCGCGATTCTCGACCATCGTCATCAGTTTGGCCAACGCGACGCGGTCGCCCGCACGCATGCGCTCGATCAGGTCGACGGTACGCTGCCTCATGCGATGACCGTGTCCTAACTGTCCACCGGGACACTTACAATCGTGCCCCCTTGTTGGCTGGGCTGCCAACTGGTAGCCGCGGAACTATGCAGGCTTTCTGGCGCTTCCGTGCGCTGCCGATCGGCCTGGTGCTGTTGGTCCTCGGCTTGGGGAACTGGGGGGTCAGCCGAACCAAGGTGATCGAGTATACGCGCCGCGCCGGCACTCCGGAGCCGGTCGAGACGCGCGCCTCCTACGCCGAGTTCCAGCGCCTGACCGCCCGCACCAATGCGCGCCTGCTGCAGGGGCTGCATCGCGGCGCCGGCGACTACCGGGACGCCGATGCGAAGCGGGACTTCTACACCGTGCTGCAGAGCGGCGGGGGCTTCTTCGCCCTCGTTGGCCTGCTGTTGGTCGGCGTCGGAAGCCTTCAACACTGGCGCCACCGCCGTCTCGTCGCGTGGCGCGCCGCCGCCTGAACGCGATGGTCACGCCGTCGGCGCGTCGACCGGTGGGCCGACGTGGAGCATGGTGACGCGCAAACCCTTCGACGTCCATCCGACGTCAAATCCAACCGACATGCCCTCGCGCAAGTCCTCGAACCGGCGCACCTCGCCGATGACGACGACATGCGCCGCCATGAAGGGGATCTCGCGTCCCGTGTCCGACAACACCAGCCCCATGCCGGAACCGGCGAACAGCCTGCGGATCGTGCCCCGGTAGTATCGGGAGCCGCTCGGAGCCTCGCTGTCGCCGGCGTCGTCCAACGACCGGACCTCAGGTCCCTGGCGCATCCGCGGCGAGCAGCGCGCCGTAGTCACCGAGGCGCGCGTGCGAGAGCTGGCGGAACGCAGCATGCGCCGCTCCGATCTCGCTGAAAACGGCGCTCGCATCAGCCGGCACCGCTGGTCCGCCGAGATCTGCGGCCAACTCACTCAGCACCAACCAGCCCGGCCGTGCCTGCACGCCCGGCGCGAACGCGGCGCGTAAGCGTTGCACGCGGCCGTCGCGGTTGACGACGCTGCCATCGGTCTCGGCGAAGGTGCCGATCGGCAGCAGCACGTCGGCGATCTCCGCCGTCGGGGAGAAATGGGTGTCCAGCACGACGATGAAATCGACCTTTGCCGCCAGCGTGTCGAGGGCGGCGCTCCCCCTGGCGCGGTCGAGCGCGCAGCGCAGGAGGAACAGCACGCGGATCGTCCCGCTCGCGGCATCCTGCCAGAGCGCTTCGGGGTCGCCGCCGGCGCCGCCGAGGATGCGCAGGCCGGCGGTGTTCGGGTTCTTGTCCGCGTCGATGAGAAAGGCGTCGCTGGTCGCATCGGCGGGCGACCAGGCGAGCGACGCAATGCGCCCACCAAGGACGCGGCGCACCAGGTCGTCGAAGGCGAAGATCTCCTCGTTGGTCGCCTGCGCCGAGACGAATCCGGCCACCGCGGATGCGCCGTGCGCCGCCAGCGCCGCCTGCACCCGGTCGCGCACTTCGGAGCGCGCTTGATCCCAGCCGCGGATCGCCCAGCCCTCATCATCGCGCGCGACGGGTTGCAGAAGGCGCCCCTCGCCCTGATAGCGCTTATAACTGAGGCGCCCCTCGTCGCACATCCAGTACTGGTTGACATGCGGATTCTGGCGCGGGCGGAAGCGCAGGATCTCGCCGCGCCGATGATGGATGTCGATGGCGCAGCCGGTCGCGCAGCCTGCGCATACCGACGGGGTGTGGTCGAGGTACCAGACACGAGCGCGAAAGCGGAAGTCCTTGTTGGTCAGTGCGCCGACCGGACAAATGTCCGCGACGTTGCCCGAGTACGGGTTGTCGAGTCGCTTGCCGGGAAAGAGGTCGATGGCGCAGTGGTTGCCGCGCTCGAAGACGCCGAGTTCGCCGGTCTTGGTGACCTCCTCGAGAAAACGCGTGCAGCGCGTGCAGAGGATACAGCGCTCCTGGTCAAGCATGATCAGCGGTCCGATGTCGGTCGCCTTGCTCTTGCGGACCTTGTCCTCGAGGGCGAAGCGGCTCTCCTGCCGGTCGTAGTCCATGTAGTAGTCCTGCAACTTGCACTCGCCAGCCTGATCGCAGATCGGACAGTCGATCGGGTGGTTGATCAGCAGGAACTCAAGCACGGCAGAGCGGGCCTGCTTGACGCGGGCGCTCTGCGTCTGCACCACCATGCCCTCGGCGACGCGGGTATTGCAGGCGATCTGCAGCTTCGGCGACTTCTCGATCTCTACCAGGCACATCCGGCAGTTGCCCGCGATCGTCAGCCCCGGATGGTAGCAGTAGTGCGGCACCTCGATACCAAGTCGCTCGGCGGCCTGGATCAGATTGAGCCCATCCTCAACGGTGACGGCCTGGCCGTCGATTTCAAGCGTCGGCATGACAACCTCAGGCGTGCGGGGGCGCGGTGGGGCGTCCGCCCGCCGCGCCCGCCGGACAGCCGCCGACCTCGAGGTGGCGCTCGAACTCGGGGCGGAACTTGGTGATGAAGCTCTGCACCGGCATGGCTGCGGCGTCAGCCAACGCACAGATGGTATTGCCCATCATGTTGTCGGCGACGCGACGGAGCAGGTCGACGTCATGCGGTCGCGCCCCACCGTATTCGAGCCGCATCAGCAGATCCTCGAGCCAACCGGTGCCCTCGCGGCAGGGCGTACACTGCCCGCACGACTCATGACGGTAGAAGCGGGCGATGACGCGCAGCGCCCGCACCATGCAGGTGTCCTCGTCCATGACGATCGTGCCGCACGACCCGAGCAGCGAGCCCGCCTTTGCCACCGATTCGAAGTCCATCGCGATGTCGATCTCGCCCGCCGTCAGCACTGGCACCGACGAACCGCCCGGAATCACCGCCTTGAGTCCCTTGCCGTTTAGGATACCGCCGGCATGCTCATAGATCAGTCCCCGCAGCGACGCGCCCATCGGCAGCTCGAAGACACCGGGTCGCGCGACATGGCCGCTGACACAGTAGAGCTTTGGGCCAGGGCTCTTCTCGGGCCCGATCGCCTTGAACCACTCAGCGCCGCGCGTCACGATCGCCGGCACGCAGGCCAGGGTCTCGACGTTGTTGACGATCGTCGGACAGCCGAAGACGCCATGCGTGGCTGGAAACGGCGGTTTGACGCGAGGATAGGCCCGCTTCCCTTCCAGCGACTCGATGAGCCCCGTTTCCTCGCCGCAGATATAGGCGCCTGCACCGCGGTGCACGTACATGTCGAGGTCGAAGTCGCTGCCGTAGATGCGCTTGCCGAGGTGGCCTTTGGCGTACGCCTCGGCGATCGCGGCCTCGAGCACCGCGGTTCCAAACGCGAACTCGCCCCGGATATAGATGTACGCCGTGTGGCTCTGGATGGCGTACGCCGAGAGCAACGTCCCTTCGATCAGCAGGTGGGGATTGAACTCGATGATCTGCCGATCCTTGAATGTCCCGGGCTCGCTCTCGTCGGCGTTGACGCACAGGTAGCGCGGCTTGCTACTGTCTTTCGGTAGGAAGCCCCACTTGACCCCGGTCGGAAATCCCGCGCCACCACGGCCGCGTAACCCGGCCGCCTTCACCAGTTCGATGAGCTGAAGCGGTGTCAGGTCCTGCACGGCGGCGCGGGCGGCGCGGTAGCCGCCATCGGCCTCGTAGACGTCCAAACGGCGGAGATTCGGCACGTCCTCGTGCCGGAGGAGGATCTTCTCGGTCATCTGGCGGGCGCCTCGACGCTCAAACCGGTTCGTGTACTTCCCCGGCGAGCCGCTGCTTCTGGTGCTGAATCTTGCGCTGCAGTGCCATGAGCCCGTCGAGCACCGCCTCGGGACGCGGAGGACACCCCGGCACGTACACGTCGACCGGAATGATGCGGTCGATACCGGGCACCGTCGTGTAGTTGTCGTAGAAGCCGCCCGTCGAGGCACAGGCACCGAACGACATCACCCACTTTGGCTCTGCCATCTGTTCGTAGACCCGCTTCAGGATCGGCGCCTGCCGGCAGGTGACAGTGCCGATCACCATCAACAGATCGGCCTGACGCGGCGTGAATCGGGGCAGCAGGGCACCGAAGCGGTCGATGTCGTATGGCGACATCGTCAGGGACATGAACTCCATGGCGCAGCACGCGGTCGCGAACGGGTACGGAAAGAGGGAGAACTTGCGCGCCCACCCGACCGCCTTGTCGACCGTGGTGAGGAGCACACTCTCGTCCAACAGCCCGCTCTCGTCCGTGCCCGATCCGATCTGTCGTGCGCTCATCGCTCTTCTCCGCGTCACTACCTACTGTACGCGATCTATCGGGTGATCTGGGGGGTGTCAACGCGGTCTCCCATTGCCTTCGTGGCGCGGCCGCACTACAGCGCAGCCCCATGAATCACTTCGTCGATATGCACGCGGCAGCCGAGTTCGCGGCCGACAAGATGCGCAAGAACAATCTGTTCACGACCGCGCGCATGTTCTGCGACGTTTACTGTTTCGAACCCGGGCAGGCGCAAACGGCGCACGCGCACGCGGGGTGCGACAAGGTCTACGTCGTCCTGGACGGCCTGGCGCGCATCCAGATCGGGGACGAGGAGCGCGAGGCGCCGGCAGGCACGGCGGCGCTGGCGCCGGCCGACATGGCGCACGGCGTGCGCAACCTCGGTCCGGGGCGGTTGACGGTGCTGGTCTTCATGGCCCCGAAGCCCAGCTGAGCTGCCCGGCGCGTTGCGGGCCGCCCCGGGGCCCTGCTACGGATGCCGGTGCACACCGAAACATTCCCGAAGGAGGCTCCACCATCCATGGCGATCATCCCCGCCACCCAACTCCGCGTCGGCATGCTGATCACCTACAACAAGGAGTTGCATCGGGTCACCAACGTGGTCCACGTCACACCTGGCAACTGGCGCGGCATGGTGCAGACCAAGATGCGCAACCTGCGTAGCGGCACGCAGTCGGAGAACCGCTTCCGCTCGGAGGATAAGGTCGACCGCGTCACGCTCGAACAGCACGACATGGAATTTCTCTACCAGGCGGATGACCAGTACCACTTCATGAACACCGTGACCTTCGACCAGATGCCGCTCGACAGCGAAACCCTCGGAACGGCGACGAACTATCTGATTCCCAATATGCGACTCATGGTGGAGTTCCACGAGGGCACGCCGGTGGCCGTCGAGATGCCGAACACGATCGACATGCGGGTGGTCGATACGGCACCCGGCCTGAAGGGTGCCACGGCTACGAATCAACTCAAGCCGGCAACCACGGAAACCGGTCTCGTGGTCCAGGTACCGCCCTTCATTGACGTCGACGATGTCATCCGCGTCGATACCGAGTCCGGCACATACATCTCGCGCGCCAAGTGAGGAGCGCGGCGCCGTCGATCAGTTCGATACGAAGGTGTCGGTGATACTGTCGTAGCTGAAGACGCGCCCGGTGCCTCGACTCGAGGTCGAGGTCCCCATGAAGGACATGGTGTCGCCGACGACGGTGACGGTCACCGTTCCCGAGATAGACGTCTCGGGCACCGAGACCACCGACGGCCCTGCCCCAGTGAAGCTGACGTAGGTCTGGTTGGTGGCGTAGTACGCCTCCTCCGCCTTCACCGCGGTCGCCAGGTCGTGAATCGCCGCCGCGTCGTACGCCTGCTGCCGGTAACGGCTCATCGCCTGCATGGCGATCGCGGCGAGGATGCCGATAATCGCTACCACGACGAGTAGTTCGATGAGCGTAAAGCCCGCCTGGCGCGTCGATTGTCGGGGAGGCGTGCGGATCATGCCTCACCACTTTTGCAAGGAACGTACCCTGGCATCCGCATCGGCACCACGGTCTAGACCGGACCTCTGGGCCCAACCGCAATCCGGCGTGGACAATAAACGTCACCGGGAACCGCTACTTTTGCCCCTCCACCACGGGGCCCGAACTCGCTGCCGACTTCTCAGCGCCCTGCGACCCGCCTGGACGCATGACCTGGCGGAATACCCGCACATGATAATCGATTCCCGACCAGAGGCTGAGGACCAACGAGGGCCATAGGAAATACATGCCGGCCGCGTGGAAATCGACGCCGAGAAAGGAGTAGTGCAGCAGCAGGCCGTGCAGGGCCAACATCTGGAAGATCGTCTTGTACTTGCCGAGTTCCTCGGCAGCCAGAACGATGCCCTCGCTGGTCGCCATGGCGCGGAGGCCGGTGACCGCCAGTTCACGTCCGATGATCAGCACCACCACCCAGGCCGGCACACGGGGCGCGCGCACCATCGCGCACAGCATCACCAGCGCCGCCATGACGATCAGCTTGTCGGCGAGCGGATCGAGCAGCTTGCCGAGGGTGCTCGTGATGCCGTGCCGCCGCGCCAGGTAGCCGTCGAAGAAGTCACTCCAACAGGCGAGAAAGAACGTCAGCGCTCCCAGCACGGCTGCCGCACGCCCCGGACTGCGCAGGATCAGCACCAGCACCGGCACCAGCAGGATGCGGAAGATGCTGATCAGGTTTGGCAGGTGGCGCAGTGCCACCAAGCCTGCCGGGCCACCGCTCACGGCGCCCTACCCGGCTCAAGGCTGGCGGCTGTACTGGTCGCGGAAGGCGAGAACCCGCTGCAGGTACTCGATCGTCTCGCGATAGGGCGGAACTCCACCATGTCGTTTCACTGCGCCGCCGCCCGCATTGTACGCGGCAAGTGCGAGGCGCACGTTGCCATTGTACTGGTTGAGCAGTAACCGCAAGTGGCGCGCCCCGCCGTCAATGTTCTGCTGCGGGTCGAGGACCCGGAAAACGCTGTGCATCCGAGCCGTTCCGGGCATGAGCTGCATCAGCCCGAGCGCCCCCTTGGGTGAACGGGCGTATGGCACGAAGTCGGACTCCTGCCGGATGACGGCCTTGATCAAGGCCGCGTCGACCTGGTGCCGCGCCGCCGCGTCTCGGATCATCGGGTCGAACGCTGTGCGCCGTGCGCGGTCGCGAGCGGAGTCGCGGCGGCTGTAGAAACGGTAACCGCCGTAGCTGATCTTCTGCGGCGCGTAGCGGCGGTAGCCTGGATTGGCGGGCGCGTTGGTGAAGTGCAGCCGGCCGCGCCCGTCGCGGTACATGTAGATCTCTGCCGACATCGATGCCGGGAGCGTCGTCAGCCCCACACCAACCACCAGCAGCAGCGTCGTCCACCACTTCATGCGCGACGGAGGATAGGCCCGCGCTGGGGCTCATTCAAGCGCGATTTTTCGCTCGCTTGCCTGCATGCGGAGGCGATGGGATACGGCCCTATGAATCCCGATTTCCTCGTCATCGGCAGCGGCCTCGCGGGGCTCGCGTTTGCGTTACGCGCCGCCGAGCAGGGCTCGGTGCTGGTCCTGAGCAAAGACCGCCTGCCCGAGAGCGCGACGCACTACGCGCAGGGTGGCATCGCGTCGGTGTGGAGCGCCGACGATTCATTCGACGCACATGTGGAGGACACGCTCATCGCCGGCGCCGGACTCTGCCACCGCGACCTGGTGGCGCTGGTCGTGCGCGAAGGACCCGAACGCATTCGCGATCTGATCGCGCTCGGCACCAGCTTCTCGCGCCGCGAGACACGCGACGACCCGGAGTACGACCTCGGCCAGGAAGGCGGCCACAGCCATCGCCGCATCCTGCATGCCTCCGATGCTACGGGCCGCGAAATCATGCGCGCGCTGGTCGCCGCGGTGCGCGTGACGCCGAACATTCAGGTTCTTGAGCGGCATCTGGCGATCGACCTGATCACCGACGCGGCCGAGTGCCCGATGGCACAGTCGAGTTCCTGCTGGGGCGCCTACGTGCTCGACCGCGACGGCGGCCGCGTCCACACGGTACGCGCGCGGGCGACACTGCTCGCGACAGGCGGCGCCGGTAAGGTCTACCTGTACACCTCGAATCCCGACATCGCGACCGGCGACGGGATCGCCATGGCCTGCCGCGCCGGGGTGCCCATCGGCAACATGGAGTTCATTCAGTTCCACCCCACCTGCCTCTACCATCCGGCCGCCAAGTCGTTCCTGATCAGCGAGGCCCTGCGCGGCGAGGGCGCCGTGCTGCGACGACCGGATGGGACACCTTTCATGGCCGCCTACGACGCCCGCGCCGAACTGGCGCCGCGCGACGTCGTCGCCCGTGCCATCGACTCCGAGATGAAGGTCCGCGGCTACGACTGCGTGTATCTCGACATCTCGCACCAACCGCGCGAGTTCGTCATCGGTCGCTTCCCCACCATCCACGCGCGCTGCCTGCAGTACGGCATCGACCTGACCCGCGAACCGATCCCGGTCGTTCCCGCAGCACACTACTGCTGCGGCGGCGCTATGACCGACGCCAACGGCGCCACCAACATCCGCCGCCTCTATGCGGCGGGCGAAGTGGCGATGACCGGTCTGCACGGTGCCAATCGCCTGGCGTCGAACTCGCTCCTGGAGGCGCTGGTGCTCGGACACCGCGCCGCCGCGCACGCCGTCGAGGTCGTACGCGCCGATCCGAGGACACCCCCCGCACTGCCGACGTGGAATCCAGGCGGGGCGACCGACAGCGACGAGTCCGTGGTGGTGACCCAGAACTGGGACGAGATCCGGCGCGTCATGTGGAACTACGTCGGTATCGTCCGGTCGAACCGCCGCCTCGACCGCGCCCTGCGCCGAATTCGTGCCCTTCAGGAGGAGATCCTGCGGTACTACTGGGACTTCACCATCACCGGCGACCTGATTGAGCTGCGCAATCTCGCCTTGGTCGCTGAATTGATCATCGTGTCGGCGATCAAGCGCAAGGAGAGCCGCGGCCTGCACCACAACATCGACTATCCATCCCTCGCACCCACCGCAGCCGACACGATCGTCTGGCCGGGCGAGCGCTTCGTCCCCGACGCAGAGTTCCGCGCCTCGCTCGACCGCCGCCGCGCCCCGGCGTGAGCGCTCAGGCGCTCATCCGCGCCCCGGCGTGAGCGCTCAGGCGCTCATGGAGTCGATCGGAAACCGCCGGCAGAGGGAGATGACGTCATCGCGCACCGCCGCCAAGCCCGGCGCATTCCCCACCTGCTGCAGTGCGCGACCGATACACTCGGCGATCACCTGCATCTCCGGCTCGCGCATACCGCGGCTGGTCACCGCCGGCGTCCCGATGCGGACGCCGCTGGTAACGAACGGCGAGCGGGTCTCGAAGGGCACCGTGTTGCGGTTGACGGTGATGTTCGCAGCCTCGAGCGTCTCCTGCGCCAGCTTGCCGGTGATCTCAGTGGTGCGAAGATCCACCAGCATGAGATGGTTGTCGGTCCCGCCCGATACCAGCCGCAGACCCTGAGCGGTGAGGCCCTCCGCCAACGCCCGCGCATTGCGCACGATCTGCTCCTGGTAAGCGCGGAACGCCGGCGTTGCTGCCTCGCGCAGCGCCACGGCCTTGGCCGCGATCACGTGCATCAGCGGCCCTCCCTGGTTGCCGGGAAACACCGCCGAGTTGAGACTCTTCGCCATCGCCTCCTGGCAGAGGATCAGGCCGCCGCGAGGTCCGCGCAGCGTCTTGTGCGTCGTCGTGGTGACAAACTCCGCCAGCGGGACCGGCGACGGATGAATGCCCGCCGCGACCAGTCCGGCGAAATGCGCGATGTCGGCCAGCAGCTTGGCACCGACCTCGTCCGCCGCCTCGCGGAACGGCGTGAAGTCGATGAACCGGGGGTAGGCGCTGTAGCCAACGACGATCATCTTCGGCCGGTGCTGACGGGCAAGCGCACGCATCGCGTCGATGTCGAGTCGCTCGTCCTCCCGACGGACGCCGTAGTGCACCACCTTGAAGAACTTGCCGGAGAAATTCACCGGGCTCCCGTGCGTCAGGTGCCCACCGTGCGTGAGGTCCATGGCGAGAATCGTGTCGCCGGGCTCGAGCTGCGAAAAGTACACGGCCATGTTCGCCTGCGAGCCAGAATGCGGCTGCACGTTGGCAGCAGCCGCGCCGAACAGATCCTTGGCCCGATCGATCGCAATTTGCTCTATCACGTCGACGTGTTCACAGCCGCCGTAATAGCGCTTCCCCGGATAGCCCTCGGCGTATTTGTTCGTGAGGATCGATCCCTGCGCCTCGAGGATGGCGCGGCTGACGACGTTCTCGGACGCGATCAGCTCGAGGTTCTCCTGCTGCCGACCCGCCTCGGCACGGATCGCCCGCCAGATCTCCGGGTCGGTGCGCTCGAGGGCGCTGGTCATCCGGTCACTACCCCTCTCAGCATCACTGCCGCTTGTGGCCTTCGATGTAACTGACGACATCCTGGACGGTGCGGATCTTCTCCGCCTCCTCATCCGAGATTTCCATGTCGTACTCTTCCTCGAGCGCCATCACGAGCTCGACGATGTCCAGCGAATCAGCGCCGAGATCCTCGATGAACGACGCTTCTGGCGTCACATCGCCCTCGCTCACTCCGAGCTGTTCGCAAATAATGTCCCGCACCTTCTGCTCGACCGCTGAGGCCATCCCCACCTCCTAAAGATCTAAATGTACAAACCGCCGTTGATGCCGATGACCTGTCCGGTGATGTAGGCAGCGTCGCGCCGGGCGAGGAAGGCCACCAGCTCAGCCACCTCGTCCACCGACCCCAACCGGCCCGCCGGAATCAGATGCAGATACTCCGTTCGCCGGTCCTCGGGCAAGTAGGCGGTCATCTCGGTTTCGATCAGTCCGGGCGCGACCGCGTTGACGGTCACCTGCCGCGTGCCCAGCTCGCGCGCCATCGACTTGGTGAAGCCGATGATGCCGGCCTTCGCCGCCGAATAGGCGGCCTGGCCGGCGTTACCCATCACCCCCACGACCGACGTCAGGTTGATGATACGCCCGTAGTGGGCCCGCAGCATGGTGCGAGCCGCGGCGCGGGTACAGTTGAACGTGCCGCGCAGGTTGACCGCCATCACCTGGTCCCACTCTTCGGGCTTAAGGCGCACCAGGAGGTTGTCAATCGACATGCCGGCATTATTGACGAGCACGTGCAGCCCGCCCGCCGCCTTGACGAGGCCACCAATGGCCGCGGCCGCCGCGTCGCTGTCCGCCACGTCGAACTGCACCGCCTCGGCGCTACCCCCCGCGGCGGTGATCTCGGCGACGGCCGACGCCGCCGCTTCCGCGTCGCGCACGTAACTGACGTACGTGCGAGCTCCAGCCGCCGCGAGGCGGCGCGCAATCGCCCGACCGATGCCGCGTGACGCGCCGGTCACCAGCGCGACCTGGCCGGCAAGCGCCTCGCTCATGCCGCGCCGCCGCCGCTCAGTCGGTCACGTCTACGACCTGCCGACCGCGGTACATGCCGCAGTGCGGACAGGCACGATGGCGGACCATCGTCTCCCCGCAATCTGGGCAGGGGATGGTCGCCGGCGCATCGATGGCGTCGTGGGCACGGCGCATATTGCGCTTTGAGACTGAGGTACGTCGCTTGGGAACAGGCATGGTCGGACTCCTTGGCGGCGCACCCTGTCTGCGGCGCGCCGAGCGTGATGAAAGGATCGGTCAGGTGCGCCCTTCGTTGGGGCGGCGCAGGGTGCGCAACACGGCCAGGCGCGGATCGCCGGAATCGACGACGCACCCACAGGCGGCAACGTTCTGGTCGGCACCGCACTGCACGCACAGACCGCGGCAGTCGGGTCGACAGAGTGCCTGCGTCGGCAGGGCCAGCAGCAGCCGCTCGCGCAGCAGTGGCGAAACATCGACTTCCTCGCCCTCGTACCACATGAGCTGCGCGTCGCCGCCGCCGTCGAGTTGTTCGTCGGCCCAACGCCCCGTGCGCGGCACCATGATGAAGGTGAAATCCGGATCGTGATCCAGTTCGAAACCCTCCAGGCACCGCGCGCACTGCCCCGACACGCGGCTGCGCAGCGTCGCCCGGAAGAACAGCTCGGACCCGGTTCGGTAGTAAGAGAGATCGACCCGAGCCGGGCCGACGAACTCGAAGTCATGCACGCCGCCGCGCTCGAGCAGCGGGTTCAGCTCGCTGGTCGGCTCGTCGTAGACCAGCTCTTTGCTGGTCTCCTCAATATCGCAGAGACGGATTCGCACGGCCACATAACCCGAGTGAAGTCCGCAGACGCTAGCGAAGGGGACGCCAGGAATCAAGGTTGGTCGGGCACTTCCACGTCGGCGAGGCGTTCCAACCGGCGCACCCGGCGAAACAGCTCGGGCAGCCGCGCCGCCGCGGTCACCATGCGGCGCCAGCGCCCCTGGTCGATAGCCGGGAAGCCGCCAATCGTCGCACTCGGCGCCACGTCGCCGAGGACGCCGGCCCGTCCCGCGACCGTCGCGCCGTCGCCGATCTGCTGATGCCCGCCCGTCCCCGCTTGTCCGCCGATCCGCACCCAGGAGCCGATGCGGGTGCTGCCGGACAGCCCGACTTGCGCGGCCAGCATGCTGTGCTCGCCGATCGCGCAGCCGTGCGCCACCATGATGAGGTTGTCGAGCTTGACGCCGCGCCGCAGCACGGTCGAGCCGACCATGGCCCGATCGACCGTTGTGTTGGCGCCGATTTCGACCTCGTCTTCCAGCACCACGTCTCCCCCCTGCAGCAAGCGCCGGATTCCGCCATCAGCCGGGGCGTAGCCGAAGCCATCCGAGCCGATCACCGCGCCGGCATGCAGCACCACGTCAGACCCGATTCGCACCCGCTCCCGCACCGTGACGTGGGCATGGGCGGTGAAGCGGTCGCCGATCGCCACATCGTCGTAGACGACGACATGCGCGGCAATGCGTGCACCAGCCCCGATCCGCACCCGCTCGCCGATCACCGCGTAGGCGCCGATCGCCGCGCTCGCCCCGACGCTGGCCGACGCCGCCACCTGCGCCGTGGGGTGGATGCCCAGCGGCCAGGAGAGCGGCACATGGAACAGCTCGACGGCGCGCGAGAAAGCGAGATACGGTTCCGTCGTGCGCAAGGACGCGATGCGGGTCTCCGGGGCATCCGGGGCAAGGATGATCGCCGCGGCCCGGCAGTCGGGCAGGTAGCGCAGGTAGCGCGGGTTGGCGATGAAGGTCAGCTCGCCGGCGCCGGCGCTCTCGATCGGCGCGACGCGAGCGATCTCGACCGTCCCATCACCACGCAGCTCGCAACCGAGCTGGCTCGCCAATTCGCTCAGGCGCATCCGCGATCCCTCCCTCTGTCGCGGCACCCTAACCGGCACCGCCCGAATGCGGCAACCGGGCTGCGTTGCGCCTCCCCAGCCCCTATGGTAGCCGCCTCGATTCCACCTATGCCCCAGCTTACCCTCGGCCTTCCGAAAGGAAGCCTCGAAGCCACCACGCTCGAGCTCTTCCGCAAGTCCGGCTGGAAGATCTCCGGCGCCGACCGGAGCTACTTCCCCAGCGTTGACGACGACAGCCTGCGCTGCGTGCTGGCACGCCCGCAGGAGATGTCGCGCTACGTCCAGGAGGGCGTTCTCGACGCCGGTATCACCGGCAAGGACTGGACGCTCGAGAACGAGTCCGACGTGCATGTGGTCTGCGACTTCATCTACTCCAAGGCGAGTATGCGCCCGACGCGCTGGGTGGTGGTCGTGCCGCAGGCCTCACCGATCACCGACGTGACGCAACTGCAGGGCAAGCGCATCGCCACCGAGATGGTCGGTTTCACCAAGCGCTGGTTTGCCGAGCGGCGGATTGACGTCGATGTGGAGTTCTCGTGGGGCGCCACCGAGGCGAAGGTGGTGCAGGGCCTCGTCGACGCGATCGTCGAGGTGACCGAGACCGGCAGCACCCTGCGCGCCAACGGTCTGCGCATCATCGACGAGCTGTGCCAGTCGAATCCGCAGCTGGTCGCCAACCGTGCCGCCTGGGCCGAGCCCTGGAAGCGCGACAAGATCGAACAGATCTCGCTGCTGCTGAACGGCGCCCTGCAGGCCGAGGCCAAGGTGGGCCTGAAGATGAACGTACCGAAGGACCGGCTCGACGCGATCATCCCGATGATCCCCAGTATCACCGCCCCAACCGTCTCACCGCTGTACAAGACCGAGTGGTTCGCGGTGGAGACGGTGATCGCCGAGGCCGTCGTGCGCGAGTTGATTCCGCTGCTGCTCAAGCACGGTGCCGTCGGGATCATCGAGTACCCGCTCAACAAGGTCATCTGAGGAGGCGCGATGGCGGCCAGAACGACCCGCGTGTTGCTCGTCGCGCTGCTGTCCCTGCTGGTCGCCGCGTGCAGCCGGGACAGCGCCGAGGATCGCGCCCGCAAGACGGCGGAGACCATCCAGAAGGGCATGATCGACGTCGAAGCGGTGGCACTCGATCAGCAGGCCGACGCGAGCGTCGTCTCCGAGGTGCAGCGCCATCTGACGGCCCTGCATGAGTACCAGGGCGAGATCAACGGTCAGCTCGACTCCGTCACCGTCAATGCGCTGCAGGCTTTCCAGCGCACCGCCGGCCTGGTCGACAGCGGACTCATCACGCCGGAAACACGCGCCAAGCTGACCGCGGCGGCGGCGACATCCGACACACCGCCGTCCTGACCGCGTCCTGCATCGCCGCCGGGGTCCCGCATGCCCGATCTGCTCTACGACAAGGCCGACCACGTTGCGCTGATTACGCTCAACCGCCCCGAGCGACTGAATGCGATCAGCGTCGCCATGCTCGACGAGCTACGCGACGCCCTGGTCGATGCCGATCGCTCGCCTGACGTCCGCGTCATCATTCTCACCGGCGCCGGGCGCGGCTTCTGCAGCGGGCTCGACATCAAGGACGCCGCCGCGGGTACCGGTATCGGTGGCGCCGGCGCCCTGGCGCCCGGCGGCGGGGCCGTCCATATCGGCACTCGAGAACTGCCGACCGTGGTGCTCTTCGAGCTCGACACGCCGGTGATCTGCGCCATCAACGGGCCGGCGGCCGGCTACGGTCTCGATCTGGCGCTCGGCTGCGATATGCGCCTGATGAGCGAAACGGCCCGGCTACTTCCCGGCTTCGCCAAACGCGGCATCGTCCCCGAGAGCGGCGGCACCTGGTACCTGCCGCGCCTGGTCGGCTGGGCCAAGGCCTGCGAAATCGGCTTCCTCGCCGACGATATCGACGCCGAGCGCGCCCTCGCCCTGGGTCTGGTCAACGCTATCCTTCCCGCCGAGCGGCTGCTGCCAGAGGCGCACCGCTGGGCGGCGAAGATCGCTGCCAACGCGCCTTTGGCGATCAGCGCCATGAAACGGCTCTATCGGCACGGGCTGAGCGAGGACTTCTCCTCACATTCGCACCACGTGCTGATGCAGCTGCTGCTGCTGTTCCGCTCGCAGGATTTCCAGGAAGGGATGCTCTCCTTCCTGGAGAAGCGGCCGCCGGTCTTTTCCGGCCGCTGAGCGGCGTTACTCGCCTACCGCCTGCCCCTCCACCGGCACCGTCTCGACCACCCACGGCGCCGCGGTCTCCGGAAAGGTCGCGGGCGAGGTGGCGAGGTCGAACGCCGGCTGCGCCGTCAGCAGACGATCGATATCCGCCTGGTCGATCTCGCTGACGTACTTGCGTACGCCGTAATCGTACAGGCTCGGCGCCACGTGGACGCGGCCGAAGACGATGTACCGGTTCCCCTTGAGGTAGAACAGCCGCACTTCGTACGGCGCGAACGGCTCCTGAATCTCAATCTGCTGGATCTCGGCGTACTCGGGCAGGCCATACAAACGCACCCAGTAGCGCAGGTCGGAATTGCGCCGCATCTCGGTCGCCAGCGAGGTGCGCGACAACAACACCGGATCGCCGACCTCTTTGATCTCCGGGCGGTTCGCCGCCGGGCGCCCTTCCGCCATGCCGCACTCGGCCCACACCAAGCCGCCAATCAACATCGCCATCGCCACCGTCACGCCACGCCGCATCGCATCCTCCTTGTTAGTCAGGGGCGTGAGGCTAGGAGCGAGCCCAGGCCTGGTCAAGGCCGATTTTCAATGCGCCACAGCGACTTGCGTGAATACATGCGAGGTGTCGCATCAGGGACTGTGCAGCACTCGGCCGCCCTGCAGCACTCCGCGCAGGCACAAGGACGGATCGAGCAGGACGACGTCCGCCGGCGCCCCGATGACGAGCGCGCCGGCCTCGCGTGGGGCGAGCCCCAGGGCGCGTGCCGGCGCCGCCGCGCCGGCGCCCAACACGGCGGCACGCGGCCACTCCGGGAGCCAGGCGCCGAGGTTGGCGACCGCCCTCGCCAACGTCAGGCAGCTGCCCGCCAGGCGACCATCGTCGCAGCGACGCACCGCGTCGCCCACCATGCACGGGGCGCCGAACAGCGTCAGCGGTCCCGCAGCGGCCCCCACCGCGGCGACGCCGTCGCTGACCAGCAGCAGCCGGCCGTCGGACTTGCAGCGCGCCGCCAGTCGCACCAGGCGCGGATCGACGTGGACGCCGTCGGCAATCACCTCGACTGCCAGGCGCGCATCGTCGAGCCCGACGCCGACCAACCCCGGGGCGCGATGGTGCAGGCCCGCCATCGCATTGAAGAGATGCGTGACCTGGGTCGCGCCGGCGGCGATTGCGTCATCGACCTGCGCAGCTGACGCTTCGCTGTGTCCGAGCGCGACGCGCACCCCGCGTTGCCGCACGGCTGTAATGAAGGCCAGCGCACCCGGGAGCTCCGGCGCCACGGTGACCAGGCGCACCAGATCGCCGCAGGCGCGCTGCACGGCAGCGAACTCGGCGACCGACGGTGATCGCATCCAGTCGGGGTTCTGCGCCCCGGCCCGCCGCGGCGACAGGAATGGTCCCTCGAGATGGATGCCGAGCACGCGCGCCCCGCCGCCCGTTTGTGCGGCCGCGGCGATCGCGGCCACCGCCGCGAGCAGCCGCTCGGGCGGCAGCGCCGCGACGGTCGCCAGCAGGCCGGTGGTGCCGAGCGGTGCCAGCGTCGCCAGGACCTGCCGATTCGCGTCGATGCTGCCGTCCTCGAACATCGCGCCGCCGGCACCATGCACATGCAAATCGACGAACCCGGGCGCGACGAGCAGGCCGCGCGCATCAACGACGGCGGCCCCGCGGCGTGCCAGCTGCGGTCCGATGGCGACGATCCGGCCGTCGGCCGTCGCCACGTCACAGTCGTCGCGCCAGCCATCCTGCACCAGCACCCGTCCGCCCGCGACGATGGTCATCGTCGCCAACCCGCGCAGACCCGGTGGCCGTCGCCGCCGTGCCCTCCGGCCACTACACGGCTCCGGCGAGGCGCAGCGCCGCGATCTCGCCGCCGCTGAAGCCATACTCGCCCAGGACGTCGTCCGTGTCCGCGCCGAGCGCCGGCGGCAGTCGCTCGATCCCCCCCGCCGATGCGCTCAGCTTCACCGGCAGCCCGGTCGTCCTCAGCACGCCCAGGGTCGGATGCGGTAACTCGACGGCCATGGCGCGGGCCAGCACCTGTGGGTCGGCGAAGACCGCCGCCATGTCGTTGATCGGCCCGCTCGGCACGCCGACGGCGTTGAGCAGCGTCACCCACTGCGCCGCGTCGCGGTCGGCCAGCCGCGCCTCGATCGCCGCCGTCAGCGCACCGCGCTGTGCCACCCTCCCGGCCGGGCTGAGGAACCGCGCATCGGCCAGCAGGGCTTCGGCGCCGATAGCGCGACACAGCGCCGTCCACTGGCGGGCAGTGCCGCAGGCGATGACGAAGCCGCCATCACGGGCTCGATGGACGCCGTAGGGGGCGGTGAGCGGGTGATGGTTCCCCGCCAACCCGGGTGGCGTGCCGCTGGCGAAATAGATTCCGGCGCTCCAGCTGAGAGCGCCGACCAGCGCCTCGAGCAGCGAGGTGTGCACCACCTGCCCGGCTCCGCTGCGCTCGCGCGCGTAGAGCGCCAGCCCGATGCCGTGCGCCGCGAACAGGCCGGCCAGGACATCGCCGATGGCGATGCCGGCACGTGTCGGTTCGTGTGTCCCGGTCACGCTCATCAGGCCCGACATCGCCTGCGCGATCTGGTCGAACCCCGGTCGCTCGGCATAGGGCCCGTCGGCGCCGAAGCCGGAGATGCCGCAATAGATCAGGCGCGGGTTGGCAGCGCGCAGCGTCTCCGCGGCGAGGCCGAGACCGGGCATGACGGCGGGACGGAAGTTCTCCACCACCACGTCGGCCTGCGCGGCCATGCGCTGGAACGCGGCCCGGCCCTCGGCATGCTGCAGGTCGAGCGTCGCGCTGCGCTTGCTGCGGTTGACGGACAGGAAGAAGTAGTTCGCCTCACCCGCCCCCGGTCCGGCCCCGAAGTCGCGCCCCGCGCCCGGCGGCTCGAGCTTCACGACGTCGGCGCCCATGTCGCCGAGCAGCATGGTGCAGTAGGGTCCCGCCAGGTAGCGCGTCAGATCGAGGACGCGCACGCCGCGCAATGCGCCGGTCGCGGCCACGCCGTTCACCGCCCCTGGAAACGCGGCGGACGCTTCTCGAGAAACGCGGCGATGCCCTCCTGATAGTCGGCGCTGTCGAAGCAGCGCCGCATCGCCTCGCGCAGTCCCTCGGCGTTGCGCGCCGCCGGCAGGCGCAGGCACTCCTGGATGGCGCGCTTGTGCGCCGCCAGGGTCAGCGGTGCCCCGGCAGCAACGCCGAGGGCGTAGTCGCGCGTCACCGCTTCGAGTTCGGCGGCGGCCACGACCCGGTTGACGAGACCGACGTGCAGGGCCTCGGCGGCGTCGAGCGCGCGTGCCGAGAGGAGGATGTCGGCCGCCGCGGTCGGCCCGCAGACGTGCACCAGGCGCTCGATACTCTCCAGCGGGTACGACAGTCCGAGCCGCGTCGCCGGCACCGCAAAGCGCGCGTGCGCCGCGGCGAAGCGCAGGTCGCAGGCCAGAGCCACCGCCACCCCACCGCCGAAGCAGAGACCGTTGATCATGGCGATGACCGGTTGCGGCGTCGCGCCGAGCGCCCGCCAGGCGCGCCCGGAGAGCTTGTCGTACTCGGCGGTGGCCGCGGCGTCGTGGCGCAGGGCGCGGAACTCGGTGATGTCCGCTCCACTGATGAACGCCTGCTCCCCAGCCCCGCGCAGGAT
Organism: bacterium; assembly: GCA_031401035.1. GTDB lineage: Bacteria > Desulfobacterota > Binatia > HRBIN30 > CADEER01 > JANNRA01. The sequence continues at coordinate 24,701 of JANNRA010000063.1, read as the reverse complement.
GATGACCCGCACCGACGCGTCCGCGGCCAGTGCCTCGGCGAACTCCGCCAGGTCGCGCCAGACGGCGGCGTTCATGGCGTTGCGCGCCAGCGGGCGGTTGACGGTCAGCCAGGCGAGCGGCGGCTCGCGCGTCAGCAACAGCGCCGCGGCATCGGAAGGCATGGTGCGGACTTCAACCAGTTTGCGGGTGGCAGGACAAGGCGAGCCGTCGTTGCCGACCCCGCCGCGCTGCCGTAAGGATTATCTGGGAATCGCGATACATGGGTCGGCGCAAACGCACCTCCGCACCGCCACCGGCCGCCGCCGGGCGCTTCGACCATCACCCCTTCCGACCTCTCGGGCGCCGCGTGGCGCAGCCGCCCCCCGTCCCGGCGTCGCCGGCCGCCGCCGCGTCGCCACCAGCCGCAGCGGTGGAGAGCGAGGCCGAGCTCTTCCAGCGCGAGATGGCCGGCGTGCGCCCGCTCTCAGCCGCCGAACGCCAGCGCGTCGTGCCGCAGGCACCCGCGCCGTCGCAGCGCCCGATCACCGATGCCGATGCGGAGGCGCTCGCCGAGTTGTCCGATCTGGTGTCCGGTGCCGGCAGCTTCGACATCGCCGACACCGTCGAGTTCATCGAGGGCGCCGTCGCCGGACTCGACCGCCGCATCGTGCGCCGCCTTCGGGCAGGCGAATTCGCCTATCAGGCGCATCTGGATCTACACGGCATGACGGCCGACGAGGCGCGTGGCGCCGTCGATCGATTCCTCACCCGTGCACACCAGCAGGGCCATCGCTGCGTGTTGATCATCCACGGCCGCGGTCTCAACTCGAAGGACCAGGTGCCGGTCCTGAAGAACCGCCTCGCCGCCTGGCTGGCGCGCGGCGCCTGGGCACGCCTGGTGCTGGCGTTCACCAGCGCCCGTCCGGTCGACGGCGGCGCCGGCGCCCTTTACCTGCTGCTGCGCCGCCAACGTCATCGCGGCGAGCGCAAGCCGATCGCCGTCACGCGCGGGGCAAAATGGTGACCACGGCTGACCGGACCACTCGCCTCGCCGGCCTTAGCAGCCAGCACTGCGGTCATTCCGCCAGCAACGAGTAGATGCGAAAGCCGATGCGGCCGTTGACGGTGAACGGCTTCCCCCAGGCGCCGAGATCGAGCCGTTCGGCGCGGCCCAGCGCCGCCTCGCGCAGCGTCGCGTCGCCACTCAGCCGGCCGACGTAGGCGACGGCGGGAAAGGCGCGCGCATCCGCCTGCGCCCTGTGGGCCATGACTCCAGCCGCATAGGTCTCCAGCCAGGCGCGCATGGCGGGATCGCCGGTCGCGGCGTGCGTGTACGCCAGGGCGTCGGCGAGGATGCCGAGCTTCCACTGCCGCGCCCCGCTGGGCGGATGTGCCGCCATGCCGCGCGCCGCGTACTGCCGTGCCGCTTCGAGATAGCGCGCCTCGCCGGTGGCCTCGTGCACCGCCAGCAATGCCACCTGCGGCCATCCCCACTGGCGCGGGTTGCCGCGCACGGCGCCGCCGATCCGCGTCGTCAGATAGTCGGCAATTCCGCGCGCCGCCGCCAGGCCGCGTTCATCGCCGGTCAGGTAGTAATAGGAGATCAGGCCGCGCGCCCAGGTGTGACCGAGGTCCGGACCGCCAAGCTGAAACGAGAAGTGCAGCGGATTCTTCGGATGGTTCATGCCGACCCACTCCGGTCGCGCTGGGTAGGCGTGGATGGTGTCGACGTCCATGTAGTGCCGCGCCGCGGCGACCATCGCATCAAACAGTGCCGGCGTGCCGCTCGCCGCATACGCCAACGCCAGGACCTGCGTCGTGTCGTACTCGAGGTTGCCCCAGCTGTCGGTGCCCTTGATGCTGTCCTCGTAGCCGCGGAAGTTCCAATCGCCCCAGTTCCACATGCCGTAGGCGCCGACGCGGCGTCGCCCATCGTCAGCCGGTGCGCAGCGCGCCTTGCCGCAGTCGTTCCACGGCTCCTGCTCGTTGCGCGTCAGGTAACGCTGCGCCGCGTCAGCGGCCTTGCGTAAGAAGCGCGCCGTCGCCGGCCCCGAGGCCACCGCGTCCGGGAGAGCGCCGCCGCGCACGACGCTGAGCGGATCGACGACGCCGACCAGCGGCCGCGTCAGGGCGGTGCCGGTGCCCGGCGCCAGGCCCTGCGGACCGCTCGCCCACAGCACCACCTCGTGCGTCTTCGCCGCGCCGACTCCGGCACGCGCCGCTGCCGCCTCGGGCGCCCACAAGTTGTAGGTCAGCCGATCGCGTCCGGCGGCGAAACTCTGCGGGTACTGCTGCCAGAACCAGCGGCCCGCGGCGCCGACCGAGGCGCGGCTGTTGGCGAGTTCGATCCAGCCGGTAAGCTGCGCCGCGTCGCGCTCGCCCGCCACCTCGGCGGTGACGTTGTCGCGCTGAACGACGATCAGCGGCGGATCGCCGAGATCGCCGCTGCGCATGCGCGCGCCGACCACGCCGAGCCGGTAGCGGGCCGGCTTGAGCGTGCCGAGCGGCACCTCGATGGCAATCCGCGACACGCTGGAGAAGGCCGCCGGATTGCGGTTGACGAAGGTGTGCAGGACGCGCAGCCACGGTTGCCCGGCATAGGCGTCGACGCGCACAACATAGTCGAAGCCATTGCCGTAGGTGCCGCGCAACTCGACGCGTGCGCGCAGCGGGCCGCTCTCGAGCACCCGCATCTCGGTCGGCGTCTGGGCCAGGCCGCGCCGCTCGCCGGCAACCAGCAGCGCCGTGATCGGTCCGGTGAGCGGCGCCTCGACGCCAGCGAGGCGCAAGCCATCGGCGATGGCGAAGCGATCACGCGGAATGCCGAAGCGCAGTGCCCCGGTGTCGATGGCGATCTGCGCCTCGCCCGCTGCGACGCGCAGGGGCGTCGCAATCGCCCCCGTTGCGCCCGCTTCAACCCGTAAGCGGCGCTCCTGGTTGGGCCGCAGGTCGACCTGCGTATCGATCAGCATCCAGCGCACGGAGCCGTCCGGCCAGGTCGCCAACGGACGCGCCTGGACCGGCAGCGCGGTCCCCGCCTCGTCGCGCACCGCCAGCGGCGCCGACGCGACCAGCGCGCCGCGCGCAAACGGCACGCTGACCGTCAGCGGCCAGCGGCGGCGCTCGACGCCGTCGGGCTCGTGCACGGTGATGCCGATTGCGGAGACGGCCCCGTTCGCCGCGCCCGTCATCAGACATAGGAACCCAACCAGGCCCAGTCCCATTGATCGTCGCCGCCGGGCTGGCGCCGCGCCAGCGCCGGCCATGCGCCCGGCCGGGCGAGAACTGCGTGGGGGGAATTGCAAACAGTTCATGCGTGACCGCCCCGAGCCATAGCCAGCCCGACCTCCCCCCGCAACGCGACGCGTTGCATCGCGCCGCCGGGTATGGTCATCGGCCCAGGTCATGTCGCCGGATACCGAGCGCACGCGGTCGCACGTCGCCGCAACCCTGCTGGCGCTGCTGGTGGTGACAGGCGCGTGGCTACTGCTCCAGGCGGTCGGCCTCGATCGCACCCCGTTCCACACGCGCGGCGAACCGCGCGAGGCGGTCGTCGTCCAGGACCTGGTCGCCAACCGCAACTGGATTCTGCCGCGCCGCAACGGCACCGCGCTGCCGCGCAAACCGCCGCTCTTCTATTGGCTCGGCGGCGCCGTCGCGCAGGTGCGCGGCCGCGTCGACGAGGCCGGCGTGCGGCTGCCGTCCGCCCTGCAGAGCGGCGCCGCGGCACTGCTGCTCACCGCCGTCGCCACAACGGTCTTCACGCCGCTGGCCGGCGCCGCCAGTGGACTGGCGCTGTTGACCAGCTTCGAGTGGCTACGGGCAGGCACCGCGGCGCGGGTCGACATGACCCTGGCTTTCGGTCTCACACTCGTCTTCGCCGGCCTGCTGCTCTTCCGCCGCACGCCGCGGCCGCTGTGGTTGGTCCTGACGTACGCCGGCGCCGCCTGGGCGACGCTGGCCAAGGGCATTCCCGGCCTCGCCATCCCGGTGCTGCAGGTCGGATTGCTGTGCCTCGTCGACCGCAGCCCGGCATTCGTGCGCAGCCTGCGGCCGCTGCGCGGCCTGGCGCTCGTCCTGCTCATAGTTGGATCCTGGTACGCCGCCGCCGCCGCACAGGGCGGCCAGGCGTTCCTGCGCATCGTCGCCAACGAGAACCTGATGCGCATCGTCGGCGCCGAGGCGGCCGCGCTCGGCCACACACACGGTGTCGGCTACCTCGTCGGCGCCCTGCTGCTCGGACTGTTGCCGTGGACGCTGCTCCTACCCGCCGTCGGCGTCGCGCTGTGGCGTGCGCGCGGCGAGCTCGAACGCGGCGACGCGCGGCTGTTCGCCCTGCTGTGGATCGTCGCGGTGCTGGCGCCGTATGCGGTGGCGAGCAGCAAGCGCGGTGTCTACCTCCTGCCGCTGTACCCCGCCGTCGCGCTGCTGCTCGGCTGGTGGAGCGAGCGCGCCGTCAGCGGTCTCGCAACCCTGCCCCTACCGCGCCCCTTGCGGGCGCTCGTGCTGTGGCCACTGGCGCTCCTATTCGCCATCCTGGCGACCCTGAGCCTGGCACACTGGAGCGGCCTGCCGTTGCTCGATTTCCTGGCTGCCCTGGTCCGCGGTCGCAGCGCCGCCCACCTGCGCGAGATCGCCGCCGCCGCGGCTGCCTCGGGGCATCTCTTCGCTACCCTCTTCGCCGTCGCCGCCGTCGCGGCCCTGCTGGCGGCTCTCGCTCGCCGCGCTGCCGTGCTGCTGCCGGCCCTGTTCGTCTGCACCGCGGCGGTGGCACTCGTCGTCCGCCTGCTCGTCCTGCCCGCCCTCGGCGCCGCCGAGACGCGCCGCCCCTTCGTCGAACGCCTGCGCGCCGGCCTCGCCGATCCATCCCAGCTGCACACGGCGCCCGGCCTCGACTACGGCACCCTTTTCTATTGGGGCCGCGCCCTGCCCGTCTACGACCCGGCGCGCGGCGGCGCCCCGCCACCCTACCTCCTGATGGCCGAGCCCGCCTGGCTGCTCGCCGAACCGACGCTGCGCGACCGCTTCGAGCCCGTGCCGAGTCTGCGTGCGACGCGGCCCAACCGCGACGCCGCGCCGGTGCTGCTGCGCCGTCGGACAGAATTGACATCCCCCTGACCCTGACCTAGCGTCCGCGCCAGTCACGCGGGCGTAATTCAGTGGTAGAATGCCAGCTTCCCAAGCTGGACGTCGCCGGTTCGAGCCCGGTCGCCCGCTCTCCCAGAAAGCCCTTGCCCCGCAAGGGCTTTCTCCGTTTGGGGCGTTTGGGTCTCCGGGGATGTCAAGGGGAAGGTTCCCGGTAGGTTCCCGTTTTGGTGTCGCTCGGCGATGCGTTCGTCAATCTCATCCACCAGGACACGAACCGCTCCGTAGTGCTTCTCGATCATCTCCAAGCTGGTGCCGGTCTGCCGCGCCACGAACAGCGGGTTGCCGGTCAACTCCAGCATGTAGGTGATGTACGTGTAGCGCGTGTTGTAGAAGGGGCGCGCTCGGATGCCGAGCCGACGCAGCATCGGCACCCATTCGCGGCGATAGAAGTTGGCGGCGTCCAGCGGCGCACCAGTCGGGGTGGTGAATACGAAGTCCTCAGCGGCCGGATGCGTCGGCCAACACGCCCTGAGGGTTTCGAAGACGGGTTCGTGCATGAGGACGTCCCGCACACTTTTGCCAGTCTTGGCGCGTGAGTCCTGCCCGAGAACGCGGCTGCCTCCAATGCGGATGATCCGCTTCTTGAGATCCACCCGACTGCGTCGCAACGCCAACGATTCAGCTGCGCGGGCGCCTGGATGGGGGTGGCGGCGGTGGGTGATCAAGTGGCCCAGTGGCCGCCGGCGCGTCGCGCTCGTGTCGTCGGCCACTCCTTCGAATTGTCGTGGACTGAGGAACGGAGACGATCCCGGGCTCACCCCGGATCTGCTGCGCAGGCGACCGACTACTGCGCACATCCGGCGATGACGCCTTCCAGCCGGAGGTCGGCGCAGGCGACGTGCCGCGACGCTAAGAGTGCGACTGCTGCCCCGTCGACTCTTCCCCTGTCGACGCCTCGCGACCTACATGCACGGAACGGCCACGCTCGGCACAATGGTGGGGAGCCCAGTCTTGCCGAGCGGGTCGCCAGCGACCCCAGTCCTGCTGCGGCTGGGTGCGATTACCGCCCCGGGTTCGTACTCGAAGTCATCGAACGCGCCCGGAGGGATCAGCCCGGCAGCCAGCGCTCTGTCGTATTCGGCCGCGCAGTCCTGGAACATCTTCGCTGTCAGGACCGGTGCCGGTCCACCGCACGCCTCGCAGCATCGCGACCGCTCCGTGACGGGAGCACCCTTCGCCGCACGTTCGGGATGCGCCCTGGCATGGAAAAGGATTGGATCGGAGCAGTTCGGGCAGGGCCGGCGAAGCTCCCCGGCAGCCGGCACCGGCGCGTCCTCCCGCGTCTTGAAGCGCCAGATGTCGTTGCCGGTCTCGATGATGTCGCAGTGGTGGGTCAGGCGATCGAGCAGGGCGGTCGTCATCTTGGCGTCGCTGAAAACGCTGGGACACTCGCAGACGAAAGAGCGAGCAGCAGGGAATCTCAACGGTGACCTGGCCGTCCTCGTTGAGGTCGAAGGCGAGACAGTCCTGCACGCCTGCATTGTCGAGCGCGATGTTGACGCCACGAACCAGTTCGTCGACGGTCACGGAGAAGCTACCGTCGCCGTCCCCGACGCAGAGAATCGGCGTGGCCGTCTGGGTCGGCGTGTTCCTTGCGCATAGCCCGCACAAAGCCGTACACGGTCATTCTGCTCCGATAGTAAACCTTATGGGACATTCGGTGCTTTGTGCGGGCTATCCACTTCGTCGCAACGCGACACCCAGCCCGAACGTGCGTTTCGGTTGGGGAAAGTTCCGTTGCGGTGTGGTTCCGCCCCAGCTCGTTGCCGAGACGCGCCCATGATCCACACGGTTTTCAGCTCGACGCCGGCGCCGGAGATGCAGGCGAAGGCGGAGCTGCTCGAGTACTCGTGGCGGCGGGTGAAGCAACCAGGCGAGCTCGTCCGCCTCGTGGCGTCGTTGCCCGGTGCGTCGCTGCCCCGCCATCGCTACGCGCGCGTCTTCGCCACTCTCGCCTGGTCGCCCCACCCGTACACGGGTGACGAGTTCGCCGGTTACGACCTTGCCGCATCCGTGCTGGAGTGGCTGTTTCGCGAGCGCCCCGACGGCACGATCCTGCTCCTCGACGCGGATTGCATCCTCCTGCGGCCCGTGGCGGCCGAGGCCGTTCCCGGCGAGGCCCTGGCCGCGCCGCCGGCGGAGATCGCTCAGCCGGGCGATGGGCCGTTCGGCCTGGGCAGCGAATTTTCGTTCCTTCACCGCTTCTGCGTCGACCGATCGCTGGAGATCTCGCAAGTCGCTCTGCCGATCCTCGTTCACTCGCGCGATTTGCGTCGCATGGCCGCGCGGTGGCTCGAGCTGACCGGGCTGATCCGCTCCGAGTTGCTCGCCACCTCGGACGGCCGCGCTGCGATGGCCGACCGCATCGCCTACGCGATCGCAGCGGCGGAGGCCGAGGTCCCGCACGTGGTGGGCGATCTCGGTGCGGACAGCGCCGGTGCGGGACCCCGCGCGTCGATCGTGCGCCATCGGGGCGCGGCCGAGCTCGATGGCGAAAAGGCAGCGGGACGAGCCGACTCCGGGTTGAAGACCGATCCGGCCAACCGCGGTGCGGGGCTGGGCGAGGCGCTGATTCGTCTGTTCGACGAGCACGCCCGGTGGAAGGCGCTGGGCGGCGGGCTCACCGCCGTCCATCCCCGCCGCCGGGCGGGAATCCGTGAGACGCGTGTCCTCGACCGGATGCTGCTCGAGATTCCGGGGCGGCAGCATCTTCTGGACCTCAACACCTCCGCCGCCGCCATCTGGGAGCTCTGCCGAGACGATCGCAGCCTGGCCGAGATCGCACGTGCGCTATGCGAACGCTTCGATCGGCCTTTCGACGCGCTGCTTGCCGACGTCGAGGCGGCGGCCGAGGATCTGCGCGCGGCCGGTGGGCTGGACCTCTGCCTGGACGAGGATGGCGCTGCAGCGTCCGGATCGCAGCCGAGCACGCGCGCCTTCGGGGGGGTGTCCGCGCCGGGTCACGCCGGCTCGCGCATCGAGGTTCCCACGGAACGCTTCCGCGCGACTCTCGATTACGGGCACCAGCCGGCCGACGAAGCCGCCCTGCGCCGTGCGGCCGAGCCCTTCCGGGAGAGCCACCGCCGCGCCGCCGCGTCCCGCCGGGCCGCGCTGAGCGAGCTGTGCGCGGGCTTGGCCGCGGGTCCTCTAATCGTGACGACGTTCAACCTTGGCTTCGCCTCGCTGTTCGAGAACTGGGTCGCATCCTGCGATGCGAGAGAGATCGACGTGCGCAGCCGCACCATCGTTTTCGCCATCGACGGCGCGGCGCACGCGCTGGCCCGGGCGCGCGGCTTCCGGAGTTACTTCGAGGCCGGCTCGTACGGCGAGCAATCGGCGGAAAGGGCCGGTTGTTACGGCGACGAGCGCTATCGGGAGCTTATGTTCGTCAAGACGGCCGCGGTGATGGACGCAATCGACACCGGGCGGGACCTGTTGTTTCAGGACATCGACCTGGTGTGGCTGCGCGATCCGCTTCCCGGTCTCGTGGCCAGCGCTCGGGATCGCCGTCTCGATTTTCTCTTCATGCACGATGGGCCGAACGCACGCTTTCAGCCGACGTACTTCAACACCGGATTCTTCTTCGTTCGAAACAACGAGTGGTCGAGGGCCGCCTGGGCGGCCGTCCTCGACAATTTCCATTGGGTGCTCGCCTATGCCCAGCAGTGCGTCGTCAATGTCGTCATGTCGTACTGCCAGCAGCACGGCTTGCGGGCGGCGCGGCTCGGTGACGAGGTTCACGTCAACGGGCACGTGCTGAAGGGGATCGGGGGAGGAACGGGGACGGTTCCCGCGGCGGCAGAGGTCGTGCACGCGAGCTGGACGCAGGATCTCGAAGAGAAGCGCCGCGTGCTCGAAGAGCACGGGCTGTGGTTTGCATAGCGCGGCCCTGCCGCAACCGAAGAGCCCGTGGCAACCCGAGCCGTTCTGGCGCGTCTCTCCGTGCCGGTCGGCCGCGCAGCTCATAGGCTGTAGACCATAGGGCCGATCGGAGATTCGGACATCGGAAATCTGCGCACAGCGCGACGACTTTCGGAAGTAGTCACCAAGCCCGCGGGCGGCACTCGAAGACGGTGAGAATACTTCCGAACGTGACGCGGCACCTCGGATCGTTTCGGCCAGTTCACCTGACGCTTGGAGCAGCCGGCCGCATCGGAACTCCCGACACCTCTACCCAACAAATTGTCGAGGCGGCGCCGGCTGACGTCAGAGGTACAGGGCGGTCACGCCCTGGTGCCAGTAGAGCCCGTTCGACCGTTCCGAGTCGACGCGCAAGGTGTCCGAGCAGCCCCTCGTCAGGACCCGGCGCCTGGTGAACACCGACATGCCGTCCTCGTAGCGGCGCCGGCAGGCGTCGTGCAGCAGGACGACTCCGCTCGGCGCAACGATGGCCCGAGACAGGCGCAGGCATTCGTTGCGACGGCGGCCATCGACGAGGATCAGATCGGGCATGAACCCGCGGCGCTGTGGCAGCAGGACGTAATCCGGGGAGTCCAGCGGCAGGAGGTGGACCGCGACGCAGTCTGGCGCTGCTGCCGACACGCGCTCCGCCCAGGCGGGGTCATGCTCGATGCTGTGCCAGCACTCGATGCCTTCGCGGGCGCCGAACCGCAGCGTGCTGCCGCCGCACCCCCACTCGACGACCAGACGCGGGCGCTGCTCGGCGAGGACCGCGCCGATCGCCGCGACGTCCTCGGCGGGCATGAGGGGTTCCATCTGTAGCCCCGTAGCACGGCGCGACGCAACCTGCTGCGGGAGCAAGCGTTTCGGAAGCAGTAGATCGGATCACGAACGTCGATCGGGTCTGGCCGCGGCGGCTCATCTGGTCGAAGATCCAGCGGGAGGTTTCTTCCATCCCGTCGCGCCGAGAAACGGACGGCGTCCAGCTGTCCGGACTGCGGCGGGCGGTTACGCCTGGTGGCGACCATCGCCGACCCGCGCGTGATCGCCCGCATCCTCGCGCACCTCGGGTTGCCGCTGGACGCGCCGTGCCCCGTGCCGCCGCGTCAACCGAGCTGGCTGTCACGGGACGCGACCTGAGCACCGGCCCACCATAGCTCCCCTCGCGCGGCCCCCGCCGCCGCGCGGCCGCCCGCGTGCGCCTGAGGTCGCCGATGGTGGACCACGCCCGACGCCAGCGGCGCTGTCGTCGCCGCGACGCGCCTCACCGCTGGCGCGCAGCCGAGTTGCCGCTGCGGTGGGGAGCGGACCCCTGACGTGCCTCGACGGACGATAGACGCGTTCAGCGGAAGGTGCGATGCGCGGAACATGGCGATGCTCAGGCTCGGCATGATCTCCGTCGTGGCGACGATCGGGCTCTGCTCCGCCGGCTGCACCGTCGAAGAGGTCGGTTACAACGTCCTTCAGGCGGTCGCGCCGGCGGTCGCGTCGGGGGCCGGGACGTCAGGTTCGTACCGGGCCTACCAAGCTGAGCGCGACCGTGCGTTGTCACCGACCCCGACACCGACGTTCGCGTGGCGACGGCCGGAGTCCTAACCGTCGGTGTGACAGCAAGCGGCGGCGACTCAGGACGAGGATGCCGCCGCGCAAGGCCCCGTGAACCGTCATCACTTCGTCGGGCAACGTCGGCTCGGATCGCGGAGGAAGTTCGGGCCGAACACACCGCGCATCTCGACCAGGGGCACATGCTCGCCGCGCGCGGTGACGAACACCTGCGCGAGCAGGCGATCGAACTCGAACTTGCGGAGCGCCCGCTCCGCCGCCCGCTCCATCCCGGGCCGAAGCCGTTCGAGGCGGCGAAGCCGCTGATCCAGGCCTCGGCTCATGGCGGTCGCACAACCGATTCCAGCGCCGCGATTCGCTGCCCCAAGTCGTCAACTTCGACCCGGACGGCCAAATCGAGCAAGATGGACGCGGCGCGAATCCGGTGGGCCGTCGAGTCGTCGCTCAAGGCGGCGCGTAGAACCTCGACGGCGTCGCCAGCGACGGCGCGGGGCCGGCCGATTGTCTCGGCGAGACACTGGCGGCTGGCTTCGGTGACGGCGGCGCGAAAATTCCGATCGTCCAGCCAGCGGTACAGCGTCCGCTCGCCCACGCCCGCATCGGCAGCCGCCTGCTCCACCGTGCGCGTGGTCAGCAGGGCTCCGATTGCGCGGCGCTGCTTCTCGGTCAGATCGGCTGCCATTTCCCGCCTCCTCCTGCCACGCGGATCGAATTGACCGACGCAGAGCGACGACGCTTCACGCTGGGGGCCGACCGACTTCTGTGCCGATACCCCGACGCGGTTCTGATGCCCCGCTCCAGACCAGGAACCGTTCCCGGTTTTCGCGGTCGTGGAGGGTTTTCGCGGGCCGTTTCGGGACGCGGGCTAGTCGAGGAAATATGGCCCATCACGCAGGGATCGCGCGACTTTCCTACCGTTTTTATCTTGGGCGCTCCCTGAGCCGTGTTCGCTTCCCAAGCTAGACGTCGCCGGTTCGAGCCCGGTCGCCCGCTCTCTTCGATAGCTGCGAGGGCGGCACGAGACTCTCGTCGCCGCCCTCGCACTGTCGTCCGAGTCGTCAGTGAGAGGGGTTCCATCAGGCCCGGCTCACCATTGACCGCCTTCGCGGCACGGCCTATCCACCGTGCCCACATGAGTGCCACGGAGGCTCGACACGGCGACAAGCCGACCGCGAGCTCGCGGCTCGTTGGGGCGATGCTCTCGGCGACGACCGAGACGCTGCGGCTGATCGGCGCCCACCCCGGCGACCTGAAGACCGTGTTCCACGGCATCCTCGCCAAGGCCGCCGAGCTGTGCGGCGGCGAAGCCGGTTCGATCACGCTGGACGACGGCGGAGCCATCCGCATCGTCGCGTCGCACGGCCCGGCCATGCAACCCTACGTCGGCACGACGGTACCGGCCGCGGGCGGCGACCAGCCCCTCTTCAGCGGCGCGTTCCACACCGACGACTTCGCCGCGATCGCCGAGGGAGACCCGTACTTCGGGCCGATGGCGACCGTCGCCCGTGTGCGCAGCTACGCCTTCGTCCCGCTCACCCATGAAGGGGCGATCGTCGGCTCGTTGCACATGTACCGCCACGAGGTGCGGCCGTTCAGCGAGGACGAGCTTGCGGCGCTCGCCACTTTCGGCGAGCAGGCGTCGCTCGCCGTCGCCAACGCCCGCCTTTTCAACGACCTCGACGAGTCCCTGGCGCGCCAGCGGGCGATGACCGACGTGCTCGACGCGGTCAGCACCGCGCGCACCGATCTGCAGCCGGTGTTCGACGCGCTGGCCCGTCACGCCAGCCGCCTCTGCCCCGGCAGCGAGGCCGGCGTCGCCGTGTGCGAGGGCGACGACCTGGTGAGCGTGTCGTTCTTCGCCGAGTCGGCCGTGCGGGAGACACCGCGGCTGCTGCTCCCGAAGGACGGATCCACTCCCGGCGGCGACTGCGTGCTTTGCCGCCGGATCATCCACGTGAGAGACCTCGAAGCGAACCCGGATCTCTATCCCAACACCCCCGCCAGACACCTCGGGCATCGATCCGTCCTGTCGATCCCGATGATCCGCAACGATCAGGCGATCGGGGCGGTCGGCTTCTACCGCCAGGCCGCCGGTGGCTTCACCGATGCGGAGGTGGCGCTGCTGCAGACCTTCGTCAACCAGGCGGCCACCGCGGTGGAGAACGCCCGCCTGCTGCGCGAGATCGAGCAGCGCAACAGCGATCTTGCCGCGTCGCTGGAGCTGCAGACCGCGATGGCCGAGGTGCTGCGGCTGATCAGCGAGAATCCGGGCGAGCTCGGAACCGTGCTCCGGGGCATCCTGGCTCAGGCGCGCCGGCTGTGCGACGCGGACCGGGCCCTCATCTTCCTTCTGGTGCGCGACGACGACACGGTCACCGTCGCCGCCGACGACAACCCAGCGGGATCCATGACGGGCCGTGTCCTGCCAGCTACCAAGGGATATTGGGACATCGATCAGCCGGTGATAATCGAGGACGTGCTGAGCTTGTTGGCGGCCGATGATCACTCGTCGGTCGCTGAGTTCACGCGCGAGACCGGGCACCGCAGCTCGATGATCGTCCCGCTCGTGGGGCAGGGTAGACATCTCGGCAACTGCATCCTCGGCCGGCTTGAGGTCAGGCCGTTCACCGCCGCGCAGGCCACCATCCTGCAGGCCTTCGCCGACCAGGCCGTCATCGCAGTGACCAACGCCGGCCTGTTCAACGACCTGGCCGAAGCGCTGGCCCGGCAGGAGGCGATGACCGAGCTGCTCGACGCCGTCAGCACCGCGCGCACCGACCTGACGCCGGTGTTCGACGTCCTCGCACGCCAGGCGGATCGCCTCTGCGGCGGCACCGGCGCGCTGGTGGCGATGCGTCAGGGCGACGGACTGGTCGTCGTGGCAGGCGTCGGGCCGCACGTCGCCCAGCTACGGGACCTCGGCGTGAGGCCGGTCATGATCCCGATCGACGACAGCAGCTTGTTCGGCGCCAGCGCGCGGCACCGCGAGCTGATCCACATCCGCAACTGGGACGAGGAGCCGGCGGATCGATACCCGAACGCCGGGAGCCGACAGCTTGGCGCCAAGAGCGCCCTCACCATCCCGATGGTGCGCGACGGCGTCGCCCTGGGCGTCGTCGCCTTCACTCGTTTCGCCGCCGGCGGATACACCGACGCCGAGGTGTCGCTGCTGAAGACCTTCGTCGACCAGGCCGCGGTCGCCGTCGACAACGCCCGCCTGCTCGTCGAGATCGAGCAACGCAACGGCGAGCTCACCGAGTCGCTCGAGCTGCAGACCGCGACCGGCGAGGTACTGCAACTGATCAGCGCCAACCCCGGCGACCTGAACACGGTGATGAACGGGCTCATCGAACGCGCCATCCGCTTATGCGACGCGGACGGTGGAACGGTGTGGCGCTTCGACGGTCGGGGCACGGCCACCCTGCTCGCAGCCCCTACGCACCCAAGGGAAGTCGGCATGTCCGGCAAAGTGGACGAGGCCGTGGCTCAGATGCTCCGCTCGGGGCAGCAGTTCACCCTGCCCGTCGACGACATGCGGGCGTACGTGGGCGGCGACCGGTTGCACCTCTTGCCTGGCGACGTGCGCAGCGCGGTGTGGGTTGCGCTGCGTATCGATGGTCAAGCCTACGGCCTGATGAGCGTCTCCCGCTCCGAAGTGCGTTCGTTCTCGGCTCGGGAGATCGGCATCTTCGAACGATTCGCCGAGCAGGCGGCGATCGCCATCTCGAACGCGAGGCTGTTCAACGACCTCGACGAATCGTTGGCGCGCCAGCGGGCGATGACCGAGATCCTCGATGCGGTCAGCACGGCGCGATTCGATCTGCAGCCGGTGTTCGACCGGATCGCCGAGCATGCGAGCCGCCTGTGCGACAGCAGCGCGAGCGCCGTGACGCTGCGGCACGGAGACAAGGTGCGGCAATGGGCGCGCGCCAAGTCCTCCAGCCTGACCACATGGGAGTGGGTCGAGCTCGACGACACTTCGCTCAACGGCGCCACCATCCTCTCCGGCAAGGCGATCACCGTCGACGACTGGGACAACCGCCCTGCCGATCAATTCCCCGCCTCCCCCGCACCGCGGACAAGCGGCAGTGAAGTGGCGAGCCTCCCGCTGCTGCGTGACGGTGTGGCGGTGGGCAGCATCAACGTGATGCGACCGATGCGAGGCGGCTACACCAGCGACGAGATCTCCCTCCTGCAGACCTTCGCCAACCAGGCGGCCATCGCGGTCGAGAATGCGCGGCTGCTGCGCGAGGTCGAGGAGCGCAATCGCGAACTCGCCGAGTCCCTCGATCTGCAGACCGCGACCAGCGAGATCCTCGCGCTCATCAGCGCCAACCCCGGCGACCTGCGCAAGGTGTTCGACGGCATCGTCGCCCTGGCCGCTCGTCTGTGCGATGCCGACGGCGCCGGCATCAACGTACTGGAGGGTGACAGCGTCTTGCTGGTGGCTTCAAGCCATCAGGACCACCAAAACATGGTCGGACAGTATCGCACTTCGATTCCTGCGGGCGTGAATCTCTCCGTCACACAATTCGCCGACGATCTTTCCGCCCTCATTCCGACATCGAAGTTGCGCAGCATGGTGAACGTTCCCCTGCTCGTCAACGGAAACATCTACGGATTTCTCAATCTGAACCGAATGGACGTACGGCCGTTCGAGCCGCGCCACGGGCGCATCGCCGAGATGTTTGCCGAACAGGCGGCGATCGCCATCGGCAACGCCAAGTTGTTCAACGATCTCGACGAGTCGCTGAAGCTCCAGACAGCCATGAGTGAAGTGCTGGCACTCATCAGCGCCCATCCTGGCGATCTCACCGCCGTGCTGGACGGCCTGATCGACCGCGCGGTGCGGCTCTGTGGTGCGGACGCCGGGGTCGTGCTGCGCCTCGACGGTGACGTCGCAACCTTCCTGGCGAACCCAGCGCATCCGGAGAGCGTGGGTTCCTCACGGCCGGTAGGGGCAGAGCGCACGGCGCGCCTGAACGCCGGCGAAACCTTTCGTGTCGACGACCTGCGCGCGACTCCAGGGCTCGAGGTACCGGAAGACGTCCGCAGCTATCTTGCGGTCGGCCTGCGCATCGATGGCAAGCTGTATGGGTTGTTGGGAGTGAATCGCCACGAGGTGCGCCCGTTCGACGAACGGGAAGCCCGCATCCTGAACGCGTTCGGGGAGCAGGCGGCGATCGCCATCGGCAACGCCAAGCTGTTCAACGATCTGGACGAGTCGCTCGCACGCCAGCGGGCGATGACGGACGTGCTCGACGCCGTCAGCACGGCGCGGTTCGATCTCCAACCGGTGTTCGATCGGATCGTCGCGCATGCGAGCCACCTCTGCGGAAGCAATACGCTCAGCTCCGTCGCACTGCGGGACGGCAACCGGATACAGTTCGTGGCCTTTCAGGATCGTGCAGGCGTCACGAAGCTCGAATGGGAGTGGGGCGATCTCGACGACGGCTCGTTGAGCGGCGCCACGATCCTCTCCGGGAAGACGATCACCGTCGCTGATTGGGACAACCGCCCCGCCGACCAGTTCCCCAACTCGCCCGTGGCGCGCACGACCAACGGCGAAATAGCGTGCTTCCCGATGCTGCGTGACGGCGTCGCGGTGGGCTCCATCGCCGTGACTCGACCGATGCGCGGCGGCTACAGCGACGCGGAGGTCTCCCTCCTGCAGGCATTCGCCAACCAGGCAGCGGTCGCCGTCGACAACGCGCGTCTGCTGCGCGAGATCGAGCAGCGCAACGCCGAGCTGGGCGAGTCGTTGGCGCGGCAGCGGGCGATGACCGAGGTGCTCGACGCGGTCAGCACCTCGCGGCTCGACCTCACGCCGGTCTACGACGCCGTCGTGCGCCACGCCGACCGCCTCGGCGGCGGCACGGGCGCGCTGATCGTCGTGCGCGACGGCGACGAGTTGGTCGTCGTCGCCCAGGCGGGCCCCCGGGCCAGCGTGATCGGCGACCGCCTCGCCATCGACGACTCCTCGCCGGTCGGCCACGCGGCGATGACCGGTGAGACGATCCACGTACGCGACTGGAGCGCGTTGCCCGCCGACCTCTACCCGAACGCGATCGCCCGCGGCATGGGTCTCAGCAGCTCGCTGGCGGTGCCGATGGTGCGTAACGGGGCCACGCTCGGCGTCGTCGGCTTCGCCGGCGATCGCGCCGGCGGGTTCAGCGATGACCAGGTGTCCCTGCTACAGACCTTCGCCGGTCAGGCGGCGATCGCCGTCGACAACGCGCGCCTGCTGCGCGAGATCGAGCAGCGCAACGCCGAGCTGGCCGAATCGCTCGAGCTGCAGACCGCCACGAGCGAAATCCTCGAGCTGATCAGTGCGCACCCCGGCGACCTCGACACCGTGCTGCACGGCATCCTTCGCAAGGCGTCCGAGCTGTGCGATGCGCCGAGCACCCACATCATGCTGCGGGACGGCGACGTCGTCCGCTTCGCAGCGGTGCTCGGCGGGGTGGACGCCAAGCAGCTAGACATGGAAGTTCCCGTCGATCGGGTCGGGTCGATGCTGCGGGCTCGCAACGATCGCGCACCGTTCCTCATCGACGACTTCAAGGCCGCGGCGCGCGACGACCTCGGGAAGCACCTGGCCGAGCTGAACAACGTGCGCAGCTTCGCGACGATGGCCCTGTTCCACGACGACGAGTGGATCGGCAACCTCAACCTCGTCCGCCACGAGGTGCGCCCGTTCGACATCAAGCAGGCGCCGATCCTGCAAGCCTTCGCCGACCAGGCCGCCATCGCGGTCGCCAACGCCCGCCTGTTCCAGCGGCTCGAGGAGCAGACGCGCATCGCCGAGGAGGCCAACACCGCCAAGGGATCGTTCCTGGCGACGATGAGCCACGAGATCCGCACGCCGATGAACGCCGTGATCGGCATGAGCGGCCTGCTGCTCGACACCGACCTGTCGCCGCGCCAGCGCGAGTTCGCCGGCATCATCCGCTCGAGCGGCGAGTCGCTGCTCGGCATCATCAACGACATCCTCGACTTCTCCAAGATCGACGCCGGCCGCCTGGAGCTGGAGAGGCACCCGTTCGACCTGCGGGCGTGCATCGAGTCGGCCTTCGACCTGGTCACCGAGCCGGCGGCGCGCAAGGGGCTCGAGCTCGCCTTCCTCATCGATCCGGCGCTTCCCGAAGGCCTGACCGGGGACGTCACCCGCCTGCGCCAGGTGCTGGTGAACCTGCTGGGCAACGCGGTGAAGTTCACCGAGGCCGGCGAAGTGGTGCTCACCGCCGAACCCGGCGGCGAGCCCCACGGGGGCGAGCCCAACCAGGTGCACGTCGCCGTGCGCGACACCGGCATCGGCATCCCCGCCGATCGCGCCCACCGCCTGTTCGAGGAGTTCAGCCAACTCGACTCGTCGACGACGCGCAAGTACGGCGGCACCGGCCTCGGCCTCGCGGTCAGCAAGCGCCTGGCGGAGCTGATGGGCGGTACGATGTGGGTGGAGAGCGTGGCGGGCGAGGGGTCCACGTTCCACTTCACCCTCACCGCCGAAGCGGCCGAGGTGCCGTCGCGGGTCGCGGCGGCGGGCATGCCCGGCGAGCTGAAGGGCAAGCGCGTGCTGCTGGTCGACGACAACGCCATCAATCGCCGCATCCTCGACCTGCAGACCGAGGCCTGGGGTCTCGACGGCCACTCGGTGGAGACGGGCGAGGAGGCGCTGGCGATGATCGAGCGCGGCGACCCGTTCGACCTCGCGATCCTCGACATGCACATGCCCGGCATGGACGGTGTCGAGCTGGCGCATCGGTTGCGCGCGCTGCGGCCCGCGCTGCCGCTGGTGCTGTACACCTCGCTCGGCGGCGGCGCGATCGACCCGGTGTTCGCCGCCGTCCTCGCCAAGCCGGTGAAGCAGTCGCAGCTCTTCGATCTTCTGGTGTCGCTCCTGAGCAGCGGGACGATCGAGCGTGCCGCCGTCGACGAGCATGACACCGCCGCGCTCGGCCGGCGCCATCCCCTGCGCATCCTCCTCGCCGAGGACAACAGCGTGAACCAGCAGCTCGCCCTGCTGCTGCTCGAGACCATGGGGTACCGCGCCGACGTCGCCTCCAACGGCGTCGAAGCGGTCGACGCGGTGCACCGCCTGCCGTACGACCTGGTGCTGATGGACGTGCAGATGCCGGAGATGGACGGTCTGGAGGCGACGCGCCGCATCCGCGCCGACGGGCCGCGCCCGCAGCCGCGCATCGTCGCCATGACCGCCAACGCGATGCAGGGCGATCGCGAGGCGTGTCTGGCCGCGGGCATGGACGACTACCTCGCCAAGCCGATCCGGCCCGAGCAGCTGGCGGCCGCGATCGCGGCGACGCCCAATCGCGCCGCCGACCGCCCGCGGGTCACGGTGCTCGACCCCTCCGCGCTCGCCCGCCTGCAGGCCATCGCCCCGAACGCCGAGGCGCTCGCGCGTCTCGTCGCCTCGTTCCTCGACAACGGCGCGGCACTGATCGCCAAGCTGGCCGAGGCCGCCGGCGCCGGCGACGCCGCGGCGCTCTGCCGCCACGCCCACACCCTGAAGTCGAACGCCGCAAGCTTCGGCGCGACCGAGCTCGCCGAGCACTGTGCGACGCTCGAGTCGCGGGCACGCGCCGGCGAAGTCGCCGGCGCCGGCGAGGCGGTGAGCCGCATCGCCCAGGAATTCGACGCAGCGCGGGCCGCACTCGCGACGCAAGGATGAACATCATGTCCGCCAAGCCCGCCACGATCCTCGTCGTCGACGACGATCCGCTCAACCGCGCCATGCTGTCGATGTCGCTCGGCGCCGAAGGCCACCAGGTGCGCGAGGCCGGCAACGGCCTCGAAGCCATCGCCGTGCTGGCGGAGCACGCGATCGACGTGGTCCTCACCGACATCGAGATGCCGGAGATGGACGGCTACGGGCTGCTCGCGCACCGCAGCGGCGACGACCGCCTGAAGACCATCCCGTTCATCGTCATCTCCGGCGTCGACGAGATGGATTCGATCGTCGCCTGCATCAAGCTCGGCGCCGAGGATTACCTGCCGAAGCCGTTCGATCCCGTGCTCCTGCACGCCCGCCTCGGGGCGTGTCTCGACCGCAAGCGGATGACCGACGAGCTGCTCGAGTGGAACACGCGCCTCAGCGAGCGGGTCGAGGAGAAGGTGCGCGAGGTCGAGCGGCTCAACACGCTGCGGCGCTTCGTCACGCCGCAGTTGGCCGAGGCGATCGCCGCGGGCGGCGACTCGATTCTCGCCAGCCACCGCCGCGAGATCACGGTGCTGTTCTGCGACCTACGCGGCTTCACCGCGTTCGCCGAGACGGCCGAGCCGGAAGAGGTCATGGCCGTGCTGCGCGAGTTCCACCATGCGATCGGCCCGATGATCTTCGACCACGGCGGCACCATCGCCCAGTTCACCGGCGACGGAATGCTGGTGTTCTTCAACGACCCGGTACCGCTCGACGACCCGGCGTGGGACGCGGTGCGACTGGCGATCGCGATGCGGGACCGCACCGACGGCCTGGGGCAGCAGTGGCGCCGGCGCGGCCACGAGCTCGCTCTCGGCATCGGCATCGCCGTCGGCTACGCCACCTGCGGCGAGATCGGCTTCGAAGGCCGCACCGAGTACACGGCAATCGGCAGCGTCGTGAACCTCGCCGCGCGCGTCTGCGCGATGGCGCCCGGCGGACGGATTCTCGTCACCCACCGGGTCCACGCGGCGGTCGACGACCGTGTGACGGCGTCGAGCCTGGGCGACCACGACTTCAAGGGCTTCAGCCGGCCCGCGTCGCTCTACCAGATCGACGGCGTGCGGTGACTCGCGGCCAGTGATGGCTGCGAGCCGTGAGGAGGACGCATGGGATCTCGCGTAGTGTGTATCTCGCGCAAGACTGGCGCCGGCGGCGAGGAGGTCGGGCAGGCGATCGCTGAGGGGCTGGGCTTTCGGTATGTCGACGAGCAGATCATCCGGCGCGCGGCCCAGCGTGCGCAGGTGGACCCGACGCTGGTCGCGAAAGCGGAGAACCGGCAGCCGCTTCTGAAGCGCCTGCTCGAAAAGCTGACGGTGGCGGAGTTGGCCAGCAGCGTCACCCTGGCGACCGGCGTTCCCATCGACGCGTTCGTGCCGTCGCCGGCGGCGCCGAGGGCGGATGCCGCCGATCTGCGCGCGATGATTCAGGCGGCGATCCACGAAGTGGCGGCCGCCGGGCAGGCCGTGATCGTTGCCCATGCCGCCTCGATGGCGCTTGCCAACAGCGACGGCACCCTGCGCGTCCTGGTCACCGCATCGGCGACGACCCGGGTGCGTCGCCTCGCCGAGTTCGAGCGGATCATCGCCGCCGAGGCCGAACGGCGGATCGCCACCTCCGATCGCGAGCGGCGCGAATACTTCCAGCGTTTCTACAATCTGCCGGAGGAGTTGGCGACGCACTACGATCTGGTCATCAACACCGATGCGCTGACGATGCAGCAGGCCGTCGCCGTGGTGCTCGCCACGGCGCGCTCGTCGGCCTGAGACCGGGCACCGCCGGCCTGTTTCGCGCCGTCGCCGCCCCGCCCCTTGCGGGCGGTGCGCGTTTCGGCTTGATGCTGAGTCATGCTGACTTACCCGCGCGCCTTGCAGGCGCCCCCGTGCCTCGGACTGCTCGGACTCATGCTGCTGGCGGCGGGCTGCGCCACGACCGAGGTCAAGACGGCCTGGCGGGCGCCGGCGGCGAAGCCGCTGCGCTTCGCCAAGGTGCTGGCCGTCGTCGCCGCCTCCGACAGCGGCCTGCGCCGCAGCGGCGAAACGGCGCTCTGCGCGCAGATGCAGTCGGTCACGTGTACGCCCAGCTTCCAGGTCCTCGGCGACGGACCGCTGCCCGCGCGCGACGCCGCCCGCGCCGAGCTGACCAAGGCTGGGTTCGACGGCGCCGTCGTCATGCGCCCGCTCGGTGAGCGCCAGCGGCAGACCTACGTACCGCCGACTTACAGCTACGCGAACTATGGCTTCTATCGAACCGCGTATCCGATGATGGCCAGCCCGGGATACGTGCGCAGCGACCGCCTGGTACGGATCGAAACGTCGATCTACGATCTCGGCACCGACCAGCTCGTCTGGGTCGGCACCACCGAGACGGTCAATCCCTCGCACGTCACCGACCTGATCGAAGACGTCGCCAAAGCCGTCGCCGCGGACATGCGGTCGCACGGTCTCCTGCCGCCGTCCTGAGTCGCTGCCGTGCCGCGACGACGCGGCCCCGAGCCGCAACTCTGACAGCCGCGCAAGGGGGGAAGGCGATGGCGCAGCACCGAATCGGGTTCCGCTGGCTGTTTTCCGTCGCACTTGCGGCGCTGACGGGCGCGACGATTGGCGCCGCTGCCTCGCCGGGGCTCGAAGCGGCACAGCCTGTCGCGCGGCGCGTCCGCGACGCGATGGCGGCGATGACGCTCGATGAGAAGCTCGATCTGGTGAGCAGCGGCGTCGCCGGCATTGCGCGCCTCGGGATCGCGCCGCTGGCGTTCATCGATGGGCCCAACGGTGTCTCGCGGGCGCGCCCGCACGTCGTCGCCTTCCCCAACGCGATCGTCCTCGCCGCCACCTTCGACCGGACGCTGGCGCGCGCCTACGGCACGGCGCTCGGCGCCGAGGTGCACGGCACCGGGCGGACGCTGGTCGGCGCGCCCACCGTCAACATCGTCCGCACCCCGAAGTGGGGCCGCGCCCCCGAGACGTTGGGCGAGGATCCATTCCTGGCCGGACAGATCGCCGCGGCGGAGATCCTCGGCATCCAGAGCCAGCACGTCATTTCCCAGGTCAAGCACTACGCCGCCAACAATCAGGAGGTGGGCCGCTTCGGCAATCCCATCGGCAGCCCCGGCGTCAACGTCGTGGTGTCGCAACGGGCGTTGCACGAGATCTACCTGCCGGCCTTCCGTGCAGCGGTGCGGAAGGGACATGTCGGCTCGATCATGTGCGCCTACAATCGCCTCAACGGCGAGTATCCCTGCCAGAGCCCAGCCATCCTCGGCCTGCTGAGGACGCAATTCGGCTTTGACGGATTCATCGAGCCGGATGCCGGCCTGGCGGTGCGCGACGACGTCGCGGCGGCGACCGCCGGGGTCGACAACTTCCAGCTCGGCACGCTGGCCACGAGCCTCGGCATCCCCATGAAGGGAACGCTGACGGCCGCGCTGCAGGCCGGGCGACTGACGCCGGCACGCCTGGACGAGATGGTCGCGCACATCCTGACGCCGATGTTCCGCGTCGGCGTCATCGATCATCCACCGACCGGCACGGCCGACGCGGAGGTCGACACGCCGGCGCACCTCGCCCTGGCGACGAACCTGGCCGCGGCCGGTACCGTGCTGCTGCGCAACCGCGACGCCGTCCTGCCGCTCGCTCCGCAGGTGCGGTCGATCGCCGTGATCGGCTTCGATGCCGGTCCCGGCACGCAGATCGCCGAGAACGGCTCGGCGGCGGTGTTGCCGGGCCGGCCGGTGATCACCCCGCTCGAGGGCATCACCGCGCGCGCTCAGGGCGTCCAGGTCACCTACGCCCCCGGCACCCTCGGGGTGGTGCCGCTGCCGGTGCTGCCGAGCGATCGGCTGATGCCGTCGTCTGCGGCCGGTCCGGGCCTGCTCGGCACCTTCTATTCCGGCACCGACTTCGGCGGCGTGCCGGTCACCATCCGTGTCGATCCGAGCCTCGATTTCGAAACCGATCCGGGGCCGCTGGCGAAGATTCCCGGCACGACGGCGAGCTCGGCGCGCTGGAGCGGGGCGCTGCTGCCTCCGGCGACGGGACGGTATCGGTTCTCGATCACCACCTCCGGCGTCGCCCGCCTGTTCCTCGACGGGCAGCTGGTCGTCAGCGCCGACACCGAGTTCTGGAACGGCGGCGTGATCAGTCCGGGTGCGAACCCGATCTCGCTGCACGGCGTTGCCGATCTGGTCGGCGGCGTCGCGGTGCCGATCGTCGTCGAGTATTCGACCGCATCATCGATCGGCGGTGCCGCCCTGCACCTCGGCTGGCAGCCGCCGGACGAGGAACTGCGCGCCGCCGCCGTGGCCGCCGCGCAGGCGGCCGATGTCGCGGTGGTGTTCGTCAACGACGTCAGCAGCGAGGGGATGGATCGCGGCTCCCTCGCCCTGCCGGGCGACCAGGACGCGCTCGTCGACGCCGTCGCCGACGCCAACCCGCGCACGATCGTCGTGCTCCACACCGCCGGTCCGGTGCTGATGCCGTGGCTGGAGAAGGTCGCGGCAGTGGTCGAGGCCTGGTACCCGGGGCAGCAGACCGGTGCCGCGATCGCCGCGGTGCTGTTCGGCGATCTGGAACCGACGGGTCGCCTGCCGATCACTTTTCCCGCCACCGAGCTGCAGGGCCCGGCCACGCAACCCGCCTCCTATCCCGGCATCGGCGCCAACGTGACCTACGACGAGGACCTCCTGGTCGGCTATCGCTACTTCGACGCCATGGAGGAGGAACCGCTGTTCCCGTTCGGGCACGGACTCTCGTTCACCGAGTTTGCGCTGGACGGCTTGCGCGTCCGCTGTCTGCCGGGTGGACGGGCGGACGCGACGGTCGAGATCGCAAATACCGGCAGCCGCCCCGGCACCGCCGTGGTGCAACTCTACCTCGGCTTCCCGATGGCGGCGGGCGAGCCGCCGAACCAACTGAAGGGCTTCCGGCGCGTGCCGCTGCAGGTAGGCGAGCGCCGTCGCGTCCGCCTGCCGATCGACGCCGCCAGCTTCGCGATCTGGGACACCGACACTGCTGGCTGGCGCGTACAGCCGGGCACGTACGCCGTGCGCCTGGGACTCTCGTCCCGCGACCTGTCCCTGGAGGCGACGCTGACGATGCGCGCGGTGGCTTCGGGACGCAGTGTCTGCTCGCCGCGCTGAGTGCCGGCCCATGCCGCGGTGGATCACCTGTCTTCGCCCTGGATTCGATGTCGCGACCCGGTGGCGACGCGCACTCTCCGGCGGGTCGAGCCGGGCGCTAGTGGAGCGTCGTCGAGATGCGCTCAAGCTCAGCACCAGCAGGACGCGCCAGGGGCCCTTGGAGGGCGCCGCCCCCTCGGCGCCGGTTGGCGAGTGCCCCCGGGCCCCGATGCAACCGGCGCCGACGGGGCGGCGCCCGCCCGGGACTGTCAGATCGT
>JANNRA010000062.1:0-25783 GCA_031401035.1 bacterium | reverse complement strand
GTCGTTCGCCGCCAGCGCGGCGCGCATCGCCGCGCTGGCGGCGGCGCCGCTGCGCGGGCTGGTGACGACGTAGAGACTGCCTGCCGCGGCGGCCGCGAAGCGGCTCACGGCGCCCGCCATCCGCGCCGCCGTCGCGGCGTCGAGGGTGTGCAGGGCCGACGTGCCGCCGACCAGCAGCGCCAGGTGCGGGCGCGGAGCATCGCCGAACAGGTCGCGCCAACGCGCCGCCGCCGCCTGCACCCGCCGCTCCGTCATCGCCGCCAGGGGCGCCAGCGTCTCGACGCGGCGCGCATGCGGCGGCATGCCGTAATGCGCGCAGGTGACCGTGAGGTCGAAATCGTCGGCGCGGTCGGCGCCCTTGCGGCCGAGTTGGACCAGACGCGTCCGCCCGCCGCCGCGCCTGCCGATCCAGCGCGCCACCGGCACCGCGCGCCGGCCGGTGGCGATCACCAACGCCGGCCACGGCGGCACAAGGGGCGCCGAGCGGCCCCGGTCGAGCGCCAGCAGGCTGGCGCCCAGCAGCCGGTTGCTGAGCCGGTTGAGGGGGGTGAACCGCAGCTCCTTGACTTCGTAAGGCCAACCCAGGGCGTCGGCCAACCCCAGGGATTGGGTGGTGTGACCGAGTTTGTCGTCGGCGAGCACCCACACCGGACCGGGCGCCGGCGCGGGTCGCAGGGGGTCACCCGGCAGGTCGCGCGGATCCTCGGCGCACTCGAGCCGCGGCGCCACGGGATCGCTGGCGAGACCGACCATGGGCGCTCAGGCGCTCTCGATATTGATGGTCAGGGTGCGGCGCAGGCGGACAGCCGGTAGACTCGCGACCCGGTCGGTGGCGCCGGCGGGCGCGACGCTCGTCGCGTTCATCGGCTGCCGCCGCCGCGCAAGACGCGGTCGCCGCGCAGCAGCCGCGACTGCTGCGCGCAGAGCACCCACGCCACGCCCGGGCGTCGGCGGCTGGCGGCCTCGAACTGCTCGCACCACCACTCCGGAGGCTGCAGCGTGACGTGCGCGTTGGCGCCGTTGGGCAGCGTCTTGCGGGCCGGGAAGCAGGCGACAACGGCGTAGACGAAGCGCCGGGCGTGGCCGAACAACTCGTCGAGCATCCACGGCACGTCGTCGTCGGCGACGTGCTCGAGCACGTCGGCGCAGATGACGCCGTCGTAGGCCTCCTCGATAGGGCCGGAGCAGGGCTCGTAGCCGGGGTCGAAGCAGGTGACCTTGACCCCGCCCCAGGCCGGCATCGTCTTGCGTCGCGCCTCCGCCGGTGCGTCGGGATCCGCGTCGTAGAGCTGCGCCTTGCCCGGGCGGTAGTCGAGGATGGTCGCCGCCCGGTGTTGCACCGCCAGCGCCGCGATCGGCGCGATGTGCTCGCGCAACGACGTGCCGCCGTCGCCGAGCCGATGGGCGTCGCCGATCCGATGGGCGTCGCCATGAAGGGCGAGCAACTCGTTGAAGCGCTGGCTCGGCCGGGTCTTGGTGAAGAGCGTGAAGCCAGCCGCGTCGGCGTCGCGCTCGAGGCTCCGCCAGACCTCGACCAAGGGATGCTCGCGGTAGTGCAATTCACGCGGGAACGGCATCCAGGGCTGCGTCTGCAGGGTGGTGAAGTGCAGCAGCTTCGATTGCCCGGCGACGTACTCGCCGTCGCGCGCGTTCCAGACGCCGGGCAGCGGCCCCCACAGGCCGGCAGCGTGCACGGCCGCTCGGAAGCGTTGGTGCTTCTCGCCGCGGCGCCGCTCGGCGACCCGCCAGATACGGGCCATCGGCGCGCAATCGACCAGCATCACCGAGTTCTCGCGCTCGGTGATGCCGAGTTGCGCCCTGCCCTGCATGTCGAGGTCGAACAGTTCGGCCGGATCGGCCAGGTAGATCTGGTCGACGTCATTGTAGATCGCCCGACCCGTTGCACCCGCCAACTCGGGCACCGCGTAGCGATAGCAGGTGAAGCCGGTCTTCCAGGCGTGTCGATCGATGCCGGCGAGATCCTTCATGAGATGGATCTCGTAGCGCCGCGCCGGGTCGCGATGGCGCATGATCGACCAGACCAGGACCCGCTCGGCGCGGAACTGGGCCGCTTCGGTGCCGACGTAGATGCGGACCGGCGGCCGCGGGCTGGGCGCGACGCCGGGCGCGACGTCGAGGACGATGGTCTCCGGCCGCGGCCGCGTGCCCGGCGGCCGATCGCGATGGCGGCGCAACAGGGCGCCGACCCGACGATCGCGGAAGGTGGTCTTGAAGTTGTGCGCTGACTGGTGCGGCACGTGGTCCTCGTCGGATCCGAGGCCCGGGCGGTAGGCCTGCAGACGGCGGTCGTCGCGCCCCTCCGGGTTTTTCGGTCTATACCAACCGTCCGGAAGGGTCACAATGGCGAGCGCTGGGCGTCTGTCTCCCAGCCTTCGCACCGCCGCCGCTGGCGGCAGGCGACGGTGGGGCGCGCACCGTGCGCGTGCGCGCCGCACCGTCGGTCAGGGCGACGTCACGACGCCGCGCGCGCCGCCGCCGACAGCGTCGCCTGCCCCGGCGTCCAGCCGCACGGCGTCAACTCGCCGGTGCGCAGCGCGTCGAGCACGCGCAGCGTCTCCGGGACGCTGCGACCGACCGAGAGGTCATTTACGTTTACCCAGCGGATGACGCCGTCGGGATCGACGATGAACGTCGCGCGCAGCGTCACGCCCGCCTCGCGGTGGACGATCCCCAACGCCTGCGCCAGCGCGCGGGTGTGGTCGGCGAGCATTGGGAACGGCAGGTCGCGCAACTGCGGATCCTGCTGCTTCCAGGCGAGGTGCACATAGTGCGTGTCCGTGCTGGCCCCGAGCACCTGCGTCTGGCGGGCGCGGAACTCGCCCTCGTGACGACCGAACTCGGCGATCTCGGTCGGGCAGACGAAGGTGAAATCCATCGGCCAGTAGAACACCACCAGCCACTGGCCGGGATGTGAGGCATTGCTCACCTGGGTGAACTCGCCGCCGACGACGGCGGTGAGGTCGAAGCGGGGGAAACGGTCTCCAACGGTCAACATGGGACGTCCTTTCTGTTCTGCTGCGGCGTCGCGGGCGCGGCGACAGTCACGCCCTCGACGATCAATTGAAGCATCGACCGTGCCCGGAATCGAAAAGTCTGCACAGCTCAGGACAAGGGATTTATCACTGATTTATCGGTGGATACATATCGACATATCGGTGAGACACCGATATCTCGGTTGCATGCCTGATGTGCTCGATCTGACTGCTGATCTGCGGGAATTGGTGCAGTTGGCGGCGACGCCGGATTCGGTCGAGGATCTGTTGCGGCGCGGCCTGGACTGGTTGGCGCGCATTGCGCCGTACGACCTGGCGACCGTCTTCACGCTCGACGGAGAGCGCTTGCGGGTGCGGGCGGCGCGCGGGCCGTTGGCGGGGCCGGCGGTGCGCGGGCACGAGCTGGCGTTGGCGGACTTTCCGACCATCCGCGAGGCGTTGCAGACGCGGCGGGCGCGGGTGTACCGCGAGGACGACCACGCGCACGGCGACGGCGACCCGTTCGACGGCGTCCTCGACCTGCCGCACGGGCATGCGTGCATGGTGGTGCCGTTGTGCGCCGGCGAGCGGGTGCTCGGGGCGATGACCCTCGACCGCGCCCGCTGCGAGCCGTACCCGCAGGCGGTCGTCGATCTGGTCGAGGTCTACGCGCAGGTGTTGGCGATCGCCATCCAGCAGGGCGAGCAGGGCGCGGCGCTGGTGCGCGCCGTCGCGCGCGAACGCGAGCACGTGCGCGTGCTGGAAGGTGAGTTGGTCGGCGAGGCGACGGCGGTGCTCGAGTCGAGCCGCAGTGCGGCGGTGCAGGAGCTGGTGGCACACGCCCGACAGGTGGCGCGCGCCGACACGGCGGTGCTGTTGCTCGGCGAGACCGGCACCGGCAAGGAGCGGCTGGCGCACGCCCTCCACGAATGGAGCAGTCGCGCCAGCGGGCCGTTTGTCGCCATCAACTGCGCCGCCATTCCGCCCGGTCTGCTGGAGAGCGAGTTGTTCGGGCACGTCAAGGGCGCCTTCACCGGCGCCACGCGCGAGCGCGCCGGGCGCTTCCAGACCGCCAACGGCGGCACGTTGCTGCTCGACGAGGTCGGCGAGCTGCCGGCGGAGTTGCAGGCGAAATTGTTGCGCGTGCTGCAGGAGGGCGAGCTCGATCCGGTCGGCAGCGACCGCGCCGTGCGCGTCGACGTGCGCGTCCTCGCCGCGACGCAGGTCGATCTGGCGCGCGCCGTGCGCGAGGGCGGCTTTCGCGCCGATCTCTATTACCGGCTGAACGTCTTCCCCTTGCACCTACCGCCGCTGCGCGCGCGGCTCGAGGATCTGCCGCAGCTCTGCGCGGTGCTGTTGCGCGAGATGGCGGCGCGCACCGGACGGCGCCAGATGCGCGTCAACGAGGCGGCACTCGAGGCGCTCGGCGGCTACGCCTGGCCGGGCAACATCCGTGA
Source organism: bacterium (assembly GCA_031401035.1). Classification (GTDB taxonomy): domain Bacteria; phylum Desulfobacterota; class Binatia; order HRBIN30; family CADEER01; genus JANNRA01. The sequence continues at coordinate 21,333 of JANNRA010000062.1, read as the reverse complement.
ACTGGCCAACGTCCTGGAGCGGGCGGCGATCCTGGCGGCGGGGCACGAGATCACCGTGGCGCTGCTCGACCTGCCGGGACGGGTGCTGCTGCCGGCGCCGGCCGAGCCGCCGCCGGGCGCGACGATCCGGCTGAAGCCGCTGGTCGAGGTCGAGCGGGCGCACATCCGGCGCGCCCTCGATGCCACCGCCGGGCGCATCTACGGCCGCGGCGGCGCGGCGGAGATCCTCGGCCTGAAGCCGTCGACGCTGCAGAGCCGCATGCGCAAGCTGGGCCTGCCGCGCCTGGCGTCGTAGGCTGCGCGCATGCTCCCGCGCGTGCTCACCATCGCCGGCTCCGACTGCAGCGGCGGCGCCGGCATCCAGGCCGATCTGAAGACCTTCACCGTCTTCCGCACCTACGGCATGAGCGTCGTCACCGCGCTGACGGCGCAGAACACGCGCGGCGTCTTCGGCGTCGTCACTGTCGCGCCAGCCTTCGTGCGGGCGCAGATCGACGCCGTGGTCTCGGATATCGGCGTCGACGCCGCCAAGACCGGCATGCTGGCGAGCGCCGAGATCATCGCCGCCGTCGCCGCCGCCGTGCGGATGCACACCCTGGCGCCGTTGGTCGTCGATCCGGTGATGGTGGCGCAGAGCGGCGCCCGGCTGCTCGCCGACGATGCCTGCGCGGCGCTGCGGCGCCAGCTCCTGCCGCTGGCGACGGTGGTGACGCCGAACATCCCCGAAGCCGAGGCGCTGCTCGAGATGCGCATCGACGGCCTCGCCGATCAGCGCCGCGCCGCCGAGCGGCTGGTCGCCCTCGGCGCCGGCGCCGCCCTCGTCAAGGGCGGCCACGGCGACGGCGCCGAGGCGATCGACGTGCTGTGCGACGGCGTGACACTGCACGAACTACGCGCGCCGCGTCTGGCGACGCCGCACACGCACGGCACCGGCTGCATCACCGCGGCGGCGCTGGCGGCCGAGCTGGCGCGCGGCGCGACGCTGCTCGCCGCCGCGCAGACCGCCAAGCGCTTCGTCACCGCCGCCATCGCCGGCGGCCTCGCCCTCGGCGGCGGCGACGGCCCCGCCAACCCGCTCGCCTGGCTGAAGTGAGTCCACGCGGCGGTCCGGCGTGATTGCACCTCCTGCGATCCCCTCACCCTGACCCTCTCCCGGCGGGAGAGGGGACCTTGTCCAGCACAGCGGTACTTGCGGGGTCCCCTCTCCCGCCGGGAGAGGGCCAGGGTGAGGGGGTGTGAACGGCATCCACCGGGCTTCGCCGGCAACCCCGCTTTACAAACGCCCCGCGCCGTCCCAAACAGCGCCCATGGCGCGCGTACAGTTCGGAGTGATGTTGCCGCAGATCAAGCGCGGCTGGGACGAGACCCGGGCGGCGGCGGTGGAGATGGACCGCCTCGGCTACCACTCGGTGTGGGTCAACGATCATCTCTACGGCATTCCGATGCCGTCGATCCCCATCCTCGAGGCGTGGACGACGCTCGCCGCCGTCGCGGCGGTGACCAGCACGGTCGAACTCGGCACGCTGGTGACGCCGATCGGCTTCCGCAATCCGGCCCTGCTGGCGAAGATGGTCGCGACGCTGGACACCATCGCCAACGGGCGCGTCATCGTCGGCCTCGGCAGCGGCTGGTTCGCGCAGGAGTTCAGCGGCTACGGCATCGACTTCCCGCCGGTGCAGGACCGCTTGCGCCAGCTCGACGAGGGCGTGCAGCTGCTGCGTCGGCTATGGAGCGAGGAGCAGGTGACCTTCGACGGGCGCTACTACAAGACCGAGGACGTCTATTGCGCCCCGAAGCCGCCGCGCCGGCCGCCGATCCTCATCGGCGGCGGTGGCGAGCAGGTGCTGCTCAAGCTCGTCGCCCGCCACGCCGACCTGTGGAACAACCTCGCCGTCAACCTCGGCCAGCTTGCCGCCAAGGTGGCCGTGCTGCACCGCCATTGCGCGGCGGTCGGGCGCGACCCGGCGACGCTGCGCATCTCGCAGCAGACGATGGTCGTCATCGGCAGCGACGCGGCCGATGCGCAGGCGAAGGCGGACAAGGCACAGCGCATCTACGGCGGCCACATGGGCAGCGGTGTCGCCGGCACGCCGGCGCAGTGCATCGACCAGATCGAGGCGCTGGCCCGGCAGGGTTGCTCGCTGATCATGATCGAGTTCTTCGGTCGCGACGTGCGCGAACCGGCGCAGTTGTTCGCCGAGACCGTCATGCCCGCCTTCGCCTGAGCACCGGCCCAACGCCCAGCAGCGCCGGCGCGCCGCGGCGGCCGGCGATGGGCGCCCAGCCCACACACGCTGCCGCGCCGCGCCCGCGCGGGCGGCGACGCGGCCCCCCGGATCCTCCTCACCACCGACGCGAGTCTCGTGCCCGGTAGGCGAGTTGGGATTCAGAGCCCGCCCTCAGGGTGGCGGCAGCTGGCAGGTACCGGGCGCCTCGTAGCAGGCGCCGCCGACGCAGGTGCCGGCGTCGGCGCAGTCGGCGTCGACCGCGCACGCGTCGCGCACGCAGCGGCCGCCGCGGCAGCGCTGGCGCGACGCGCATGCCGCGTCGGAGAAGCAGCGCGGAATGCAGAGGCGCGCCGGCGTGCCGTCGCACGGACACGGCGGCTCGGGCGCCGGAGCACAGACGAAGTCGCGCGGGCAGCGATAGTCGAAGGAGCACTCGTCCGGATCATCGCGGCAGATGCCACACCCCGGACTGCCGCCGGGCGGCACGCAGCGCGCGCCGCCGACCGTGCAATCGGTGTCACGGCGGCAGGAGGCCGGCGGGCAGCCGAGCAGGGCGTTGTTGAACGCCGCGATCAGGCGGGCGATCGTCAGGTGTTCTCCGTCGGCCACGCCGCTGCACGATGCGCACGACAGCCCCAGGCGCGGGCGCAGGTAACAGTCGACCAGGCCGACCACTTCGGCGACCGCGACGCGACCATCGCCATCGCAGTCGCCGACGCAGCCCGCGGGCAGCGGCGACGCGAGCAGCAGCAACAGCAGGACGACGACTGGCGCGCGCATGATTCGGACGATGCCGCAGATCGCCGCCGGCCGGCAAGCGCGCCGTGCCCCCGCCCGTCCGACCCATCCCCTGGCGCTTGCACGCGCGCGCGCCGCCGTGCGCATTTGCCCCGCATGGCGACCTGGTTCGACCGCGCCCGTTTCGGCATGTTCATCCACTGGGGTCATGTCAGTCAGCAGGGCTGGGAGTTGTCGTGGCCGCTGGTCGGCGGCTCGCCGGTGTTTCCCGCCTGTCAGGACATCCCGGCCGCCGACTACCACGCCGGCGCCAGCCGCTTCTGCCCGCGCCCACAGGCGGCGACCGACTGGATGCAGCGCGCGGCGCGCGCCGGCATGCGCTACGCCGTCCTCACCACCAAGCACCACGACGGCTTCGCGCTGTGGCCGACGCGCGCCAACGACTGGTCGATCGCGCGCACGCCCTACGGCGGCGACCTGGTTCGCGAATACGTCGACGCCGCCCGCGCCGCCGGGCTGCGCGTCGGCCTCTACTTCTCGCTGTCGGACTGGCACCACCCCGACTATCCGCCCTTCACCGACGCCGACCGTCCCTACTCGTTCGGACTGGCGCCGCGGCCGACGCCGGCGCAGTGGGAACGCTACCTGGCGATGATGACGGCGCAACTCGAGGAGCTGCTCACCGGCTACGGGCGCATCGACCTGCTGTGGTTCGACGGCGGTTGGGAGCGCGGCCTCGACGAGTGGCGCTGCGACGCGCTCGAGGCGCGCATCCGCGCCTGGCAGCCGGAGATTCTCATCAACGACCGCCTGCCCGGGCGCGGCGACTTCGACACGCCCGAGCAGATCGTCCCTGCCGAGCCGCCCGGCCGCGCCTGGGAGACCTGCCTGACGATGAACGACAGCTGGGGCTGGAACCCCAGCGACACCAACTACAAGTCCGCCGGCGCCCTGGTGCACACGTTGTGCGAGACCGCCGGCCGCGGCGGCAACCTGCTGCTCAACGTCAGCCCGATGGGCGACGGCGCCCTGCCGCCGGCGCAGACGGAGCGTCTCGACGCGATCAGTGCCTGGATGGACGCGCACGGCGCCAGCATCGGCGACAGCGCCGCGGGCCTGGCGGCATGGCAGCACTACGGCCCGAGTACGCGCCGCGGCGACACGCTGTACCTGCATCTGCTGCAGCGCCCCTACGAGTCGGTCACCGTGCGCGGCCTGCACGTCCGCCAGGTGCGCGGCGTGCGCGAGCTGCGCGGCGGCACGGCGCTCACCTTCCGGCCGCGCCTCGCCATCGCCGATCAGCTCTTCAATCCGGACCCCACCGGAGACTTGGTGATCGACGTGCCCGAAGTCGTGCTCGACCCGCTGTGCACCGTCCTCGCCGTCGAGCTGGCGCCTGCCACATGACCCGCTGCGCGCACCGCATGGCGATGGCACGGGGCTCGACGGCACCCAGCCGGGTGGCATCCCCTCACTCTGGCCCTCTCCCGGCGGGAGAGGGAACCCGTACCAGCAACGCGGTGCATAATCCGCTCCCCTCTCCTGCCGGGAGAGGGCCAGGGTGAGGGGATCAACTGCCGCTTCAGTGGGTCCAGCCCACCGCCGTCGCTGCCAACCAGCGATGCCGCCCGCGGGGCATGAGGGCCCTGCGGCACATGCCGTCGCAGCCGACGGGACAGTCTGCAATCCGATCCCCGAGGCCGCTGCGGGCGAGGGGGTCCTCGGTCGCCGCAATCAGTGCCGCTCTCCGGCGATGCCGCCGGTCAGATCGCGCCGGTCTACGAGCGCAGGCGGCTGAAGAACGCCTGGATGCGCGCCGCGTTGGCGCCCATGTCACTCTTGCCGTCGCGCGACTTCGAGCGCATCTGCACGACGCTGGTGCCGTTGTCGCCGGGGCGCACCTGGATGACGAAGTCGTCCTTGAAGCGGAACAGCTTGGTCGTCTCGTAGCCCTCGAGCGTGTGGGCGGCGGCGTCCTCGCGCGTGATGCTCCAGCCCTCCATGCTGCGCGCAGCGGCGGCGACCTGCTTGAACGCCTCGTCGGGCGGCGTCGCCAGCTGCACCGGCGCCAGATCGGAGTACCCCTCGCCCTGTTGCTGCGCGAACGACTCGCCGGGGTAGGTCATGTCGCGGCCGGCGTTCTCCGGCAGGGTGCCGGCGTTGACGAACTGCGGCGGATTGACGGTGTCGGTGGTGATGTCGTTGATGCGCGGCACGCTCGTGCCGGCGCCGTTGGCGACGAAGACGGCGAGGATCAGGATCAGCGGCGGCAACATGCCGCCGAAGGTGGCGCCGCGCGTCGCCGCGGGTCCGAGCAGCAGCGCGACGAAGCCGAGCAGCATGCCGAGGACGCCGAGCAGCAGACCGATGCCGAACAGGCCGAACCCCGCGAAGGGCGCGAGCACCTCGAAGTGCGCCAGCACCGGGCCGACGATCGCCGCGAGTACCGCCAAGCGGCCCAGCCAGCCGCTGACCGACCCCAGGCGCGAAGTGTTGCCAGACATCGCTATCCCCCTTCCCGGCTCGGACGCGCCACACGCGCGTCGCCGCGACTTACGCGCCGCCGCTTCCCGATGTCAACTGCGCACCGGGGACGCGCGCCGATTGCAGAGTCCGCCCGCGCCCTCTAGCGTCACTGCAGAGGAGAACGAGCGATGCAGGTGTCGATCACCTGGTGCGTCCCCTGAAACTACCTGCCCCGCGCGACCAGTTTGGCCGCGTCGCTGCTGCAGGAGTTCGGCGCCCAGACTGAGCTGATCCGCGGCACCAACGGCGTCTTCGACGTCGTGGTGGACGGCGCGCTGGTGTTCTCCAAGCAGGCCGTCGGCCGCTTCCCGGCGGACGGCGAGGTTGAAACGCTGATCCGCGCCCGCGCCGCCGCGGGGCGCCGCGAGCGCTGACACCGGCGCAGACCGCGGCGTGGCGCGTCCCCCCGGCGGGGAGCTCGAGCGCCGCGCGGCCGGCGAGACACTCCCCCTGGAGGGACGGCTGTGCCGTGACGGCGGCGGGCAGGATGCGTTCGAGCTCGTCGAGATCGGAGCGCGTCAGCGCCGCATGGGTACGCAGCGTGTGAGATGGCAGCAAGCCGGAGACGCCGCCAGCGCCATACTCGGGAACACCATCCGAAACGAAGTCGTTGCCGGATAGTCCACGCCGTCCGCGCTGCGTGATTCGAAGGTCGGTGAGATTGTTCTTGGCGTGCTCCTCGATCAGCGTCGCACGCAGCCCTGCGTTCGGCCTCGGGCCCGCCTCATGGCACCGGCGGGCGGGCGCGGCGGTAGTGCCACACCGTCGCACCGGGCAGGCGGCGCGTCTCGACCAGCGGCAGCTGTTCGGCGAGGACCGCCAAGAGCGCCGGGTCGGGCCGCTTGTGGCCGGCCAGCAGCCAGACGTCGTCGGGCTGGCGCGCGGCGATGAGCTGCCGCGCGACGGTGGCGTCGGCGGCCGTCTCGACCAACTGCTCGACGCGCCGTGCCGAGCCAAGCCGCGCCAGGTAGTGGTCGAAGTAGAAGGGGTGCCAGGCGCAGGCGAGGACCAGCGCCGGCGCGCCCGGCGTATCGTGCGCGACCAGGTAGGCGGCGGCTTCGCGGAACTGCTGCTTGGCCGGCCGCGCGAAGTAGTCCTTCACGACGACGAGATCGACGAGCAGGACGCCGAGCAGGGCGGTCGCGATCACGGCGACGACAGGTCGTCGCAGCGGCAGTTGCGTGAGGGCGCGCGCCAGCAGGAGATAGGCGGCCGGCGCGACGATGATCAGCGCGCGGTCGAGAAAGACCGGCTCGACCCAGTGCGAGTAGGCGAAGACGACCAGCACCGGCCCCACCAGCCAGGCGATGAGCAGCGGCGTCGCGGGCGCGACGGCGCCCCGCCCGCCAGCCTGCAGCGCGTGCGCGCCGCGCGCCAGCGACAGGAGCCAGAGGGCCAGCACCAGGCCGGCGAGCGCGTCGGAGCGGTTGAAGAAGGCGCGCTGCAGCTCCCACAGCGCGCCGACGGGCGGCGGCTGCAGCCACCCCGGGGCGCGCGTCGCGATATCGGCGATGCCGGCCACGAACGGCGCGTAGGCGAGCAGCACCGCGCCGTACAACGCCGCGGCGGTGGCCAGCGCACGCGGCCGACGTAGCAGCAGCCCGGCGGTCGTCGCCGCCTGCAGGGCGACGGCGAAGAGGCCGAAGAAGTGCAGGTATCCGGTGGCGCTGGCCGCGACGACGTAGCCGACCAGCGCGCCGCGCGGCGGCGCCGCGCCGGCGCGCAGCGCCCGCACGATGTCGATCAGCCAGACGCTCGACAAGACGACGCCGAACAGCAGCGCCGCGTAGGGGCGCGCCTCCTGGCTGTAAAACACCGGCATCCAGGCGACGGCGGTGAGCCCGGCGGCGAGCAGCGCCTCGCGCCGCCCGTAGCAGCGCAAGCCAAGGGCGAACATGGCGGGGATGGTGGCGATGCCGAACAGCGCCGAGGGCAGGCGCAGGATGCTCTCCGAGGTACCCAGCCACGCGCTCCAGAGGTGCATGGCGAGCCAGTAGCCGGGAACGTGATCGCGTGGCACGGCCGCCAGCACCTGCGCCAGCGTCGGGAGACTGAACTGGCGCAGGCTCGACAGCTCGTCGTTCCAAAGCGACTGGTGGTCGAGGCCGTGGAGACGCAGCGCCGCGCCGAGCGCCACCAGGCCGGCGAGCGCCAGGAGGGGCGTGCCCTGACGCGCCTCAGCCGCGATCTCGCCGTGACCCGACATGCGGCAGGCTCAGGTCGCCGCGGCCAGCAGGTCGACGTAGGCGGCGGCGACCAACTGCTCGGACGCGACGCCGAGCTGCGCCAGCAGGCGGTGCGCCTCGGTGATACCGGATGCTGGCGCTTCGCCGTCGGCGAGGGCGACCTCTAGCTCGAGGAAGTCGCCCAGCTCCTCGACCGCATCGAGGTGCACGCGGGTGCGGCCGACGAGGTACAGCGTGCGCTGCTTGCGCACGCGCCCGATGGCGCCGTGCGCGTGCGTCAGCAGGGCGCGTAGCGCGTCGGGCGTCGTCGTCGCGGCGATCAGGTAGAACGACTCCTTCGGCCCGCGCTCATCGGCGCGCTGATAGAAGATCAGCTCACCCGCGGTGTCCGAGAGTGCGCGCAGCTTCAGCCGCCCGGTGGAGCAGGCGAAAAAGGTGTCGTCCTGAACGATCAGGGTCGGCCCTTGGTCCGCGAGCGCCGCGACGCGCCGTTCCAGCGCCCGTCTGTCGCCGACGCGCGCCTTGATCTCGACGTTGCGTGGCATGCGCAGAGTCAGGCGGCCGTCACGGCGCGAAGATCTCCTGCAGCAGCGCCAGCACCGCAACGCTGGTCCGCTTGTCGACGCGGCCCAAGCGGCGTCCGAGGCGGGCGGTGTCGACGGTTCGGATCTGATCGAGGACCACCTGCCCGCTCTTGCCGCCGAACCGGCACTGAACCCGGGTCGGGTACGGCCGCCCCTTGGTCGTCATCGGCGCGACGATGACCGTCCGCAGATGCTGATTCATCTCGTTGGGAGAGATGATCAGGCACGGGCGCGACTTGCGCAGCTCGCGTCCGACTGTCGGATCGAGGCCGACCAGGAACACGTCGAAGCGGCTCAGCGCCATTGCCACTCGCGAGCCTCCCAAGCGGTCGCCGGCATGGCGGACGCATCCAGCAAGCGGTCGTCGCCTGCCGCCGCCATGGCCGCGAACGCCTCCGCCCACCCGTCGCGCGGCGCGCGCGCCGCCCGGATGACCAGGCGGTTGCCCTCCGCTTCGATGGTCACTTCGTCCCCCAGGCCCGCCTGCTCGAGCAGCGGCTTGGGGATCCGCACGCCCTGCGAATTGCCGATACGTACGATGCGCGCCTTCATCGGTTGCCTCCTCGATTGTGCTTACGTCGTACCCACATCAGTCGTCCAGCGCAACGGCCGAGTGCCGCGACATTCCCCCCTTCCGGTCAGGACCTCCTTCGAGCTCCGTTGCTCCGCGTCTCCGTGTTCAAATCCGGCTTCCCTCAGCCGCGCACCTTGCGCACGTCGCCGAGCCGCAACGTGAAGCCGCTGCGGTCGAAGTAGGTGAGCAGGCCGATGCTGAACTTGCGGCTGGCGCCGATGAGGTCGCGGAACTGCGCCGCGGTGATCTCGCCGCCGTGCTCGGCCGCGTAGGCGCGGATCAGGCCGCGCGCCCGCTCGACGGCGTCGGCAGCGAAGTAGAGGTCGGTGTCGGCGCGTGCCACCGTCGCCGCGCGTTCGAGCTCGGCGAGGATGGCGGGCAGGCGCGGCGAAGCAATGCCGAGGTCGGCGGCGACCTGGCGCACGTCCGGCGGCGTCAGGCCGGCCTCGGCGAGCCGCGCCGCCAGCCGCGCGCCGAGTTCGGTCTCGGCGGGCGACAGGCCGCCCTGATGCGTCGGCAGGCGTACGACGCTGTCCTCGCGCACCAGCGCGCTGTCGCGCGCCAGCTGCTCGATGACGGCGCGAAACACCTTCGGCACCAGGTCGGCGGCCAGCGGCGGCGCCGCCAGCTGCGAGCGCAGCGACTCCATGTCCATGCCGCGCTGGCGCGGCTGGGCGCGGTGAAAGGCCGTCAGCGCCGCCCGCACCGCTTCGCGCAGCTGCTGCCACTTCTCGGCCGTGGTGTAGGCCTCGGCGTGCGCGGCATCGGGCAGGGGGCGCAGGTCCTTCTGCTTCGCCAGCAGCGCCCGCACCGCGGCGGCGCGCAGGTTGGCGGCGGCGGCGAGGGTGTCCGGCGAAACGGCGAAGGCGGTCTCGATGGCCAGCAGGGTGCGCAGCCGTTCGAGGGGGGTGGCGGCATCGCGCAGCGCCGCCAGACGCGCGAGGGCGGCGGCATCGAGGGCCCGCGTCGGCGGCTTGTGCGCGAACGGGTGCAGGACCAGGCCGCCGCCGATGGTGGCGCGCGCGGTGGCCTCGCGCAGCACGAAGCGGTCGCCGCCGAAGGCCGCAATCGGCGCCCGCAGGACGAGCTGCGCGAAGGTCGCCTCCTTCGGCGCCAGGGCCTCGCGGCCGTCGAGCCAGACGATGCGCCCGAGGACCTCGGCGGTGCCGAGATAGCAGCGCACCTCGGCGAAGCGCGCCAGCGGCTGCCGCGCTGCCGGGCGCAGCTCGACCCAGGCGTCGAGGCGATCGGTGGTGCGGTCGAGTTCCGGGTCGCACACCACCTGGCCGCGCCGCACGTCGCCGTGCTCGATGCCGGCGAGATTGAGCGCCACACGCTGGCCGTACGCCGCCTCGGGCACCGCCGCGCCGTGCACCTGCACGGCGCGGGCGCGCACCTCGGCGCCGCCGGGCAGGATGCGCAGCGCCGCGCCGGGCCGCACCACCCCGGCGGTGGCGGTACCGGTGACGACGACGCCGTGCCCGTGCATGACGAAGGCGCGGTCGACCGGCAGGCGGAAGCAGCCCTCCGGCGCCGGCCGCACCAACCCAACTAACGCCGCGCGCAGCGTCGTGCGCAACGCCTCGAGCCCTTCGCCGCTGACCGTCGACACGTCGACGATCGGTGCGCCCTCGAGGGCCGTGCCGTCGAGCAGGATCTCGATCTCCTCGCGCACGGCGGCGCGGCGGGCGGCGTCGACGAGATCGACTTTGGTCAGCGCCACGACGCCGCGGCGCGTCCCGAGCAGGTGCAGGATGTCGAGGTGTTCCTCGGTCTGCGGCATGACGCCGTCGTTCGCCGCCACTACCAGCAGGACGCAGTCGATGCCGTGCGCGCCGGCCAGCATGTTGCGAATGAAGCGCTCGTGCCCCGGCACGTCGATGACGCCGACCGCCGCGTCGCCGTCGCCGAAGTGCGCGAAGCCGAGATCGATCGAGATGCCGCGCTCGCGCTCTTCCTTCAGGCGGTCGGTGTCAGTGCCGGTGAGGGCCCGCACCAGCGCCGTCTTGCCGTGGTCGATGTGGCCGGCGGTGCCGAGAATCAGCTGCATACGGCGCGCGTCGGCAGCAGGTCGGTCGCCTGCGCGACGCAGCGCAGGTCGAGCCAGAAGCGATCGTCGCGCACATAGCCGATGATCGGCGGCGCGCCGGCGCGGAAGCGCGCCGCGACGGCCGCCGGCGCCACCGTTGGGTGGGCGACGACGATGGCCAGCGACGGCAGCGTCGTTGTCGGCTGCGCGCCACTGCCGATCTGCGCCGCCGCGTCGACGAGGGTCAGCGCGTAGTCCGGGCCGAGGGCGCGCGCCAGCAGGGCCAGGGCGATCTCACCCAGGGTGCGCAATTCGGCCAGCGGCCGCGTCAGCAGACCCAGCGTCGGCAGCGCCGCGGCCAGGTCGGGCGCCGTGCGGTAGAGTTGCAACGTCGCCTCGAGCGCCGCCAGGGTCAGCTTGTCGCAGCGCAGGGCGCGCTTGAGCGGGTTGCGGCGCATGCGCGCGATGAGATCGGCGCGGCCGACGACCACCCCGCACTGCGGGCCGCCGAGCAGCTTGTCGCCGCTGAAGGTCACCACGTCGGCGCCCAGGCGCAGCCGCTCCGCCACCAGCGGCTCGCGCGGCAGACCCCACGCGGCGAGATCGACCAGCGCGCCGCTGCCGAGATCCTCCATCACCGGCACGCCGCGGGCGCGGCCGATCGCCGCCAGGGCGTCGAGCTCGACCGCCGCGGTGAAGCCGCTGATGCGGTAGTTCGACGGGTGCACCTTGAGCAGCACCGCGGTGCGCTCGCCGATGGCGTCGGCGTAGTCGGCGGGATGGGTGCGGTTGGTGGTGCCGACCTCGCGCAGGGTGGCGAGACTCTTGGCGCAGACGTCGGGAATGCGGAAGGCGCCGCCGATCTCGACCAGCTCGCCGCGCGACACCACCACCTCGCGTCCCTCGCCGAGGGTGTTGAGCGCCAGCAGCACGGCGGCGGCGTTGTTGTTCACCACCAGCGCCGCCGCCGCGCCGGTGAGGGCGCAGAGATGCGCCTCGACGTGTGCGTCGCGCTCGCCGCGGCCACCGCTGGCCAGGTCGATCTCCAGCGCGCACGGGCGCGACGCCACCGCGGTCAGCGCCGCCACCGCCGCCGCGGCGAGCGGCGCGCGGCCGAGATTGGTGTGCAGCACGACGCCACTGGCGTTGACCACCGGGCGCAGCGACGGCGCCGTCAGCGCCGCCAGCGCGGCGGCCGCGGCCGCGACCAGCGCCACGGCATCGGCCGGCGCGCCGCCGCCGGCGACTGAACGGCGCGTGTCGTCCAGCGCCGCGCGTAGCGCATCGGTGACGGCGCCGCGCGCGTAGCGCGTCAGCAACGGCGCGACGTCGGGGTGGCGCAGGAGGGCGTCGACGGAAGGAAGGGCGCGCAGCGCCGACGGAGCCGACATGGGCCGGACTGTGCCGCGATTCCCACCTCGACACAACGCCGCCGCACACACTGTTGCCTCCCCCACAACGCATCACCGGCGAGGAGTCGCTTCCATGCCGCAGACCAGACCATCGCCGCCCTGCCCCACCTCTCCGCCGCCGACGCGGCGACCGCCAGGCGGCGTGTGGCGTCGTGTCGGCACCGCCGTGCTCGGGCTCTGTCTCGCCGCGCCGGTCGCGGCGCAGCCGGTCGATCCCGACCGAGCGGTGCTGCCCGGGCTGATCGTCGAGGAGTCGGCGGCGCGGCGCGATGCGCAGATCCCCGGCGCGCGCGCGCGGCGGCCGCTCGCGGCCGCCGCGGCGGCGCGACGGGCGACACTCGCCGAGACGCGCAGCGCCGTCGATGCCTACGCCGGCGGCGCCGCCTTCGACGCCATCGCGCCGCTGCCCGGCGAAGCCGGCGCGCCGCCGCCGTTCGACGGCGGCGACCCCGATCCCGACCGCCTCCGCCACAGTCCACCGCCGCCGGCGCCGTGAGCCGCAGCGAGTCGCCAGAGGAGTCGTCATGTCCCGCCACCACCTGCCGTCGGTCGTGCTCATCATCGCCCTGGTTCTGCTCCGGGCCGTCGGCGGGCAGGCCGACACCGGATCGAGTCTCGGCGACCGCGGCGGCGAGGGGTCGACCGCGTTCACCGGCATCGCCCAGGCGCCGGAAGCGAACCTGTTCACCGGGGCGCTCACCACCAAAATCCCGATCGAGGTGCCGCCGGGGCGCGGCAGCCTGACGCCGCAGCTGGCGCTCCGCTATGCCGGCGGGGCGGCAGCGGGGCCGTTCGGGCACGGCTGGGATCTGCCGCTCGGGCGTGTCGAACGCAGCTCGACCTGGGGCACGCCGCGTTGCACCGGCAGCCATACCGACGACTTCGTCCTGGTCCTGCCGGACGGCGCCGCCGAGCTGGTGCGCGAAACTCCGGGCTCCACCTTTTACCGGCCCAAGATCGAGCAGGCCTGGCTGCGCGCCGAGCGCAAGCAGAGCCAGAATCAATGGGTGGTCACCGACCGCGCCGGCCGCACCTACACCTTCGGCGACGGCGACGCGGCGCGCGTCGGCAACAGTACGCCGCCGACCTTCATGGCGCAGGACGCCGATGGCACCTGTCGCCTGACCGCCGTCTGGGCGCTGACGCGCGTCGAGGATCCAAACGGCAACGTCATCGACATCGCCTGGAGCAAGATTCTCAACACCCTCTACCCGGCCACCGTGCGCTGGGGCGCCAACCCGACGGCGGGCATCGCGCACGTCTACACGGCCCGTTTTCTCCCCGAGTGGCGGCCCGAGCGAGACCGGCCGATCAGTCACCGCCTCGGCATCGCGCAGCGGCTGATCTGGCGGGTCTTCGCCATCGAGATCGAGAGCGATCTGCCGGCGATCGGGACGCCGGTGCGCACCTACGCGCTGCAGTACGACGACGCGGGCGATGGCCAGACGTCGCTGCTCGCCGCCGTCGGCGTCAGTGGCCGGCCACCCCAGCACTTCGTCTACACCGCCAGCGCCGTCGGCCACGCCGCGTCGACGATGATGCTCGACGCCCCGACTGGCGCGTACGGGCAGTTACGCGTCGTCAACGACAGCCTGGAGGTGTCGCAGACGATTCTCGACATGAACGGCGATGGCCTGCTCGACCTGGTGCGCAGCGACGACGCGCCGGCGGCGTCGTGGGCGGTTCACTGGGGTACCGTCGACGCCACCGGGTTCCGCTTCCAGAGCCCGCCGACGGCCTGGCAGGCGCCCGGCAACTGGACGCACCTGCGCAACGTCGTCGTCAGCGGCGGCGGCTGCAATCAGAACGGCTGGAGCTGCACCGCGGCCGACACCTTCGACCTCACCGGCGACGGCATCCCCGACCACGTCGATGCCAGCAGCCCGACGAGCTGGACCGTCTACCGCGGCCGTGGCCTGCCGCAGTGGGGGTTCGACGCCGGCGTCGCCTGGCCGGCGCCGGGGCTGCGCTACCTCCGCAAGAGCAAGGACGGCGACGTCTACCAGGACGTCGTCGACATCAACGGCGACGGCCTGCCCGATCTCGTCGACAGCGGCGTCCCGGGTGAGGCGGCGCCGCACGCGTGGCTGGTCTACCTGAACACCGGCAGCGGCTTCGAGCCGACGCCGCTGCCGCGCTTCCCGGCTCCGGTCGCCGCCGTCGCCGAGCGCGTGCCGGGCGGCAGCCGGCATCAGCTCATCGATTTCAACGGCGACGGCCTGCCCGACATCGTCCGCAGCGGCTACTCGGGATTCGGGGCGTGGATCGATCCGCGCTGTCAGGCATCGGCGACCGCACACGCCTCCTGTCTCGAGGTGTACCTCAACACGGGCCAGGGCTTCGGCGCCATGGAGCCGCCGATTCCGGTGCCGCTCGGCTACGGCGTGCAGGAGAGCATCGACGACGGCGATGTGGTGCAGGATCTCTTCGACGTCAACGGCGACGGCCTGCCCGACTGGCTGTACCGCCGCTTCAGTTACGCCGATAACCGCTACGCGCCGGAGTGGCGCGTGCTGCTCAACCTCGGCGGCACGCTCGAGCCGCTCACCTACGTCGCCCACGCGGCGCTGGCGTCGCCCTACACCGAGGGCATCCCGGCCCGCGTCTGGAGCGGCGGCAGCGGCTTCTTCCGCGAGCAGGCGGACGGCGACACGCGCGCCGACCTGCTGGACGTCAACGGCGACGGCTTTCTCGATCACGTCGTCGCCGGCGGCGCGCAGTGGGCGGTGCGTCTCAACGCGGCCGTCGAGCGGCCCAACCTGCTCGGCGTCATGGAGAACGGCCTCGGCGGCACCAACACCATCGCCTACCGGCCCTCCACCGCCTATGACAACCGCGGCGGTGACGACCAACCCGACCTGCCGGTGATCCAGTGGGTGGTGGCGAAGATGCGGCAGAACGACGGCCTGTGCACGCCGCCCGCCAGCGCCGATCCGTTCACCGCCGGCGCCGCACCGGCGGCCAACCCCTGCATCGACGCCGGCCACGAACTGGTGGCGACGTTCCAATACGAGGGCGGCCGCTTCGACGCCGCGACGCGCGAGTTCCGCGGCTTCCGCCGCGTCGTCCGCGCCGCCAACCAGGGCAGCGCGGCGCCGGCCAACCTCACCGACACCCGCTTCGCCCAGGACGCCCTGGCCAGCGGCCGCATCCTGCAGGTCGATACCTATGCCGGCGCCAGCACGCTGGTGCGCCGCGAAATGAACCTCTGGGGCTCGCGCCTCGCCGCGCCCGGCCGTTCGCAGCTGTGGCTGGCCGAGAACCGTCAGGCCACCTACGACACCGCCTCGGGTGGCGTGCCCCTGTATGTGGCGGCCATCAACGATCCGCCCGACGCCTATGGCAACATCGTCCACCACCGCAGCGAGGGCCTGGCGGCGGCGGCGCGGGTCGACACCTATACGACCTACGCCGTGCCGCAGTCCGGATCGCTGCTGTACGACCGGCCCGCCGCGGTGCGCATCGAAGCCGCCGATGGCGTGCTCGAGGAGCGTTGGTTGCACTACGACGGCAGCGGCACCGCCGGCCTGGCTCTCGGCAAGGTCAGCAAGGGCAACCTGAAGCGCGTCCGCCTGCGCCTGACGCCGAGCGACGCGAACGGACCCGAGACGCGCCTGCAGTACGACGCGGCGGGCAACCTGACCCGCGTCACCGATGCCCTCGGCCGTGCCACCACCACCGCCTACGACGATGCCTTGCTGTACCCGCGCACGGTCACCAACCCCTCCGGGCACGTCACGACCACGGCGGTCGACTATCGATGGGGGCAGCCGACCCGCCACATCGACGCCAACGGCGCCGTGACGGAGTTCACCTACGACCTTGCCGGACGGCGCCTCTGCGCGGCGCGGCCGGGCGATGCGTTGCCGACCTGCTCGAGTGCGACCAGCTACCATTTCGCCACCCAGCCCGGCACGTTGTCGTGGATCGAGGTGGCGGAACGGCAGGACGGCCCGCATCCGCCGCTGTGGACGCGCCACTACTTCGACGCCCTCGGCCGCGCCCGCCACAGCGAGGCACTGCGCGTCGTCGACGGCGCGCCGACGACGGTGCGCAGCAACCAGGTCGTCTATGATGCCGCCGGCCGCGTCCGCACCCTCTTCCTCCCCTACCTCGCCAGCGCCGCGACACCGAACAACGGCGCCGTCACCCAGGATTACGGACTCGACGGCGGGCCGGCCCTCGACCCGCTCGGTCGCATCCACCGCACCGTCAACAGCGACGGCAGCGAACGCCGCACCCGCTACGCCGGCGCCCGGACGCTGAGCTGGGACGAGGAGAACCAACGCACCGAGACCGATCTCGACCCGCGCGGCATCGTCGTGGCGCGCCGCAGCTACAGCGACGGCGCCCTCGCCGTCACCGTGCAGCAGGCCCTCGACGGCAAGGGTCGCCTGCGCCACGTCTGGCAGAACGGCGTGCTGGTGAAATCGTACGAGTACGACAGCCTCGGGCGCCGCACACTGATGGTCGACGCCGACTCCGGCACCTGGCGCTACGGCTACGACGGCGTCGGCAACCTGCGTTGGCAGGACGACCCGACGCCCGGGCGACACGTGCAGACATGCTACGACGCCCTCGATCGACCCGTGCGTCGCTGCACGGTGGCCGGTGACTTCGCCAGCCTGCAGTCGTGCACCTCGGCGACGGTGTGCACCGATCCGGAGCGGGCGACGTTCGGCTACGATACGTTCGGGATCCCCAATGCACTCGGCCGCCGCACCTGGGCCGCCGACGGCAGCGGCCGTACCGACATCACCGCCTACGACGCGCGCGGCCGCCGCCTGCAGGTGCGCAAGACGATCGAAGTCGACGGCGTCGCCGGCGAAGCCCGCTTCGCCTACGCCTATGATGCCAACGACCGCGTCATCAGCATCACCTATCCGGACGGCGAACAGGTGCGCACCGAGTACGACGACGGCGGCCAGCCGATCGCCCTCTACAACTCCGCCAACACGTTCTACGTCACCGATGCCCGCTACGACCTGCTCGGCCGCCCGACGCTGGTGCGGCACGCCAACGGCGTCGCCGACACGCGCACCTACGGCGGCCCGGAGGTGCAGCATCGTCTGCGCGCCCTGCGCAGTGCCGCCCCGGGCGCGACCCTGCTCGATCTGCGCTACCCGAGCTACAGCCCGCGCGGCCTGCTGCGGCAGATCGTCGACGACCGCGACCCGAGCGGCGCGCGCTCGAACGCGCTGGCGCTGCAGTACGATGCGCTCGGCCGCCTGACCGTCGCCGACAGCGCCCACGACCCGGCCGACCGCACGCTGGCGTACGACGGCATGGGCAACCTCGTCCGCCTCGGCGACCGCGTCCTGGCCTACGGCGCCGCGGCGCGGCCGCATCAGCTCACCGCGGTCACGGTCGGCGGATCGACCAGCGCGGTGGCGCACGATGCGAACGGCAACCGTGCCGGAAAGGGTGACGCGAGCTACGTCTACGACAGCACCGACCGCCTGGCGCGCGCCGACGTCAACGGGCGCGGCGTGCGCTTCCTGCACGATGCCGATGGACGCCAGGTGGCCAAAGTGATCGAGGACCTGACGCCGTCGGTGACACGTATGTACGACCGCATCGCCGAGGTGCGCGACGGCTGGCAGACGAAGTCCTACTACCTCGGCGCCCTGCGCGTCGCCTCGCTGTCGAATACCTTCTCCACCTGGGAGCAGGCGTCGCTCGGCGGCGCGCTGTACGCCGCCGCGGCCTCCAGCCGCTCGCCGGCGCTGCTGCTGGTCCTCGGGCGTCCGGCGCAGGCACTCGCCGGCGCCCTGCTGGTGGGCATAGGGGTCACCCTGCTCGCCGTCGGCGGGCGCCGGCGCCCGGCCGTGGTCGGCCTGCGCGTCCGCCCCGGCCACGCCGTCGCGGTGGCGCTGCTGTGCGCGACCGGCACCCTGCCCTGGCCGCTGGTCGTCGCGCCGCCAGCGGCCTTCGCCGGCGGCTACGCCGGCGGTGAAACGGCGCGGCACTACCACGTCGATCATCTCGGCTCGACGCAGGTGATCAGCAGCAGCAGCGGCACGGCGATCGAGCAGATCCGCTATCTGCCCTTCGGCGCCGTGCGCGGCCGTTGGGACGGCAGCGGGACCGCACTGAGCGGTCCGAGCGGCGTCGTCTCGCGCGACTTCGCCGGCTACCAGACCGACACCGTGTCGGGCCTCGCCTACGCCGGCGCCCGCTTCTACGATCCGGAGCTGGGCTCCTTCCTCACCCACGATCCGCGCGGCCAGTTCACCAGCCCGTACAGCTACGGCGGCGGCGACCCGATGAACTGGACCGATCCCAACGGCGAGTTCTTCGTCGAGTTGATCACCGCCATCGTCGCCAGCGCCTTCGCCTCGGCGGCGCTCAACGCCGTCATCGCCGCGGCGCAAGGGGCGCCGCTCGGCACCATCGGCAAAGCCGCCCTCGGCGGCGCCGTCGCCGGCGCGCTCGGCGCCGGCATCGGCATCGCCGTCGCCGCCGGCTCGATGGGGGCCAGCGCCATGGCCGGCACCCTGGCGCAGAACGTCGCCCTGCAGCAGGCGCAGCAGGCGCTGGTCGACGTCGCCTGGCGCGCGGCGTTCAGCAGCACCGCCGCCAACGCCGCCGGTCAGACCGCCGCCGCCGCCGGCGCCCCGAGCGGCGCCGTTATCGCCGCCTCCGTCGTCGCCGGCTTCGCGGCCTCCTACGGTTTCGACCAGGCCTTCGCCCAGGATCTCGGCGGCGTCGTCCGCCAGGGCGGCGGCCAGAACGGCGCCGCCCTGTGCAGCAACACGGCCGACCATTCCAGCATCACCGGCATGGCGGCGGCGGATGCAGGCTTCGGTGCGAACGAGGTAGACACTTTGGTGGCGGCGAACCTTGATCGGGATCTGCAGCTGGCCAATAACCAGGATCACTTCGATTTCCTGACGCAACGGACAGCTGACAGCCTACGGGAGAACGCGGTGGGACTGGCGCGAGGATCGGATACCGGGGCGTTCCTGAGAACCGCGGGGGCGGCGTCGCATCACCTGCAGGATCAATACGCCCTCGGCCACATCTTCCCCGGCACCAGCACCCTCGGCGGGCCGGTCGGGGCGCCGTTGCGCTTTCTCGTCCACAACGCCGTCGGCGGCGAGATCACCTTTCGCCAGGCCTCGTACGACGCGACGCTCAACCTGTTCCGCGACCTGCGGGCGGAGATCCCGACGGGGGCGTGATGACGAGAACGATCCTCATCCTGCTCGGGGTCCTGCTCGCGAACGTCGCCCCCGTCGCGGCAGGCGTCGCGCTGACCTTCCATCCGGCCCGCTGGGCCGCGGACGACAGCGCGCTGCGTCCACGGTCGCCGTTTCACGTCTTCGATTTCCAGGCCATGGCGTTCTCGTCGCCGGGTGAGGGATGGATCGTCGGTGAGCGCTTCGCCCTGCACCTCCGCGGCGACGCGCTCGAGGTCGCGTTCTTCAGCAGCAGCGACGGCTGGCTGACGGATGTCGCCGTCTCGCCCGGCGGCAGCGTCTGGATGGGGGGGGTCGGGCACCCGCACGATCAGCTGCTGAGCAACCGCGCCGGCGTCTGGCGCGACGAAGACGTCGCGCCGTTGGTCGGTACCGAGTTCGTCGTCAGCTCCCTGCTCGCCTTCCCCGGCGACCGGGTGATTGCCGGAATCAGCCCAACCGGAATCCGCCCGGCGCCCAGCGACGGGGGCCGAGGCGTCGCGGCCGGCCCCGTCCAGTACCTCGAGTTCGATGGTACGAGCTGGCGCCGCATCGTGCTGCCACCCGACGGATCGTCGACGTGGCATCTGGCCTCCAGTTGTCAGCCGGCGGTTGGTGCGGCGTGGGTGGTCGGACACGAGCGTCCCCCGCTCGGCGGCGGCGTGCGGCCGCTGGTGTTGCGCTTCGACGGCGCCACCTGGACGCCGGTCGCGGCGCCGATCGCCGGCCGGTCGGCCATGGCGCGGCGCATCCATTGCACGGCGGACGGCCAGGTGCTGCTCGTCGCCGTCACGGACGACGACTGGCGCCAGGATCCGCCGCCGGAGACGCAGCTGTGGCGCTACGACGGTGCCTGGCACCGCCTCGACCTGCCGCCGCAGTTTACCGCCGCCAGCCTCGTCGGCCCGACCGGACCGGTCGCGGACGACGTCTGGATGGCCGCCAACACCAGGGAAACGGAGGGCGTCTGCGGCGTGCGTTTTCTCCACTTCCGCGCCGGCGCCTGGGAGGTTCTCGATGCACCGTCGCTGCCCGCGCGGCGCTGCTACACGGTGACCGACCTGTTCCTCGGCGCGGCGGGCGAGGGCTGGGCGATGGGCAACACCAGCGACGGCGGCCCGCTGCGCGGCGTGATTCTGCGCTACCGCGACGGCGCCTGGCGCGTCGCCAACTGGGACTGGGACCTCTGGGACCAGCCCCTGACCAGCATCCTGTTCGACTGAGCCTCGCCTGCAGCGCCGCGCGGCTCGTGCTGCGCGGCTCGATCAACCCGCGCCGCGCCTGGCCCGCACGGACCGCGCCGCGCCTGACGGGAGGAGTGTGCCATGGCTGTGACATCATGCGGGCATCGTGTCGTCGCGCTTGCGACCCTGCTGCTCGGACTCGCGGCGGTTTCGCCGCCGGCGGCGGCCCCAGCGCTCGAGCGCTCGGTGGCGCTGCGCGGCGGCGGCGGCTGGGAGTCGCCGCAGCACGCCCGGCCGCCGCAACGTTGGGACATCGACGTGACGCGGCGCGGCGCCGGCATCATTGAAGGCCGCGTGACCCTGCAGGGGTCCCCGCTGCTGCGCAGCGGCGCGCTGCGCGGCGCCATCGAGGGCCGCCGGGTTACCGGCCACATCCTCGACGACGCCGGCAACCACGTCGCCACATTCATCGGCCGCCTCCTCCCCGCCGGCGGTTGGCGCGGTACCTACCAGGACCGCAGCGGCGAGATCGGCCGTTGGACCTGGGACGGCGGCCTGACCCAGTAGGGGCGGTGGGAATCGTGGACCCTATGGAGGGCGCCGCCCCGTCGGCGCCTGTTGCAGGGAGCTGACGACGAACTCGGTACCGACCAACGGCGCGACGTCTTCGTCGCGCCAGACGCCGGCGCGG
>JANNRA010000061.1:0-22283 GCA_031401035.1 bacterium | reverse complement strand
CGGGCGGCGGCAGATCCGCCCGGCTGCTCGGCGCCAGCGCCAGCGCAGCGACGCCCACCGCCAGCAGCAGCCTGCCCCGCCGCATCAGACCTTCTTCCGCTTCTTGCCCAGGTCGTCGACCAGCAGGTACTCGCCGAGCCGGTCCGGCCGGCTGTAGAGCGCGCGGCCCTTGTTGATCCGCGTCATGCGCTCGACGAAGGCGCGCAGGCTGGGGCTGTCGTCGAGCATGAACGTGTTGATGACGATGCCGCGGCGGGTGACGCGCTCGACCTCTTTCAGGGTCTCCTGGGCGGCGCGCAGACTGATGCCGCCGAAGGAGAGCGGCCATTCGCAGTACAGGCGGCCGCGCGAGAAATAGGCCGTCGGCTGGCCGTCGGTGATGACGATGACCTGCTGATTGGGGCTCGGATGACGCGCCAGCAGATCACTCGCCAGGCGCAGGCCGTCCTGCAGGTTGGTGAACGGATCGCCCATGTTCCAGCTCGCCTCGGGCAGGTCGCGTACCTTGAGCTCGGTGGCGCGGGTGTAAAAACCGACGACGGCGAAGTAGTCGCGCGGATAGCGGGAGCGGATCAGGCTCTCCATCGCCAGGGCGACTTTCTTGGCGGCCGCGAAGCGCCCCTCCCAACTCATCGACCAGCTCATGTCGAGCAGCAGGACGGTCGAGGCGGTGGTGCTGTGGGTGGTCTCGTAGACTTCGAAGTCGCTCGGTGCCAGGCGCAGCGGGGCGCGCGGCTCACGCGCCAGGGCGTGGCGCAGGGTGCGCACGACATCGACGTTGAGGGGATCGCCGAACTGGTACGGCCGGGTCTCTTCCGGCCGCACCTCGGCGGGGCCGCGGTGCTCGGCATGGTGGCCGCCGGCACGGTCGCGCAGGAGGCCCTGGTAGATGTCGCGCAGCGCCAGCTGACCGATCTTGCGCATCCCCTTCGGCGAGAGGGTGACCCGGCCGCCGCGCGTGCCGACGTAGCCAGCATCGGACAGGAGGACGAGGAACTGGCGCAACTGGTGGAAGTCCTGCGCCGTCTGCGCGCCGAGAGCGGCGCGCAGGTCGTCGAGGCTGAGCGTCTCGAGTCGACCGGCGAGCAGGTCCTCTTCGAGCTGCTTCAGGCGCGCCATCTCCCGCATGAGGTCCAGCGCCTGCTCGTAGTCGAGCGCCGTCGGCCCCTGGAAGTGCTCGCCGAAGCGGCGCTGAAAGTCCTCCAGGGCGCGCAGGTTGTCGAGTTCCTCGCGCAGGTCGGCGTAGGCGTCGCGGGCATCGTCGTCCGCGAACGCATAGTCGCGCAACTGTTCGATCGCGTCCGAGAGGCGGCGCGGCAGGCTCTCGAGCTGCGCGCGCTGGGCCTGCGCCGCGGCGTCGTCGCGCGACGCCAGCGCGGCGCGCTCGAGATCGAGCAGCTCCTCGAGCCGCTCGCCCAACGGGTCGAGGGCGTGGTCGACGTTCACCTGCCGCTGGCGGGCGCGCGTGGCCTCGCGCAGCTGCTCCAGGAAGTCGTCGAGACCCATGACGCGCAGACCATCGAGGTCGAGGCCGTGGCGCAGTAACCACTCCCACGCCTGCTGCACGTCGTCGGTATACGACAGGTACTCCGCCAGCTTCTCGAACACCCGCCCCGGGGTCAGGCGGACGCGCTGGCTTCCGTCCCACTCCGTGAAGCGCAGGCGGTGCATGCTAGGCGCGATAGCTCCAGCGGGCTCCGTCGCTGTCGCGATTGAGCTTCTGGTGCAGATGCAGCCCCTCGAGCACCAGTTCGCTGGCGGCGGCGATGAAGCCCGGGCTCTCGACGGGACCGAGCAGGCGCACGGCGTCGCGCAGCCCGGGAATCTGCTCGACGCCCTCGAGATAGTCCTGTGCCGGCATGGCGTCGCTCACCTCGACCCCCCAGCCGGCCTCGAAGTGGGCGACGATGGGCGCCAGCGCCTCGAGCCCGAGGCGTTCGTCGAACACCGCCAGGACGGCGCGGTTGACGAGGCGCTCGATGATGTCCGATTCGCGCCGCTCCTCGGCGGCGTACTCGATCTCGATCTTGCCGGCTGTGGACGCGTACAGGGCGTGCAGATCGCTCAGGCGCGGCACGACCTCCGTCTCGCCGGTGCGCACGGCGCGCTTCTCGGCGTTGCTCAGCACGCTCTCGTAGTTGTTGATCGACACGCGGACGCTGACGCCGGAGGCCTGGTTGATTTCGGCGCAGGCGCGCGCCTCGAAGGTGAT
Organism: bacterium; assembly: GCA_031401035.1. Taxonomy (GTDB): domain Bacteria; phylum Desulfobacterota; class Binatia; order HRBIN30; family CADEER01; genus JANNRA01. The sequence goes on along the minus strand of JANNRA010000061.1, from coordinate 20,071 downwards.
CTGCGCGATGATGTCCTTGACGAAGTCCGGCACGTGCACGGCGCGTCCGCCGCGGTCGAGTACCGGCAACTCCTGCTCCATGATCGCGATCTCGTCGGCCCGCAGGCGCGGGTAGTGGGTGCGGATCTGGACGTCGAAGCGGTCCTTGAGCGGCGTGATGATGCGTCCGCGCGAGGTATAGTCCTCCGGATTGGCGCTGGCGACGATGACCACGTCGAGCGGCAGGCGGATGCGGTACCCTTTGATCTGGACGTCCTTCTCCTCCATCAGGTTGAACAGGCCGACCTGGACCTTCTCGGTCAGGTCGGGCAGCTCGTTGATGGCGAACAGGCCGCGGTGCGAGCGCGGCACCAACCCGTAGTGGATGGTGTCCTCGTCGGCGAGATAGCGCCCCTCGGCGACCTTGATCGGATCGACCTCGCCGATCAGGTCGGCGATCGAGGTGTCCGGCGTGGCGAGCTTCTCACCATAGCGCGCCTGGCGCTCGATCCAGGCGATCGGCGTCGCATCCCCCTCGGCGGCCAGGCGCGTCCGGCAGGCCTTGCAGACCGGGTGGAACGGGTCGTCGTGCAACGGGCAACCCTCGACCGCCGGAATGGTCTCGTCGAGCAGGCCGACCAGGGCGCGAATGATGCGCGACTTTGCCTGCCCGCGCTCGCCGAGGAAGACCATGTGATGGCCGGCGAGCAGCGCATTCTCGATTTCCGGCACCACGGTGTCCTCGAAGCCGATGATACCCGGCAGCAGCGGCGCGCGGCGCGCCAGGCGCCCCAGCATGTTCTGGCGCATCTCCTCGCGCACCGGACGCGTCGCGATCCCGGCGGCGCGCAACGCCCCGAGGGTGCGCGGCCGCGCACCCGCCGGGCTGCTCGCGTCATCCGCCATGGCGGAGGACTATAGGCTGGGGCCGGCAGACGGGCAACCGCCACCCGCGCCGGTTGCGGCGATCGCGGCCCTGCCGTAAACGGCCGGGCATGTCGGAAGTCGTCAACTGCGTCGCCTACGCCGACGGCGCCAGCCTCGGCTCCCTCCCGGTCGAGGACATCAGCGAGGTCCTGAAGCGCCCGGAGCAGTTCGTCTGGGTCGGCGTACACGAACCCGACGAGGCGCTGCTGCGCACCCTGCAGACGGAGTTCGGTCTGCACGACCTGGCGGTCGAGGATGCCCTGCGCGCCCATCAACGGCCCAAGCTCGAAGAGTACGGCGACAGCCTCTTCATCGTGCTGCGCCCGGCGCGCTGGGCGACCGACCACGTCGAGCTCGGTGAGACGCACCTCTTCATCGGTCCACGCTACGCGCTGTCGGTGCGTCACGGCGAGACGCAGTCCTATGCCGAGGTGCGCGGCCACTGCGAATCGTCGCCGCGGCTGCTGCGCAAGGGACCGGGCTACGTGCTGTACGCGATCATGGACTTCGTCGTCGACCAGTACTTCCCCCTGGTCACCGAACTCGAGGAGTGCCTGACCGGACTGGAGGAGCAGATCTTCAGCGGCGAGGCCGACCGCGACGTCATCGAGACGATTTACGGCCTCAAACGCGATCTGCTGATGTTGAAGCGCGCCGTCTCGCCCCTGGTCGACATCTGCAATCGCCTCACTCGCATCGACCTGCCGACCATTCCCGAGGACACCCGCCCCTACTTCCGCGATGTGTACGACCACGCCATCCGCATCAACGAAACCATCGACACCCTGCGCGAGCTCGTCACCGGCGCCTTCGAGGCCAAGCTCTCGTTGAATGCGATGGCGCAGAACGAAGTCACCAAGCAACTCGCCGCCTGGGCGGCGATGATCGCCGTGCCGACGATGATCGCCGGCATCTACGGCATGAATTTCGACTTCATGCCCGAGCTGCGCTGGCACTACGGCTACTTCGCCGCCGTCGGCGCCATGTTCGGCGCCTGCGGCCTGCTCTACTGGCGCTTCAAACGCGCCGGCTGGCTCTGACCGCGCTCAGGCGTCGAGCCCGGCGAAGGCTGGCGCGAGGCGCGCCCACAGCGCCTCGAGGTGCTCGGGGATGCAGTGCACCTCACCGATGACCGGCATGAAGTTGGTGTCGCCGACCCAGCGCGGCACCAGGTGCCAGTGCAGGTGGTCGGCGATGCCGGCGCCGGCGGCGGCGCCGAGGTTCATGCCGACGTTCATTCCGTCCGGCCGAAAAAAGCCCTGCAGGATGGCGACCGAGCGCCGCAGCGTCTCGCTCAGCGCCGCGTGCGCCGCGTCCGGTAGCGCCGACAGGTCGGCGGTGTGCAGGCGCGGCGCCACCAGCAGGTGGCCGTTGCCGTAGGGATAGCGGTTGAGCAGCACCGCCGCGTGCGGCGTCACCGCCAGCACCAGCGCCGCCGTGCGGTCCGCCGCCGACGGCAGGCTGCAAAACAGACAGCCCGGCTCCTTCGGCGCCCCGATGTAGGCCATGCGCCACGGGGCCCAGAGGGGAGAGGTGCTCACCCGCTCAGGACTGCGCCGCCGCCTCGGCCGCGCCCACCTCGTCGCCGTCGACGCGCAGCCGCAGTTCCTTGCCGACCTTGAAGAACGGCACCCGCTTGGCGGCGACGGCCACCCGCTTGCCGGTGCGCGGGTTGCGGCCGTCGCGGGCCTCGCGATGCTTGACGACGAAACTGCCGAAGCCGCGGATCTCGATGCGCTCACCGCGACGCAGGGCCTCGGCGAGGCTCTCGAAGACGGTGTTGACCATCACCTCGGCATCGCGCCGTGAAAAGCGCGGGTAGAGCCCCACGAGTTGGTCGATCAGCCCGCGCTTGGTCACCGCTCAGCGCCTCACTTCGGGTCGCCGTTCTCTCCGCTCGGCTTCACCCCGCCCTGCTCCTCGCGGTCGAGGCGCAGATCGGAGCCGAGGATGTCCTCGAACGAGAAGCGGCCGCCGTCGCGCTCCTTCTGCAGGTAGGTCTCGATCTCTTCGCGCTCCTCGGACTTGCGCAGCGCCTTGATGCTGAGGCCGATCTTGCGGTCGCGCGTCTCGACGGCCGTCACTTCGGCCTCGAGTTCCTGGCCGGGCTGGAAGAGGCCCTGCGGCTTGTCGACGCGGTCGGTGCTCAGCTGCGAGACGTGGATGAGGCCCTCGATGCCCTCCTCCACCTCCATGAACACGCCGAAGTCGGTGACGCTGGTCACCTTGCCGTGCACCCGCGTGCCCACCGGGTAGCGCTGGTGCATGGTCGACCACGGATCCTCGCTCAACTGCTTGACGCCGAGCGAGATGCGCTCGTTGTCGACGTCGATGCCGAGCACGATCGCCTCGACCTCGTCGCCCTTCTGGAACAGATCCGACGGATGGCGAACCTTCTTGGTCCAGTGCAGGTCGGAGATGTGCACCAACCCGTCGATGCCTTCCTCGACGCCGATGAAGACGCCGAAGTCGGTGATGTTCTTGACCGCGCCGGTGATGCGGCTGCCGATCGGGTGGTTGATGCGCACCATCTCCCAGGGGTTCGGCTCGGCCTGCTTCAGGCCCAGTGAGATGCGGCGGTTGGCGATGTCGACATCGAGCACCAGGACATCGACCTCCTGGCCGACCTCGAGCACCTTCGACGGATGCGTCACGCGCTTGGTCCAGGACATCTCTGAGACGTGCACCAGACCCTCGATGCCGGGCTCGATCTCGACGAAGGCACCGTAGTCGGCGAGGCTGACCGTCTTGCCGTGCACGCGCGCCCCGATCGGGTAGCGGTCGGCGACGCTCGCCCACGGGTCGGGCATGATCTGCTTCATGCCGAGCGACACGCGGCCGCGCTCGGGGTCGTACTTCAAGACGACGACGCGGGCGCGGTCGCCGACGTTGACGACGTCGGCCGGCTTGTTGACGCGGCCCCACGACATGTCGGTGACATGCAGCAACCCGTCGATGCCGCCGAGATCGACGAAGGCGCCGTAATCGGTGATGTTCTTGACGATGCCCTCGAGGATGACGCCCTCTTCGAGCACCTTGAGCGTCTCTTCCTTGAGTTCGGCACGCTCCTTCTCCATCACCGCGCGCCGCGACACGACGACGTTGCCGCGCGCGCGGTTGAACTTGAGCACCGCGAACTGGCCGCGCTGGCCGATGTAGCGGTCGAGGTTGCGCGCCGGCCGCAGGTCGGCATGCGAACCGGGCAGGAATGCCGGGACGCCGACATCGACCTTGAGGCCGCCCTTGACCTTGCCGACGATGACGCCCTCGACGACGCCGTTGCTCTCGAACGCTTCTTCGAGATCGCGCCAGACGATGGCCTGCTCGGCCTTGCTGCGCGACAGGACGATGCCGCCGTGCTCGCCTTCGTCGGCATCGAAGAAGACATCGATCTCGTCGCCGTCCTGGACGGTGACCTCGCCGTCACGGGTGGTGAACTCCCAGATGGGGATCTGACCCTCGGACTTGTAGCCAATGTCCACGGTGACCATGTCGCGGCCGACGCCGACCACGCGGCCGCGGACCACTTCGCCCGGCTTGACGGATTTCAGGCTCTCTTCAAAGAGCTTGCTGAAGTCGTCGCCACCGCCGTCGGGCGCGGCCACTCTGGGTTGCTGACTCATGTGGGAAATACCCCCTGAAGAACGAGATTCGGTTTCCATACCGCCGGTTGGTACCACTTTCAAGGGTTCCCCCGCGCCGCGACCAGCGCGCAGACGCGCGCAATCACCGCCGCCAGCGGCTCGCCGGTCGTGTCAACCCGCAAAGCATCATCCGCCGGACGGAGCGGCGAATGGAGCCGTTCCTCGTCGCGGCGATCGCGTTCGGCGATGGCGCCCGCGATCGCCTCGAGGTCGGCGGGCTCGCCGCGCGCCAGCAGCTCGGTATGCCGCCGGCGCGCCCGCTCGGCGACGCTGGCGCTGAGATAGATCTTCAACGTCGCCTCGGGCAGCACCACCGTGCCGATGTCGCGCCCTTCCATGACCACGCCGCCGCCGGCGGCGAGCCGGCGCTGCAGCCCCACCAGGCGCTCGCGCACAACGGGCAGCGCCGCGACCCGCGACGCGAATTGGCCGGCGGCGACGCTGCGGATGGCCTCGGTCAGGTCGCGGCCGTCGACGTGCACGCGCACGCCGCCGGGCCCGTCCGCGAAGCGCAGCGCCAGTCCGTCGCACAGCGCCGCCAGCCCCGCCACATCACCGGGAGCCAGCCCGGCCTCCTCGGCGAGCACGCCGACGACGCGGTACATGGCGCCGGTGTCGACATGGCGCAACCCGAGCCGGCGCGCCACGCCGCGACTGACGGTCGACTTTCCCGCCCCCGCCGGTCCGTCGATGGCGATCGTCGGCTTCACCGCCTCAGCCCCTCGAGGCGGGCGAAGTAGTCGGGAAAAGTCTTGGCGACGCAGCCCGGATCGCGAATGACCACACCGGGGACGCGCAGGCCGATCAGCGCCAGGGCCATCGCCAGGCGGTGATCGTCATACGTCTCGAGGGCGGTCCCGCGCAGCGGCGAGGGCCAGATGGTGAGGCCGTCCGGGCGCTCCTCAACGCGCGCGCCGAGGCGGCCGAGCTCGGTGGCGACGGCGTGCAGGCGGTCGCTCTCCTGCAGGCGCAGGTGCGCGACGTTGTCGATGCGCACCGGTCCGCTCGCGAACGGCGCCAGCGCGGCAAGCGTCGGGGCCGTATCAGAGTAAGCATTCATGTCGACCGTCACGCCGTCGAGTCGGCCGCGCCCGCGCACCTCGATCGCCTCGGCATGCCAGCGCACCTCGGCGCCCATGCGTTCGAGCAGGGCCGCGAAGGCGACGTCGCCCTGCAGCGAGGCGCGCGATAACCCCTCGACGCGCACCCGTCCGCCGGTCAGGGCCGCGGCGGCCCAGAAGTAGTGCGCGCTCGAGGCATCCGGTTCGACGGCGTAGTGCTGGGCGCGGTAGCGCTGCCCGGCGCGGACGCGAAAGACCCGCCGGCCGTCGCGCTCCACCGCCACCCCCCACTGCGCCATGACCGCGATGGTCATCTCGATGTAGGGCTCGGCGATCACCGGGCCAATCAGGGTGATGGCGACGTCCTCGGCGGCATAGGGCGCCGCCTGCAACAGCGCCGACACGAACTGGCTCGACCGCGCCGCGCTGAGCGTCGTCGCGCCGCCGGCGAGGCCGTGCGCCTCGATCAGCACCGGCGGCGCGCCACTGCCGAGCTCGCAGACGGCGTTGCCGCCGAGCGGCCGCAGGGCGTCGACGAGCTCCTGAATCGGCCGCTCGCGCATGCGCGCGGTCCCGTCGATCCGGTAGCGCCCATGGCCAAGGCACAACGCCGCCACCAGAAAGCGCATCGCGGTGCCGGCGTTGCCGACATCGAGGGCGGCGGCGGCGCGCGGCCAGCGGCCGCCACAGCCCTCGATGGTCAGGCGCGCGGCGGCCTCGTCGGCGGTGACGGCGACGCCGAGTGCGCGCAGCGCGGTCATCATGTAGCGGGTGTCGTCGCTGAACAGGACGCCGTCGAGCTGGGACGGGCCGTCGGCCAGCGCAGCCAGCAGCGCGACGCGGTTGCTGATCGACTTCGAGCCGGGCACGTGCAGCACGGCGTCGGGCGGCGCGGTCAGGGGCGCAATGGCGCGCGCGGCGTCGTTCACGGCACCTCGTCTGCGCCGCGCCGCCGGCCGGCCACTGCCGGCACGCCCGGGCCGTCGGCGCCCGCCGTGGGGCGCGTCAGCAGCGCTTCGAGCGCCGAGGCATCGCCGGCGGCGACCGCCGCGCGTAGGCGCGCCAACTCGGCGGCGAAGGCGTCGGTGGCCGCCAGCACGGCATCGGCGTTGGCGAGGAAGATATCGCGCCAGAGCTCGGGCAGACTCGACGCCACGCGCGTCGCATCGCGCCAACTGGCACCGCCCAGGGCCGCCCGTTCGGCCCCGCTGCGGGCCAGGGCGCCGACCAGGGCATAGGCAATGGCGTGCGGCAGATGGCTCACCCACGCCAGCGCCGCGTCGTGCGCGACGGCGTCCATGTCGTCGACCCGCGCGCCGACCCCTTCCCACAGCGCCCGCACGGTGCGCAGCGCCGCCGCGTCCGTGCGCGGCGTCGGCGTCAGAATGCAGCGCGCCCCCTGGAACAGATCCGCCCGCGCCGCCGCCGCGCCGGCCTGCTCGCTGCCGGCGATCGGGTGGGCGCCGACGAACGGCATCCGCGGCGGCAGCAGGACCTCCATCTCGGCGACGACCGTCGCCTTGACGCTGCCGACGTCGGTCAGCAGCGTCCCCGATCGCAGGTACGGCAGCAGCGCCCGCGCCGCCGCCGCGGTGCTGCGCACCGGCACGGCGAGGACGACGAGATCGACCGGTCCGAGCTCGGCCGGGTCGCGCACGCTGCGATCGATGATACCGCGCTGGCGCGCGACGGCGAGGTTGGCCTCGCTGCGGCCGAGGCCGACGACCTCGCCGACCAGCCCGGCGGCGCGCGCGGCGAGCGCCAGCGAGCCGCCGATCAGTCCGACGCCGACGATGGCGACGCGCTCAACCCGCGCCACCGCGCGCCTCCGCTCCGCGCAGGCGGGTCAACGCCTCGATCAGGCGCGCATTCTCCGGCGCCGTCCCGACCGTGACGCGCAGATGCTCGGGAAAGCCGTACACCGGCACCGGCCGCACGATGACACCCTGTCGCAGCAGCGCGTCGTACAGCGCCGCCGCATCGCCGACGCGGACGAGGAGGAAGTTGGCCCAACTCGGCACGCACTCGTAGCCGAGCCCGACCAGGGCGGCGCGCAGCGTCGCCATGCCCTCGCGGTTCACCTGGCGGGTGCGCTCGACATGCGCGTCGTCGCCGAGCGCCGCCAGCGCCGCCACCTGCGCCAGCGTGTTGACGTTGAACGGCGCGCGCAGGCGGTTGAGCAGGTCGATGACCGGCGGGTAGGCGACGCCGTAGCCGATGCGCAGGCCGGCCAGGCCATAGATCTTCGAGAAGGTGCGCAGCACGATCACCAGGTGGTCGCCGCCGACGTCGGCCAGCGCGTCCGGATAGCGCGGGTCCTCGACGTACTCCGCGTACGCCTCGTCCATGACGATCACCACGTCGCGCGGCACGGCGGCGAGGAAGTCCCGCCACTGGTCGCTGAAGACGATGGTGCCGGTCGGATTGTTCGGATTGGCAATGAACACCAGTCGCGTCGCCGGCGTGATCGCCTCGGCCATCGCCTCGAGATCGTGCGTGAAATTGCGCAACGGCACGATCAGACTCTTGCCGCCCTGCGCCTGCACCAGCATGCGGTAGATGACGAAGGCCTGGTCGGCCATGACCGCCTCTTCGCCGGCGTGTAGGAAGGTGCGCACGACAAGCTCGATGATCTCGTTCGAGCCGTTGCCGAACAGCAGCGATTCGGGCGAGACGCGCAGCGTCCGCGCCAGGGCGCGCTTGAGGTGGTAGCAGCTGCCGTCCGGGTAGCGGTGCACGTCGGCCAGCGCCCCCTGCATGGCGGCCAGCGCCTTCGGCGAGGGGCCGAGCGGATTCTCGTTCGACGCCAGCTTGATCGAGTCGGTGACCCCGTACTCGCGCTCGAGTTCGTCGATCGGCTTGCCGGGCGGGTAGGCCTCGAGGGTGCGCAGCCAGGGCCGCACCAGGTTCTTCACGTTCATGGCTTCGCCTCTCCCTCCGGCCAGCGCCAAGCGGGATAGGAGCCGAGCACCTTGACGAACTGCGCCCGTCGCTGCAGCGCCGCCAGCGCCGGGCGCATGCGCGGCTCGGCGACGTGGCCGGCCAGATCGATGAAGAAGACATACTCCCAGGCACGCCCCTTGAGCGGCCGCGATTCGATCGTGCTCAGGTTGATGCGCGCCTGCGCGAAGGCCTCGAGCACCTTGAAGAGCGCGCCGGCCTCGTGCGGCACGGCGAAGAGGATCGAGGTCTTGTCGTCGCCGGTCGGCTTGGCGCCGAGGTCGTTGCTGACGACCAGGAAGCGCGTCACGTTGTTGGGCAGGTCCTGGATGCTGGCGGCGACGACGGCGAGCTTGTAGCGCTCGGCGGCGCGGCGGCCGGCGATCGCCGCCGTGCCGGGATGCGCGGCCGCCTGCTCGGCGGCGACGGCGTTGCTCGCCACCTCGGCGACCGGAACGCCCGGCAGGTGCTGCGCCAACCAGCCGCGGCACTGTGCCAGCGACTGCGGGTGCGAGACGATGCGGCGGATGCGGCCCGGCTCGGGCCGCGCCGCGAGCAGGCAGTGGTCGATGCGCAGCAACACCTCGGCCTTGATCGACAGCGGCGACGCGATGAAGCGGTCGAGCGTCTGCGCGACGACGCCCTCGGTCGAATTCTCCACCGGTACGACCCCGTATTCGGCGCGGCCGCGCTCGACCTCGTCGAACACGGCGTCGACGGCGCCGAAGGGCAACAGGGTCGGTCCCGACCCGAACTGCTCGGCAGCCGCCTGCTGGCAGTACGTGCCGGCCGGCCCGAGGTAGGCGACCCGCAACGGCTGCTCGAGCGCCATGCAGCTCGAGATGACCTCGCGGAAAATCGCCCGCACGTGCTGCGGCCGCAGCGGCCCGTCGTTCTGCCGCGCCAGGCGCTGGAAGATGCGCTTCTCGCGCGCGGGGACGTACTTGTTCGCGTGGCCGGTGCCGGCCTTGACGTGACCGACCTGGACACAGAGCGCGGCGCGCTTGTTGAGCAGGCGGACCAGCTCGTCGTCGACACGATCGATCTGGGCGCGCAGGGTATCGAGGGTCGGCGTGCGGGCCACGACTTCCGGGGTCTAGCAGGGGGCGCGGACCATCTCCACCCCGCTCCTGCAGGGCGCCGACGGGGCGGCGCTTGGCAGCGGATGTCGTCAGCGCAGCGCCGCGAGCGCGACGTCGGCCGCCAGCCACTCGACCCCCGGTTCGGCGCGAAACCAGGTGCCCTGCCGCTTGGCGAACTGGCGCGTCGCCAGCCGCATCGCCGCCAGCGCTTCGTCCCGCGTCAACGCGCCGCGCAGGTGGGCGCCCATCTCGCGATAGCCGATGCTGCGCAGCGCCGGCAGCGCCGGCCCGTAGCCGCGCCCCCAGAGGGCGCGGATCTCGTCGAGCAGGCCGTCGTCGAGCATGCGCGCGCAGCGCCCGTCGAGTCGCGCCTGCAGGGCGCGGCGTTCGAGCCCGAGCGCGACGACGCGCATCGGCAGCACATCGGCGGCGCTACGGTGCTCCGCCTGCCAGACGCTGAGCGGCCGCCCGGTCAACGCCAGCACCTCCAGCGCCCGCACCAGGCGCACCCGATCGCCCACCGGCAGGCGCGCCGCGGTCGGCGGATCGACGGCCAGCAGGCGCGCGTGCAGGGCGCCGGGCGCGGCCGCCTCGAGCGCCTCGAACTCCGCCCGCAGCGCCGCATCGCGCGGCGGGCCCGGAAACAGGCCGCGCCGCAGCGCCCGCAGATAGAGCCCGGAGCCGCCGACGACGAGGACGCGGCGGCCACGCGCCTGGATGCCGGCGATCGCCGCGCGCGCCAGCGCCGCGTAGCGCGCCGCGTCGAACACCTCGTCGGGATCGACCACGTCGAACAGGTGATGCGGCGCCGCCGCCTGCTCCGCCGCGCTCGGCTTGGCGCTGCCGATGTCGAGGCCGCGGTACACCTGGCGCGAGTCGCAGTTGACGATCTCCGCCCCCCAGTCCGCCGCCAGCGCCAACGCGACGCCGGTCTTGCCCGTCCCGGTCGCCCCGACCAGCGCAATCACCTCGCTGCGGCTGTCCATGTGAGCCGCGCCTTTACACGGAGACACGGAGCAACCGAGGCGACAGCGCTGGGACCGGGACTCCGCCTCCGTGACTCCGTGTCTCCGTGTGAACTCCTGGGCTCCTCACGTACGCTTGAACCAGCGCTCGAGATCGCCACGCGACAGCACCAGGAAGGCCGGCCGGCCGTGCGGACAGTTGCCGGAGAAGTCCACCGCATCCATGGCGTAGAGCAGGGCCCGCATCTGCGCCGGGCCCATGTTCTGGCCGACACGCACGGCGCTGTGACAGGCCAGGCGCGAGAGTACCGCATCCACCGCGTCCTCGAGCCGACGCGAGCGGCCGACATCGACGAGGTCGGTCGCCAGATCGCGCAGCAACGCCGCCGCGTCGGCATCGGCGAGCAGCGCCGGCACGGCGCGCACGGCGAAGGCGCCGCGACCATAGGGTTCGATCTCGATGCCGACGGCGTCAAGCGTCTGGACCTGCTCGCCGAGCAGCGCCGCCTCGCGCGGACCGAGCTCGACGACGGTCGGCACCAGCACCTGCTGGCGCGGCACCAGGCCGCTGGTATGCGCCGCGCGCAGGCGCTCGAACGTGACGCGCTCGTGCGCGGCGTGCTGGTCGATCAGCACCAGCTGGTCGCGCCCCTCGCAGATCAGATAGCCCTCGAAGACCTGCCCGAGGGGTCGCAGGGCGCCGAAGAACCCGCTCGCGGCAGCCTCGTCCGCCTCCGGCAACGGCGCCAGCGGCGCCGTTGCCGCGCCGGCCGGCGTGTCGACCAGACGCAGCGGCGCCGCCGGCCACACCGACGCCGCCCCGGGCGCCAGGCGCAGCCCGAGCTGCGACACCGCGGCGGCGAGCGGCACGGTCGAACGCGGCGCGTCGCGGCGCTGGTCGCGCAGGCGCGCCTGCACGGCATGGGCGAGTAGCTCGTGTACCGCGCCGCCGCGGCGGAAGCGCACCTCGGACTTGGCCGGGTGGACGTTGACGTCGACTTCGTCCGGCGCCACCTCGAGAAACACCGCCGCCGCCGGGTAGCGGCCGTGCATGAGCAGCGTGCTGTAGCCGGCCAGGAGCGCGTGCGTCACCAGCTTGTCGCGCACGTAGCGGCGGTTCACGTAGGTGTACACCTGTCGCGGGCTCGGCACGCTGACGTGCGAGTCGGTCAGCCAGCCGTGCACCAGCCCGCCGCCTTCGCGGTGCGCGAAGGGTAGCAGCGCCGCGGCGCGCTCGTGGCCGAACACCTGGCGGATGCGCTCGCCGGGATCCTCGACCGCCGCCAGCTCGACCAGCAGGCGCCCGGCGTGGCGCAGCGTAAAGGCCACGCTCGGCCAGGCCAGCGCGGTGCGCGTCACCAACTCGCTCACGTGTCCCACTTCGGTGGTCGCCGACTTGAGGAACTTGCGCCGCGCCGGCACATTGCCGAAGAGGTCGTGCACCTCGACGCGCGTGCCGAGCGGGGCGCCGATATCGCGCGCCTCGCGCAGGCGGCCGTGCTCCATCAACACCTGCGTGCCGCCGAGGGCGTCGCGCTGGCGCGTGACCAGCAGCGTCCGCGACACGGCCGCGATGCTCGCCAGCGCTTCGCCGCGGAAGCCCAGCGTGGCGATGGCGGCGAGGTCGTCGACGCAGGTCAGCTTGCTCGTCGCGTGCCGGGCGAAGGCGGTGACCGCGTCCTCGGCGGCCATCCCGTCGCCATCGTCGCGCACCGCGATGAGCCCGGTGCCGGCCTGCTCGAGTTCGACCTCGATGCGCCGCGCCCCGGCGTCGAGGGCGTTCTCGACCAGTTCCTTGACCACCGACGCCGGCCGCTCGACGACTTCGCCGGCGGCGATCTGGTCGGCGATTTCCGGCGCCAGCACGCGCACGCGCCGCCCGCCGCTTGCCGCCGCCGCCTCGGCGACCCCTAGACCAGGTCCGTCGACTTCCCAGCCAGCCATGCCTCGACCTCCGCCGCCCACGCCGCCAACACCCTGCGGCCGGCGCGCCCGAAGTTCAACCGCCCACCCTCGTCCGCCGCCGCTTGATCCCAACTGTTGACGCGGTGCAACGCCGCCGCGTCCATCGGCGCCGCGGTCTCGCCACGGTCGAGGCGCACGGTCAGCCGCGCGCACACCACCCGACGGCGAGAATCCGCCATGCATGGGGCCTACCACTTCGCGGCGATCTTGCCCACGCAGGCACGGTCACGCGGCGGGCGCGGCCGCGCCGCGCTCTCCGTTTGACCGCGCCGCCGCGGCGGCATAGCGAGCCGGGCGTGCCACCCGCCGCCAAAGTGCTCACCCTGCCGGCGCTGCGCCGCCGCCTGGCCGGCCACCGGCGGGCGGGGAAGCGCATCGTCTTCACCAACGGCGTGTTCGATCTGCTGCATCCGGGGCACCTGCGCTATCTGCGCGCGGCGCGGCGACTGGGCGACCTGCTGGTGGTCGGCCTGAACAGCGACCGCTCGGTGCGGCGCCTGGCGAAGGGGCCCGACCGGCCGCTGGTGCGCGAGCGCGACCGCGCCGAAATGCTCGCCGGGCTGGAGATGGTGGATTATGTCTCGGTCTTCAGCCAGGACACGCCGTATGCCCTGATCGAGGCCATTGCCCCCGACGTGCTGGTGAAGGGCGGCGACTGGAGCGTCGAGCAGATCGTCGGCGCCGACCTCGTCCTCGCCCGCGGCGGCATCGTGAAGTCCCTGCGCTTTGCCGCCGGCTACTCGACGACGGCGCTGCTGCAACGCATCCGCGGCTGTCCCTGAACCCGGCCCAGGGGCACCGCCCAGGGGCACCGCGTTGCCCCTCGCCACCCCCCGTGCTAGCAACCCGGGATTCGGCCCGCTCTGGCGGGTGAAAAAGGAGCCCGCGTCATGCGTCAGTGTCACATTTGCGCCAAGGGGCCATCGGTCGGCAACAACGTCAGCCACGCCAATAACAAGACCAAGCGACGTTGGAGCCCGAACCTGCAGCGCGTACGCGCCAACCTCGAGGGGACGGTGAAGTACATCAAGGTCTGCACCCGTTGCCTGCGCTCGGGGAAGGTGAAGAAGGCGGCTTGACGGCCGCCGTCGCCACGCCCGACGCGCCCGCCGCCATCGGCCCCTACAGCCAGGCCGTCCAGTCCGGCGGGCTGGTCTTCTGCTCCGGCCAGATCGGCCTGGATCCGGCCAGCGGACAGCTCGTCGGCGGCGGCACCGTCGCCGAGGCCGAACGCGTCCTGCAGAACCTCGCCGCGGTCCTGGCGGCGGCCGGGCTCGGCTTCGAGCACGTCGTGCGGACCACCGTCTACCTGGTCGACCTGGCCGATTTCGCGGCGGTCAACGACGTCTACGCGCGCTTCGTGCGCGCCCCCTTTCCGGCCCGCGCCACGGTCGGCGTCGCCGCCCTGCCGCGCGGCGCGCGCGTCGAGATCGACGCCATCGCGCAGCGCTGACCCGGACAAGGACGCACACGGAGAAACGGAGACACGGAGGGGACGACCGCGGACATCAATCCGCGAACGCTCCGGTTCTCCGCTTCTCCGTGTGAAACTCAGACGCGCGGGCGGCTGACGCGGATGACGCCGCGCAGTTTGCCGATGGCGCGAATGACCTTGTTCAACTGGTCGGCGGTGCCCACCACGACCTCGAAGCTGTTCAGCGCCTGCTGATCCGGCGTACTCTGCACCTGCGCGCGGCTGATGTTGACGCCGACGCCGGAGATCGACTTGGTGATGGCCGCCAGCATCCCCGGCCGATCGATGCAGACCACCTCCAGGTTGACCGGCCGCAGGCCGTTGGCGCCGCTCTCCCAGACCACGTCGACGCGCCGCTGCGGGTCGCTCTCCAGCACGCGCGGGCAATCGATGCCGTGAATGGTGACGCCGCGGCCGTGCGTGATGAAGCCGAGAATGCGCTCGCCGGGGAGCGGGTCGCAGCACTTGCCGAAGCGCACCAGGACGTCCTCGACGCCGCTCACCTGCACGCCGGTGCCCTGCCCCTGCCCGGCGACGCGGCGCAGGAACTTGCGCAGGGTGCCTTCCTCGCGGTCGGCGCGGCGTGCCACCTCCTCCTCCGGCAGCAGCTTGCCGAGCACCTGCGCGGTGGTGATCTTGCCGTAGCCGACGCAGGCGATGAGCCCTTCCTCGTCCTTCAGGCCGAGCGCGTGCGCGGCCTCACCGAGGCGCCCCTCGCGCTGCATCTTCTTCAGGTCCAACTGGTGGCGGCCGAAGTCGCGCTCGAGAATCTCACGCCCGATCGCCAGGCTGCGCGTCCGCTGCTGATGGCGCAGCCAGGCGCGGATGCGCGCCTTGGCGCGGCTGGTCTTGACCGTGCCGAGCCAGTCCTTGCTCGGCGCCTGGTTCGCCGTACTGACGATCTCAATGGTGTCGCCGTTGCGCAGGCGGTAGCGCAGCGGCACCAGGCGGCCGTTGACGCGCGCGCCGGCGCAGTGGTGGCCGACCTCGGAGTGAATGCGGTAGGCGAAGTCGATCACCGAGGAACCCTCGGGAAAGTTCAGCACGTCGCCCTTCGGCGTGAAGACGAAGACCTCGTCGCTGAACAGGTCCTCCCTCACCGAGCCGAGAAACTCCTGCGGATCGGAGACGTTCTGCTGCCACTCGAGAAGCTGGCGCAGCCACGAGAAACGCTGCGCGTCGGCGGCGCCGACGGTCTCGCCGCCCTTGTACTTCCAGTGCGCGGCGATGCCGAACTCGGCAACGCGGTGCATCTCGTGGGTGCGGATCTGCACCTCGATGCGGTCGCCGGTCGGACCGATGACGGTCGTGTGCAGCGATTGGTACATGTTGTTCTTTGGCAGCGCGATGTAGTCCTTGAAGCGCCCCGGCACCGGCTTCCAGTTGGCGTGCACGACGCCCAGCGCGGCGTAGCAGTCGGTCAGCGAATCGACCATGACGCGGAAGCCGACCAGGTCGAAGATCTGGTCGTAGAGCAGGTTCTCGCGCTGCATCTTGCCGTAGATCGAGTAGAAGTGCTTGGGCCGGCCGGACACCTCGGCGTCGAGATCGGCCTCGGCGAGCTTCTTCGCCAGGACGGCGCTGAACTCGTTGATGTAGGTGGTGCGCTCGACCTTCTTCTTCGCGACGTTGCGCTTGAGCTGGTAGTAGACCTCCGGCCGCAGGTAGCGCAGGGCGTTGTCCTCGAGCTCGTTCTTCACCCACGAGACGCCGAGGCGGTGCGCGATCGGCGCGTAGATGTCGAGCGTCTCCTGCGAGATGTCGCGCTGCCGCTCGGGTGACAGATGCTGCAGGGTGCGCATGTTGTCGGTGCGGTCGGCGAGTTTGACCAGGATGACGCGGATGTCGCGCGCCATGGCGAGGATCATCTTGCGGAAGTTCTCCGCCTGCTTCTCCTCGCGACTGGTAAAGTTGACCTGCGAGAGCTTGGTGACGCCGTCGACCAGCCCCGCCACCTCGTCGCCGAAGGTGCTCTGGATCTCCTCGAGCGTCGTCAGCGTGTCCTCGACGGTGTCGTGCAGCAGGCCGGTGACGACGCTGGCGACGTCGAGTCGGAGCTCGGCGATGACGCTCGCCACACCGACCGGATGGATGAAGTAGGGATCGCCCGACTGCCGCTTCTGACCGCGGTGCACATCGCGCGAGAACTCGTAGGCGCGGCGGATCAGGCCGGTGTCGGCGCCGCTGTGGTAGACGCGCACCTTGGCGACGAGGTCATCGGCGGAGGTCATGGTCGGCCGTCGAAGCACGCCCGCGCCGCCGCCTCCAGCGTCTCGACGAGCTGCTCGGGGGTGCGCTCGTCGGTCGCCAGCACGACGTCGTAGACGCCGTGGTCGGCGAGGTCGTAGCCGTAGATGGCCTGGTAGCGGCTGGCATCGGACTGATGGCGGACGCGGTTCTCCTCCAGCACCACCCGCCAGTCGCTGCCCTCGCGTTGCGCGACACGGCGGGCGCGCGTCTCGTCGCTGGCGTCGAGCCACACCTTCAGCGCGTCGAGCCCGTTCTCCGCCGCCAGGAAGCCGGCCAGGCGCCCTTCCAGGACAACCGCGCCCGTGCGCGCTCGCTCCGCCATCGCCGCGTCGAGGGCCCGGTCGATCGAGTGATCCCGCTCACATTCGCCGTTGAACTGCTCCAACGTCAGCCCGCGCCGCTTCGCCTCCTGCCGATACAGGTCCCCGGCGTAGACGTGCGGCACCCCGAGGCGCGCCGCCAACTGCCGCGCCACGGTCGTCTTGCCGCTGCCCGGCACGCCGGAGATGGTGATCAGCATGGGGGGATACTACCGTCGATTCGAGCGAAGAAAAACCTCACCACGGAGGCACGGAGTTGTACCACCCGGTCCCCTCTCCGTGTCTCCGTGGTGAAGCCCCCTCCCAGCTACTCGACGTTCTGCACCTGCTCGCGCAGCTTCTCGATCTCGCCCTTGGCCTCGAGGGTCAGATTGGTGACCTCCAGGTCGGCGCTCTTCGAGGCGATGGTGTTGATCTCGCGGTGGATCTCCTGGATCAGGAAGTCGATCGCCTTGCCCACCGAGCCGGCCTGGCGCAGCAACTCGCCGAGGCGGTCGAGGTGGCTGGTCAGGCGCACCAGCTCCTCGGTGACGTCGCAGCGCTCGGCCAACAGCGCCGCTTCCTGCACCAGCCGCTCCTCGCTGACCGCGCTCTTGCCGAGCAGCGTCCCAACCCGCTCGGCCAGACGCCGCGCCAGCTCCGGCACCAGGGCGTCGGTGCGCTTCTGCAGGGCCGCATGCAGGGCACGCATGTGCTTCAGGCGCCCCACCATGTCCGCCTGCAGACTCTTGCCCTCGCGATCGCGGGCGCGATTGAAGTCCTTCAGCGCCACGGCCAGCAACTTCTTCACCTGCGGCAGGTCGTCGCCGGCCTCGGCCCTGCGCTCGACGACGCGCACCAGGTCGCCGCCGCGCCCCATGAGCAGGCCGACGTCGATCTGGCCGGCCAACTTGAGACGCTTCTGCAGGCCCTGCCAACTGGTCAGGATGGCGCGCGCCAGCGGCTCGTTGGCCTCGACGGTGAAGTCGTCGCCGCCGCCGCCGGAGCGATAGACGGTGACGTCGACCTTGCCGCGTTCGGCAACGCCGCCGACCATCGCCCGCAGCTCCGCCTCCCAGGCCGCACACTCGCGCGGCAGCGACACCTTGACGTCGAGGAAGCGCTGGTTGACGCTGCGCACCTCGACGCCGAGGCGGCGGCCGTCTCCCTGCCAGTTCGCCTGGCCAAACCCGGTCATGCTCCTCATCGCATCCCCTTTCGCGTCCCCGTGCCCGATCCCTTCAGATCGGTCCGCAGTTGCGCCGCGTTGACAGTGGCCGTGCCGACCTCGCCGACCACCAGTCCGGCGGCATGGTTGGCCAACACCGCCGCCGCCTCCAGGCTGGCGCCAGCACCGAGGGCCAGGGCGCAGGCGGCAACCACCGTGTCGCCGGCACCGGTGACATCGAATACCCGCCGCGCCACGGTGGGAAAGTGGCGCGGCGCAGCGCCGCGCGCGAACAGCGACATGCCGTGCTCACCGCGCGTGATGAGCACCGCCTCGGCCTGCCAGCGGGCCAACAGCTCGGCGCCGGCGCGCCCCAGGCTGGCCGTGTCGCGGATCTCGATGCCCGACGCCTGGCTCGCCTCGTCGCGGTTCGGCGTCAGCAGGCTGGCGCCGGCGTAGAACGGGTAGTTGGCCTTCTTGGGGTCGATCAGCAGCGGGAACGGCCGCCGCCGCCGCATCGCCGCCAGCGCCGCCAGCAGGGCCGGCGTGATCAGACCCTTGCCGTAATCCGAGATCACCACCACGTCGGCCTGGTCGAGATGCGCCAGCAGGAAGCCGCGCGCCCGCGCCGCCGCCGCGCTGTCGCGCCGGCCCTCGTCCTCGCGATCGAGGCGCACCACCTGCTGCTGGTGGGCGATGATGCGCGTCTTGCACGTCGTCGCGGCGCCGCGGCTCTGCACGACGCCGGCGATGTCGGCGCCGATGCGCGTCAGTTCGGCGCGCAACTGGCGCCCGGCGGCGTCGGCGCCGACCACCCCGCAGGTGAGCACCTGGCCGCCGAGGGCGCGCAGGTTGTGCGCGACGTTGGCGGCGCCGCCGAGGCGGCGGCTCTCCTCGCGCACCTGCACCACCGGCACCGGCGCCTCGGGCGAGATGCGATCGACCGTTCCCCAGACGAAATGGTCGAGCATCAGGTCGCCGGCGACCAACACCCGCACGCGCGGAAAGCGCGCGATCACGGCCGCCGGATCGATCCCTCTAGGCGCCATCGCTCGCCCTCCGCAGCAGGGCGCGTTCGACGCGCTCCATGACCATCGCCGGCGTGATCGTCTCCATACACAGCTGCCCGATCGGGCAGCGGCGCTCATAGCACGGCGCGCAGGGCGCGTCGCCACGCAGCACCAGATCCTCGCTGCCATACGGCGCGGTGCGGCGCGGGCTGGTGGCGCCGAAGAGCGACACCACCGGCGTGCCGACTGCCGCGGCGATGTGCATCGGCCCGGAATCGGGCCCGACCGCCACCGCCGCGCCGGCCAGCACCGCCGTCACTTCGCGCAGCGTCGTGCGCCCGACGAGGTCGACCGCATCCGCGGCGCCGGCCGCGCGCACGGCGGCGGCGAACGGCGCGTCCGCCGCGCCGCCCACCAGCACCACCCCCAGACCGCGCTCGCGCAGGCGCTGGCACAGCGCCGCGGTGCTGCGCGCAAACCAGTGCTTGCTCGGCCAGGTCGTGCCGACGAAGAGCACCGCCGGCCGCGCGCCGGCCGGCGCCGTGAGTTCCGCCGCGCGCGTCCGCTCCGCGGCGCTCGCCGCGAGTCCGAAGCTGAGCGGCGCCGGCGCGACGCCGAGATGATCGGCGAAGGTGAGGAAGTGCTGCAGCTTGGGCGTCAGGTCGTGCACCGGGGCGATGCTCTCGGTATTGAAAAGCCGGTTGCCCTCGCGCGAGTTGCGCCAGTGGAAGCCGATGCGGCGCGGCGCCCGCGAAGCGCGGCTGAAGGCGCCGCTCTTGGCGTGCCGCTGCAGATCGAGGGCGACGTCTGGACGGCTGTCGCGTAGCGCGCGCAGCATCTCGACCAGCGCCGCCGCGCCCTGGCCGCGGCGGAAGACGATGACCTCGTCGACCGCCGGATGGGTCTGCAGCAGCGGCGCCGCCGCCGGCTCGACCGCCCAGGCGATGCGCGTGCGCGGCCAGCCGGCACGCAGGCGCTGCGCCAGCGGCATGCCGCAGACCACGTCACCGATGGCGCCGAGCAGGACGATGAGCAGCCGCTCGGGGATCACCGCGCCACCTCCAGGCCGTCGGGCGCGGCGGCGAGCAGCGGTGGCGGCGGCAGCGGCGCGTGGGCGCGCGGGTAGTCCGGCCAGGCCAATACCGCCGTCGCCGCCTGTACGGCCAGGGCCAGGGTGGCGAGGCGGCGAGCCCCCGGGGCACGACCGTGCTCCCAGGCGCCGCCCGCCAGCAGCGCCAACCACGGCGCGGCCAGCACCGCCGCCACCCCGCCGGGGCTGACGTTGATGCCGCGCGCCGCGGCGCCGG
>JANNRA010000060.1:0-2159 GCA_031401035.1 bacterium | reverse complement strand
GAAAGTCCGGCGCAGGAGCTCGGCCCAGGCGACGTGGCGGGGGCGGACGTCGCCGGCTGGGGGGGCGCGCGCCCCGGCGGGCGCGGTGCCGTCGGGCGACGCGGACGGGCGCGGCGGCGGCGGCTCGGGACGCGCGCCTGGCGCGGGGTTGGCCGGCGCGGGCGGTGGGGACTCCGCCGAGCTCCGCGCCACGGCCGCGGCCGCGCGGCAGCAGCCCCGCGCGGCGAAGGCGCCGTGGTACACGAGCAGGTGGGCGCGCGGCCGCGGCACCAACGCCGCCAGGCGTTCGAGCAGCTCGCTCGGCTCGAAGCGGATCGCGCGCGTGCCGTCGCGCCACGGCCGGCGCAGCCGCAGCAGCACCCGGCCCTCGGCGGTCAATTCCAGGGCCGCCTGCGCCACGGGCGGCCGCAAGACGTAGCGGCAGAGATGCTCGAGCCGGCGGCGGTCGCCGGCGCGCACGGCGACGTTGGCGTGCAGATCGAAGCCCGCGCGGTGCGCGTGGCGCGGTCCGGCCGAGGTGACCATCGGCGCCGTGGCGTCCGCCCCGAGCCGCAGCACCCGATGGCCGGCGCGCGGCCCGGTGGCCACCCGCCCGAGCACCGACGCGCCGGCAACCGCGGCCAGCGCCGGTTCGTCCAACGCCAGGCGATCGGTGGCCGCGGCCTCCTTGGGCCCCCCCTCCAGGGCGATGCCGCGGCGGTGCACCAGGCGCGCGATCCGGCGGCGCACCGCGGCGAGCAGGCGGCCGACCTCGAGGTCGGTCGGCGGCCGTGCGGCGGGCACGAAGCGCACCGCGCCGTCGGGCGCGGTGACAAACACCCCCTCGGCCACCACGGTATGGAAGTGCACGTTGGTGTTGAGCGCCGAGCCGCAGCGCTGGATGGCGGTGACCGCGCCGCCGCGCCCGACGAGGCCGCGCGCCCGCGCCCGGCGCCGCTCGAAGGCCAGCAGCGCGCGCACGAACACCCCGAGCACGGCGCGGCACAGTGGTGGATCGTAGGCGAGGGCGTAGCGCAGGCGGTGCGGGAGGGTCAGCACCCACTGGCGCACGGGAAGGTCGCCGAGAACGTCGTCGACGAGGTGGGCGGCCAGCGCCGCCATGCGCCGCCCGCAGCACGACGGGCAGAAGCCTGTCCTGAGCCCGTCGAAGGGCCGCGCCCCTTGCAGGAGAAGGCGACCAGGATCTCGCGCGCGCAGCCCGCGCAGCGGAAGCGGGCGAAGCCGCTGGCCAGCTCCCGCTCGCCATGACGCCGCAGCCGAGGAAGGCGCGCAGCTCGCGCTCGACGAAGCGCGGCAGCCCCGCCCCGCCGGCGCGCTGGCGCGCCTCGGCGAGGAAGGTCTCGAGGTGCTCGCGGACGACGCGCTGCAGCACGCCGCGCTCGGGCTGGCGGCGCACGCACGGGCGCCGACCGCGGCCGAGGGCCGGACGGCGGGAGACGGACGGAGGCCCTCCCGAGTCGCTCGCCATGGGCTGTCGGGCCGGGGAGATCGCCGGGCCGACACCCGAGTGGCGTTGCGCCGCGGCCAACGACGGTGGGCACGGGGGCAACGATGCGGATCACGCGGGCAGTGGCTGGGGGCGCGGGCGAGACAGGGTGTGAAGAAACTCGGATTTCCGGCAGCAGACGGGGTGGGAGCGCCGCGACGACGGAAATGAAGGACGCGCGGCGCGTACCCGCGGCCCGGAGGGGGGGCCGCTGCCCCGGCCGAGCGTTGCCCCGCGGTCCCAGCCGGGGGACTCTACGTCCGGCCGGAGACTCCGCACGGCGGACTCCCTACGGGTAGGTGAAGACGTCGAGCAGGGCGAGGCGGCCGGCGGCGACAGCAGCGAGGGCGCGGGCGAGCGCGGCGGGCAGGTCGGCGGCGCGGGTGACGCGCTCGCCGACGCCGCCGTAGGCTTCGGCGAGTTTGGCGTAGTCGGGCGTCGGGGTGATCGGCTGGCCGCCCCAGGTCTGCGTCCGCACCGCCGCGCCGTCGGGGAAGTAGCGCTGCACGTTCCAGCGCTGCGAGGCGAAGCCGCGATTGTCGCAGACGATCACCAGCAGGCCGACGCCGTACTGCTGGGCGAAGCCGAAGGCGGCGGGGATCGGCGTGTAGTGGAAGGCGCCGTCGCCGACGACGCAGACCACCGGCGCCTGCGGTCGCGCCAGGGCGACGCC
>JANNRA010000059.1:0-22662 GCA_031401035.1 bacterium | reverse complement strand
GACATGGTTGAAATCTTCCACCGCGGTAGCTGCGAGAAAATTCCCGCAGCATCGTCTATCAGTCTCACCGCCGCCAGCCAGGAGGTCCAGTTTAGATTCCCGATTGCCTTCGACTTTTTCCAATCTGCGAAGCCCTTCGAGCTGGGCAACGGTTATACTTGGGGAATCCTGACCACCTCAAATTTCAAAAGTTGGCAAGTTCCAGAGGGGAGCATGTCGAAAACCACGGACGCAAACGGCCAAGCTTGGCTCACCGTGACATTCCCTGCGAGCCAGCCTTCGTGCTACGTAAAAATTAAAATCAATCCCCCAGCGCCACCACCTTGATTTGGCGGGATTGGGTTGAATCCAGAGCCGCCCGTTCACGCCGCCTGCCTTTCCAAGCCGGGCGGCACTTTATTTTGAAGACCGGATGATTTTTGTGAAAATCCGCTTCCGCCCGACAGCTCGCTGAGGTTTGACGGTCAGATTTTTTAAAAAATCAATTGATATTAACCAAGTTTCTTGCAAACGCCCCCGGCTTCGGGTTACGTGATGCCGCCCCCGGTAGATGGCGCCTCCCATGAAACAAGAACAGCTTCAGCGCTGCTGGACAGCTTGCTGGCATCGTGCTCGACGCCCGGTCGAGGGGATTCTTGTCTCCGAGGACCAAGCCAACCACATCACCGAACAAGCGATCCGCAACGTCTCGCTCGATTACGACGAGTTCCCAACCGAGGCGGAATTCACCGCCCGTGCCCTCGAGGAAACGGCGGAAACCACCCGCCAACTCGTCGCCAGGGAACGGCGGGAGCGCTCAGACCACCAGCTTCATCACGATCCCGCAGACCGCCGCTACGATCAGAATCTCAACCTCGACCGACTCCAACGCCGCGATCCTGAAAAAGGCTTCCATGATTCCGAATGGAACCGCCTGCCTGCGATTTTGCGCCCTCTCGCTTTGGCCACCCTCACCCGCAAGGGAATCAAGGGACCGGACGCCGACGATGTTTTCAACGACACCCTCGTGGAACTCGTCCGCGAGCGGGAAGGCAGCGGCAGGTCTCCCATCCTCGATCCCACCGTTTTTGAAGAGATCATTCCTCTCCACGCCCGCATCGTCGGCTTCCGCTCCATCGACTGGTATCGACGCCGGGGCGCTCTGAAAAACCAGCCGAACACCGGGGACAGCCTCAACGCTCTCACCGACAACGCTGACCATGCGATGCAGTTCGAAGACCGCTCAGCAGATCCCCGTAACAATACCTTTGAGCGTATCTACAAAGAGTGCCGGGAAGCCCTCAATCCTGCGGAGTGGGAGCTTATTTTCACCATCTACGTCAACCAGTCCGCCACCATCCAGGATCTCATTGGTGATGACGCGTTTTGCGCCAAGTTTGGAATCAAAACAGGCGTCTCCGCATCCACCCGGAGGCGTGTCCTCAGCGAGCTTTTGGAAGCCGCTTTGGGAAAACTTAGGAAAAACTTAATAAGTTGAAAATCACACCCCACTCCCTGCGATTGGAGTGATAACCATGATTCACGAACTTCCACAAAACCTTCAATCCACCAGAAACCTTCTGGCTGGAAGCCTGCAACTTCATGCCACCGAGCAAGCTCCGACAGTTCCGGCGGACCTGCTCAATGACCTTGTCCGCCGTTTCAATTCCGCGCCGGTCACCGCAGCAATCGTTCAGCCGCGCTCTTGGTTCGCCGCTGTCCAATCATTCATCGCCCGACCCGCATTCGGGATGGCGGCCCTCGCAATCGTCATTCTCGGAATTTCCGTTCCCAGGATGATCGATTCCACTGCCACCCGGGCAAGCGGTGGCTTCCGCGGTGCCGTTTCCAACACTGCGGAACCTCGGAACATCAGCATCATCCTCATTCAGTCACCCGCAGGATTTCAGCAGGCTCTGGCAAAGCTGGGGGATTTCGAAAGCAGCATGATTTCCTCAGCGACAAGCAGCGACAGCATCACCGGACCTAGGGTCCTTGTGGATTTCGCGACTTCCACGATCACCGCGCTGAATGCTTCCAACGAGAAAATCCACACTGCGCCCTTGCCCAAGGACGCCGAGGAAATCTCTGCTGCCATCGCCACGGCAGTCAGCCGTTTGTAAGCGAGGATGCGGCCTCCCGAGGCGGGCGGCACCGCGACCGGATCGTCCTCGGATCCAAGGGTTTTTCTTTCCAATCAGGCAGCCGGGTTGCACATTCCGCACCCTTTGCCGATCATGTCAGAACGTAAACCATTCCCATTTCGCGAATTCGAACCCAAATGGCAAGCCCGCTGGGAGACTGAGAAAACCTTCCGCACTCCCAGTCCTGGCGATGCCGATTTCGACGCCACGAAGCCGAAATACTACGTGCTCGACATGTTTCCCTACCCGAGCGGTGCGGGACTGCACGTCGGCCATCCGGAAGGTTACACCGCCACGGACATCATCGGCCGCTACAAGCGGATGAATGGCTTCAATGTGCTGCACCCGATGGGCTACGACTCGTTCGGCCTGCCCGCCGAGCAATATGCCATCAAGACCGGCCAGCATCCGGCGATCACCACCGCAGCGAATATCGAGAACTTCCGCCGGCAACTGAAATCGCTTGGCTTCGGCTACGATTGGGATCGTGAAATCGCCACCACCGACCCGCAATACGTGCGTTGGACGCAGTGGATATTCCTCCAAATCTACAACTCCTATTTTTGTGATGAAACCAAGAGAGCCAGGCCTGTTAGCGAACTCGAAGCCAAAGGCTGGACCCATGACCAGATCGACAACGTCCGCCTCGCTTTCGTCGCGGACACGCCCGTCTGGTGGTCACCGGACCTCGGCACCGTGCTGGCGAACGAGGAAGTAGAGGAATGGAAATCCAAAGGCCACACGGTCGAACGCCGCCCGCTGCGCCAGTGGATGCTGCGCATCACCAAATACGCCCAGCGCCTCATCGACGAACTCGACACGCTGGATTGGCCGGAGGGAATCAAGTTGCTGCAGAAGAACTGGATTGGGCGGAGCGAAGGGGCGGAGGTGAAATTTCAAATTTCAAATTTCAAATCTCAAATCGAAGTCTTCACCACCCGGCCCGACACGCTTTTCGGGGCGACCTACATGGTGCTGGCTCCCGAACATCCGCTCGTTCCGGAAATCACCACCGCCGCCAATATCGAGAACTTCCGCCGACAGTTGAAATCGCTCGGTTTCGCCTACGATTGGGACCGCGAAATCGCCACCACCGATCCGGAATACGTGCGCTGGACACAGTGGATTTTCCTGCAAATCTATAACTCGTATTTCTGCGAGGAATCGAACAAGGCCAAACCTGTTAGCGAGCTCGAAGCCAAAGGCTGGACCCGCGAGCAAATCGACAACGTCCGCCTCGCCTTCGTCGCCGACACGCCCGTCTGGTGGTCGCCGGACCTCGGGACCGTGCTCGCCAACGAGGAAGTCGAGGAATGGAAAGGCAAAGGCCACACCGTCGAACGCCGCCCGCTGCGCCAGTGGATGCTGCGCATCACGAAATACGCCCAACGCCTGATCGACGAACTCGACACGCTCGACTGGCCGGAAGGCATCAAGATGCTGCAAAAGAACTGGATCGGCAGAAGTGAGGGCGCGGAGGTGGTTTTCACCGTGGCGCGGGTGTGCGCGCCGCCGCGGCGTTGGTCGACGGCTTGTTCAAAGCCGTGTGAGTGGAACACAAGCACGTCAGCGAGCCGGAGATCGTCGCGGCGATCGCCGACGCGGCCGGTCTCAACGGTACACGGCTCGTAGAGCGAGCGCAGACGGCGGAATCGAAGGCACGGCTGCGGGCGCGCACGGAGCAGGCGATCGCAACCGGTGTGTTCGTTGTGCCGACGATGATCATCGATGACGAGCTTTTCTGGGGCTACGACGACCTGCCCTACCTCGAGCTGCGGCTCGCCGGGCGCGACCCGTTCGCCACGGCTCAACTGTCGATGCCGACCGAACCGACCCGCCCGTCGGCGATGCGCCGCAGATTCAGGTCGTGAAGAGGACCTATCCCCCTAACCCCCTTCCCTTCGAGGGAAGGGGGCCGGGGGGATGGGTCCTCCGTCAGATCAGCGGCGGCTGGCGCATCTGAGGCGGGATCGGCGCGCCAAGGAGCGTGAGCAGCGTCGGTGCCAGGCTCGTCGGCCGGCCGTCGGGTAACTGCACGCCGGCCTCGATGCCGGGACCGGCAACCCACATGAACGCCTCTTCCGTATGGCCGCCGGAGCGGTAGTACGGCAGCGGGCCGATGCGGCCGCACGTGCGGCTGTCGACCGTATCGGTCACCGGCGCCATCCAACGGACGACCAGATCGGCGTCGGGTAGCCTGGGATCGTCTTCGAGCGCGGTGCGTCGCGTCCTCCTCACCTCGCGCACGATCGCCTCGCCGCTGCGCGCGTCGGTGAGGCCGGAGATCTCGGCGGCGAGCTCGCCGCATACGGCGTCGTAGTCGGCGGCGTCGACGATGCCCGCGGCTTCGCGTCCTTTGACGTTCAAGCGCACGTACCCTTCCGAGAAGCTCGGCAGAGCGAAGGCCCTCATTTGCGGCCACAGGTGGCGGTACCACATCGCCGGCTGGTAGCTGAGCTTCCCCGCCGCGTAAGGCGGCAGCGGACTCGTTGACGGCCGGTGCCAGAATCGGTCGAGCCGATACGACAGTACGCTGGGAAGCTTCTTGCGAACAAAACGCCGCAGCGGCGTCGAGCCGGCCTGCGTGCTCCACATCGAGGGCACCCAGCTACGAGCCGGGATCTCGGGCTCGGCCAGCTTGCCGGTAGCGTCGTCGCCCAGACCAAAGCCATCCGGAAAGCTGAGCCGGTATAGCAGCTCCGGCAGAAAGACGAGGCTCGGCAGATCCATGCAGTTCGGTTCCATGCCTTCCGTGGTGAAGATGACGACGTACGCGTCGGGCGGCGCCGCCGCGTAAATACCGGCGATGGCTCGGTCAATGGCTTGATAGGTGCGCAGTAACGGATCGCCGCCGTCGCGCTCGATGCGAGCGGCGAGCGGGTGATCGCGGCTCCGATGCCAGAGGAAGTGACCGGCGGAATGGCTCTCGCCGAAGGCCGTCACGAACAGATCCCATCGCTCGCGCTGCAGCAGGTGCTCGCAGATCTTGCCGCGGCGCTCGATCCCCTCGCCGAGCCAGCGCTCCAGACGCTTGCACTCGCGCGGCCGCCACAGCGTCGCCTCATCGCGGAGCAACGCCGGATGCCGGCCGAAGGCACCCTCGATCTCGGCAAGCAACTCGGCCGGCTGCGAGCCACGCGGGGCCAGCGGCGAGTGGGCACCCCACGAGATGACCTGGATACCGTCGACGCCCCTACTGAGACGCGTCTGCGGCACGTCGAAGACGGCAACACGGTAGCCCTCACCGAGGGCGTAGAAGGGCGCGTGTTCGGAGAAGTTGTACGCACCGACGTCGTCGACTCGATAGCCTCGGGGCGAGAATCGCAGCATGGTCCAGTAGCCCGTCTGCTCCGGCTCGCAACCGGTCAGAAAACACGTCCACGGAGTCTCGGCACGGTAGGCGTCGCCGCCGCGCAAGTGCGCGCAGCTGCTGCGCGCGCGCAAAGCGGCGAGCGCCGGTAGATGCCCCTGCTCGATCCACGTCTCCAGCAACCCGATCGCTGCCGCATCGAAGCCGACAGCGACGACCGGTCGCTTTACGCCCATGGGTCCACCTCTGGCACGCGTTCGCTCAGACGACTGCGGTGATACCACTCGGCCGCGGCACGTGCAGCCTGGGAGGACAGCGTGCACGCGACCAGCCAGCGCGCCATCAGTCGCACCGTCGTCGCCTCGAGCAGCATCCGCGGCTGCAGCGCGACCACGGTGCGCAGGCTGCGAGCCGCTTCGGCAACCGCAGCCCGGTCCGACCGTCGCGTCAGGTAGCTGCGCGCGACGTAGAGATGGGTGTTGGCGAGGCTTACCGGCTTCAGCGACTGCAACGTCGCAGGCGCGTCGTCGTACATCTTGTCGCAGGCGATCAGCAAGCCGTCACGCATGCGCTCGACGTCGGAGGAGATGGAGCCGTCGCGCCAGCGATAGAACACCGCGTACTCGGGCACGACGGCAAAGGGCCAACGCGAGGCCAGACGCGTGAAGAACTCCCAGTCCTCGCCGCGGGCGAGGTTGACGTCGAACGGCCCCACGGACTCGACGGCATGACGCCGGACGACCGCGTTTGAAGCATTGCCGATGAAGAACCCCTGCAGCATCCGCGCGTAGACGTCGCCTTCCCAAACGGCGATGTTGTGTCGCCCGATCACCTTGTCGTCGTCGTCGATGGTGCACGTCCAGCTGTAGACGGCGCCGACCTCCGGACGTTGCGCGAGGATGGCGACGTGGCTTTCCAGCTTCGTCTTGCTCCACAGATCGTCGGCGTCGAGGAACGCCAGGTACTCTCCGTGCGCCTCGGCGATGCCGCGGTTGCGCGCGATCGGCAGGCCACCGTTATCGTACGAGCGCACGACGATGCGTGGGTCGGCGATCGTCTTGCCCTGCGCCGCGGTGTCGTCCGTCGAGCCGTCATCGACGACGACGATCTCCAGGTCCTCGAGCGTCTGTCGCTGCACGGATCGGATCGTGCGAGCGATGGTCGTCCCGGCGTTGTAGGCAGGGATGATCACCGAAACCAGCGGCATGGGCGAAGGTCTAACGTTGATTTGCCTCGGCGGGCAACCCCGACGGCGGCGCATCGCGGTGATGGCGTTCCAGCCGGTCGGGTGCGGATGTCGCCAAGTATGCGGCGGCCTGGCGCAGTTGCCGATAGCACCTCTTTTGCGCAGCGGCGCATAAGAGGTGCTCGCGGACCACCTGGTGCAGCACCGTCTGCTCGGGCCGGCGGCGGACGTAGGTGCAACGCGCCCGCCCAAGCCCGTCCGGGCATCGCGGCACCTCCGGCGAGTGCAGATGTGGGTCGATAGCCCGGACAAGCTGAAGTAGTTGACGGGACATCCCTTATCGGACCCCCCGCGGACCGTTCGCCGCGGGCCGCTTGTGCTTGCTAGTCGTTCGGGTCGCCCCTACGTCCCCCTATTTCTCTGGCAGCACCTGGCGCAGGACGCGCAGGACGTTGCCGCCGAGGATCTTCGTGATCGTCGTCTCCGAGAAACCGTCGTTGAGCATCTGCTGGGTCAGCGCCGGCAACTGGCTGGTGTCGAAGCCGACCGTCGTGGCGCCGTCGAAATCCGAGCCGAGGCCGACGTAGTCGTCGCCGGCGACGGCGATGACGTGGCGCATCGCCGCCGTGACATAGCGCATCTCGGTGCCGCAGACGGCCGTCTCCCAGTAGCCGATGCCGATGACGCCGCCGCCGCGGGCGATGCCCCGCACGTGCGCGTCGGAGAGGTTGCGCAGGTTGTCGCAGGTGCCGCGCACGCCGCCGTGCGAGACGACGATGGGCTTGGTCGCCATCGCCAGCACGTCGTCGATGCCCTGCGGCGAGAGGTGGGCGACGTCCACCAGGATGCCCAGCGCCTCCATGCGGCGCACCAGCGTGCGCCCCTTGTCGGTCAGGCCGCCCTTGACGAGGCCGTGCGCCGAGCCGGCGAAGGCGTTGTCGAAGAAGTGGGTCGGCCCGATCATGCGAAAGCCGGCGCGAAACATCACCTCCAGGTTGGCCGGGTCGTCGCCGAGCGCGTGCGCGCCCTCGATGCCGAGCAGGCCGCCGACGACGCGCGGATCGGTGGCGCGGCGGGCGACGAGCGCCTCGAGATCGGCGCGCGAGCGGATCGGAACCAGCGCGCCGTTCGACCTGGCGATCGAGTCCTGCAAGCGCTCGGCGTGCAGCAGGGCGCGCCCCAGCGGATCGCGCGTGAACAGCGCCGAGCGCTGCGCGAATCCGGCCAGGGTGAGCAGATCGGGGCGGTTGCCGTCGGTCGCGTCGACGTTGAATCCGAGCGGCACGCGCGTCGCAGCGGTGAAGAACTGCAACGCCACCCCGCCCTCCTGCAGGCGCGGCAGGTCGACGTGCCCGGTCGGGCTGCGTGGCGTCAGGTCGGCGCGCAGCAGCAACGAGTCGGCGTGCATATCGGCGACGAAGCTGGCCTCATGCAGCGTCCGCGCCTGCGCGGAGACGCCGGGCAGCGCCACCGGCACGACGCGGTTGAGGAACCCCTCGAGGTTGGCGCCGATCCAGAAGACGACTGCGAGCGTAAGCAGCGCGAGGACGCCGATGCCAATGCCGAGAATTCGAGCCATGCGCATGTCGACCCCCCTGTTCCGGCGGCACCCTCTGCCGCCGCGACCGAGGTGTCAATCGATTGAAACCCCGGCCGGGCGCTGGCATCGGAGCGATATTATGTTGGTGCTGCTCGTCGTTCTGCTGTGGGCCGGCGCGGTCGCCGCCCAGGACCCGACGCCGCCGCCGCTGCCGGGCGAGCGGGCGCCCGTGGTGCTCGACGGGCGCTTCCTGTTCGAGGTCGGCGAAGCCGGCCTGTGGAGCCCCGAGCAACGCGCCGCCGAGATCCGCAGCACCCTGCGCGCCGCCGCCGTCGCCAGCGATCCGATGCCGCTCTCGCTCGCCGAGCACGACGGCTACCCGATCGTGCGCATGGGCGACTGGCATCTGGTGACGGTCGCCGACAGCGATATCCGCCCCGGCATGGACCCCGGCGAGCAGGCGCAGCGCTGGCTCATGACCCTCGACACCGCCCTGCAGCAGGCGCGCCTCGAGCGCAGTCCGGCCTACCGCTGGGCCGCCGGCGGCCGCGTGCTGCTGGTCGTCGTGCTGGCGGTGTTGCTGCACTGGCTGTTGCGCCGCGGCGGACGGCGGCTGCAGCGCGCCCGGCACGGGCCTGCGGCACCGCTCAGCGGCAAGCCGGTCTGGCAGACCGGACTCGAGCTCGCCTCGTTGGCGCTGCAGGTGGCGCTGTGGACGGCCGTCCTCTGGTACGCGGTCGATCAGTTCCCCGGCTGGCGGCAACTGCGCTGGTATGTCGCCCGTGTCGTGCGGCGGAGCCTCGCAGCGCCGCTGCTGACCCTCAACGAACGCGGCTATTCGGCCTTCGACTTGCTGTGGCTGATCGCCGCTCTCGTCGTGCTGTGGGCGCTCGTCGCCCTGGTCACCAGCCTGCTCAGTTGGCGCCTGGCGCGCGCCACCGGCGCGACACGCGGCGCCCTGCAACCGATGACGACGCTGCTGCGCTATGGTCTGCTGCTGGTCGGGATGATCGTCGTCCTGCAGCTCGCCGGCCTGAACCTCAGCTCGCTGGCCCTGCTCGCCAGCGTGCTCGGCGTCGGCATCGGCTTCGGCCTGCAGAACCTCGCCAACAACTTCGTCAGCGGCATCGTCGCCGCGATCGAACGGCCGGTGAAGCCGGGCGACTTCGTCTCGATCGGCGCGCTGCAGGGCACCGTCGAGCGGATCGGCGGCCGCAGCACCATCATCCGCACACTCGATCGGGTCGACATCGTCGTGCCGAACTCCAAACTGCTGGAGACCGAGGTCGTCAACTGGTCGCACGACGACCCGATCTCGCGCCTGCATGTGCCGGTCGGCGTCGCCTACGGCTCCGACATCGAGGCCGTGCGCGGCGCCCTGCTCGAGGCGGCGCGCGTCCACCCGGCGGTGTTGCCGGAGCCGCGGTCCGAGGTGCGCTTCAACGGCTTCGGCGACAGCGCCCTCGACTTCGCACTGCTGGTGTGGACCGCCGACCCGGCCGGACAGGAGCTGTTGCGCAGCGATCTGAACTACCAGATCGAACGCAACCTGCGTCGGGCGGCCATCGAGGTGCCCTTTCCGCAGCGCACGTTGCACCTCGCGCCGGCGTCGCTCGACGCGCTGGCGGCACGCCTCGGCGGCGAGTCGCCGCCGGCGCCGCCGGCGCCCCTCATACCGCCGGCCGACGACGCGCCCGCCTTCCCCGCCGCGCCGTGGCGCGCCCTCGACCTCGACGCGTTGGTGGCGCGTATGCGCGGCCCCGACGGCGTGGCCATCGCCGACCGGCGCCACCTGCTGACCCAGTACACGCGCTGCTTCGTCGGCTCCGACGCGGTCGAGTGGCTGATGCGCGCGCAGGATCTCAGCCGCGCCGAGGCGGTGCGCCTCGGCCAGACGCTGATCGAGCGCGGCATTCTGCACCACGTCCTCGACGAGCACCCCTTTCGCGACGGCGCGTTCTTCTACCGCTTCTACGCGGATGAATAGCGCCGGCATTGCGGCGGATCCGGATCTCGGCGATGCGACGCGGGTGGGTGTAGCAAGTCGCCGCTGGCCGGATCAGTGGAGAAAACCGGACATCCGTACTTTGCGCCGACACGGCAGTGTGCATGGGCTATCCGCCGTGAAGTCCTGCGCCGACGCCTGCCGACGCAACAAGGCTGCACGTGGCTGGGCTGCATTCCTTGATCGTCGTGCTGGGCGACCAGCTCGATCTCGATGCCGCGGCGTTCGACGGTTTCGATGCGGCCGTCGATGCCGTGTGGATGGCCGAGGTGGCCGAGGAGTCGACCCATGTGTGGTCGAGCAAGCCGCGCACCGTGATGTTCCTGGCGGCGATGCGCCACTTCGCGCTCGCCCCGCACGCCGCCGGCCGCCCGCTGCACTACACGCGTCTGGATGCGCCGGGCAACGGCGGCAGTCTCGGTGCGCCGTTGTAGGCCGACCTTCTACGCCTGCGGCCTTCCCGTCTCGTGCTGACCGCCCCGGGCGATTGGCGCCTGCTGCAGATGCACGGCTACGCCAACCACATCCAGCGACTGATGGTCACCGGCCTCTACGCGCTGATGCTGGGCGGGCAACCGAAGCAGGTGCACGCCTGGTACCTGGCGGTATACGTCGACGCGGTGGGATGGGTCGAGTTGCCCAACGCCCTGGGCATGAGCCAGTACGCCGACGGCGGCGTCATGGGCAGCAAGCCCTACATCGCCACCGGCAAGTACATCCAGCGCATGAGCCCGCACTGCAAGGGCTGCCGCTACGCCCCAGCGCAGCGCAGCGGCGACAGCGCCTGCCCGTTCACCACCCTGTATTGGGACTTCCTGATGCGCCATGAATCGACCATGGCCAAGAACCCGCGCATGGCGCTGCAGGTGAAGAACGTGGCGCGCCTGACCGACGTGCAGAAGCAGGCGGTGAGCCAACGCGCGGCGTCGATCCGCCGTGGCGAGGTCGGGGTCGAAGGTGGGGTCGGGCCGAACGGCTGAGCCCGCCAGGCCGCCCGAAGTACCCATACCGGAGTGCGCAGCCGCACGGTTCGCCAGCGAGACCTTCGCGCCCACGCTCGCCGCGGCGCAGGCCCGCATCGTCGCAGTGCGGCCGGCCGCCTACGCACGCACGCGCAACGCCCTCGACGGCGCCGTCAGCAGCCTGTCGCCGTACATCACTCATGGCTTCGTCACGCTCGCTGACGTGCTGGCCGGCGTGGCCGCGCGGCATGCGCTCGGCGTGCCGCACCGGTTTGTCTTCGAGCTCGGCTGGCGCGCCTACTTCCGCCATGTCTGGCAGCACCGCGGCGAGGGCATCCTCCACTCGCTGCACGAGGGCCCTCTGCCCGACGACGCATACGCCCGCGTGCTGCCGGCCGACATCCGCCAGGGGTGCACCGGGGTGCCGGTGGTGGATGAAGCCGTGCGGGCGCTTTACGCCACCGGCACGCTGCACAACCACGCGCGCATGTGGCTGGCCAGTTATGTGGTGCATGTGCGCACGGTGTATTGGCGCGTCGCCGCCCATTGGCTGCACGGCCACCTGCTCGACGGCGACCTCGCCAGCAACCACCTCAGCTGGCAATGGGTGGCGGGCACCGGCAGCAGCAAGCCGTACCTCTTCAACGCCGACAACGTGGCCCGCTATGCATCAGCGTCGTGGCACAGCCCGGGTAGCGTCATCGACACGTCCTATGAGGCGCTCGATCGCATCGCGCGCCAGCCAGCGCACCGATTGGCGCAGCAACCCGCGCCGCGGCTCCAGAGCGACCCCGAGGCGCCACCCGGCAGCGCATCGCCGGTCGAGCCACTCCTTGGCGCCGCGCCGCCAGACACACTCGGCTCGACGGCCCCCGACGGCGCCGCCATCAAAGGCCGCGACGTCTGGCTCGTGCACCCCTGGAGCCTGGGCGAACCGCCGGCGCCGTTGCCGGCCGACACCGTGATGATCGGCGTCTTCCTGGACGAGTTTCACCGCGACTGGCCGTGGAGCGAACGGCGCTGGCATTTCGTCGGCAGGCGCATGGGCGAACTCGCCGCCAAACGTTGGCACGGTGACGCGGCCACCATCGGCGCCGCATTGAAGGGCGCCCGCACGGTACGCTGCATTGCCGAGCCTCACCTCGCACCGTGGTTGGCCCGCTGGGCAGCGTGCGAGGCCGCGCCGGCGCTGTTCCCGCCAGTCGACCGGCGCTGCGACTCCTTCTCGCAATGGTGGGCCCGCGCCTCACACGGCCTGGACTCGGCCGCGGACCTGCTGGCCGCGCCGCGTCACTCGGCGGACGGGATAGTCGGCTTGCGTCCGTCGAGGACATCGCGCTCCCCGGCGGCCTTGAGTTCCCAGGCCCCCGCGGGCTCCAGCCGCAGAATGCGGTTGTGGTACGGGATCAGCGTTTCTCGGTGACCGACGCTGATGAAGCCGATCCCGGATTTCTGGAGCAGCCGATAGAGCATGCCCTGGTTCTCTTCATCGAGGGCGCTGGTGGCTTCATCGAGAAACGCGAAGCGCGGCTTGCGCAGGAACAGGCGCGCGAAGGCGACGCGCTGTTGCTCTCCCACAGACAGCACGTTGGTCCAGTCCAACACGCGATCGAGATCGTCGTCCACGCGAGCGAACACATCGGAGAGATTCACCTCTGCGACGACCGCGCGGATCGTTTCGTCGTCGACCTTGTGCTCGGGGTACGGGTAGAGGAGCTGGGCGCGCAGGTTGCCCTCAATCATGTACGGCCGCTGGGGTAGGAACATGAGTTCGACGAGTGGCGGCCGCTCGAGCGCGCCGGACCCGCTGGGCCAGAGGCCGGCGATCGTGCGGAGGACCGAACTCTTGCCCGTGCCACTGGCGCCCATGATGAGAAGGCTCTGCGTGCGTTTGAGTTCGAAAGACAGGTCCTGCACGAGTGTCTTCGACGGGCTCGGCGTGCGCACAGTCAGCTTGTCCAGTTTCACGATGCGGCTGTCCTCGTCGAGTTGCTGGGTGGCCTCCCTGGCGACCCGTTCCTCGTCCGCGTCGAAATCGTCGAGATTGTCCCACAACGTCCCGAGACGCTGCACGCCAGCCAGGTACGTGCTGAGGCCGTCGAACTGGGTAATGATCAGAGACACCGCGGCGAGCACCTGGGCGAACGCGCCCGCGGCCTGTGTCACGACGCCGAACTCGACCTCCCCACGCATGAACATCGGAGCGACCACGGCGATGGAAAGGACGAGGGCCGCGTAGTTGTAGCTGGTGGTGAAGAAGGCGAGGTTCCGGTTCCAGGCGATGATGACGATGAAGTTGAGCACGACGGCCTTCAGGCGCGACACGAGGTCGGTCTGTTCGCGGCTTTCTCCGCGATAGAAGGCGATTGATTCGGCGTTGTCCCGCACCCGCACCAGCCCGTAACGGAAGTCGGCCTCCCTACGGTACTGCTGGTAGTGGAGGCGCACGAGGCGGCTGCCGATGAGGATACTCAGCGCCGTCCCGGCGATCGCGTACGCAAAAAGGACGGCGACGAGCGTGGCGGAGATTCCCCATAGCACGCCGAGGAACGCGACCAGCGTCACGCCGGCGTTCAAGATGATGAGCAGGAAGGACAACGAATTGGTCGTGAAGTTACGGACGTCTTCGCTGATACGCTGATCCGGGTTGTCGATGCCTTCGGATCCACGGAGACGATAGTAAGCGCGGTTGTTGAAGTAGCGCTTCATGAGGTGCCGGGCCAACCATTCGCGCCACAGCAGCGCGAGGCGCTGCTCCGTCCAGCGGTAATAGACACCGAGGGGAACGGCGAGCGCGAACGTGCCAAGATACAGCCCGAGCAAACGCCAGTACTCATCGGCATTCTTCTTCGCGATCGCGGTCATGAAATCGCGCGCCGTGTAGCTCATGAGCACCTGCACCGCACCGACGGACAGTGCGAGAGTTAGCAGAACAGCGAGGTAGCCTCGTGCCTTGCGTTGCTGGGGCGAAGCGAAGAACCCTTTTGAGATGTTCCAGAACTGGCGGCCTGTCTTGGTGAGCGCCTCTCTTGTGCTGGTTGGTGTGTCGGCCGGTATGTCCGTCGGCGCCTTGTCGGGATCGTCCCCCGGTGAGGACTGCGGTGTATGCTTGGTCATGCGATGGGCTATCCGTGTGCCCGCCAGCTTGGCGATGTCATCTGCGCCGTGCAATTCCCGGATGGCTGTCGAACCCGCCGTCGAAGGTCAGGATCTCTTTGACGCCATGCTGCTCCATCACGGCGACGTGGATGGCGTCGCGCGCCGACAAGGGGCGCCGGCCGAGCACGATCACCTTGGCGCGTTCCACCACGGCGGCGTCGACCGGAAAGATCTCGTCGACCACACCGAGCAGGGCATCGAACGCGGGCTGAATCGCATCGCGCCGATCGATCGCGACGTAGCGGTGCAGGATCTCCTGCAGCACCTCGGCATCGGTGACCAGTCGGCGCCGATCGCTGATACATTGCTCCAAGAGCCGTTGCGCGTCCGCCTTGTGCGGATGCGCGGCCCCGACGAGGTACATCGGGATGTTGGAGTCGACCAGGATCACTGGCGCGACTCGCCGACGTAGCCGCGCTCGATCTCGCCCAACATCGTATCGATGTCGGCGACCGGATAGGCATGACGCGCGGCGGAGCGGACCACCTCCAGCTTCTTGCCGGCGTCGCCGAGCGGTTCGCGACGCCTCGCCGCACGGAGCGCGCCGCGGACCCACTCGGCCACGCTCATTCGCTGCGCTCGCGCCAGCCGCTGGATATCGCGCATCTCTGACTCGTCCAACAGAACCTGAAGGCGCTTACTCATACGCGGAGCATGGGTAACTCATCCGGATGAGTCAACCATGCCCTGGCATAGCTCAGCGAGGTATGCTGCGCAGCGGCGCCAGCAGCATCAGGAGGATGACCGCCGCCCAGAGCAGCGCCTCGAGTGTGTGCCAGGCGTGGTAGCGGACGCCCATGAAGCGGGTCAGGCCGCCGCGCGACTCGCGCAGGAAGGGCAGCGAGTGAGGGTCATCGTCACCACTTCGGCCGTCGCTCGCCACGGTCGGTGCAGGCGGATGGTCACGGGGCGCCGCTAGCCGCATTCCGGGCGCATGTCGACTCCCGGCGCCCCTCCAATGAGACGAATCCGGGCGCATACCCGTTGCTTCGGCGACGGGTGATCGATGGGGCGGATAGCCCGTCGAGGCTGAACAGTCTCGTCTCCTCCGGACAGCCGGTGATCACTCGCGGCGTATAGGCCCGCACGGAAACGGTCCGCGGTGCTTCGGATACGGAACGTGACGACAACGACCCCACCCGGACGTTACTCGACAGGTGGTAGCAGCGCGCACCAGAAGTCCTGCCCGCGCTCCACCGGCGCGACGCATTCCACCGCGTCTGGCGGCGGGTCGAGCTTCATCGGCTGCTTCATCGTGCCCGCCGCGACGGATGATACGGCGAAGACGTGGCCGTTCTCCTTGTAGTGGATGCGGTACACGACCCCGGGCTTCACCGGGAACGCAATATCGGTCTCGTCGTGCTCCGCCGCGAGCGTCGCGTCGTTGATGATCGTGATGAGGTCGACGAGCGGAATCGTCGTCGCCTGCGTCATCTGCTTGAACTCGACGCGGAAGCGGTGGTCGCCAGGCAGCACATGGGCTTCGCTCCAGCCTCCACCGCGCCATTGGTCGATCGATTCCTGCTCGTTGATCATCAGGATGGCGACGTACTTCGTCTGCCAGCCCTGTTCGATCATCGGGCTGATGACGCCGACCTGGTCCGCCGGCTGGGCCGGGCCCAGATAGGCCTTGTTGCGCGGCGCGCAGCCGAGAGCGGTCGGACCCATCGCCAGGGCACAGCCGAGAAGCGCCAGACGTACGCGTCGGTCTGTTCCGCTCAAGTGTGCTGGCACGGCGATCTCCTTCCCGGACGGCGCGCGGCCGTGCGGCGCGCTCTGCCATATCCACCCACTGCCGTCCAGATGCGCGCACCGCGGCGCCGCGCGTGGCCGATGGGTCGCGTCCGCTTGCGTTCGGTTTGCACACCGCACGGCGAGGGCAGACACTGCGGACGTCGAGCATGACTGCGAAGCCGCGCAACCACGTCACCGACCTGCGCGGCGTCAGCCGCATGGCGATCGATGCGACCATCGGCCTCACCGATCTGGTCGAGGCGCTGCACACGCGCATTGCGCGCCCGCCGGCCGGGCTCGCCGGTCCGCTGGTGGCGGGCGCCGTGCAGGGCATCACCGGACTCGTGTACAAGAGCATTCGCGGCGTGGCGCGCGTGGCGGGAAGCGGCATCGATGCGGGGCTCGCCCAGCTCGCTCCCTCGCTGCGCGAGCTGGGGTCATCGCCGACACGCGAAGCCCTGGTCGCGGCGCTGAACGGCGTCTTGGGCGACTACCTCGCCGAGACCGGCAATCCGCTGGCGATCGCCATGCAGCTGCGTCGGCATGGCCAGGTGCTCGAGCTGACGCCACAGGCCCTCGCCGCGGCCGTTCCGTCGCCGCGCGCAAAGCTCGTCGTGCTGGTGCACGGCTTGTGCATGAACGATCTGCAATGGGAGCGCGCCGGACACGACCACGGGGCGGCGCTGGCGCGCGATCTGCAGTGTACGGCGGTCTACCTGCACCACAATTCCGGCCTGCACATTTCCACCAACGGGCAGGCCTTCGCGGCACGGCTCGAGGCGCTGGTCGCGGCCTGGCCGGTGCCGGTCGAGGAGCTCGTCATTGTCGCGCACAGCATGGGCGGGCTGCTGGCGCGCAGCGCGCATTACCACGGAACGGCTGCACAGCAGCGCTGGCCGCGCCTGCTGCGCAAGCTCGTCTTTCTGGGCACGCCGCACCACGGCGCGCCGCTCGAGCGCGGTGGGAGCTGGATCGACCTGCTGCTCGAGCAGACGCCGTATACGGCGCCGTTCGCGCGCCTGGGCAAGATCCGCAGCGCCGGGATCACCGATCTGCGCCACGGCAGTGTGCTGGACGAGGACTGGCAGGGGCGCGACCGCTTCGCGCGCGGCGCCGACCCGCGCCGCCCCGTGCCGCTGCCCGACGGCGTGCGCTGCTACGCCATCGCCGCGACGACGGGAAAGTCCGCCGGCGACCTTGGCGACCGCCTGCTCGGCGACGGCCTGGTGCCGCTGGCCAGCGCGCTCGGGCGCCATGACGAAGCGGGGTTCGGGCTCGCGTTTCCGCCGACAAACCAGGCGATTGTTTATGACACCGGCCACCTCGGCCTGCTCAACCAGCCCGCCGTGTACGAGCGCCTGCGCGGCTGGCTGGCGGACTGACACGGGCGCTCCACCGACCGCGACGGCGGAGCGCAAGGAGGGCGGTGTCGCCTGACTCGAGAGCGAGGTGGGCGAGGATGCGGGCGATCACGTCCGGCTCGGCGATGGTCGCCACCAGGCGCAGCGGCCCGCCGCAGTCCGGGCACGCCAGCCCGTCGAGGCCGAAGGTCCGGCGCCACAACTCGGCCCGGGCGACGGGCGCACCCCGATCCGGCGCCGTCGGCGCCGGCGCTACTCGGATCCGACGCGCACGACGCTGTCGGCCCTGGTGATCGCGGACCGCCGGTGATCGTCTACGTCGACACCAGCGCCCTGGCGAAACCGTACGTCGAGGAGGTCGGCACGGCCGAGGTGGCAGACCGGGTGGCGCAGGCCGTCTCGCCGAACCACACGCGCTCCGCGGATTCGATGCGATCCACCTGGCGGCCCGTGGCGAGATCCTGCAGCCCGCAGGTGGAACGATCGACCGCGTAGCGGCCAGCGTTGGCCGCGTTTCACCCGCCCGAGCACCGGCGCCGGCAACACGCCCTGCGCCCGCTCCCAGTTGCTGCTGTCGAGCGTCTACTGCGCCGGCGTACCGGCGGCCGCCGCGCGAGCCGCAGCGGTAGGCGGCGGCGTTGACGAACCGCTCCAGCCCGACCAGGCCTGCCGCGTCGGCGGCGCAGCGGTCGGCGGACTGGCGCGTGTCGCCGGCGAGTACCCAGGTGCGCCAGGCGCTCGCCGCCCGCCGGCCCAGTCGACGTCGCGCAGCTCGCGCGCGATGTCATCCCGCATACAGACCGCGCCGCGCATCTCTCGTCGAGGGCTCCCGCCCGGTAATGCCGGCGGCGGCGGTGATTCTTGCCACGTGGGCCGCCGCCGGCGAAATCTCCGCCGCGGTGCCGCTGGCCGCGCGGCACCGCAGTCGCGAGGCCCCTCACTCGCTCACGGCAGCGGCTCCATGAGCTCGAAGCGGTTGCCGAATGGATCGGTGACGTACACCCGGTCGTAGCCCGGCAGGGGCTCCTCCGAGACAGCGACGCCTGCGTGGCGCAGCCGCTGCACCAGCGCGCGGAGGTCGCACACCAGCAGCGCCGGGTGCGCCTTGCGGGCCGGCCGAAACTCCGCATCGACGCCGAGATGGATCTTCACCCGATCGGACTCGAACCAGGCGCCGCCCCGCCCCGCCAGCGCGGCGGGCTTCGGAACTTCCGGGATCTCCAGCAGGCGGGCATAGAAGTCTCGCGCCGCGTCCTCGCCGCCGGCGGGCATGGCGAGTTGGACGTGATCGATGCCGCGGATGCCCATGGTCGCTGTGATCGCGTCAGAGGAGCCTGCTGCCGTGCACCTGCCGCACCGGGATGGCGGCGAGATCGACGCCCTCGAGGCAGCGGACGTTGATGCCCCAGCCTGAGAACGCCGGAGCAGCCCCCTGGGCGATCTCCTCCGCTGTCCGCTGGCGCGGGCGCCGGAACGGCAGGATGCCGCACGTCGGGCAGAAGTAGTCCTCGGCCGTGCGCGTGTGCCACTGGTACAGGATGAGGTCGTCGAGCGGCGTCAGCAGCCGCAACTGCCGCGCGTCGACGCGGTGGATCAGCGCCCCGCGCTTGCGGCAGATCGAGCAGTCGCACGACCGCACGTGATCGAGGTCGAGCTCCACCTCGAAGCGTACGCGACCGCAATGGCAGGAACCGCGGTAGGTCTGCAGGTTGGCGCCGACACTTGTCATCGCATTAGCGCTATGACGCCGATCGCCGGCCGAGGCAACGGCCCGTGCGGCCGACACCGTCGCGGGGCCTGTCGCCACCTGCTGCGGGATTTGGAGGCCGCCGACGGAGACGTTCGACGGCCCGGGGCTGCGTCAGTGAGCCGTGGAAAGGAGATGGCTCACGTCTGCTCTTGGAGGGGGCCAGGCGGTAGCGGTTCCTTGGTGGCGGCGCGCCGCGTCGCGTCGCCGAAGTAGCGCGCCCGGTAGTCCGCCGAGCCGCCGTCCGTTCAGCCCCGACGCGCCGGGTGCGACGCGGGCCGATCAGCCGATCAGTCGCATGTGCCCTTTGTCGTTGAGCGCGATCGCGAACGATCCCTCGTAGGCCAGCTCCGGCGACTTGCGCACCATCTCGTCGAGCACGCGCGCATCTTCGCCGACGAGGATGCGCCAGGTGTCGGTGCGCACGCCGTCGAGGATGGTGGTCGCTGCGGCGGCGGCCGACACCGGCGCGTTGTCGCGGAAGCTCGTGGCCATCTGGTGCATGAAGCCACGGATCTGGTCGTCGGTGAGCGTGTCGCCCGGAAGACCGCGCCGCGTGATCAGCTCCCGCACCCGCGCGATGTCCTCGACCGACGCCGAAAGGGCGTCGGCCTTGCCGAGGACCTTGGCGCTGTTGAAGACGATCGACGTGCCGATGTGGCCCGGCATGACCAGCGCCGCCTTCACGTGCGGCGCGTTGAGGCGCAGATCGGTGACCAGGGCCTCGGTGAAGCCCTTCACGGCGAACTTGGCCGTGCTGTAGGCCGTGTGCGAGACGCTCGGGCCGAGCGACGCCCAGAACCCGTTCACGCTGCTGGTGTTGATGATGTAGCCCTCGTCGCTGGCGACCAGCAGCGGCATGAACGCCCGGGCGCAGTAGTAGACCCCGTACCAGCAGACCGCGAACGTCCGCTCCCACTCGGCGCGATCGTCGACGACGAAGCTGCCACCGCCCGCGATCCCCGCGTTGTTGAAGAGGAGGTTGATGTGCCTGGTCTGGTGCTGCGCGACGACCGCGTCGCGGAAGGCGAGGACCTGCGTCTCGTCGGAGACGTCGCAGCGATGCGCCGTGACGCGCGCGCCGGCGATGGCCATCGCGTCGGCCAGGCCCTGCGTCTCGGCCATGTTCTCGGCCGAGACGTCGCAGATGGCGACGTGGCAGCCCTCGGCGGCGAGCTGCTTCGTCAGCTCGCGTCCCATGCCCGTGCCGCCCCCGGTGACGACGGCCAGCTTCCCACGAAAGTTCTTCATCGACGGGACTTAGCCAGGCCGGCACGGCGCTGTCCACTCCGTCAGAGCATCGGTTGCCAGATGCCGTCGGGCGTCCGCACGACGATCAGCCGCGGCGGATAGACCTTGACGAGGGCCGCTGGCCTTCGTCCGCTCGACACCCTCGTGCGCCTGGTTCGTGGCCCGACCGGCGCGGAGGCCGTGAGCGCTGGCGATTGCACATGACGCGCGGTCTCGGACGCGCCGTCGGTCCCGCCGTCGAACGGCCGATGGCGCGGTGAGCGTGAGGGGCCAGGCGTTGGCAAGGGTGAATCAGGCCCCGGGGCACAGCCGCCCGCCGCAGTCCGGGCACACCAGCCTCGCTCCGGCGCCACTTCTCTACCACTGGTCGCTCGGCGTCGAGGAACAGTTCTACCGCTCCGCCGCCGCCGATAACTCCGAGCTGAACTCGTGCCGACCCGGTGGCCGTTCGGTCAGCGGCGGAGGCGGTTGGCGCCGTCGAGTACGGTCCAGGTCGAGGCGACGCGCTCGCCGCTGCCGCGCTGCTCGATGTCGCCGACGTGCAGGTACGACGCCTCGGCGCGCTCCGGCGTGACGTCGAGGACGACGTAGCCGTGCGTTTCGACGTCGCCCCACAGGATGTGCGGGTTCTGCGACAGGAAGAGGTCGCGAAACTGCGGATTGCCGCCCGGCAGGCCGGGCGAGGTGACGCTGGGGACGACGAACTCGACGGCGATCGAGCCGTCGCCGGTGACGGGGTCGTAGGCCAGCGGCTCGTTCGGGTCGTCGTTGAGGTCGAGCGCCCAGGACATGTGCAGGTCGCCGGTGAGCACGACGACGTTGTCGATCGCCTGCTCGCGCAGCAGCCCGAACAGGCGCGCCCGCGCCGCCCGATAGCCGTCCCACTGGTCCTCGTTGGCGATGTTGCCGCCGCCGATGCTGTTCGGCAGCCCGAGCAACTTCCACGGGCCGAGCATCACCTGCTGTCCGAGAACGCGCCAGCGCGCCGTCGAATCGCGCAGCTGCTCGTCGAGCCAGGCCTCCTGATCGGCGCCGAGAATGGTGCGGGTTGGGTCGAGGAAAGCCGGATCGCTCGGCGACAGCTGCGCGTCGCGGCCCCACAGGCGGGTGTCGAGCATGTACAGATCGACCAGGTCCCCGTACCGCAGGGTGCGCCAGATGCGTCCGTCGTCGCCGGTGCGGATCGGCATCCACTCGCGATAGACCTGCTCCGCGGCGGCGCGGCGGACCCGCCACTCGCCCTCGTCGGCGTCGTGGTTGATGGCCCCGTCGCGCCAGGAGTTGTCGGCCGACTCGTGGTCGTCCCACACCGCGATCATCGGGTGCCGCGCGTGCAGCGCCTGCAGGTCGGCATCGGTGTGGTAGTGCGCGTAGCGGCGGCGGTAGTCGTCGAGGGTCACAATCTCGTGCGGCGGATCGAGCGGGCGCAGGTCGCCGTACTCGCCGTCGCCGTATTCGTAGATGTAGTCGCCGAGGTGCAGCACCGCGTCGAGGTCCTCGCGCGCCGCGATGTGGCGATAGCTGTGGAAGTAGCCGAAGGCGTAGTTCGAGCACGACGCGACGGCGAAGCGC
Source organism: bacterium (assembly GCA_031401035.1). GTDB lineage: Bacteria > Desulfobacterota > Binatia > HRBIN30 > CADEER01 > JANNRA01. The sequence continues at coordinate 712 of JANNRA010000059.1, read as the reverse complement.
ACGTTGGCGACGTCGCCCGACGGCGCCGTGCGGGTGCGGCCGAGCATCGTGTCACGGCCGAGGGCGCGGAAGCGGTAGTAGTAGTCGGTTCCAGGCTGCAGGCGATCGGCGTCGATCTTGACGGTGTAGTCGGCGTCGGCGACGGCGCGCGCGCGTCCGGCATTGCGGCGCAGCGTGAAGTCCGGATCCTCGGCGATCTCCCAGAACACCTCGAGGCTCGCCGCGGCATCGGCCGGCGTCACACGCGTCCACAGAATCACCCGGTCGGGCAGCGGATCGCCGCTGGCGACGCCGTGCGAGAAGAGCGTCGCCGGGCCGAGCGGCCCCGTGTAGTCGTAGGTGGGCAGGCCGTCAGCGCCGCCGTTGCTCGAACCGCCGTCGCCGCAGGCAGAGAGCGCCGGTACCAGGCCGAGCGCGGCGGCGAGGCGGAGGGTCTGGCGTCGGGTGATCATGTCGGCTGGCTAGCAGGTGAGGGCGGGAAACGCCCGTGAATTGTCGGTTACGGACGACGCTGCGGGGACACCGCGCGGACTGACGATTCCCTTACGATGGCGCGCGCGCCGGCAGCCGCGCCTCACAACGCCGCGCGCCACTCGCTGTCGAGGGCGGCGAGGGCGGTGAGGGTCGCCTGTTGCGTCGCGGCCGCCTCGCGCACCGACTCGCGGGCGGTGTCGGCCTGGGCGCCGAGCGCCTGGCGGGCGCGCAGGATGAC
>JANNRA010000058.1:0-38396 GCA_031401035.1 bacterium | reverse complement strand
CCGTGGCTGTCTCGGTCGGCGTCTGCGTCGGCGTGTGGGTGCTGGTTGCGGTCGCCGTCGGGGTCGCGGTCGGCGTGTCCGTAGCCGTCGCCGGCGCCGTCTCGGTCGGCGTCTGCGTCGGCGTGTCCGTGGTGGTTGCGGTCGCCGTCGGCGTCTCAGTCGGCGTGTCGGTGCTCGTTGCGGTGGCCGTCGGGGTTTCGGTCGGGGTGTCCGTCGCCGTCGCCGTGACCGTCGCCGTCTCGGTCGGGGTCTGAGTGGGCGTATCCGTACTGGTCGCAGTCGCCGTCGGGGTCTCGGTCGGCGTGTCCGTGGCGGTCGCGGTGACCGTCGCCGTCTCGGTCGGGGTCTGTGTCGGCGTGTCGGTACTGGTTGCGGTCGCCGTCGGGGTCTCGGTTGGGGTGTCCGTTGCGGTCGCGGTGACCGTCGCCGTCTCGGTCGGCGTCTGTGTTGGCGTGGCCGTACTGGTTGCGGTGGCCGTCGGGGTCACGGTCGGTGTGGCCGTCGCCGTCGCGGTGACCGTCGCCGTCTCGGTCGGCGTCTGTGTTGGCGAATCAGTGCTGGTCGTGGTCGCCGTCGCGGTGCTCGTCGGTGTGGCGGTCGCGGTGTTGGTCGCTGTTCCCGTGCTGGTCCGCGTGGAGGTCGGGGTCTGCGTCGCCGTGCTCGTCGGTGTGGCGGTCGCGGTGTTGGTTGCCGTTCCCGTGCTGGTCCGCGTGGTTGTCGGAGTCTGCGTCGCCGTGCTCGTCCGTGTGGCGGTCGCGGTACCAGTTGCTGTCGAGGTCTGTGTCGGCGTGGAGGTCACGGTGGGAGTCGCGGTGCGGGTGGTCGTCGCGGTGATGGTCGCGGTGCTGGTCGGCGTCGAGGTCGGCGTGACCTGGCAGGGGACGTCCCATTCGACACCCGGTAGGTCGGTCGGCAGCGTCGAGGTGGTGACCGCGCCCACCGCGCCGCCGACGGCGCCGTAGACGGTGCCGTCGGCGGTGACGCCGGCGGCGGCGCCGCTGGCGGTCGTGCTCGACGGGGCGCCCGAGGAGTAGACGACGCCGCCGCCACCGCCGCCGCCGGGGCCGTGGTTGTTGGCCGCGGGCGGGTTGCTCGGCCAGGCGTTGGCACCAACGCCGCCGCTGACGTTGACGGTCAGGCCGGCGGTCGAACCGCTGGACGTGACGACGACCACCGAGCCGCCGCCACCACCACCGCCGGCGCCGTCGTTGGCCGGCGCCGGGCCGGTGTTGCCCCTCGCGGTGATGGTGCCGGTGCCGCTCAGGGCCATGGCGCGAATCAGGACGATACCACCGCCGACCCCGCCCGAGGACTGCGAGCCGGTGGAGTCGTTGCGCGCCCCGGCGCCGCCACCGCCGCCGAGGAGGAGGCGGTCGACGACGGCGGCGGAAAGAGCGATGCCGCCCAGGCCACCGCGTGAAGGGCTCGTGAGGACGCCGCTCGGATAGGTCGGGCTCCAGTTCCAGCCGCCCTGGCCGCCGCTGCCCAGGTTGCCACCGCCGCCGCCGCCGGTGTTCTCGTCGTTGGCACTCGGATCGGCGTCGGTGCCGCCGCCGCCGGCGTTGCCCGGCGCGCCCCTGGCGTTGTCGCCGTTGGGATAGCCCTGCGCGCCGGTGTCGACGTTGGCGCTGCCGGTCCAGAGATACTGCGGCGTCCCGGCGCTGCCCTCGGCCTTGATGCCGTGCGCGGTGACGCTGGCGAGGTTGACGTAATCGGTGTTGGCGGCGCTGCCACTGCCTGCCAGGGCTCGCCCCTGCCCGCCGCGGAAGCCAACGCCGTCGAGCGAGACCGTGCCGCCCAGGGTCAGCGTCCCGCTCACGTCGATAGCCAGGATGCCGCCGACGAAGGTGCCGTTGGTGGTGCCCTGCCACGGCAAGGCGGTGAGCGTGCCGCTCAGGGTGGCGGTGGTGTATTGCGGCACTCGTACCACCTGGAAGCGGCGCTGGCCGCGCGTGGCGGTGGCATTCGCGTTGAAGTAGGCGTTGGCAAGGCCGCTGCCCACCAGCGCCCCCTGTACGGTCAGGGTTCCGCCCGCCGCGCCGATGGTGTTGGTGGCGACGACGTACTCGTACAGGCCGGAGTTGCCCAGGCTGGTGACGCCGGCGCCGCTCGCGCCGTCGCCATAGTTGCTGCTGTTCGACGCGTCGATGGTGGCGTCCTGCATCTGGATGACGAGCAGCATGTCGCCAGGGGTGATGGTGACCGCGGCGCCGAAGCGGCTGCCGACGGTGATCGCGGTGGCGTCGGCGGCGACCGAGGCCGTCCCCTGCCAGTAGCCGTTGACGTTGCCGCTCAGGGTGCCCGCGGCGCCGTCCTTGCCTGGGTTGGCGCACACCGGCGTGGCTGTCGGCGTCGCCGTCGGCGTCGGCGTGACCGTACCGGTACTGGTCACCGTCAGTGTCCGCGTGACCGTGGCGGTACTGGTTGCCGTCGGTGTCTGCGTGGCCGTGGCGGTACTGGTCACCGTCAGTGTCTGCGTGGCCGTACTGGTCGCCGTGGGAGTCGGCCGTGGCGGCCGCACGGCGAGGGAGATGTTGGCGTGTCGATCGCTCTGCGCCGAGGTCGCGGTCGTCGTGCCGTAGTTGCCGGCGGCCGCTCTGGTGCCGCTCGCCACGCCGATCGATCCGCCGTTGCCCTCGTTGCGCCGATTATCGATCTGCTCAACCAGGCTCGTCAGATTGGCGTTGGTCCAGCCGCTGTACTCGGTGGTCGAATTATTCGAGTCCCCGACGTTCTCACCGGCGGTCGCGGTCAGCACGAGCGTGTTGGCAGCTGTCGTGGTCGCGCCGGCGATGTTGATGCTCGTCGAGGCGGCCTCCGTATTGCCGGCGGAGACGTCGAAGGGACTGGTCGAGTCGAACGTGCCGGCGGTGACGCCGATGATGCGGCAGATACAGTGATTGCCGGGGTCGTTGGTCGTCCGCGAGTCGCCACCGACGGCGATCTTGTAGAGGATCGTCAGCCGCGTCCCGTCCGTGCCCGTGCCAATGGACTGGGGCGAGCTCGGCGCATCCGACCATCCGGTGGCCGTCACCGCCTCGCCGCCGGTCGACTCGCAGAACATCAGCAGCAGATCGCCGGCGGCGTTGCCGCTGGGCAGTCCCGGGGTGCACGTCTGATTGTCACCGTCGATCGTTCCAACGCCGCGCACGGTCGGCTGCGCCGCCGCCGTCGCGGCACACAGCAGCGCAACGCACAGCAGCGCAACGCACAGCACCGCTGCGCCGACCCGCCCGACGGCTGCGACATCGCACCGGCGTCGGCTCATGCCACGCCTCCCGTAGCGTGGCCCCTGGCCGCGGCGCCGGCGCCTGCCCAGGCCGTTGCCGGCCCGGCGGTATCCAGGCGCTGCGTCACCTAACGTGCACCGAGACTGGTCGAATCCGCTCGGCGCGAGGCCGCTCGATCAACGCCGCCGGACGGCGTCGCGCCGCCGCCGACGTCGCCAGCGGCCAACAAGTCGATGACCGGATCGTCGGCCCCGATCGCCTGGGGGAGATAACGGCCAGCCGAGAGACCGATCCCCAGTTCCGCCTGCGAGCGGCGTTCCTCCACTGACCCAGTGATCATTGTGTGCTTCGTGTCGAACCCTGGGCGCATGAGCGGCTGGCGCCTGAACGACCCGCGGCAGCCACTCAGCAGGCTGTGTGCCATCCAACATGCTGCATGCAGCGCTGGGACGCTTCTCCTGACAGGCGAACAGAAGCGGCGGGACCGTGACTCCCCGGCACCTCTCGGGAGTCCCCGGAACTCTCCCGTATCCAATGCCGCCGACACCGCTTACGGACCCCCCTCGAGAGGGCGCACAGCGGATGCCATGCCAGGTTGGTCGGCGTGCTCCGCAGGGTTGCTCAATGCCTAATGTCGGGCCGACTGCACGATCGCGTACGGAACGGTTGCGACGGATCTGCGCGCCATCGACCCGGCCTTGGCGGCGGCCGCAGGGCGGTTGGGGAAATGCCGCCCGTCGGTTCAGCTCAACTGGTTCCCCGACGTCGCCAGTGCGGCGAACCGTGTGGCGCGCCTCACCGCGGGAGCGAGCAGGGGAACCGGCTCACAGCATCTGCTGCGGATCGACGTCGACGATGACGCGGATGGCCTTCGGCCGCGCCACCGCGCGCAGCTCCGGCAGCGCCTCGCCGACCACCTGGCGGACCAGCGCGCCGCTCGCGCCGCGCACCAGGATCTGGTGGCGCCAGCGCTGCCGCAGGCGCTCGAGTGGCGCCGCCGCCGGGCCGAGGACGCCGAGGCGGCCATCGGCGCGCGCGCGCAGGGCGCGAGCGGCGTCACGCGCCACGGCTTCGACAGCCGGGCCGTCCTCGCCCTCGAAGCGCAGCAGCACCAGGCGCGAGAACGGCGGGTAGCCGAGCTCGCGGCGCGCCGTCAGCTCGGCCTCGGCGAAGGTGGCGTAGTCGTGCGTCATGGCGGCACGCAGACTGTAGTGATCGGGTTGGAGGGTCTGCACCACTACCCGCCCCGGCTTGTCGCCGCGGCCGGCGCGGCCGGCCACCTGCGCCAGCAGCTGGAAGGTCCGCTCGCCGGCGCGGAAGTCGGGGAAGTTCAGCCCGGCGTCGGCGTGCACGACGCCGACCAGGGTCACACCCGGAACATCGTGCCCCTTGGTGATCATCTGGGTGCCGATCAACACGTCGAAGCGGCCCGAGCGCCAGTCGGTCAGCAGCGTCTGCTGACTGCCCTTGCGACGCGTCGTGTCGCGATCCATGCGCGCCACGCGGGCGCCGGGAAAGCGCTCGCGCAGCAGCGCCTCGAGCTGCTCGGTGCCGACGCCCCAGGCGACCAGCGCCGGCTCGCGGCACTCACCGCATACCGTCGGCGGCGCGATGGTGTGGTCGCAGTAGTGGCAACGCAGCGCCCGCCAGCGACGGTGGAAGGTCAGCGAGACGCTGCAGTTCGGACACATCAGCGGCTCGCCGCAGGCGCGGCACTGCAAGGAGTTGGAGAAGCCGCGCCGGTTGAGGAACAGCAGGCTCTGACCGCCGCCGGCGAGGTTGGCTTCCAGCGCCGCAGCCAAGTCGGCAGTGAGCACCGGCAACTCGGCACCGTACGTGCGCAGATCGACCAGGCGCACCGGCGGCAACGGCCGCGAGGCGACGCGTTCGGGCAGGGCCAGCAAGCGATAGCGGCCGCCGCGCGCGTTCCACAGGCTCTCCATCGACGGCGTGGCCGAGCCGAGGATGAGCGCGCAGCCGGCGAGCTTGGCGCGCATCACCGCGACGTCGCGGCCATGGTAGTGGACGCCGTCGCCCTGCTTGTACGAGGCGTCGTGCTCCTCGTCAACGATGATCAAGCCGAGGCGGCGCAGCGGCGCGAAGACCGCCGAACGCGCGCCGATGACGATGCGCGCCGCGCCGCGCGCGATGCGCCGCCATTCGTCCCAACGCTCGCCAACACCGAGCTGGCTGTGCAGCACGGCGACGGCGTCGCCGAAGCGCGCCCGCACGCGCTCGACCACCTGATGCGTGAGCGAGATCTCCGGCACCAGGATCAGGGCCGTCGCCTCGGCCGGCAGGGCGGCGATGGCGCGCAGATAGACCTCGGTCTTGCCGCTGCCGGTGACACCGTGCAGCAGCCACGGGGCGAAGCCGCCGCCGTGCGCGGCGGCGATGGAATCGACGGCCGCCTGCTGCGCCGGCGTCAACGCAACCTGCACATCGCGCGCCGTCACCGGCGGCAGCACCGGCCGGTACTGCTCCTCCTCGCGCATGCGCACCAATCCGGCCTCGCTCAGCGCGCGCAGCTTGGCGGCGGCGGACGGGAACGAATGGCGCAGCTCATGGTCGGGGGCGCGCCGCAGCGGGTGGTCGCGCAGATAGGCGTACAACGCTCGCAAGGCCGGACGCCGGGCGAGGCGCGCCTCGCTGTCGCTGCCCGGCACGACCTCGTAGAAGCGCTGCCGACGCGTCGGGGCGGTCTCGCGCTCGAGGCGCTCACGCATCTGCACGATGCCGCGCGCCGCCAGGGCGGTGAGCGCGCGCCGGCCGCGCGCCCCGAGGCGCTCGACCACCACGGCGAGCGACATCTCGCCGTCGGCGAGCAGCGCCGCCACGGCCGCTTCGGCTGGCGGCAGGTCCGGGGGCAAGTCGGACGAAATGCCGCCGACGAGGGCCGCGGTGCGCGTCGTCTCGACGCGCAGCACGCCGGGCAGCAACGTGCCGAGCACCTCGCCGAGCGGGGCGAGATAGTAATCGGCCATCCAGGCGGCGAGGCGCAGCAGAGCCTCGTCGAGCACCGGCTCGTCGTCGAGCACGGCGACGAGATCGCGCAGGTCGTCGCGCGCCTCGCCGGCGCACAGCACGACGCCCATGGCGCGCCGCGCGCCGAGCGGCACCAGGACGCGCGTGCCGGCAGCGAGGACGCAGGGAGCGCGGTAGTCGAGCGGAGCGATGCGGCCGGGTGACGGCACGAGGGCGACGCGAACGACGGCGGCGGTAGCGATGCCCTCGCCTTGACCCTCCCCCGGCGGGAGCGGGGACCTAGGCGCGCACGACACGCTGATAGATCTTCGGCAGCTCGCGCGGCAGGGCGGTGATGTCGTCGATCACCATGTAGCGCGACTCATCGCACATCTGCCGCAGGTAGTCATGGCCGGCCTTGTCGACGGTGATACAGAAGGGCGTGACGCCGGCGGCTTCCGCCTCGCGCAACGCGGCGGCGGTGTCGCGGATGCCGTAGGCGTTGCTGCGCCGGTCCTGCCCGTAGTCGTAGTCCTGCGGAAAGCCATCGCTGAGCAGGAAGAGGTGCTTGACGCGGGCGCTGACGCCGGCGAGCTTTTCGACGGCGTGGCGTAGCGCCGTCCCCATGCGCGTGCTGCGCTTCGGTTCGATGCCGCCGAGGCGGCCCTTGACCGTGGCGCTGAGCGGCTCGGCGAACGACTTGACGCGATACATCTCGACCCGCTCGCGGCCGTGCCCGGAAAATCCGTAGATCGCGTAGGCATCGCCGATCTCCTCGAGCGCCTCGGCCATGATCACCAGCGTCTCCTTGGTGACGTCGATGATGCGACGCGGCCGGCCGCCGCGGCGGGCGGCCGCGTCGACCTCCTCGGGCGAGAAGGGCTCGTCGGTCGAAGCGCTCATGTCGACGAGAAATAGCGTCGCCACGTCGCGCTCCTCGCGCTTGCGGGCGACGTAGAGGCGACTCGACGGCGCCACCCCGGCGCGCCGGTCGACGCGCGCGGCGATGGCGGCGTTGAGATCGAAATCCTCGCCGTCCTCGAGTCCGCGCACGGTGCGGTACATCTCCGGCCGGATGCGCTGAAACTGGCGCCGCAGCTCGGGGATGAGGCGCGCGTAGTCGCCGAGTGCGCGCGTGAAGAACTCGCCCGAATCGCCCTCGATGCCGAGCTCGAAGAGCTTGCACCAGCGGCTGCGGTAATCGTCGATGTGGTAGTCCCACTCGTCGTAGGCGAAGTAGGCGCCCTCGCCCTGGTCGTCGCGCAGCGGCCGGGCGGCGCGGCGCGGCGTCGCGGCGGGATCGCCGACCAGCTTGCGCAGCTCGTCGAGCTGTTCGCTCGGCACCTTGCCGAGCAGGTCGGTGATGAACAGGCCGATGCCCTCGACGTCCTCGCCGGTCGCCTGGCTGATCTTCAGCTTGGCGCCGCTCTCGAGCAGGCGCTTGAGCTCCTCGGGCGACAGCGGCTGGGCGCCGCCGAGGCCCTGGTCCTCGTCGGCCGAGAGCTGCAGCGGTCTGCGCTCGTCCTCGCCGAGTGGCTCGGCGCCGGAAGCGACGGGCTCGCTGTGCGGCGCTTCGGTGCTCGGCGTCGGCGGTCCCTCGTCGTCGCCGTACATGTCGAGCAGCGCGTCGCCGGTGAGCTTGTCGAGCGCGAAGCCGTCGAGGTCGCGGTCGCTGGCCAGGTACGCTGGCTCGGCGGCGGCGAGAGCGGCGGCAAGCGACTCGGCGACGCGCAGGGAATCGGCAACGCTGGCGTCGGGCGCCGCCAGCGGTGCGACGCAGGCGGCGATCAGGCGCGCCCCCGGCTCGTCGAGCCAGCGCGGCAGCGGGCCGGCCGGCGCGCCGTCGAGGAGTAGCGCGAAGACGGCATCCAGGCGGCCGGCGCGCGGCGGCGGCGGCAGCGCCGCCCAGCGCGCCAGCAGGCGCGCCGCGACCCAGCGCCCCTCGCCGACCAGGCCGCGGTACTCGGCGCACAGGCGATGGTGGACGCGCAGGCCCTCGACGAGCAGGAAGAGTTCTTCGAGCGCCTCCGGCCGCGCCGCGTCGGTGAGATAGCGGAACAAGGCGCCGCCCGGCACACCGTCGACAGCGGCAGAAGCGAGGACGGGGACGACGTCATAGGTGCCGAACTCGCGTCGCCCGGCGAGTTGGGCGGCGACGAAGCGATAGAGGCGTTGATTGTCCTCGTGCGTCGGCAACCAGTCGACGCGCAACGGCAGCGCCACCTCGTTCTCGGCCGGGAACTCCTCCAGCGGCGGGCGCAGGCGCACCGTGTCATGGGCGCGCAGGGTGGCCGGCGCGCCGCTCAGCATCTGGATGTACTTGCGCAGGAGCCCTTGCACCTCGTCGAGGCTGGCGGCGACCGAGGCGGCGCGCAGCACTTTGAGGCTGGTGCGCGACTCGAGCGCGAAGAAGGCCATGCCCGCGTCGGCGTTGTCGTGCGCCAGAGCGATACCCGCGTCGAACCAGGCGCGCACCAGTGCCGGCGCCGCCTCCTCGTAGACGCGCGGCAGGACGCGCAGCGCGGCGATGACGGCACTTGGGCAGGCGGCGGCGACGCGCTCGAGCTGCGCCAGGGCGTCGAGCACCTGGGCGGGCGGAATCTGCTGCACCAGCACGCCGGCGACCGGTGCGACGTCGGCGACGGCGCCGCCCAACCGCTTACCGGTCGTCTGCAGAACGCGCAGTAGGGCCAGGCGCGCTGCCGGCTCGAGCCCGATCAGGGCCTCCGGCAGCTGCCGGTAGAGCGCGTGCGCCTCGCGCGGCGCCGGCGCCGCGAGCCCGATGACGGTGCGCAGCAGCAGCGCCTGCTCCTCGCCGCTCCATCCCTTCAGGGCGCGCGGCAGGTTGGGGAAGAACTCGCGCTCCTTGATCGCCGGATAGAGCGCGGCGCCGGCGCCCGACCACAAGCGAAAGACGGCGGGGTCGAGAATCGTCAGCGCCTGCGGGGCGGCCGCGAAGAAGGCCTGGGCGAGGAACTCCCCCTGCCAGCCGTGCTGGCCGTAGAGGCCGCGGCCGATCTCCACCCAGGGGCGCAGGCGCGCCAGCCCGTCGGCGCGGCGCAGCACCGTCGCAGTGGTGCGAAAGAAGATCGCCGCGAGTTTCGGCGAAGTCTGCGCCAGCTCGCGGCCGAGTCCACACCAGGCGGTGGCGCCGTCGAGCCCATCGCGCCCGAAGCCGGTCGGGGCGACGGCGAAGTAGGCCATCGCGCCGTCGCGACATGGCGGATCGGCGCAGGCGAGATCCTCGCCGAGTGCCAACCAGCGCGCGAACCCCTCGGCGCCGAAGCTGCTCCACGCCGCGGCGGCGCGGCGGTAGTAGCGCTGCGCCAACACCGCCGAGGCGGCGGCGAGGCGGTCGCCGGCATCGAGCAGCTCGCCGAGAACCGCCGGACCGAGCGCCTGCGCGGCGACGTGCGCGGCGGCACCGTCGGCCTCGTCGAGGAGATGCGGACCCAGCCAGACGCTGCGGAGGCCGCTCGTCATCGCGCCCCCGCCAGCGGCGGACGGGCGGGCGCCGGGTCCTGCACCTCGATCAGCTCCCGAAGATCGAGCCGACCAGCTCGTCGATGGCGCGTTGGCTCTCGACGTCGTCGGTGAGCGACTTCGCGACCGACACCTGGCAGGCGCGGCGCGCCGGCACGCCGCGCTGGATGAGCTGGCCGGCGTAGACGAGCAGGCGCGTGCTGACGCCCTCCTCGAGACCACTCGCCTTCAGGTGACGCACCTTCTCGCCCAGCTTGGCGAGGTCCATCGCCAGGCCCAACGGCGTACCGCTCTCGTGCGCGATCACCTGCGCCTCTTTGTCGCGCGGCGGGTAGTCGAAGTCGATGGTGACGAACCGCTGGCGGGTCGAGTGCTTCAGGTCCTTGAGCACGCTCTGGTAGCCGGGGTTGTAAGAGATCACCAGCAGGAAGTCGGCGTGCGCCTCGATGATCTCGCCGCGCTTGTCGATCGGCAGGATGCGGCGGTGGTCGGTGAGCGGGTGGATGAGCACCGTCGTGTCCTTCCGCGCCTCGACGATCTCGTCGAGGTAGCAGACAGCGCCGCAGCGCACCGCTTGGGTGAGCGGACCGTCGACCCACACCGTGTCGTCGCCCTTGATCAGGTAGCGGCCGACGAGGTCGCTGCCGGTCAGGTCCTCGTGGCAGGCGACGGTGATCAGATTGCCGGCGATGCCATGCTCGGCGCGGCCGCGCAGGCGGTGCGCCATGTGCTCGACGAAGCGGGTCTTGCCGCAGCCGGTGGGGCCCTTGAGCAGAATGGGCAGGCGGCAGGCGTAGGCCGCCTCGAAAACGTCGACCTCGTCGCCGATCGGCAGGTAGTAGGGCTGCGGCTCGCTCATTCCGTGAACGTCTCCATGACTCGTCCGGAGGTGGCGTCGACCAGCTCGACGGTCAGCGGAGCGGTGGACTGGTGACTGCGCTTACCGGCGCGCACGCCACTGCGCAGGCGGCTGACGAAGGTCTCGCGCACCGGCGCCGGCATGCCGTCCATGGGAAATTCCCGCAGCACGACGCGCACCGCCGCGTCGTTCGGCCAGTCGATGCGATCGATGCGCGAGCCGGCGATCGGGTGGCTGCGGAACACCGCTTCGACGTCGATACGCAGCGTCCCGGCCGGCGGTGCCGCCGCCGGCGCGGCGCCACCCTCGACATGCGCCAGAATGGCATCGACGCGCTGGCGCGTCTCGTCATCCTTGGCGATCTCCCGCGCGCGCCGCAGCGCCGCCAGCGCCAGGGCGTCCTCGCCTTTAGCTCGGTACGCGAGGGCGAGATTGAACTGGGCCTGAAAGAAGGTCGGGTCGGTGCGCAACACCGCCTGATAGGCGGCCAGTGCAACATCGACCTGCTTGGTGGCCAGCAGCATGGTGGCGAGATCGGTCTGGATACCGAGGTCGCCCGGCTCGATCGCGAGAAAGCGGCGGTAGTAGTCCAGGGCCTGTTGCGGCTGCTCGCGGTCGTAGGCGACGTTGCCCAGGGCGCGCAGCGCGTCGAGGTCGCGCGGCGCCTTCGCCAGCACGTGCTCGTAGCTCGCGGTGGCGGCGGTGAGATATGCCGCATCGACCTGCCCGGCGCGGTACTGAACGAAGCCGAGTTGCTTCCAGGCCTCCAGGTCGTCGGGATTGACCTTGGCCGCCTCGGCCATCTTCGTAATGACGTCGCGAACGTCCTGCGGCACCTCGAGCGGCGGGTGGTCGGCGGGCATGGCCGCGCCAGCGACGGGGGCGGCGGTGGTGCGGGGCGGCGGCACGTTGGGCGGGTTCGCCCAGCGCGACCCGACGCCGACGGCGATGCCGCCGATGGCGACAACGACGCCAACGACCAGCGCGGGCGCCCAGCGTTCGAGCCGTGGCCGCGGCCGCGGGCCGGGTCGGGCGGCGACGCCACCGACCGCCTGACCGCAGGCGGTGCAGAAGCGGGCGTCCGGCGGCAACGCAGCGCCGCATTGGACACAGTAGCGATTACTCATGATGGTGATCGGAGACGGTACCAAGCCGACTGCGGGCTGCCAACCGCCCCCGGACGGCGTTGGCCGTTGGCGGAGATCCGTGTACAGTCGGCGGTCGTGGACGTGGAGGGAAGACAAACGATGACGCACCGCATACCGCCGCTCGGACTTGCCACCCTACTGGCGCTCGCCTTCAGTTCCTGCACCTGCAGCAGCTCGACGCCCGCCCCGCCGGCCGCACCGACGGCGCGCCAGGGCGGCTTCAGCGTCGTCAAACCGACGGCGCGGCAGGTACCATCGGCTGCTGACGGCGTCGTCTCGCCGGAAGAGGCGGCGCCGCGCGAGGCGCCGACGCCACCACCGACGCAGGTCGAGGCCAAACTCCCGGAGGACTTCCCCGCGGACGTCCCGGTCTTCGAGGGCGCCGAGGTCGCGGCCGTGCAGCAACTGCCCAACAAGGCCAACAACGTCATCTTCACGGCCGAAGCCGATGCGCCGAAAATCTTCAAGTTCTATAAGGACGACATGCGCGGCAGTGGTTGGGCCGTGGCGCAGGAATACGAGGGCAAGGAGCAGTCCTTCCTGTCGTTCACCAAAGACAACGTCGTCACCAACGTCAGCGTCAGCAAGGATCCGAAGACCGGCAAGAAGGTCATCGCCGTCATGTATTACAAAGAGGAGCCACTGCCGTTTCCCGAGTTCTGACCGCCGCACGCGGGGGGGGCGTCGGGCTGCTGCTGATCGCCCTGGTGGCGGCCCCGGCTGCCGCCACCACCGTAGTGCCGATGCGCATGCGCGAGTTGGTCGCGAGTTCGGTCGCCGCCGTTCGCGGCCAGGTGACCGCGATCGCCTCCGCCGCCGATCCCGCTTCCGGGGCGATCGCGACCTACGTCACCCTGCTGGTCGACGAGGTTCTGTTCGGCCCGCTGACGCAGGGCGAGCTCATTCTGCGCGAACAGGGTGGCGCGGTGGGCGCCCGCGAGGAGTGGATCTTCGGCAGCCCCGAGTACCGGCGCGGCGAACGCGTGCTGGTCTTCCTGAGTCTTGCCGCCGACGGCTCGCTGCACACCACCGGCCTGGCCATGGGCAAGTATACGCTGCACGATGCCCCGGGCGGCGCGCGCGCGACGCGCGACCTCGCGACCGGTCTGTTGGTGCTCGAGGCGCTGGGCGCGCCAGCCAAGCGCGACCTGCCGTTGGCCGCGCTGCGCGCCCAGGTGCGTCGCGCCGCCGACACGGCCGCGCCGGCGGCAGTGCCGGTGCACGCCCGGCTCGACCTGGCCGCGCTGCGCCTGGAGGCTCGTCCGGCGTTCACCCTCCTCAATCCCCTGTCGCGCTGGTTCGAAGCCGACGACGGCATGCCGATCGGCTTCTTCACCGAGGCGGCCGGCGACGCCACGCTCGGGCCGATCACCTCGCGCGGCGCCGTCATCGGTGGCCTTTCGGCCTGGAGTACCCTGCCCAATTCTCCCCTCGAACTGGTCGACGGCGGCGACACCGAAGCGGCGCCGTTCGCCGGCTGCCCGGACGCCAACCGCGTCGTCTTCAACGATCCGTTCGGCGAGCTCGCCGAGCCGCGCAACTGTCGCGGCGTGCTGGCGATCGGCGGCTTCTGCAACTCCGGTGAGACACGCACGGTCAACGGCGAGACCTTCAAGCGCATCATCACCGGCAAGGTTACTTTCAACGACGGCTGGGGCGCCTGTCCCGTCTGGACCGCGTGCAATCTCTCCGAGATCGCCACCCATGAGCTCGGCCATGCGCTCGGTCTCGGCCACTCCGCCGATACGCAGGCGACCATGGCGGCGATGGCGCATTTCGACGGCCGCTGCGCGGCGCTGCAGCCAGATGACGAGGACGCGATCGGCTTCGTCTACCCGTATCCGCCCAGCCCATCGGCGACCCCGACCGTGACACCAATCGCCCCGCCGACGCTGACCCCGAGCCGCACCGCTACCGCGACGCGTACACCGACGCGAACCAACTCGCCGACGCGCAGCGCCACGCCAACGCGCACCGGGACCGCCACACGTACCGCCGTTCTCACGCGCACGGCGACGACGACCGCGTCGCTAACCGCCAGCCGCACGGCGACGGCCAGTCTGACGCCGACTCCCGTGCCGAGTGCGACGCCCAGCCCGTCGCCATCGGCGAGCGCGAGCGCGACCGCGACCGCCGCGCCAACGCCGCCGCCAACGCCGGGAACCTGGATCGCGGTCCTGGCGGAAGCGATCCGGCGCCTGCTCGGCGCCCTGCCCGCCGCTGGCTGATCCGCGTCGCCGGCTCTGCGACGCGTCCCGGCGGCGCGGTCGGCGCTGGCCGGCCCCGCGCAGGTCAAGGTGCCCACCGCACGTGACGTGCGCTGTGGCCTGCGCTGGGCTGCAGCGACTGCATGCGGCCCGAGGACGCGCGTGGCCGCCGTGGGGTGACGCCGCGGCCCGGTCGGCTGCAGCGCATTTGCGGTAATTCCGTGACGCGACTTGCCGCGCGCGGGGCGTCACGCCGCATGACGGGGGCACGCGACCACGAGTGGCACATCGCTCGCTGTATCGCCTCGCGTGATCGGACACGGACGAGCTACGAGGTGGATTCTGGTGCTCACCGTGGCGTTGCGCGTCTCGGCGGCGGCGCCGGCTGCTGCCAGCACGTTCGTGATAATGAACGAGACCGACCTCGCCCGGCGGTCGGTCGCCGCCGTGCATGCACAGGTCGTCGCCATCGACTCCGCGGTCGACCCAGACACCGGCGGCGTGCATACCTACGTTCAACTCGATCCCTACGAAGTCGTGCTCGGCCGCCTACCGGCTGGGATCATCGTGCTGCGCGAAACCGGCGGCCAGGCGGGCGGCACCAGCGAATGGGTGTTCGGCAACCCGGAGTATCGCGTCGGCGAGGAGGTCCTCGCCTTCCTGGCGCGCGCGCCGGACGGTGCCCTGCACACCACCGCCATGGCGATGGGCAAGTTTGCCATCGCGCGCGACGCCGCAGGCCACATGACGGCGGTACGCTCGCTCGGCGAAGGTGCCGCCGTCTGGAATCCCGCGACCGGGGCGTTGGGCGAAGCGCCGGGTCCGGAGGAGTACGACCTCGACAGCGTGCGCGCCGCCCTGCGCGGCGCATCTGTCAAGCCGACGCGCGGCGCACTGGTGCACCTGGTGCCGCAAGAGTTCAGCCGCGTCCGCCTGCGCGAAGCGCGCCAGTCCTTCACCTACCTCAGCACGCCGTCGCGCTGGTTCGAGCCCGACGACGCCCAGCCGATCAGCTTCGCCATCGACGCGACCGGTGACGCGGGCCTCGGGGCGACCACCTCGCGTGCGGCGATGAACGATGCTTTCGGCGCCTGGACGAGCGTCAGCGGCTCGGAGCTGACCCTCACCGATGGCGGCACCCTGGACGCACCGATCACCTTCGCCGGCTGCTCGGGGGGCAACCGCATCGTCTTCAACGATCCGTTCAACGAGATCGCCGACCCGAGCAGCTGCGGGGGGGTGCTGGCGATCGGCGGTTTCTGCGCCTCGTCTGAAACCCGGCTGGTGAATGGTACCAGCTTCCGCCGCGTGCGGGTCGGCAAGATCACCTTCAATAACGGCTGGTCGAGCTGCGCTGGATGGAATCGCTGCAACGTCGCTGAGGTCGCGACACACGAGCTCGGCCACACCCTCGGCTTCGGTCACTCGGCCGACCTCAGCGCCACCATGGCCGGCACCGCTCATTTCGACGGGCGCTGCGCGGCGCTGCGCAGCGACGACATCAGCGCCGCCCGCTTCGTCTATCCGAGCCTCGTGACGCCGACCCCGACCCCCTCGGCGTTGCCAGCCCTGCCGACGGCGATGGCCAGCGCCACGCCGATCCGAGCCAACACCGCGACGGCGACCGCCACCGAGCCGGCCGTCACCGCGACGGTCACGTCGACATCGGCGCCCAGCCGCACCGCGACGCCCGCGCCGACCGCCACGTTCACCCGCACGCTCGCGCCGACGCCGACGCCGAGTCGGACCCGAACCGCTACCGTGACGCGCACCGCCAGCGTGACGCGCACCATGCCGCCGACCGCGACGGCCACCGTGCCGCCAACGCCGACCCGTACCCCCGTCAGCTCCGTCACCGCGACGGCAACCCGCACGCCGCGGTCGCGCTTCGGCGTGCGCGGCCGCGTCCAGTACTATACGGGCCAGCTCAGCGTGCCCGGCGCGACCGTGACTCTCTCCGGCGAGAATGCGAGTGCCGCCGTGACGGCGGCCGACGGGGCCTACGCGTTCACCGGCGTGATCGAGGGCCCCTGGGAGCTGGCGGCCGCGAAGCGCAGCGACTTCGGCACCGGGGTGTCGCCGCTCGACGCCGCCTTCATCCTTCAGCACACCGCCCAGCTACGGACGCTGGACGCGACCCAGAAGCTTGCCTGCGATGTCACTGGTGACGGCACCGTCACGGCACTCGATGCCGCGCGCGTGCTGCAGTTCACGGTTGGCACGCTGGAGCAGTTGCCGGTCGCGGCGATGTGCGACAGCGACTGGCTGTTCGTACCCGGCGCGGCGCAACTCAGCGGTCAGCTCGCCCTCGCGCCGAGCGTCGGCGACGGCGCCTGTCACGGCGGCAAGATCATGCTCGAACATCTCGACGACGAGGTCAGCGCGCAGGACTTCCGCGCCGTGCTGATCGGCGACTGCACCGGCAACTGGCAGCCACTCGACGGAGCCGCCGTGGCGCCGGCAGGCCAGCGCGCGCCACGCGTGCGGCTCGGCCTGCCGAGCGTCCACGGTGGCCTGGCGCATGTGCCCGTCTATGTGCGCAGCGCCGCGCCCTTCCTCGCCGTCGATCTGCAGGTAGCCTACGACGCCGCGCGCCTGACGCCGCGCACCGCCAAGCTGCGCCGCGCCGACGACTCCACCATCGTCGGCATCCACGCCGCCAAGCCCGGCCTGCTGCGCATCGCCCTCGCCAGTGGTGCGCCACTCGAACTACGGCGCGGCATGCTCCTCCGGCTCGAATTCGCCGTCGACGGCGAGATGCCCGCCGACGCGGTCCACCTCACGGGCGCCAGCATCGACGAGCAGCCGGCCATCGTCGCCGGCGTCCGCTGAGGCTGGATCCCTACATCCACGCGCCGCCGTCGACGCGCAGGATCTTGCCGGTGATGAATCCGGCGTCGTCGCTGGCCAGGAAGGCCGCGGCGCGACCGATGTCCTCCGGCTGGCCCGCCCGGCCAAGGGGGATGCCGCTGAGGATCGCTTCACCGTAGTGCTTGAGGAGCCGCGTGCCCATGTCGGTCTCGATCAGGCCCGGCGCGATACAGTTGACGCGCACGCCGGCCGGCGCGCACTCCTTGGCGAGCGCCTTGGTCAAGGCGTTCACGCCGGCCTTGGCGACATAGTAAGGCGCCCCGAACGGCGCGCAGGTATCGGCGCCGATCGACGACACCAAGATGATCGCGCCCCGGCGCTGGTCGACGAGATACTTCGCGGTCGCCTTGCAGGTGTAGAACGCGCCATGCAGGTCCACCGCCATGACTCGGTGCCAGTGGTCGATGTCCATGTCCCACACCGACTGCGCCCGCGACGCCACGCCGGAGTTCGCCACCACGATGTCGAGGCCCCCGAACGCCTCGAGCGTCGTGGCGACCATGGCCTCGACCGCCGGCCACTCCGCGACGTCCGCCTGCACCAACACCGCCCGGCGCCCGAGGCGCTCGACCTCGGCGCGCGTCGCCTGCGCCGCCTCCTCATCGCGCCGGTAGTTGATGGCGACATCCGCCCCCTCGCCTGCCAGTGCCAGCGCGATGCCGCGCCCAATACCGCGCGAAGCGCCGGTGATCAACGCGACCCTGCCATCCAGTTTGCCCATGGCGGAGGACCCTACGTGATGACCAGAAACGCGACAAGGCGACCCGCGCCGCTGCGGCCGCTACTGCGACGCGTGCGGGAAGTCCTCGATGCCCCCGACCCCGCGACTGGCGGCGTGACGCTGCATGCGCCGGATGATGCGGTTGGCGTCATCGAGGATGGCGCGTCGCAACGCCGGCTTACTCGTGCGCGCGTACCAGTCGCGCAGCGCCTGGAGGTCTCTCCCCAGTTGCGCCAGACTTGCCCGCTCGCGGGGGTGACGCGGCGCACCCGTTTCGGCGAGCACGCGCCAGCGCTCCAGTTGCGCGTCGATGGCGTTCACAGACAGCTCGAGCGTCTCGACGTCGCACCCCGCTCGTCGCGCCGGGCGAGGCATTGCTGGACGCGGCGCCGGTCGCGTCAGACCAGGCCGTGGCGCGACCGGCATCGGCTTGAAACCGAACTTGCGCAGGACGCCGACGACGACACCGCGCACGCGCACCTGATCGCCACCGATCACCAACGGCAGCATCTCGGGGTTGGCTGGCTGCAGTCGCACCTGCCCACCGGCGGAGCGATACAACTTCTTCACCGTGACCTGGCCATCGACCTCGGCGACGACGGTACGACCGTCGTCGGCGGTATCCGCGGGTTCGACGATCAGGTAGTCGCCATCGCGGATGCCGGCATCCACCATCGACTGGCCGCGCACCCGCAGCGCGAAGACCTTGCGCCCCTGCCACAGCGACTCCGGCACATCGAGCGTCTCCTCGACGGAGTACATCTCAAGCGGCTTGCCGGCCGCCACCTCACCGAGCAGCGGGATACCCACGGACGCTTCCGGGACCCAGGATTCTTTCAGCGCATGCATTGGCTTCGCCTCCTCTTCGCCCATAGGCGAACAGGCGGCGAAGATCAAGTCGCCGGGCGATGGCCGCGACCCGTTCAACGGTGTTTGCGCGTGACGAGCTCGATCATCGTGCCCTGGGCCGCGTCCGGGTGCAGGTATTGGATGCGCATGCCGCCGCCCTCGCGGATCTCGTCGGCGAGGGGAACATGGCGCGCGCGGAGTTCGGCTACGGCGGCATCGACATCGTCGACGCGCAGGCCGACGTGGTAAATGCCCGCGGCCTGGTGCGGCAGGAGGCGGGCCATCGTCTGGCGCGGATCTGCCGCCTCGATGAGTTCCAGCTCGGTGTCGCCGACGCGCAGGCAACAGCGCCGAATCGGCGGCTGGGCGCGTGTCTCAATCGGCCCGGGTATCAGGCCCAGGGCCTCGCTGTAAAAACGCACTGCCGCCTCGAGGTCGACGACCAGGATACCGAGGTGATCGATGCCAGTGACCTTCATCGCCGCCTCTCGTCCGCCGGCGCCAATCGGCCAAACCAGACCAACGTCAACCCGTTCAGCGCCAGCAGGGCGCCGGCGACGGCACCGCCCACGAGCAGCCCCATCTTCGTACTGACGACGAAGAACTGAAGCTCCTGCACGGCCTGACCAGGTCTCCCCTGCCGCGCCTGCTGGGCGCGGCGGAACTCGCCGACGCTTTGCAGCGCGACGCTGCCAAAGGCGACCAGAACCGCGACGCCCATGCCGGCGAGCACCATCCCGAGTGGGCCAGCGCGCCGTGACACGGTTAGTCCAGGTCGCAGCGCAGCACGCGGATACGCGCGCGCCGCTGCCGGTCGTAGCCAACCCACTTTGCCGCCGGCACCGCATCGGGAGACACGGACACGAAGCCATGGCGAGCGAAGAAGGCCTCGGCGCGCACGTCGAGCGTGCAGGCGAAGACGTAGCGCAGGCCGAGGGCGCGCGCTTCATCCAGTGCGCGAGCGATCAGTCGGCCACCGACGCCTTCTCCCTTGAAGCGCGTGATGGTGTAGAGGCCGACGATTTCGCCGACGCGATCGGGGACGAACGCTTCAGTCTCGAGCGCACACACGCCGGCGAAGTGGTGCGCGCCGATCTCGGCACCGAAGCCGTTCAGGAGGATGCGCGCCGTCTCGCTGGGAGTGCGCGGCTTGAGGTAGCCCTCGCGCTGGCCGCGCGCGATGAGACGCTCGACCTCCTCGAAGTCATCCAGGCCGAGACGCTCGATGCGGCAGTAGTCCTCCAGGGTGAACAGCGTGCCCGACCCCTCGTAGGTGAACAGTTCACGCGCCAGCCCGTCGAGGGAGCACAGATTCACCGACCGCACGCCGGCGCGCAGCGCCGCGCGCACCGCGTCGAGGGTCGTTCGGCGCGCCGCCAGGCCCGCCCATTCAGCCTGGCCGGGTTGCAGCATCGTCGTCAGGAGGGCGTCGTCCATGAACGAAATCGCCGCTCCCTCCGGCGCGCGGATGCCTCCCTCGGGCTGCGCCAGCACCAGCTTGTGAACGCGCAGGCGACCGGCGAGTTGCTGAGCAAGGTCGACAAGTCGCTCGGCGTGAACGACGCCGACCATCAACGGCCGCTTGCGCAGCGTCAACCAGGCCGCGGTGAGCGTCGCGTCGAGGTCCGAGGCGCCACCCAGGTCGATGAACGACTCCGCGGCGCTGCGTCGTCCGGCGACGAGCGGGAAGCGGCGCGCGGCGTCCGCCGCCACGACGCGGCCTTGCAGCCGGCGGCGCACGTGCTGCAGAGCACGCGGCGCAGCGCGGCCAGGCGCAACTCCGAGCAGGACGATGACACGCGTCTCGTTGGCGATGAGTTCGCGCAGGACGCGGCCCAGCGTCTCGAAACCGCCATCTGCGTCACAGTCGCGCAGCGACGCCGCGATGCACAGGGTGTGCGCATGGAACTCGTCGAGATAGAACTCTTTCTCGCCGAAATCCTCAGGCGGCTCTACCGCCGCTTGCGGGCGCACAGGCACAACGCCGACGCTAGCATAGCGCCTCGGAGCGGCAAACGCGTGCCGGCGCGCACACCTTGCGACCATCTCCACGCCCGTCTACAAGCGCGCGACGGAGCAACTGGGGTGCGCAACATGGTGATCGAGCAAGTGGCGGGCGCGCCGATGCGCCGTGTCGTACTGAAGGCGGTCTCCGTGTTGGTCGGCGTCGCACTTGCCGCTCACCCGAGCGCCGCCGCGAGCGGGCAGCGCGGCATGATCGCGTCGGAACATCCGCGCGCCTCCGCCGCCGGGCTGCGCATCCTGCAGGAGGGTGGCAACGCGGTCGACGCGGCCGTCGCCACCGCCCTCGCCGTCGGCGTCGTCAACCCGACCTCCTGCGGCATCGGTGGCGGCGGTTTCATGCTGATCTACACGCAGGCGACGCGGCAGGCCGTTGCGCTCGACTACCGGGAGACGGCGCCGGCGGCCGCCACCTCGGCGATGTTCGTGCGCGACGGGCAGGTCGTGCCCGGGCTGAGCGTCCTCGGCGGACTGGCGGTGGCCACGCCGGGCGAGATCGCCGGTCTCTTCGCCGCGCTGGCGCGCCACGGCACCCGGCCGTTCGGCGTCGTCGCGGCGCCAGCGATCGCCTTGGCGCGCGACGGATTCGCCGTCGCACCGCATCTGGCCGGCGCCATCGCGCGGCGAGAGGAGCTCATTCGCGCCCGCCCGGATCTGGCGCGCATCCTGTTGCACACCGACGGCACCCCGTTGCGGGCCGGCGATACCCTGCGCCAGCCCGATCTGGCGCGCACGCTCGAGCGCATCGCGGCCGAGGGTCCGGCTGCCTATTATGAGGGGCCGATCGCCGCCCAGATCGCCGCCGCCACCCGGGCGACGGGCGGCATCCTCTCGCCGCGCGACCTGGCCGGATATCGCCCCGTCTGGCGCACGCCGCTGCGCGGCCGACTCGATGGCTACACGGTGTACGGCATGCCGCCGCCCAGCTCGGGTGGCGGCGTCATCATCACGGCGCTGAACGCACTGGCCGGTGACGACCTACGTGCACTCGGGCACAACTCGCCGACCTATGTGCATCTGGTCGTCGAGGCGCTCCAGTTCGGCTTCGCAGACCGCGCTGCCCTGTACGGCGACCCGGCCTTCACCCCGGTGCCCCTTCGCCGCCTGCTCGCACCGGCGCGCGGTCGCGCACTGCGCCAGCGCATCAGCGCCCCGACAACCTTCTCCCCCCGCTGGTACGGCGATGCCGTCGTCCCATCCGATAGCGGCACCTCGCATCTGTCGGTCGTCGACGGCGCCGGAAACGCCGTCGCCTGCACGACCAGCATCAACACCTCGTTCGGCTCGCTCGTCGTCGCCGGCAACACCGGCATCATCCTCAACAACACGATGGACGACTTCTCGCCACAGCCGGGCGTGGCCAATGCCTTCGGTTTGGTCGGGTCGCTCGCCAACGGCGTCGCCCCCGGCAAGCGTCCCCTGAGCAGCATGGCGCCGACCGTCGTCACGCGCGAGGACGCGGTGGCGGCTGTGGCGGGCGGGTCGGGCGGCCCGTTTATCATCAGCGGCACCTTGCAGGTGCTGCTCAACGCGCTGGTCTTCGGCCTCGATGCCGATGCCGCCGTGGCGGCACCGCGGCTGCATCACCAGTGGCTACCGCCGGTGCTGCTGCTTGAGCCTGGTTTCGGCCCGGGCGAGCGGCGCGCGTTGTCGCGGCTCGGGCACCGCATTGGAGATGCACCGCCGTTCGCGCCGGCCGTGCAACTGGTAACGCGCGCCCCGGACGGCGCGCTCGACGGCGCCGCCGATCCGCGCAAGGGCGGTCAGGCCGCCGGGTGGTGAGCCCGCCATCGCCTTGGCGAACGGCCCTCGGTTCGCCGTTCCTGAAGCTTGCACTGAGCGCGGCGCTGCTAGCACTCCTCTTCAGCCGGACCGACACCGGCGACCTCGGCGCCGCGGTCGCCGCCGCCGATCCGCGCTGGCTCGCCCTGGGGTTCGCCGCCAACGCCGCCAGCCAAGTGGTCAGCGCCTACCGCTGGTGGCTGTTGACCGTCGCCGTCGGCTTCGATGCGCCGCTGCCGCGCGTCGCGTCGTACTACTTCGGCGGCATGTACCTGAACCTGTTCGGGCCGGGCACGCTGACCGGTGACGTCGGCCGCTCGCTGTTCCTCGCCGATGGACGGCGCCGCGGACTGGCGCTGACCACCGTGGTGGCGCATCGCGCCTTCGGCTTCGTCGCCCTCGTCTGGGTCTCGGCCGCGGCAGTGCTGCTGACGCGTGAGCTGCCGCTGCCGACACTGGCGCGCCCGTTGGCCGCATTGGCCATCCCCGCCACGCTGGCGGCCTGGCTGGTCGGCCCGCGCCTGGCCGCGCGGATGCTTCCCCCCACGAACACGCTGAGACGCCTGGTCGAGCACGACCTGGCGCCCTACTGGCGGGATCCGCGCCTGCTCGGCGCCGCGCTCACCCTGGCCATGCTCGTCCACATGCTGCAGATCGGCGGACAGATGGCGGTCGGGCATGCGCTCGGTCTGGCGCTACCTGGCGCGGTGTTCTGGGTGGTCGTGCCAATGCTCAACGCGCTCAGCACCCTGCCGTTCAGCCTCAGCGGCATCGGCGTGCGGGAGGCCGGCTACTGGTACGCGCTGCCGCAGCTGGGCGTGGCACCGGGATCCGCCGTCGCGGTCGGCCTGCTGACCAGCGCCATCGTTCTCGTCACTGGCCTCTGCGGGCTCCCGTTCTTCCTGCTGACGCGGCGTGCGCCGCGCCGCATCACGCGTTGAAGGCGTTCTGCAGGATGATCGTGTCCTGCCGGCGGGCGCCGACCGACACCATGAAGATCGGCGTACCGGTGAGTTCCTCGATCGCCGTCAGGTAGCGGCGGACGGTCTGCGGCAGGTCGTCGAGCGAGCGGGCCCGCGACAGCGGCTCCTCCCAGCCCGGAAAGTCCTCGTAGACAGGCCGTACGGCGTTGAAGGCTGCGATGCTCGCCGGCACCTCCTCGACGCGCTTGCCGTCGAGCTCGTAGGCGACGCAGACGCGTACCGTCTTCATGCCGGTGAGGACATCGAGCTTGGTCACGGCGAGGCCCGTCAGGCCATTCAGGCGCACGGCATGGCGCGCGACGACCGCGTCGAACCAGCCGCAGCGGCGTGGCCGACCGGTGGTCGCACCGAACTCCTCGCCGTCGCGCTGCAATTTCTGACCGACCGCGTCGAGGAGTTCAGTCGGGAAGGGGCCGCTGCCAACGCGCGTCGTGTAGGCCTTGGTGATGCCCACCACGCATGAGATCCGGTTCGGCGCGATGCCGCCGCCGGTGCACGCCGCCGCCGCGGTGGTGTTGGACGAGGTCACATACGGGTAGGTGCCGTGGTCGACGTCCAGCATCGTGCCCTGCGCCCCCTCGAACAACACCCGACGCCCCGCCGCCAGCGAGCGGTCGAGGAACACCCCGGCGTCGATGACGTGCGGCGCCAAGCGTTCGCGCAAGCGGGCGTACTGGTCCGAGATGCGGACGTAATCGAGCGCCTGCTCGCCGAGCATGGTGCGCAGGTAGGCGTTCTTCTCTTCGATCACGCTGCGCAGCGCTTCGGCGAAGGTCGCCTCCTCCAGTAGATCGGCGAAGCGCAGGCCGATGCGCGCCATCTTGTCCTCGTACGTCGGCCCGATGCCGCGCCCGGTGGTCCCAATGCGCCCCTCGCCGCGCAACCGCTCGCGCGCCTGATCGATGGCGCGGTGATACGGCATGATGAGGTGGGCGCGGTCGCTGATCTTCAGCAGGCTCTCATCCTCGAGGTAGCCGCGCGCGCGGAGGGCGTCGATCTCCTCGAGCAGCGCCGCCGGGTCGACCACGACCCCATTGCCGATGACGCAGATCTTGCCGTCGTGCAGAACGCCTGACGGAACCTGGTGCAACACGGTCTTCTCGTCGCCGACGACCAACGTGTGTCCGGCGTTGTTGCCGCCCTGGTAGCGGACGACAATGTCGGCGTGTTCGGCGAGGATGTCGACGACCTTGCCCTTGCCCTCGTCGCCCCACTGGACCCCAACCCCGACTACCGCTGGCATATGGATTCCTTCGCGCGCATTCCGCCGGCCTCAGAGTTCGAGCAGGTCGGCGGAGACAATGTTGGGAAGCTGCCGCAGCCGCTCCATGACCAGTGCCGGCACGCGCTCGTCGACGTGCACGAGCGAGAGCGCCATGCCGCCGACGGCTTCGCGCCCGAGTTGCAGGCCGGCGATGTTGATCTTGCACTCGCCCAGCAACATGCCGACGTTGCCGACCACCCCGGGGACGTCACGATTATGCAACATGACGATGAATCCTTCGGGCACCGCCTCGAGGTGGAAGCCGTTGATTTTCACCAGGCGGATGACGTCGCGACCGAAGACCGCCCCCGCCGATTCGCTGGTCTTGTGCGCCGTCCGCACGCGCACCGTAAGCGAGTTCGTGAACCCCTTCGGCTGCGAGGTCTTCGACTCGATAATCTTGATGCCTCGGTCGCGCGCCAGCTCACGCGCGTTGACGTAGTTGACGACGCTCGTCTCGAGCAATCGTCCGAGCAGGCCCTTGAGGACCGCCACGGTCACCGGCTGGACATCGAGTCCCGCGACGTCGCCGGCGTACTCGACCGTCACCTCTTCCGGCGCCTCTGCCAACAACTGCGCCTGCAGGCTTCCGAGCCGTTCGCCGAGCGCCAGGTATGGGCGCAGAACCTCGAGTTGCTCGGCGCTGATCGACGGCATGTTGACCGCGCTGCGGGTGACATTATTGACGAGAAAGTCGACGATCTGCTCGGCGATTGCAACCGACACTGCGACCTGCGCCTCGGCGGTCGCCGCGCCCAGGTGCGGGGTACAGATCACCGAGTCGAGCTTCAGCAGGGGATGATCGGCGGCGACGGGCTCCTGCTCGAAGACATCCAGCGCCGCGCCGGCCAGGCGCTTGTGTTGCAAGGCGTCCGCCAGCGCCATCTCGTCGACGATGCCGCCGCGCGCGCAGTTCACCAGCCGCGCCGTCGGCTTCATTTTCGCCAACGCCGCGGCGTCGATCAGATTGCGTGTCTCCGGCAGCAACGGCGTGTGAATAGACACGAAATCGGCGCGCTGCAGCAGTGCATCGAGGCTGACCAGCTCGACGCCCAACTCGCGCGCCTTCTGCTCGTTCATGAACGGATCGAAAGCGATCACCTTCATGCGCAGCCCCTGCGCGCGTTCGGCGACCAGCCGGCCGATGTTTCCGATACCGACGACGCCAAGCGTCTTGTTGGTCAGCTCCGAACCGGTGAACTTCGACTTCTCCCACTTGCCGGCCTTCATCGAGGCGGTTGCCTGTGGGATGGCCCGCGCCAGCGCCAGCAGCATGCTGATCGCATGCTCGGCCGTCGTCACGTTGTTGCCGCCGGGCGTGTTCATGACAGCGATGCCGCGCGTCGTCGCCGCACCGACGTCGATGTTGTCGACCCCGATGCCGGCGCGGCCGATGACGCGCAGCTTGCGTGCCGCGGCAATGACTTCGGCGGTCACCGTCGACGCGCTGCGAACGATCAGCGCGTCATAGTCGCCAATCGCAGCCACCAATTCGGCCGGGGTCATGCCGACGCGTTCGTCGACCGCGAGCAGACCCGCCGCGGCGGCCTCCAGCAGAATCTCCATGCCCTCCGCGGCGAGCTTGTCGGCGATGAGGACGCGTTCCATAGCCGCCCCCATCACGCGGGCAGCGCAGACATCAGAACGGACTCCGCCGCTCCGACGCCACGCCCGAGTTCGACCGGGTGACCGAAGTGCTTCAACGCCATCTCCAGCGCCGCCAGCGCGCTCACCGTGTCGAAGGCACCGACGTAGCCGAGGTGGGAGATGCGGATGATCTTTCCCTTTAGGTGGTCCTGCCCACCGGCGAATACGACGCGCATCTTGTCGCGCAGATAGGCGAACAGCTTGCCGCCGTCGATGCCGTCGGGCACGTACACCCCGGTGACCGCCGGGCTCGGATTGTCCGGCGCGACCAGGCGCAGGCCGAGCGCCTCAGCGCCGGCGCGCGTCGCCTGCGCCAGGCGGGCATGGCGCGCAAACACGCTTGCAAATCCCTCTTCCTGCATCATCGCCAGCGCCTCGCGTAGGCCGATGACCAGCGAGATTGCCGGCGTCCACGCGGTCGTGTTCTTGGCCTGATTGGTGCGCTCGCGTGGCAGGTCGAAGTAGAAGCGTGGCTGGCAGGTCTTGGCAACCTGGGCCCAGGCGCGCTCACTCAGCGCCAGCACGGCGAGGCCGGGTGGCAGCATGAGCGCCTTTTGCGAGCCGGTGATGAGCACGTCGACGCCCCAGCGGTCCATCGGAATGTCGTACACGCCAACGGCCGTGATGCCGTCGACGACCAGCAGGACCTCATGGCGACGCGTCAGCGCCGCCAGCGACTCAATCGGGTGCACGGCGGTCGTCGAGGTCTCACTCCCCTGCACCAGCACGCCCTTGACGTTCGGATGTTCAGCCAGCGCCGACTCGACCTGGTCGACCCGCACGGCGCGCCCCCACTCGACCCGGATCTCGACCGGCTTCAGTCCGAACGTGGTGGCAAGCTTTCCCCACCGTTCGCCGAACTTGCCGCCGTTGATGACGATCACCTCATCACCCGGTGAGAAGCAGTTGTTGACCGCCGCCTCCATGGCGCCGGTCCCGGACGAGGCGAGCATCAGGACATCCTGCTCGGTCTGGAACAGCGCTTTCAGTTGCTCCCGCACCTCGGCAAAGAGGGCGCTGAACTGCGGGGTGCGATGGTGGAACATCGGCTGCGCCATCGCCAGGCGCACCCGCGCGGGAACCGGCGTCGGTCCAGGGGCGAGCAACAGTTGCTTGATCACGAGAGCCTCACGAAGTCCGGTCCGGGCTGAGCCCGCACCCCTCTTAGTCAGAGGCCCAGGCGGTCGGCCTACTGCCGGTCAGCACTCCACCGTGGTCGATTCCACGCTGCGCCAGTAGTGCAAGAGCGGTAATGTGAACAGGGTGGAGCTACCGGATCGGGCTGGGAGAGTCAACGCAGCCCGGCGGTGCGCTGGGGTCAGCGTTTCATCCCATTCGCGACCAGGCTCATGAACTCCTGCCGCGTCTCCTGGTGCGAGCGGAAGACACCCAGCATGGTACTCGTGACGACCACCGAGTTCTGCTTCTCGACGCCGCGCATGCGCATGCAAAGGTGCTCGGCCTGCAGCACGACGCCGACACCCTGCGGGTCGAGCTCTTCCATCAGGGTGTTGGCCACCTGCGCCGTCATCCGCTCTTGTACCTGCAGCCGGCGCGCGTAGACCTCGACCAAACGCGCGAGTTTGCTGATTCCGACGATCCTCCCTTTCGGAATGTAGGCGATGTGCGCCTTTCCGAAGAAGGGCAGCATATGGTGCTCGCACATCGAGAAATAGTCGAGATCCTTGAGCACGATCATCTCCTGGTACTCCTCGGTGAAGAGGGCGCCATTGATAACCGACTTGGGATCCTCGTCGTACCCCTTGGTGAGGAAACGCAGCGCACGCGCAACGCGGTCAGGGGTCTTGAGGAGCCCCTCGCGCTCGGGATCCTCGCCGATCTCGTTCAGAATGCCGCGCACATGCGCAGCAAGGGCGTCTGTCGTCATCCCGGGATTCTACGCGCCGTGCGCCGGGCGGCAAGCCGCCGACGCATCACCTGTCAACGGCTGCGCCGCTCGACCGCCTTTACCTTCTGGTACTTGCGGTAGTCATAACCAGTGGCCATCGCCATCAGCATGGCTTCCATGCCGCCGTCTTTCTCGCGCCGCAGAATCAGCAGTCGCTCATAGAAGTCCTGGAAGTCCTTGTTGATACGCTTCCGCTCGTCAACCGAGTTGAGGAAGAAATCGCGCAGGCGCGTCACCGTGAAGCGGAAAGCCGAGAAGCGCAACTCATTCGGAAAGGCGTCCCACTCCGCCAGCGACAAGGTACGCAGCGTCTCGTATCCGGCGATGAGCGACTCGAACTTCTTCAACGCATAGCGGCCGTTCTCGAAGCACAGCGCGTTCACCGACGTCGCCAGGTCGAAGATGAACTTGCCCCGACCGGCGGCCTCGAAATCGAGAACCGCGACGACCTTCTCGCCCTTGATCATCAGATTGTCAGGAAACACGTCACCGTGGATGATCCCCTTCGGCAACTTGCTCTCCAAGTAGTTCTGCAGGTACTCGATCTCTTCGTCGAGCGTGCGGACGATTTTCTTGAGATAGCTCGGGAGCCGTCCACGCACGGCAGCGTACACCTCGGCGACGCGTTCGAAGTTGAAACGCGAATCGACGCCCTTCTTGTACGCCTTGGTGATGAGATGCAGCTCGGCCATGACGCGGCCGATGTTCTCGAGCTGCCCGGCCGTCAGACCATCGGGATCAACAGCGTGCCCGTCCACGTGACGGTACACCGACAACTGCTTCCCATTCCATTCACGACAGTGCCGCCCGCGACGGTCGCTGAGCGGACCTGGGCACGGGAAACCGTGTTTCCGCAGGAAGAGTAACAGGTCAAGCTCACGCTTGACCTCGATCTCGCTCTTCACTTCGTCGATCTTGACGACGAACCTCCCGCGGCCGGTCTCAAGCAGGTAGTGAGTGTTGATAGAGCCTTCACGCACGACACGGACGCTCAAGACTTTCGGGAGCCCGTAGTCAGCGGCGAGCGCGTTGGCGTCTTTCTTGGTCACCTGGGTGTTTGCCGCCATGCTGTACGAAACCTAGCGCGGGCCCCGGACCGACCCCGACCGCCTAAACCTCAATTTTAGAACGCGATAATGTTCGGATACATCAACCGTGCCAAAGGTGTCAATGAGAATCTACCGTTGTCGTCAAATTACACGGCAATTGCCTACTGTTTAGGCAACACTCCTGCAACCTACGGAAAAAAGAGTGAGGTCAGATAGTTACGGCGGCGAATCACCGTTCACCCAAGTCGGAAACGGCGGCACAATGCGTTGGTGAACGCATCGGGCGAGGTACTGTCGCCGAGGCTTGTCGCCCATTGCCGTCCTGGTTCGACGAGGTCATTGAGGGCCATCCTCGTGCGCGCCGCGACGGCGACCGCCTCGGCGGTGATCCGATCGGCGGCGGTGAGGGTGATCTCGTGGCCCGAGCGCGCCGTCAGCGGATGGAGAGCGCTTTGTGGGCCTGTGGCAGTAAGCGCACGTCGTCGATGTGACGGCGCGCGGCGGCAAAGAAGCGGTCCAGCATGACGGCGTCCGTGTCGATCCGCCCGGCGGCGTTGCTGATCGGCTGCAGGAACACCGGCGTCGCAGGCGCCGCGTGCTGCACGAGGGCGGCTGCTCTGGCGACCTCGGCGGTGTCGGTGCCGCCGTCGACGAGGATCTTCACATAGGCCTTGCCGTTGGCGATGGCCAGAAACCGCTCGTGCTGCTCCCAGAACGCGCGCTCACCGCTGTTTGACGGCAGCTTGATGTCCATGCTCACGACGTCGACCACCGGCAGCACCTCGCGCAGCGGCTCGGGCAGCATGCCATTGGTCTCCAGCAATCGCGGACGGGGCAGTCGGACATCGGCAAGGAATTCGGTGATGAAGTTGGGCTGCAAGAGTGGCTCGCCGCCGGTGATCGCGACGCCGTCGACCGGCGCCGAGAGGTCGAGCAGGGTCAGGACGTCGGACAGGGCGGTCGCGACGCTGACGGGATTCTCCGCGTCGCGGTGCGAGCCGTCGGCGTTATGGATCCGGTAGCTCGCCACCCGTTCAAGGCTATCGGGCGTGTCGCAGTACCGACAACGCAGATTGCAGCCCGCCAAGCGGACGAAAAGGTGGCGACGCCCCGCGTGCACGCCCTCGCCCTGGTACGATGTGAAGATCTCAGAGAGGTGTCCGCGCGCCACGCCCGCGACCGTACCATGGCTCCGTCAGGGCACGGAACCTACCCCAACGGCGATCTTGACGTCCATGACGTTGGTCCCAGTCGGCCCGGTGCGCAGCAGATCGCCGAGTTGATCGAAGAACGGATAGGAGTCGTTGGTGGCCAGGGCACGATGGACGGCGAGGCCGCACGCCTCGGCACGCGCCTGGGTCGTGCCGTCGACGAAGGCTCCGGCGGCGTCGGTCGGACCGTCTATGCCGTCGGTGCCGGCGCTCAGCACTGCCACGCCGGTGCCGGCGAGCGGCCTCGCCATGGCCAGCGCGAACTCCTGATTCCGCCCGCCGCGCCCCGGTCCGCGCACGACCACGGTCGTCTCGCCGCCGGCGATCGCGCACCAGCGCGCGCGGTCGCCTTGCCCAGGGAGTTCGCTGACCCAGAGTTCCGCCGCGGCGGACGTGTCGCCGGTCAACGGCGCCGCGCGGACGACCGTGGCGTAACCGAGTTGGCGTGCTGCTGCCGCGGCCGCGTCGAGGGCGAGGCGATTGGTGCCGATCACCGTCTCTGTCGCGCCGGCCGCGAGTCGGTCGGTCGGCTTGAGCGTCTCCTCCACTTCGCCGCGCATGCCGCGGCCGAGCAGGGTTCGCACGGCCGGAGCCACCTGTTCGAAAAGTCCGTAGCGAGCCAGCACCGCCGCGGCGTCGGCGTAGGTCGTGGGGTCGGCGACGGTCGGCCCCGAACCGATCACGCTCGGATCGTCACCGACAACATCTGACAGAAGCAACGTCTGCACTGGACGGCCGCCTCGGTGGCGCAACAACCCGCCGCCCTTTACCAACGACAGGTGCTTGCGCACCGTGTTCACAGCCGCGATCGGCGCTCCGCAGGCGAGCAGGCGCCGGGTGACGTCCATTTTCTCCTCCAACGTCACGGGCGGCCGCGGCTGAACAAGGAGGCTGGAGGCGCCGCCGCTGATCAGCACCAGCAACGGCTGGCGCTGCCACCCCTGGGCGAGCGCCCGCAGAAGGCCCATGGTCGCATCGACGCTGCGCTGATCGGGCAGCGGATGGGAGCCGGCAAATACCTCGATCCCCGCGAGCGCGGGTGCGGAGCCGCACGGAACCACTATCGCCCCCCGCAGGGGAGCCGGAGCTACCGCATCCAAGGCCCCCGCCGCCATGCGCGCCGCCGCCTTTCCAGCACCGAGGACGAACGGGGCGCCAGTCAGGTCCGCCCCCCGCAGCCAGTGACTGACCAGCGCCGTCGGATCAACCGCCGCAAGTGCCGCCGCAAAGATGCGGCGCAGATCCGCCCGGGCCGCAGCCGGGGCCTCCTCCGTCGCGCGGATCAGGAGTTTTCTTCGTCGACGTCGGCAGACGCCAGACGCCGGTAGGCCCGCTCGTCGTCGAAGCGGCGTTGCTGCTTGGCCTCTTTCTCGCGTTCCGTCTGGCAGCTCACACACAAACGGCTGAAGGGCATCGCCTCGAGCCGGCCGGGTGCGATTTCCGACTCGCAGCTGTCGCACATCCCGTAGGTGCCGTCGTCGATACGCTCCAGCGCTTCCTCGATGGCCTGCAGCTTCTCACGTTCGCGGTCGGAGAGGATGAAATTGATCTCCCGATCGCGTTCCTCGCTGGCCAGGTCATAGGTGTCCATGCCGTCATCTTTGGCGCCTTCGCGACCGTGCTTCAGATCCTCACTGATGTCGCGCAGGATCGTGCGCTTCATCTCGACGAGTAGTTCCTTGGCATTTTTGAGCGTAGTCTTGCGCATGGTCCTCACATCTCGTGTTTGAGGCGGCCGGAGACTAGACATGACGCGTGGAACTGTCAATGGCGATCGCTGGGGACAGCCATGCAAGAAAAGCATTGCGTGCGGCGATTGCCCGCAGTAAAAGAAAATTCAGGGCTATCCCCTGGCAGGGCGGTGGGGATGTTTGGGTGCGGTGGGCTCAGGGCCAGTTGGCCTGCTGTAAACCCAATGAATCGTCAGTCCAAACACCACAAAGCCCGTTCTGTCGTGGCAGCCAAGCTCGGCGCCCTGGGTCTCGGCGTTGAGGACGTGCCCAGGACCAAAGGGTATGATCTTCTGATCAACGGGGAGATCCGCGTCGCACTGCGCGTCGCTTTTCCGGGCCGCTACGCCCATACCGTGACTGTAGGCGGCAAACGGTACACGTACAACTACAAGAGTTGGAGTTTCAACTTCCACCGGCATGGGCGTTGGGATCGCACCTACTGCGATGTGTTCGTATGCATCGCGAAGCGCCGCAGCGGTTCCGACGAGGTGTTTGTCATCCCGGCCAGTTCGGTTTCGGGTCCGACCTTCAGCCTGCATGGCGCCGGCGCCAAGCCGTATCGAGGCCGCTACGCGCCGTTTCGCGACCGCTGGAACGTGTTCTCGGAGAGCGAACTCTTGCAGGCCCCGCAACAGCCGCAACCTGCCGTCGCCTGACGGTCGGTCGCGGAAGTTGGTGGTCCGCCAATCGGCTTCCAATATTGACCCCCGATCGGCGCCCAATGTTGACCCCCTCAGATCGGCGCTTTCGGGCGGTGATGGTCGCCCCAGCTCCAGCTTGGCCGTGGTCATCTTGGCGTCGCTGACCACGCTCGGCGATTAGCCGCAAGCGAGCAAGCGGGTGCCGAACCCCTGGCGCCGCCGGCACGACTCGTGTCGGCAGTCCGCACGGTCGGGCTCGCGTCGCAACTCAGGCGGCAGTCGATCGCGCTCGGTGCGCAGCTCCGCTGATTGAGGCGTCGGCGGCGATTGTAGAAACCCTCGCTGTCCTCGAAGATGTTCTGCGCGCCGCGGCTCGCGAGGTAGAGGCCGTCTCGTGGGCCAGTTCGTTGTTGAGCATGCCCGAGAAGTTTTAGGCGACGGCCCTGTCCCATCAGTTGCCGCGGCGGCTCATGCTGCAGGCCAGCGTGCTCGACGAGCACCGCACGGTACTCATGGCTCGCCTACTGCTTGGGTTCAACCGGTCGTCACATCCCTTCGGCGGGGAAGACGAGTTTCGGGGCCGCCGGGGGAGTTATCGACGGAGGAGGCGGGGACGGTATCCCACCCGGTGCGCGAGCCGGCGTGACCTCAACCCAACCTAACCCCAGGTGCAACCCAGGGCCCCGCAGCCTTAGGAACGCGCCGGAAATCCGCCGCTTCGGAACTCAGTCGCGGAAGTTCACGAATTGCAGCGGCAGGTCGAAATCCTGCTCGCGCAGGAACTGCATGGCTCGCTGGAGATCGTCGCGTTGCTTGCCCGTGACGCGCACCTGCTCGCCCTGGATCTGGGCCTGCACTTTCAGCTTGGCGTCCTTGAGGCGCTTGACGATATCGCGCGCCTTCTCCGTCGCGACGCCCTGTTGGACCGTAACGGTCTGCTTGGCCCTCCCGCCAGCGGCCGATTCAATCGCGCTGTACACAAACGCCTTCAGGGGGATCTGTCGCTTCGCCGCCTTGCCCTGCAGAACCTCGGCGACGGCCTTCACTCGGAAATTGTCCGATGAGACGATACGAATCTCGGCCTCCTCGCGGACGATTTCCGTGTCGCTGCCCTTGAAGTCGTACCGCTGCGTCACCTCTTTGCGGGTCTGATTGACGGCGTTCTCCACCTCCTGCAGGTCGACCTGGGAGACGACGTCGAACGTGGGCATGGGCGTTCCCTCGCGCCTCAGTTGCCGATCGGGGCCTCGACCACGTCGACGCCCGGGGGCACTTCGAAGTGGAAGGTGTCGGCGGCCAATCCGAGGTTGCGGCGCAGGGAAGAGAAGTGGACGCGTGTGACATTACCGACCGGATCGGTCACCTCGGCCCCGACGATGTCGTAGGAATCGGCGTCCACCGTCAGTCTGAGCCCACCGAGTTCGCCATCCCCGGCGCGCGAACGCAAGCGCAGGATAAGCCGGCCAGGATCACCGGGCTCGACCGTGACGTCGAAGTCGTCACGCAGGCGGCCGACGCCGGTCAAGAATGAGATCGGCGTCGTTGACCGAAAGGCGGCCTGGAAGGGTGCCTTGAGGACCTGATGCTCCTCCGGCTCATAGAACCACAGGGTAGTACCGTCGGCGACGATCACCTGCGCCGCGCCATCGGTCAGCGTCCACCGCATCCGTCCTGGCTTCTGGAATGCCACGCTGCCGGACGCGGTCGAGGTCTTGCCCGCGCTCGCCAGCACGAGTTCCTGGCGGACGGTGGCCGTGAAGTCGCGCGTCGCGTCATAGCGCGCCTGAACCTTGTCAACGATATCGGCACCGGCAGACGGACCGGTGCCGCCGAGCAATACTACGAGGATGAGAGCCGACAGCACACGTGACACGATCACTCCTGGTCGATCGGCTGCGCCAGCACTTCGCGCGGGCGGCCGCCCTCGCTTGCCGTGACAACGCCGTCGCGCTCCATGCGTTCGATCATGCGCGCGGCGCGATTATAGCCGACGCGCAGCCGGCGCTGGACCCAGGAAATCGACGCCTGCCTGCTGCTGGTGACGAGTTGTACGGCCTGATCGTACAGCGCGTCGCTGAGGTCGTCCTCCATGCCCGGCTCCTCTTCGCCGTCAGGCGCCTCGAGCAGGCTGAACGCATACTGCGGCTTCCCCTGGCGCTTGATGTAGCCGACCACCTTGTGGATCTCCTCCTCGGTCACCAGCGGCCCGTGCAACCGCTGCAACTTGGCGCTGCCCGAAGACAGGTAGAGCATGTCGCCGCGGCCGAGCAGGCGTTCGGCGCCGATGTGGTCGAGGATAGTGCGCGAGTCGACCCGCGCCGTCACCTGGAACGAAATGCGCGACGGAAAATTGGCCTTGATCAGTCCGGTGATGACGTCCACCGAGGGGCGCTGAGTAGCGACGATGAGGTGCACGCCGGCAGCGCGCGCCTTCTGCGCCAAGCGCGTGATCGGTTCCTCGACCTTGCGACCCGCCGTCATCATCAGGTCGGCCAGCTCGTCGATGATCACCACCACCTTCGGCAGCCGCTCGGGCAGCGCGGTCGGCCTCACCACCTCGTCGTCCTCGTCGTCGGCGGCGACCTCGTCGAGCTCGACCACCCGTCCGCCCAGCTCCCCGGCGCGCTGCTCGTCGACGAACTTGTTGTACCCGTCGATGTTGCGCACGCCGTGGCGCTTCATGAGGCGATAGCGTTCTTCCATCAGCTCGACGATGTTGTTGAGCACGTATACCGCCTGCTTCGGATCGGTGACCACCGGCACGAGCAGGTGCGGGATATCTTCGTATACCGACAGCTCGAGCATCTTGAGGTCGATCATGACGAAGCGGAGCTCGCGCGGCGGCGCTTTGTACAGGATGCTCATGATCATCGCATTGATCGCCACCGACTTACCGCTGCCGGTGGCGCCGGCGATCATCAGGTGCGGCATCTTCGCGAGGTCGCCGATGACGCAATGGCCGGCGGTGTCCTTGCCGAGGGTCAACGCCAACGGCGACGCCAGGTTTTGAAAATCCTCTGCCTCGATGAGTTCGCGCAGCGCAACCTCGTCGCGCTGCGGATTCGCGACCTCGATGCCGACCACCGCCTTGCCCGGGACCGGCGCTAAGATGCGGACGCCCGGCACGCGCAGCGCCATGGCGAGGTCATCGCCGAGGCTGGTGATGCGATTCACCTTCACGCCCGGGGCCAGCTCGATGTCGAACGTGGTGATCACCGGGCCGGGCCTCACCTCCACGACCTTGCCGACGATACCAAAGTCACCCAGCTTTGCCTCGAGGATTTGAGAACTGCGCCGCAACGCGTCTTCGTCTACGCGTGTGCCGTCATGGTCGGGCTGGTGCAGGAATCGCGTCGACGGCCCCTGGTAGCGATCGTCGCCGAACGGCAACTCCTCCTGCACCGTGCGCCTCTTGCGGGCCGCCGCGGCGGCGCGTTGGTCGACGACGATCAGGGGCGCCGATTCCATCGCCGGTGCCTCGCGCTTGATGTTCGCCTTCGGTCGCCGTGGCGGTAGCGCGGCGAGCGGCACAGCCGGCGTCTCGCGCGCGGCCACGGCGCGGGCGCGCGCAAAGGTCCCGGCGACTGCACGGGCGCCGGCGCGCGCCAAGCCCGGCAGCGACAGCCGCGTCGCCACGACGAAGGCAAGTACCGCGATGCCGGCGACGAGGACAAACGAGCCGCCGGCCCCGAACGGCTCGGCGAGCAGTGCCGCGAGGAAGCCGCCGATCCAGCCGCCGGCGAGCGCGACCGGGCGGCCCGACGATGCGCTCAGCCCGCCCAATACGGCGACACAGGGCACCAGCAGCGCCGCTGCGGCGACGCGCGTCAGCGACACTTCATGCGCCGCATGACGGAAGAGCAACGCCGCCAGTAACGCGAGGCTGGCAGGCAGGAGGTAGGCGGCGTGGCCGAGCGCCTGCACGACGAGATCGGCGATGCCGTGACCGACGCGGCCAGCCAGGTTCAGGCCGGGAAGCGCGGTCTGGTAGGCAAAGAAGCTGAGGACCAGAAACGCCGTCGCCGCCAGGCACACGATCGCCGCAACCTCGTCCATGAGTCCGGCCTCGTCGCGCCCGTCCCCCTTTTCCTGCACCGCCTCTGGTGCCTCCGCTCGCGCCCGTGCCACCTCACATCTCCATCACCAGCGGCAGCACCACCGGCCGCCGGTCGAGCGTCTTGCTCAGGAAGCGACGCAGGGCTTTGCGCAGCTCTTCCTTGACCGCGAGCGAGTCGGTGCGCGACTCCGGCGCCAGTCGGTCCAGGGCCGCGAGCACCACCTGCCGCGCCTCCTCGAAAAGGCGCGCCTGATCGCCCTCGGCCACGACGCCGCGCGAGGTGAAATCGGGGCCGGCGATCAATTCGCCGGTATGCTGGTCCAGGGCCAGCACCACCAGCAGGAGTCCATCCTCCGACAGGTGGCGGCGGTCGCGCAGGACGATGTCGCTGATGTCGCCGATCCCCTTGCCATCGACGAGAACACGGCCGGCCAGGATTGGGGCACCGCGACGGGCGCCGCCGTCGTCGATCTCCAACACCTGCCCGTCTTCGAGGAGGATTGTGACGTCTTCGTCAAAGCCGAGGCCGCGCGCCAGCCGGACGTGCTCGCTCAGGTGGCGATACTCGCCGTGCACTGGGACGAAGTAGCGCGGGCGGATGAGATTCAGCATCAGGGCCAGTTCCTGCTGACTGGCGTGGCCCGAGACGTGCACATCGGCGTTACGGGCCGTGAAGACCTGCGCGCCCCGTCGGTACATGTGGTTGATCACGTTCGTGATCGGACGCTCGTTGCCGGGAATGACACGGGCCGAGAAGATGACCGCGTCGCCCGGCTCCATGCGCACGCCTGAATGGTCGCCCATCGAGATCCGGGTGAGGGCCGACATCGGCTCGCCCTGGCTGCCGGACGTGAGGACGGTCACCCGCTCGGCCGGCAGCGTGGCCAATTCGGAGGCATCGGCGTAGATCGCCAACGGCGCGCGCAAGTAGCCGAGGTCGGTGGCGATGCGCACGCTGTTCACCAAGCTGCGGCCGACCACGACCACCTTGCGGTCCGATGCCTCCGACAGATCGATGACCTGCTGCAGGCGGTGAATGTGCGAGGAGAACGTCGAGAAGAAGATGCGCCGGCGAGCGGTCTGGAAAACGCCTTCGAGCCCGCTGCGCACACTGCGCTCGGAGCTCGTGCTGCCAGTGTGCTCGACATTGGTCGAGTCCGACAGCATCAGCAGCACGCCGCGGGCACCATACTCGGCGAAGGCCTGAATATCCGGCGCGCGCCCATCGATCGGCGTGTAGTCGATCTTGAAATCGCCGGTGTGAATGACCACGCCGAGCGGCGTGGTGATCGCCAAACCCACCGCGTCGACGATCGAGTGTGTAACGTGAATCGGGTCGATGCCGAACGGCCCGGCATCCCAGCGCTCGCGCGGCCGGAAGATGCGCAGGTCGACCGAGCCCTCGAGCCCGTGCTCGCGCAGCCGCGACCGGATCAGCCCCGCCGCCATCGGCGTTGCCCAGACGGGTACCGCAAGCTCACGCAGGGCATACGGCAGGGCTCCGATGTGGTCTTCGTGGCCGTGCGTGATGACGAAGCCGCGGAAGCGCTTACCGAGCTTACGCAGGTAGTCAAACTCCGGAATGACCAGGTCGACGCCGAGCATCGTCGCGTCGGGGAACATGACGCCGCAATCGATGGCAATCGCCTCGCCCTCGTGCTCGAGCACGAGGCAGTTGAGGCCGATCTCTCCGAGACCGCCGAGCGGAATGACGCGCAGGGTGCTGCTCATGCCCGAACGCGCCACCACGTTGTCGAGCCGGATCC
>JANNRA010000057.1:0-3154 GCA_031401035.1 bacterium | reverse complement strand
CGCGGCGGAAGTGTCCGTTTCGCCCCAACGTCCCCCTCACGGCCCCTAGGCGCCGCCATCCTCGCGCAGGGCGCGCGCGACTTCGCGCGCCAGAGCCTCGCGATCCAGGGCCGCCTGCTCGCGCTCGAAGCGACGCTGGCGGTAGTACATCTCCATCGACACCAGTCGCGCCAGCATGACGGCGGGGAAGAGCTGCCCGATCAACGCCTCGAGGACCGCCAGCGAGCGCGCCAGACTGTGCACGGCGTGGATGTCGCCGTAGCCGACCGTCGTCAGCGTCACGAAGCTGAAATAGCCTAGCAGGCGCGACACCGAGCCAGGGTGCGTCGCCAGCATCACCTTGTCGTCGTAGACGAACGAGCCCGGCACCAGCGCCAGCACCAGGGTGTAGGCGAAGGAGAAGACGATGCCGATGAGCAGGTACACCACCACCGCGCCCTGGATGCGGCGGCCGGTGATCGGCCCCTCGCGGTTGGTCTGCACGAAGACGATGCCGGTCAGCACGATGCACCCGAGTAGCGACGCGGCGAGGTCGACCACGGCAAGGCCGAGCTCCGGCATCAGCGCGTCCAGCCAGTGTGTCGTCAGGCTGCTGAGCGCCACCAGGCTGAGCACCACGGTAGTCACGCGCGAGCGGGCGGTGACGAAGATCCCGGTCAGGAAGAAGAAGGCGAAGATGACCCCGAGGGTGGCGCGACCGACGAGGTCGAGCTCGTGCAGCGGCCCGAGGATGAAGATGTAGACGAGGATGACGACGAGCAGGGCGGTGAGGCTGCGATCCTCGAGCCAGAAGCGCAGCAGCCGCTCGCGATGCCGTGCCGTGCGTTCGCTCACGGGCCGCTCACCAGCGCCTGCGCATCGACGGCGATCACCGCGCTGGCGGTCGAGACGTAGACGCGCCGTCCGTCCGGCGACACGGCGACGTCGCGCGCCAGCCGCGCCGCCAGCTGGCCGCGCGTCGCGCCGCTGGCGGCGTCGAGCGCCGTCAGCAGCCCCTGCGTCTGGCTGGCGACGTAGAGCGTGTTGCCGTCGGGGGCGATGGCCAGGCCGGTCGGCTGCACCGGCACGCGGAAGGTCTGCGTCACGCGGCGCGCCGCGAGATCGACGACGGAGATGCTGGGGCCGGTCAGGTTGGCGACGTAGGCGCGACTGCCGTCGGGCGAGAGGACGATGCGAAACGGGTTGCCGCCGACGGCGATCTCGGCGCCGAAGCGCCGCGTCGCGGTGTCGAACAGGTTGACGAAGCCGGGCGTGCAGATCTGCTTGCAGCCGGCGCTGACCACCGTGCGCCCGTCGGGCGAAATGGCGAGGGCGGCCGGCCACACCGTCGGCCGCAGCAGGCTGCCGCTGCCCTGCAGCGGGATGATGCCGAAGGCCTGGTTGTCGCGGTTGGCGATGTAAATCGTGCGCCCGTCGGGCGCCACCGCCATGAAGCCGAAACCGCCGCGCTGCCGTTGGATGAACATGGTGATCGGCGTCGCCAGGGTGTTGGTGGCGGTGTCGAGCACGGTCAGAGTGATCGAGAACAGGTTGGCGATGTACACCTGCGCGCCGTCCGGCGAGACGGCGATGCCGGTGCTGTTGGCGTTGATGCTGAGCCGCGTCACGACGCTGTTGCTGGTGGTGTCGATGACCGACAGCGACCCGTTCGAGGCGGCGTAGAGATGCCGCCCGTCGGGCGCCACGGCGAGCAGCGTCGGCGGCGCGCCGACGGGGATGGTCGCCAGCACGGTGCCGGGCGGCGGCGGCGGCACCGCCGGCCCGGCGAGGGCGCCGCAACCGGCGACGAGGAGCAGCAGCGTCAGCGCGCGTCTCATGCGGCGCGCTATACCCCGTCTGCCGCCACCCGTCACGCTGGCGCGCCCTTGTCGTGCGCCCGCTCGCCGCGTAACCGTGGGCCCATGCCGTACGCGCACCGCCCCTGCGCTCTGGCCCCGGCCCGCTCCAACGCCGCCCCGGCGTGCGGCGGGATCCCCCCGTTCGCTTGAGGAGGCTCGCGTGCACGACGACACCATCCTGCTCGGCGCCGTCGCCTACGACCCCAAGGTCGTGCGCATCTGGGAGGGTATCCGCGCCCACTTCCAGTCGCTCGGCGCGGCGATGGATTTCGCCCTCTTCTCCAACTACGAGCGCCAGGTCGAGGCCCTGCTCGCCGGCGTCGTCGACGTCGCCTGGAACACGCCCCTGGCGCACGTGCGCGTGCAGCGGCGCAGCGGCGGCGCGGCGCGGGCGCTCGGCATGCGCGACAGCGACCGCGACATGCGCTGCAAGTTGATCGTGCGGCGTGACGCCGGCATCGACGGACTCGCCGACCTGGCGGGCAAGCGGCTTGCCGTCGGCTCGCGCGACTCGACCCAGGCGCGCATCCTGCCGCTGTATTTCCTCGCCCAGGCCGGCGTCGACCTCGGCGGCCTGCACCTGCTGCCCTACGACACCGACGTCGGCAAGCACGGCGACACCGGCCGCAGCGAACTCGACGTGCTCGAGGCGCTGCGCGGCGGCGCCGCCGACGCCGGCACG
This sequence comes from bacterium, assembly GCA_031401035.1. GTDB lineage: Bacteria > Desulfobacterota > Binatia > HRBIN30 > CADEER01 > JANNRA01. The sequence goes on along the minus strand of JANNRA010000057.1, from coordinate 634 downwards.
ATCTGCGAGCCGGTGTGGCTCTGGCAGCAGGCGGCGGGCAAGGTCGACGCTGAGCAGCTCGCCGCGGTGTGGACCTCGGAGGGCTTCGACCACTGCATGTTCGACGCGCTGCCGACGCTGCCGGAGGCCAAGGCTGCCGCCTTCACGCGGGCGCTGTTCGCCATGCGCTGGGAGGATCCCGCCCACCGCAAGTTGCTCGAGCTGGAGGGGCTGAAGGAGTGGCTGCCGCCGCGCGAACAGGGCTACGACAGCCTGCGCGCCGCGCTCGACGCGCAGGGCGGCTGGTGAGCGACGCCCTGGCGGCTGTCGCCGTCGACGGCGGCGACCTGACGCTGGCGAGCGGGCTCCTCGCGCTGGTGCGTCCCGCCCTCGACCGTCTCGCCCCGGGCGGCGTCCTGGCGGTGCTCTCGGTCGCGCCCGCCGCGCGCGACGACCTGCCCGCCTGGTGCCGCGTCGAGCACCACCGCTACCTCGGGTGCGAGAGCGGCGCCGACGGCCGCGACCGGCACCTGGTGGCGCCCGGCGGCCTGGCAACGCCGCGCCCGCCGGCGCGGCGCGCCACGGCGCTGACGGCGCAGCGCCCGCTCACCACCACCGCGTCCGCGGCGGCGGCGCCGACGCCGCCGCGCGCCAG
>JANNRA010000056.1:0-35816 GCA_031401035.1 bacterium | reverse complement strand
CCCGCGGGGGGGGGCTCGGCGGGGGCCCGCGCCGGCCTCCCGGGGCCGGCCGCGGCCCCGCCGGCCCCCCCCCCCCCCCCCCCCCGCCCGCCGGGGGGCCCCCCCCCCCCGCGGTCCCAGCGACTGCTCCTCGCCATCGTGTTGCTCGCACCGCCGGCCCTCGCGCAGCCGCTGCCCAGCAAGCTGCAGGCGGCGCCGCTGGCGCGGGCGGCCGGACATCCCGGCCCGCTGGAGATCGAGCCGGTCGCCACCAGTGAACTGTCGAAAGGCTTCGGAACGCCGATCTGGGCGGTCGGGGTTGCCTCCGCCGATGGCTCCTGCGGGCACGCGGCGGTGCTCCTGGTCGAGCACCGCTCGTTTCTCACCGACGGCATGCGGGCAGGGCTGGAGGCGGCGGCGACGGATCCGCAGCGCAGTGCCGCGGCGATCCGCGCCGATCTGGTCGGGCAATTGGAGCGCGCCGCGCCGCCGAGCGACCGCACCCGTTACACGCATCAACTGCAGGAACTCGACACGCTCATCGCCGGCGGCGCCCTGACCCGCCGTGTGCCGCTGCCGAACGAGCGCGTCGGGTTCGTCACGGTTCTCGGCTTCGCCTCCGCCGGCGGTGCCACGACCGTTGCCGTTCTCCCGCCGCGCCCTCCGTTCACTCGATCAGCCCCGCCAGCCGGCTCGCCGCCAGCGCCTCCATGGCGTCGATGCGCCGGATCGCGGTGCGGATCTCGACCGCGAACGCGTGCCGCCGCTCGACCAGGTCGGCGCCGTCGGTGTTCAGCAGGCCGCGATTGCGCGCCAGCTTCAGGGCGGTGCCGAAGAGCACCTTCGACACCGACTCGGCGTGGCGGATGCGGCGTTGCAGGCGGTACTGCTTGCCGAGCGCCAGGCAGGTGGCGACGAACTCGGGTTCCTTGACGGCCGCCGCCGGGTCGTGGCGCTCGAGTGCGTCGCCGACGACGCGATAGGCCTCGACGAACGGCCGCAGGACGCGATGGGCGCTGAATGGCTTGAATCCCCGCACGATGCCGCGCACCGCCCCGGGGCCGCCGCCGAGATGCCCCTCCCAGTCGGGCGCATGCAGGCCGAGCTCTTCTCGCACCTCCGCCTTGAAGCGCTCGCGATCGGCGAAGAAGAACTCGAACTTGAGCAGGTCACGCAGGCGCAGCGTCTCCTCCCAGAATTCGCCCGGCGCCGCCTCGGCGCCGACCTCGGCGGCGCCCAGGAGCGCCAGTTCGGCGATCGAGGGCGTGACGAAGAAGTGGATGATGGTGTTGCGATAGTACGCCGCGGTGAGGTGTTGGTCGGCGCCGACGGCGTAGACCGTGTCGAGGCCTTCGGCAAAGCGCGCCACGACGCCGCTCTGCGCCAACTGCTCGAGGGTGCGCTGCACGCCGGCGGCGGTGTCGAGGTCGAGCTCGGTGGTCACCGGCAGGGCGCGACGGCGCACGTACTCGACCAGGTTGAGCAGGTTCTTCACCAGCTCGGGGACGGTCGCGGCGCGGTCGCCGAGGCCGAGCAGGGCCAGGGCGACCAGCGAGGTCGGGGTGATCGGGGTGACGCGGTTGATGCGCACGGCCGATTCGAATGCCAGCTTCTGCACCGCGAGCGAGCGCTCGTCAGCGTCGGCCGCCGCGTCCGGCTGCGGCGGACCCTGCCACTGGGCCAGGGACAGCGGCTCGCCGAAGCGGACGTGGATATCGCCGTAGTTGGCGCGCAGGCGCCGCACCAGGCGCAGGAACCAGCCGAGGTTCTCCTTTTGCTTGCTGGCGCCGCGCTGCTCGGCGACGTAGTCGCCGACGTCCTGAATCTGGTCGTAGACGATAGCGACGGGGATGAACTGCACGTCGTCGCTCTTGCCGCGCTGGTAGGCGTCGACGACGCTGGCGAACAGGCCGAAGCGCGGCGGCAACAGCTTGCCCGAGCGCGAGCGGCCGCCCTCGAGGTACCACTCCAGCGAGAAGCGCTTCTCGATCAGGTAGTCGAGGTATTGCTGCAGGACGAACTTGTAGAGCGGATTGTCCTTGAACGTGCGGCGGATGAAGAAGACGCCCGAGCGGCGCACCAGGGGGCCGACCGGGAAGAAGTTCATGTTGATGCCGCCGGCGGTGTGATTGGGCGGATGGCCGTTCTCGTGCAGGAGGTACTGCAGGACGAGGTGGTCGAGGTTCGACTTGTGCGTCGGCAGGAACACCAGCGGGTGGCGCTGGCCGAGGGCGAAGAGACGCTCGAGCTGGGCGCGGTCGTATTTGATGCCCGAATAGCCACGCGAATAGAGGAGGTGGATGAGGCGGGCGGTGAGGTCGATGACGTAGGGACTGTGCGTCGCCGCGATCTCGCGCAGGTACTTCGCCGCCTGGCGTTGCGCCGCCTCCTCGGGCCTGCCGATCTCGCCGGCGATGCGCGCCACGCCGCCGCGAAAGGCGGGGCGGCCGAGGATCACCTCGTTGACGAAGCGCGGCACCTTGTAGCGCGGACCGCGCAGGCGGCGCTCGGCGCGCTCGAGCGCCAGTGCCGCCTGGCGGGCGACGTACTCGGCCAGGCCGGTGGTCTGCGCCGCGTCGGCGCCGCCGGCCTGTTGCCAGCGCCGGCGCAGTTCGGAGGCGGGGGCCGGCTCGCCGACGACGACGCGGCAGCGCTCCGGGTGGGTGCGCAGCGTCAACGCCTGGCGCACGGCGCCGGGGTCGCGCGCGTCGCCGACCGTCAGCAGTTCGCGCAGGCGTCCGACGCGGGTCGGGTCGGCGCCGGCGAACCAGGCGACGCGCAGGGGCGCCAACAGCGGATCGTCGCCGGTGGCGAGCGCCGCTTCGAGCCGCGGGTCGAGGGCGCGCCGTCGCCGCCGCCGCGACGGCGGAATGGGGATCGTCACCTCGCCGTTGAGACCCGCCGGGCGCTGCCGCTCGATCCAGTCGCGCAGCAGCCGTTCCTCGGTGCGGCTCGACGCATCGAGCAGGAACACGACGCGCCGTCCCTGCGCCTCTGGCCACCCCCCCTGGTCCATGGCCGCGAGGGAACCACAGTCGCGCGCGGATGAAAACCGTCCGGCCCGTCCGGCACCCGCGCTCCACATGCGACTGCATCCGTGCCAAGAGTCTGTTCATGGCCCTGCACGCCTCGCTCACCGGCGCGATAGACAAGGGGCCCCGCGGACCCCAGATCGCGGCCTTCTTCGACCTCGATCGGACGCTGATCGCCGGCTTTTCGGCCGCCACCTTCGTGCGCGAGCTGGTGCGTGTGGGCAAGCTCAATGGGGCCGCCCTGGCGCAGGGCGCGGCCACGGCGGTGCGCTTCCAGCTCGGCGGCCTGGGCTTCTCGGGCTTCGTGACGGAGACTCTGGGCGCGCTCAAAGGCATGGCCGAGAGTGAGTTGGTGGAGATGGGCGAGCGGTTGTTCGCGGAGCACATCGCCACCGCCATCTATCCCGAGTCGCGGGCGCTGGTGCAGGCGCACCAGCGCAAGGGGCCCACGGTGGCGGTGGTGTCGTCGGCACTGCCGTACCAGGTGCTGCCGGTGGCGCGTGAACTCGGTATCGAGCACGTGATGTGCACGCGCCTGGTCATCCTCGACGGACGCATCACCGGCCAGGTCGTGCACCCGACCTGCTACGGCGTCGGCAAGGCCAACGCCGCGCGCGCCTTTTCGACGCCGCGCCGCATCGACCTGGCGCGTAGCTTCTTCTACACCGACAGCGACGAAGACCTGCCGCTGCTCGACCTGGTCGGCCGGCCGCGCCCGATCAATCCCAACCGCGGCCTCGCCGCGCTGGCCGCCAAGCGCGGCTGGCCGGCGCGGCGCTTCACCAGCCGCGGCACGCCGACCGCCGGCGAGATCGGCCGCACGGCGCTGGCCGTCGGCAGCGCCGTGCCATCGTGGCTGCTCGGCGTCCCGGCGGCGCTGCTCGCCGGCGGCTGGCAGGCCGGGCTGAACCTGGCGCTGACCACCTGGGGCGAGCTCGGCACGGCGCTGGCCGGGATCGATCTGCAGGTGCAGGGCGAGCAGTACCTGTGGTCGCACCGGCCGGCGGTCTTCGTGTTCAACCACCAGAGCGCGGTCGAGATGTTGCTGCTCTGCAAGCTCTTGCGGCGCGACTTCGTCGGCATCGCCAAGAAGGAGTTACAGCGCAATCCGCTGTTCGGACCGCTCTTCGCCGCCAGCGGCACGATCTTCGTCGACCGCTTCAATCGCCAGCAGGCGGTGCACGCTCTCGAGCCGGCGATCGCGGCGCTGCGCGCGGGCACCTCGATCGTCATCGCCCCGGAAGGCACCCGCAGCTCGACGCCGCGACTGCGGCCCTTCAAGAAGGGCGCGTTCCATCTCGCCATGGCGGCGCGGCGCCCGATCGTGCCGATCGTCTTCCGCAACACCCTCGACGTCCTGCCGAAGCACGGCATCATCCTGCGCCCGGCGACGGTCGAGGTGGTGGTGCACAAGCCGATCGCGACGACGACGTGGAAGCGCAAGGACCTCGACCGCCACGTCGAAGAGGTGCGGCGGTTGTTCGAGGCGACGTTGGCGACGAACGGACCCCCGGCCTGAGCAGCCGTGGCGGTACGCAGCCGGCCGGGACCGCGGGCGTCTCGCCCGCGGTCCCGGCTGGGAGACACGAGGCTATGGCAGGCCTGGCTTGTCGGATCTGCGCGCACAGCGCATAGTTCGGCGATCCGCGGCCGTCGCCGCGGAGCTGGTGATGCAAGGAGGACGAAGATGAAGGGCACGACGTTTGGAGCGCTGCTGGCCGGCGCGATGTTGGCGCTTGGCGGTACGGCGCTGGCGGACCACCACGAGGGCGATGCAAAGGGCTGCTACCGCAAGAGCTGCGGCTCGAGCGTCAAGGGCCACTCCGGCAGTTGCGCGGGCACCAAGGCCGACGCGGTGAAGGACGAGAAGACCTGCACCGACGCCGGCGGTGCCTGGGTGACTGCGACCGACGCCGCTAAGTTCAAGATGTAGACCGTGCCGGGCGGAGCGCCATCGCGGCGTTCCGCCCGGCCGGCGATCGGGTTGCCCCTTCGCCTCCATGTTCGGCCTCGGCTTCCGGCCGCGCTACCTCGGCGATCTCCTCGACGCGCGGCCACGCGTCGATTGGCTCGAGCTGGTCTCCGAGAACTTCATGGCCGTCGGCGGGCGGACGCGGCAGATGCTGCTGCGGCTGCGCGCCGACTACCCGCTCGTCCTGCACGGCGTCAGCCTGTCGATCGCCGGCAGCGATCGGCTCGATGCCGATCATCTCGGGGGCCTGCGGGCGCTCGCCGACGAGATAGAGCCGCGCGTCGTCAGCGACCATCTCTGTTGGACCTCCTGGCGTGGGCGGGAGTCGCATGACCTGCTGCCCATCGCCTACAGCGAGCCGTTGCTGGCGCACGTCGCCGCGCGCGTCGCGCACGTGCAGGAGCGGCTCGGTCGGCGCCTGGTCCTGGAGAACCCGACCGTCTATGTCGCCTTCGCCGGCGATGCGTTGGACGAGGCCGAGTTCCTGGCGGCGCTGTGCGCACGCACCGGCTGCGGCGTATTGCTCGACGTCAACAACCTGATCGTCAATTCGCTCAACCTCGGCATCGATCCGTTGCGCTACCTGGCCTGCCTGGCGCCGGAGTCGGTGGCCTACCTGCACGTCGCCGGGCATGCAGTGCTGCCGGAGGTGCGCATCGACACCCACGACGCTTCGGTTGCGGATCCCGTCTGGGGGCTGTATCGCGCCGCCGCGGCGCGCTTTCCGGGGGCGGGGACGGTGCTCGAGCGCGACGGGCGATTCCCTGAGTTCGGGGAGCTGATGGGGGAGTTGGATCGGGCCCGGGAGGAGGCGGCGTCGGGGCGGGCGGGCGAGCCGCCCGCGCTCCCGGACAGGGGACACCAAACCGCCGCCTTGTGTTCCCCGGCCGGGACCGCGGGCGTCTCGCCCGCCGAGTGGGAGGACCAGCAGGCCGCCTTCTTTGCCGCGCTCACCACCGCCGAGCCGGCCCCGCCGCTCGTGTCGACGACGCCCGTGCCGCCCGAGCGCGGGCTGCGCGTCTACCGGGACGCCTACGATACCCGCCTCCTCGACGGCCTGCGCGCCAACTTCCCCGCCCTGGCGCACGTCGTCGGTGAGGGCGAGTTCGCGCGCCTGGTGCGCGCCTACATCGCGGCTCATCCGCCGCGCGGCTACGCCTTCAACGGCGTCGGCGCGCAGCTCGCGGCGTTCATTCCGACGCATGCCTGCGGCGCCGACTTCGGCGTCACGCCCGCCGTGTTGGCAGAACTCGCGGCGCTCGAGCAGGCCGAGCTCGAAGTGCACGACGCGCCGGACGACGGCGCGCCGCTTGCCGCTGCCGCGCTGGCGGAGGTGCCCGAGGCGGCCTGGGCGGCGGCACGCGTGCGCTGCGCCGCGGCGCTGCGCCTGGTGCACTGCACGCACGACGTCCTGGCGGTGGTGGAAGCGGTGACGGCGGGGCAGGTCCCGGCGCGACCGGCGGCGGGGGCGGTGGACTATCTCGTCGCGCGGCCGCAGACGGCGGTGCTGCGGCTGCGTGTCCCGGGCGACGAGGCGGCGGTGCTGTCGCGCCTGCTCGCCGGCGCGACGGTGGCAGAGGCGTGCGCCGGTGGGGAGTTCGCTGCGGGCGCGGCGGCGATCGCGCGGCTGGCGAACCTCGGCCTCCTGCGCCGCGCCTTCGCCCTCAGGGGATGTGCCTTACCGCGACCGCTGCGTCGTCGATCATCGCCGCGGCCGACGAGATCAACGCATCACCCGCGCTCGACTCGATCAGCTCGAACAGCAGCGTCAGGCGCAACGCGCCGAGGCCCGTCGCCGAGACGATCGCGACCCGCGCCGTCGTGCCGTCGTGCGCCGTCAGCAGCGCGACATCGGGCCGCATCCCGCCGACGCGCGCGCCGCGCAGCGCGGCACGTGCCGCATCGACGCCCAGCGCCAGTTCGAGGGCCAGTCCGTCGCCGCCGCGCACGCGCACCGGTACGCGCAACTGCCGCCGCACGACGCGACCGGGACCGATGGCGATGCGCGGCGCCGCGGCGCGTACGCGGCGCAGCGCCGTCCCCGTCTGCCAGTTGCCCGTGCAGTCGCCGAACAGCGCGGCGCGGAAATCCTGCCCGGCGGCCGAGGCGGGCAGGGCGGCGAAGGTGACCGCCCCGGGGGTGCAGGCGCCGTGGAGCGACGGCTGGGTGACCGTCTGGCCGCCGGCAGCCGCCGGCTCGGGCAGGAACAGCCAGTCGGAGGCGCACGCCTGGGCGACCGGCAGGCGGGCGCGCATGCCGACGCTGAACTCCAGGATGCGCGTCGCGTCGAGGGTGCTCAGGGTGCCGTTGCCGGTGGTGTCGCAGGCCAGGGCCTGCGACGCATCGAGGCGGCGCAGACCGGCGACGGCCTGCAGGATGTGCGCGGCATCGAGAGCGGTGACGCCGCCGTTGAAGCCGCCGAGGCGTTGCGGCAGCAGGGTGACGGCGGCGTCGAGGCCGGTGGCGACGGTAAACGTCCCGTCGGCGGTGCTGGTCGCTCCGGCCAGCGTCACGCCGCCCACGCCGCGGTCGCCGCGGTAGTAGCGGACGCGGCCGGCGAGGCTGGCGGCGACGGTGGGCGTGCGCGTCACGGTGGCGGTTCCGGTGCGGGTCGGCGTCGCGCTCGCGCTCGGCGTCGGCGGCGGGCGCGTCGCGCTCGGTGTCGCCGTCGGCGGCGGCGTGGTACTCGGCATCGGACTCGCTCCGCCGGCGGCCTGCACTGCGAAACGGCGCGCGACGCGCGTCACGTTGCCCTGCACGTCTTCGATGGCGACGCGCAGCGTACCGCTGGCGCGGCTGGCGATGGGCGGGCTGAGTGCGAGCGTACGGATGCCGTCGCCGCCGTCCTGCACCAGGTCGGCGAGTTCGGTGGCGGCAGCGCGGCCGTTGATCGCGAAGTCGGCGGTGATCGACAACGTCGTCCAGGCAACGCCGCTGTGCGCGTCGGCGGCGCCGAGGCGCAGTTGCGCCAGCGGCCCGAGGTTGACGCCCGGCCGCGGCAGGCTGACGTCGAGCGCCGGACGCAGGTCGTCGAGGAACCAGCCGTAGGCGCTCTCGTCCCAGTCGATCGGCGCGCCGAGGTCGATCCAGCGCGCGAAGGTCATCTTCTCGTCCTCGCTCAGCGGCGGCACGCCGCTGCCCGGCGGCGGCATCATCATCCCGGTGAAGTCGAGATCGGCGGCGCTGGCGTTGACGCCGGCCGGCAGCGTCGCGGCGTTGCCCGGCATCGTCTCGGTCGGATGGTCGCCGTTGCTCCAGCCATCGAGCCGCTGGCCGTACAGCTTCCACATCAGCAGGCTGCGGCGGCTCTGGAACATGCGCACGTAGCGACTGGCGTTGGTCTGCCGCCACGCGTAGTTGATCACCGGCGGGTGGCCCCAGCGAAAGCCCTGGTCGTCGGCCAGGCGCGCGTAGTCGGCTGGCAGGCCGTCGTTGAGGATCGCGGTGTCGTCGAGGCGCAGGTTGCCGGGCGGAGTGGCGCCGCTATGGCAGGGCACACAGCTGCGCTGCAGCAGCGGGCGGATGTCGCGTAGGAACTCGATTGTCACCAGCGGCGCCATCACCTCGCGCAGCGCCGGTTGGCCCTGCGCATCGCGCGTCAGCAGCGGCGTCGACGCATTGAGGTCGCGCACGGGGTAGCCCGGCCGCGCCGCGGCGGTGGTGGCAAAGTCGAGCGGCTGCTGGCTGTGCGCGTGGCAGCCGCCGCAGTCGGTGCGCACCTCGCCGGGGCGCACCTGATGCCAGGTCTGCGCGACGTTGAGCACCATGCCGTTGCGGTCGAGGGTCTGGAACGTGAACGGCGAGTCGGCCGGCAGCTTGACCAGGAAGCTGGTGTCGGGGTTGCCCTCCGGGTCGAGCAGCGGGCGGCCCATGACGTCGGTCTTGCGCAGCGGGATCTCGCCCAGAATGCGCAGCTTCTCCATGGCATGGCTGAAGAAGCGCTGGCCGCCGCTCGGGCCGCCATTGGGGCCGTAGCTGCGGTGCGTGTTGGGCTCCATGCCGACGATGCGCACCGCCCAGATGTCACTGTTCGCGTACCGCCCGGCGTCGGCGCCCTGCGTGAACCAGTTGCTGCTCTGATCGTTCTCGAGCGTGTTGAAGGCGTCGAGGCCGTCGAAGCTGTCCGACCACGGTGTGATCAGGCCGGGGAAGCTCTCGCGTTTGTACAGGCTGCTCGAGCCGACCAGGCCGTGCGGCGTGCCGGCGGGCAGCAGCGCGTGCTGCGTGCCGTCGTTCGGCAGCCACGGCAGCAGGGCGGGTTCGGCGACGCCGTGCACGGCGGCGTAGGTGACGACGGCGCGTGGCCAGGCTTCGTTGTAGTTGGGGTGGTTCTTCAGCAGCACCAACTCGCCCGGCGCGTTGACCGGATTGCCGCCGCGGATCAGGTACAGGCCGGCGTCGTAGTAGGGCAGCGTCGTCGGCCGGTTGAGATCGTTGCACGGGCCCGGCGACCAGACGGCGAGCAGGTCGCCGCCCGGCGCGGCGCTGGGGTGGGTGACCTTGCCGACGCGCGTGCCGCCGGCGCCGAGCGGCGCCGCCTCGTCGTTGCCGTGCGTGAACGGCGTGATCGAGTGCATGCCGTAGGGCGTGAACGGCATCGTGAACGGGTAGGAGAAGCCGCCACCGACCGTTTGCGCGATGGGCGGATTGTCCGGCGGGAACGCCGAGTGGAAGGCCGGCGTACCGGCCGGCGGCGCCAGCGGCATGCGGTAGAAGGCGCCGAAGCCGTTGTTGTTGAGGTTGTAGTAATCGGTGACCACCAGGTCTTCGTTGGCGAGCTGGGTCATGAAGTGGAACGCCTGGCCGCCGCGGAAGGCGCTGACCACCGGCGCCCAGTGGCGACCGTCGGGCCAGATCGACCAGAGGCCCCACATGCGGCCGTCGCGCAGGCCCTGTGACTCGAGGGTGCTGAACATCAGCCGGCCGTCGCGCAGCGGCGTCGGATGCAGGGCGCTGCCGATGTTCATCGGCGCGATCTGCGTCACGTTCGCACCGTCGGCGTCCATGACGAAGAGCTGCAGCGTCGGGGTGGTCAGACCGCGCGGCGGCACGAAACCGTTGCGATTCGAGGTGAAGGCGATGCGGCCGCCGGCCAGCGGCGCCGGGCCGAGGTTGAGGATCCCGTAGCCGAGGCGATCGTACTGGTTGGGCGGATCGACTGGGTTGGACTCGTCGAAGCGGCCGGCGCCGGTGTTGGGGGTGAACTCCTGGAAGGTGAGCTGCTCGATCTGGCGGCTCTGTAGGTTGATGCGGAAAATGTCGGCGCCGAGGTAGGGCAGGCCACGCTGGTAGTTCACCGCCTGCTGCCGCGCGTCGTAAAAGAGGCTGTAGTAGACCCACTGCGCGTCGAAGGAGACGAACGGATCGGTGACCGCGCCGACGCCGCCGGCGACCAGGACTTCCTCGCTGCCATTCGGGTGCAGCAGCATGAGGTCGGCGCCGGGATCGATGCTCGCCGGGTGGGCGACCTCCGGCCAGGTGGTGTTGGTGTTGGCCCCGAAGCGCGGCTGGCGCACGTAGACGATATCGTAGGGAACCGGCTGCGCGGCCAGCGGGGCGGCGAGGGCGGCGATCAGCAGGGCCGTCGCCACGGCAGACCACATGTCACGGCGGCGCGTGGGGGAGGGCACGCCGCTGCGTGGTGCAACCGGGGTGCCAGCGGCCGCGGCGGTCAGCAGGGGGGCGCCGGCACGGCGCAGCGGCGGTGGCATGGCGGAGAGGACGCCAAAAGACGGCGAAATGCGACACGCGGCGCGCGCGTACGGTTCCCCAGCCGGGACCGCGGGCGAGACGCCGGCGGTACCGGCTGGCTGCCCACTTGCAGCGCCTGCCGCGTTCAGAGCCGCGCGCCCCAGCCCTGCAGGATCGCCTGCTCGTCCTCGGCGCTCATCGCCTTCTTGAACTTCGCCCCGGAGACGCCTTTGACGCGCCGCTCGCACTCCGCCCAGGTCGCATGGCGCACGGCGACGCCGTCGACGACGCTCAGGTACGAGTATGCCGGCGCCGGCTTGCTACGCGCGCCGCCGGCCGGCCGCTTCGGCACCGAGGTGTCGTCGGGCAGATCGTGCAGCGCGATCGGATAGTCGAGCAGCGACCCGTCGTAGAGCGCAACCGGCTCTCCGGCCGCGAAGCCGGAGGCGATCTCGTCCGCGCGCTCGTTGCCGGGCACCGCCGCGTGTCCGCGCACCCAATGCCACTGCACGCCGCCGCGCCCGCGCGCCGCCACCTCCACGGCCAGCGCCTCCCACAGCTCCCGGTTCAGCACCGGCTTGCCGTCGGCGGTGAGCCAGCCGCGCCGCCGCCAGCCGTGAATCCACTGCGTGATGCCCTGGATGACGTAGGTCGAGTCGGCGTGCATCGCCACCACGCCGTCGACCCCGCGCAGCGCCCGCAGCGCTTCGAGCGGCGCCGTCATCTCCATCTGGTTATTGGTCGTGTGCGCGCTCCGCCCGCCCAGCTCGCGCACCCGATCCAGACGCGCCAGCACCGCCCCCCAGCCGCCAGGGCCCGGATTCCCCTTCGCCGCCCCGTCCGTAAACACAATGATCCTGTCCACTTCTCCTCCGCGAGCCTCCGCTCCTCGGTGCCTCCGTGTTGCAGTCTTCTCTTCTCAGCGCTGCAGCGGCTTGAACTTGAGCCGATGCGGCTGGTCCGCATCCGTGCCGCGGCGGCGATGCAGGTCGGCATCGTAGTCCTGGTAGTTGCCCTCGAACCACTCGACGTGGCTGTCGCCCTCGAAGGCGAGCATGTGCGTGGCGATGCGGTTGAGGAACCAGCGGTCGTGCGTGATGACGACGACGCAGCCGGCGAAGCCGAGCAGCGCGTCCTCGAGGGCGTGCAGCTACTGCACAGTGATTGATCCGTCGTCGGCGACGGATCCGATTGTCCCTCCTGCGCTGCTGCCGGCCTCCTGCCGTTCGGCGTTCAACGTGTGAGTACCGGTGGGGGCGGAGGCACTGATCTGGAACGTACACGAGGCGATCAGCCCGTCGGTGAAGCCGCCGACGGAGCTGAAGCTCGGCATGACGATGACCCGCAGGCGCTTCTTGCCGCTCGGTGCGGCTGGCGTGGTGGGCAGCGACGCCGTCTCCTGATGCGTGCCCTGCAGGCGGCTGGCGATGACGCAACTCGTCGACGGATTCGAGATACTGAAGGCTGCCTGGGAGTAGAGGATGTCGATCTGCGCGCCCGCCACTGCGCCACCACCGCCCGCCACGGTAATTGGAATCGTGACCGACCCGCCACGCGGTGCGGCACCGCTGCCGACATCGATGGTGACCGTCGAGAGGGCGCTGAAGCCGCTGATCCCGCCGCCGCCGCAGCCGTTGAGGGAGTTGTTGACGCCCTGGATCAACTCGCTGATCATCACGGAGCCGTTGTTGTTCGCGTCACTGGCAGGACACCCTGGAATTAGCGGTGTATTGCCGAGCGAAATCCCGACGGCGGTCACGAGCTCGTTGATCGCCACGGCGTTGTTCACGTTGCAGTCGCTGACGCAGACCGGTTGACACGTGTTGTTGCGGCAGGTCTGCCGCGGCGGGCAGCTCTTGTAGTAGTGGGCCGCCTGCGGCGTCGGCTGTGCGATCGGGCGGATGAACTGGATTACGCCGTCGTCCACCGTGGCGAAATACGCTGTGCCATCCGCCCCGACGGCGACATCGAGGCCCTTGGCGCCGAAGCCGATCTCTCCCTGGTCGGTCGCGGTCTGTCCGTTGGCGGACAGCGTGAAACGCCTCACTTCGGGGCCGATCGGCGCCACCAGGAGATGCCCGTTCCAATCGGAGCAGAAGCCCCCCTGTAGCAGGTTGCCGAACGGCGGCCGGTACTCAGCAATTCCGTCCAACCACAGATTCGGATTCGGGGGATTCGGGGTGCTGATTGGGCCGCGGTACAGGTTGTTCGGGTCCTGCGACGATGTCGGCGTGTGGCCCGATTTGAAGAACAGACACTGCACGTCCTGATCGCAGAGGCCGCTGTCCGCCGTCGTGCACAGACTGGCCAGGTTGCTGCACATGCCGCCGGGACAGGGATCACCGACGCCGCACGAGTCGCCGCCCTCCGTGCCGCCCTGACACTGATTCGCCGAGGGATTTGCAAGATACGGGTTGGGCGACCCGTAGTACTTGCCCTGCTCGATGAGATTGATCTCATCGCCGGTTGGCGTTGTGGGCCCCACCTGGCAGGGACAGCCGAACGCGTTGGCCGGGGCGGCGCAGCCTCCGTCGACGGCGGGACCTTCTGCGTCGTTGTCGGTCGCGTAGAGGAACCCCTTCGAATGCCACACCAGGTCGTAGGGGTTGCGCAGGCCGGACGCGTACACCTTGATGCTGCACGCCTCCTGCGTGTTTCCTGACCCGCAGTTGCCGTCGAAGGCGGGATCGAGCGCCCCGTTCGAGAGGTTGAAGCAGGCGCGCAGGATGGTGCCCGACATGCGCGACTCCGCAAACTCGGGATGGTATCCAACGTTGGAGTTGCCGCCCTGGGCAATGTAGAGGCAACCGTCTGGACCAAACGCCAGACCGTTGGTCTGATGGTTGAAGCTAGAGCGCGGAAGTCCGGTGATGAAGTCTTCGTTGACGGTATAGCTGGCGCCGCCGTTCGTACTCTCCGCGCGTGCGATCTTTCCGTTGAACGGTGCGGAGTTGTCGTCTGCATAAGCGAGGTACAGGCGGATAGGCCCGGCCGCGTGCGAGGACGGGTCGAAGGCGATCCCAAGGACCGCATTGACAGAGCCTGTTGACCCGCTTCCGTTCAGATCGATGACCTTGAGCTGGTCGAGGACGGTTCTCGAACTGTTGAACCGGACACGCCAGACGGCGCCCGTGTAGGCGTCGGCACCGTAAACAGCTCCGTCAGCGTTGCTCGCCGGATCAGGATCCTCCGGGCCGACAGCAACCAACGTCAAGCTTTCGACTTTGGGCACCGGCCCGACGGTAGTCGCGGTCTGAAACTGGACCGCCAGCGCGGGCGAGACGAGCAAGCACGTCACGAGAGGAAGGCCCAGGATGGCCGCCACGATTAGCGTAACCGATGCAGACATGTCCCCTCCACCTTCCGTCGTACCCGCCGAGACGGCACGCAATTGGGCTAGCGTTTCACACCCCGCACTGCCCGCACACAGCGAGGTCGCAGACTGTCTTTCCCCCCACCGATGCTCGTGCCGTAGGTCGCCTCGACGGTGATCACGTTACCTGGATTCGCTGCCGGCGTCGTCGAGGTCCAATAGTGGCAGTTGACGATGTTCGGCCCGAGCGTCGGGCTGAAGCAGCTCGCCTCGCACGGAAACGGGTCGAGGATGCCGCGCAGTTCGGCGAGCGTCGGGATCCGCCAGTCCGTGTGTCCCCCCAGCCCGGCTTGGGATTCGGGGCGTTGCGATTCTGGGATGAAGCCGTTCACCTCGGAGATCCAATCGCCCATCGCGGTGCGCCAGTCCATCTGCCGCTCCGCGCAGTGGAGGCAGTCCGTGCCGGCGACCTTCTGCTCCCATTCGAGGCCGGTGGCGTTGTCGGTGACGGTACCATCGCCGTTGTCGACGAACCGCGGCCCGGGGAGCGGATCGCAGCCGGTCAGCGCGCTGTCGACCACCGAGACGATCTCGGCCACGGTCACCTGACCGTCGCCATCGAAGTCGCCGCGACACGCGGCAGAGGCCGGCGCGACAAGGCACGACGCCAGCGCACCTGCCGCGCAGAGGGAAAAGAGCGTTCTCATCGTGCGAGCTCCTCGCTCGGGGCTTAGCACTCGAACCGCGGCGACTCTACGGGAAACGTGTTCCCTCCGCTGGAAGCGCCAGGGGTCGGCCAGGCATGACCGGGTGCTGGGCGGGCGCTGCCTCGAGTCCGCCAACCGGGACCGCGGGCGGCTCGCCCGCTCGCAGCGCGCTACGGCGACGCTGTGCGTCGCCGTGCGGGCGAGACGCCCGCGGTCCCAGCTACTGCCTCTGCGAATCCAGCGTGGCCAGCGAGGCCGCGGTGTGTGGCAGGGCGACCGTCCCGGTGTCGATCAGCGCCCGCAGTGCGAGGAGGTCCTCCCATTCATCGACATCGAACGTCCCGGGCAGCAACGTCACCCGCAACCCCTCGGCATCCGCCCGCGCCCGCGTCTGCGCCAGCACCGCCGGCGTCCCCATGGCGACGCCGGTGAAGAGGTCGTGCGGCGCCCTGAGCCCGATCAGGCAATAGCCGCCGTCGCGCGTCGGGGTCAGCACGACGTCGGCGGCGTCCAGCGCCGCGAACGCCGCCGTCACCGTCGCCGGCTCGAGGTGCGGCGCGTCGGCGCCGATCATCACCAGCCGCGCCGCGCCGCCAGCGAAGAGGTCGGCGACGACGTGCCGCATGCGCGCCGCCAGGTCGGCGCCGCGCTGCGCCACCTGCGTGGCGCCGGCCCCGACCAGCGACCGCAGATCGGCGTCGGCGGGCGTCACCGCCCACAGCAGGCGCCAGGCCGGCGCGCCGGCCGGCGGCGCCAGGCGCGCCGCGATATCGGCGAGGAAGGCGCGATAGAGCGCGCAGGCGGCGTCGGCGCCGACGCGCCGCGCCAGGCGCGTCTTCACCGTCCCCGGCCGCGGCTGCCGGGCCATGACGACCAGCACCGCCGCCGTCATGCCGGCAGCGGGCTCAGGCGGCGGCGCCCTCGGCCGTCGTCTCGAGGCGGTCGACGCGCGGCCCGGCGTCAAGCCACCGCGCAGCCGTGCGGCGCCCGGCGGCGCGCATGTCCTCCAGCACCTGGCGCTCGAAATAGAGATACGAACCGGTGTCGAAGCGGCCGTCGCGGGCCGGGCGGACGGCCTCGTACAAGGTCACCTCGCGGTAGGGACTGCCGTCGACGCCGGCCGCCAGCTGGTTGCGGTCGAGCAGCAGCTTGCGATCGACGTTGTAGGCATTCTCGAGGATGGCATCGACGGTGCGCTCGACGGCGCGGCCGAAGTGCGGGAACTGGCCGCTGGTGCCGTCGGGCGGCTCGGTGACCAGGACGGTGATGATCTCGTCGGCGCCCAACGCCACCATCGGCGCCAGCGGCGTGTTGACCAGCAGCCCGCCGTCCCACAGCCAGCGCTCGCCGACCTGTACCGTCGGGAAGAGCAACGGGATGCTGGCGCTCGCCAACACCATGTCGACGGTGATGTGCTCGACGATGACGTAGTCCGGCGGGCGCGTCAGCGGCGTGCGGGCGCTGACGTAGCGCACCACCTGCCCGGTGTGGGCATCGACGGTATTGATCGCCAGCCGGTGTCCCGCCGTGGGAACGATCTCGCCGTCGAACTCCTCCACCAGGCGCTCGCGCAGGCGCGCGGTGTGGGCGACGAAGGGTTCCTTGATGCCCTCGAGGATCTTGCTGACCAGCTCGAAGCGCGCCGTCAGCATCCACTCGACCGCCAGCGCCAGCGGTGTGCCGGCCTGCGGCGGCAGATGGTGCTTGAGGCGGCGCGCGAAGGGCACCCACGAGCGCGACGGCGCCAGCCAGCGCGGAATCTCGGCCAGCGCCATGCCGAGCGTCGAGCGCAGCAGCGAGGAGAAAAACAGCGGGCTGGCGACCACCGGCGGGTCGTCGGCGATGCCGGTCCAGAAGCGCATCATATCGCGCGGCGATTTGCCGGCGGCGATGAGCGCCGCGTTGATCGCCCCGGCCGAGGTGCCGGACAGGACCGTCGGGCCCTTGGCGAAACGCGGGTCGCGCAACAGCCGTTCGTAGACGCCGACCTGGAACGCGCCGCGCGCTCCGCCCCCCGACAGGCACAGCCCCAGGGTGTGCCCGTCGCCCCTCTTGTTGCGTCGCACGATCCGCATGTCTGCTCGCCCCATCCTCTGCAGTCCGCGCGCCGATTTCCAGCGCATTCTGGCTGCCAGTACCGATGCCGTTCCCGCTTGTCCACCGCCCGGGCGGCGTCGGGGCGGGGGAGATTGACCGCCCGCCGGCTCCCCGACATGGTGCGGCGGAATGGCCGGGAGCGAGCAGGGCGGACTGGAGGGGTTGCGCGTGCTGTCGTTCGAGAGCCGCCGCGCCACCGAGATGGCGGAGCTCATCCGCCGCCACGGCGGCGAGCCGCTGAGCGCGCCGTCAATGCGCGAGGTGCCGCTCGAGACCAGCCCGGCGGCGCAGGACTTCCTGGCGCGGCTGACGGCCGGCAGCGTCGACGCGCTGATCCTGCTCACCGGCGTCGGGACGCGCGCCCTGGCGGCGGCCCTGGCCGCGGACTGCCCGCGCGAGACCTTGGCCGCGCTGCTGCGCGCCATCACCGTCGTCGCGCGCGGTCCGAAACCGGTCGCGGCGCTGCGCGAACTCGGCCTGACGCCGGACCTGGTCGTCCCGGAGCCCAACACCTGGCGCGAGCTGCTGGCGACGCTCGACGCGCGCCTGCCGGTCGCCGGCCTGCGCATCGCCTTACAGGAATACGGCCGCGTCAATCCCGAGCTGCTCGACGGCCTGGCCGCGCGCGGCGCCACGGTGCTGCGCGTGCCGGTCTATCGCTGGGACTATCCAGAGGACCAGGGGCCGCTGCGCGACGGCGTGCGCCGGCTCGCCGCGGCGACCGTCGACCTGGTGCTGTTCACCAGCGCCCGCCAGGTCGATCACGTCGTCGAAACCGCCGCCCGCCTGGGCTGCCGCGACGCCCTCTTCGCCGCCGCCGCGCGCGTCGTCTTCGCCTCCATCGGTCCGGTGTGCAGCGAGGCGATGCAGGCGCACGGCCTGCCGGTCGACCTCGAGCCCGAGCATCCGAAGATGGGCTACCTGCTCAACGCCGTGCGCCAGCGCGGGCGCGCCCTGGTGGCAGCCAAGCGCGGCGCCGCGCCCGGTTGACCCCCCTACCCGCCTCGCATACGCACCAGCCGTGGCCGATCACGTCTTCCTGCGCGCCTGCCGGCGCCAGCCGACGCCCTTCACGCCGATCTGGCTGATGCGCCAGGCGGGCCGCTACATGGCCGAGTACCGTGCCGTACGCGAGCGCTTCGGCTTCCTCGAGCTGTGCCACCACCCGGCGGCGGCGGCGGAGGTGACGGTCACTGCCGTCGAGCGCCTCGGTGTCGACGCGGCGATCATCTTCGCCGACATCCTGCTGGTGCTCGAGCCGCTCGGCGCCGGCCTCGAGTTCGCCGCCGGCGACGGACCGCGCCTGCACCGTCCCGTGCGCACACCCGACGACCTGACGCGCCTGCAGTCGTACGACCCGGCCGACGCGCTCGCCTACGTCGGCGAATCGATCCGCCAGGCGCGCGCCGGCCTGGCCGGCCGCGTGCCGCTGATCGGCTTCGCCGGCGCGCCGTTCACGCTGGCGTCCTACCTCATCGAGGGCGGCGGCTCGCGCCAGTACCTGCACACCAAATCGTTCATGTACCACCACCCGCAGGCCTGGCACCGCCTGCTCGGCCTGCTGGCGCGCCTGGTCAACGGCTACCTGCGCATGCAGGTCGCCGCCGGCGCCGACGCCCTGCAGCTCTTCGACAGCTGGGTCGGCTGTCTCTCCCCCGACGATTACCGCGAGTATGCCCTGCCGCATTCGCGGGCCGCGCTCGACGGCCTCAGCGCGCTGGTGCCGGTGATCCATTTCGGCACCGACACCGGCGGCCTGCTGCCGCTCCTGCGCGAGGCCGGCGGCGACGTCATCGGCGTCGACTGGCGCAGCGATCTCGATACCGCCTGGGCGGTCATCGGCCACGACCGCGCGGTGCAGGGCAACCTCGACCCGCTGACCCTGTTCGCGCCGCCGGCCGAGATCCGCCGCCGCGCCAAGGCAATCCTCGACCGCGCCGCCCGCCGCCCCGGCCACATCTTCAATCTCGGCCACGGCATCCTGCCGCAGACGCCGGTGGACAACGTCCGCGCCCTGGTCGACGCGGTGCACGAGTTGAGCAGCCGCTGACGTCGGTGCCGATCAGGGCGCCGCCGGCGGCAGGCTGACGCAGAACGTCGCCCCGGCGTCGGCGCCCGGCTCGCACCACAGGCGGCCGCCGTGCGCCTCGACGAGCGAACGGCTGATCGACAGGCCCATGCCGAGACCGGTCGACTTGGTGGTGAAGAACGGCTCGAAGATCCGCTCCCGCGCCTCCGCCGAAACGCCGCCGCCGCTGTCGGCAATACGCACCTCGGCCTCGCCCAGCGCGCCGCGGCAGGTGCGCACCGTCAGCGAGCCCTGCGCGCTGTCCTCGGCGACGATCGCCTCGAGCCCGTTGCGCAGCAGGTTGACGAGCACCTGCTCGATCTGGATCGGGTCGCCCGTCACCACCGGCAGGCCCGGCGCCAGGTCGAGCCGCACGACGACGCCGCGGTGGCGCGCCTCCGCTGCGAGGAACTCACCCGCCGACGCCACCAGCGCGTTGACATCGCATGCCTGCTGGCAGGGGGCATCTTTGCGCACGAAGCTCCGCACGCCCTGCAGCACCGCACCGGCGCGCATCGCCTGCGTACTGATCCGCTCCGCCGCCTCGAGCATCGCGGCGCGGTCGGGATGCGCCTGGCGCAGCCGCGTGGCGAGCCCGTTGGCGAAATTGGCGATGGCGCCGAGCGGTTGGTTGATCTCGTGCGCCAGCTCGGCCGCCAGGCAGTTGACCGTCTCCAGGCGCAGGATGTGCGCCAGCTCCGCCTGATGCCGGCGCGCCTGCTCCGCCAGCGCCTTCTGGGCGGTGATGTCGCGCGTCGTACCGATCATGCGCAGCACCGCGCCGTCGGGTGCGCGCTCGACTGCCTTGCCGCGCGTCAGGACCCAGACGTACTCGCCGCTCTTGGTGCGCAGGCGCTGCTCGACCTCGAAGTGCGACGCCGTGCCATCGCCCACGTGCGCGTTCCAGGCGCGGCTGCTCGCCTCGAGGTCATCCGGGTGCGCGAGTGTCGCCCAGAACCCCACCGACTGCCGCATCCCTTCCGGGGCATAGCCGAGCATCTGCGCCCCGCGCGCGTCGAAGAGCGTCTCCTCGCGGCGCGCGTCCCACTCCCACATGGCCAGATCGGTCGCCGCCAGCGCCAGATCGAGGCGGGTCTCCGCCTGCTGGCGTTGGGCCACTTCGCGATGCAGCTGCTCGACCGCCTCCGCCAGCGCCGCCGTGCGCCGCGCGACGCGCTGTTCGAGCGTGTCGCGCGCCTGCTCGAGCGCCTGCTCGGCGCGCTTCTGGTCGGTGATGTCGACGGCGAAGACGAGCACGCCGATGATCTCGCCGCGCGCGTCGCGGTACGGCAGCTTGTCGGTTCGCATCCAACGCTGTTCGCCCCTCACCGTCTCCAGCGGCTCGACGATGCCGAGCTTGGGCACCCCCGTCGAGATCACCTCGAGATCATCGCGGTGATACTGCTCCGCCTGCTCGGGGAAGAGGTCGAAGGTCGAGCGGCCCTCGATCTCGGCGGGCGTCATCCCGTTCAACGCCGCCGCTTCGCGGTTGGCACGCACGATGCGATTGTCGCGATCCTTGTGCCAGAGCATCGCCGGCATGGCGTCGAGGATGACGCGCAGATCCTGGCGCTGCTCCCGCCCTTCGCGCTCGGCGCGGTGCATGTCGGTGACGTCGTTCGAACAGCCGAGCATACCGACCGGCCGGCCGGCCTCGTCGTGCTGCAGCGACAGGCGCAGGTCGACATAGATCTCGGCGCCGTCCTTGCGTCGGGTGCGCAGCGCCGCCACGTGGTGTGCCCCAGCCGCCTGCAGCGGCCCGACGACGCGTGCCCCGATCGTCGCCTGGTCCTCGGAGAAGTAGAACAACGCCACCGTCTGGCCGATCATCTCCGCCGCCGCGTACCCGTAGATGCGTTCAGCCGCCGCATTGCACATCTGGATGATGCCGGCGAGGTCGGTGGCGATGACGGCATCGTGGACCTGATCGAGCAGCCCGATCGGGAGGGGCCTGACCAGCCCTGGCGCGGGGCGGCCCGCCGTGTCGGAGACGGCCCGGGAGGCTTTGCTCTGGCGTGACATCGTTCGCTGGCGAGGGCGTAGCACTCCAGCCCCGCGCTGCCCAGACTCGACCGCCGCCGCTCCTACGACAGGATGCGGTGCAGCCGCACCCAGATGTCGAATTCGTCGGAGGTGGCCTTGCGCACGTTCACCGCCGCGTCGGAAATCGCCTCGGCGCGGAAGAGGGTGTCGGTGCCGGTCAGCAGCGCGCGAATCTCCTCGGTGACCCAGATCTCGCCCGGTCGCACCAGCGGCTCGATGCGCGACGCCACCAGCACCGCCGACCCGCCCTCGATCGCCGGCGGCTCCTCGCCGCGGTCGCGCACCGCCACCGGGCCGTGTGCGATGGCGACCCGCATGCGCGGGCTGCCCGGCAGCTCCGAGACGTCCTCCATGATGCGCCGCGCCGCCTTGATCAGCGTCAGGATGCGGTCGTCGACCAGCAGCAGCGAGTCGCCGTCGGCGAGCGAGGCGTGCAGGCAGCCGGCGGCGTGGCGCTCCACCGCGTGGCGCAGCGCATCGCGCACCGCTTCGTCGAGGCCGCGCTGCATCAGCGCCCCGAAGCCGTCGAGGTCGGCGCGCAGGACCAGCAGCGACTTGAGCTGGCGGTCGCTCGCGTCGCGCCACGGCCGCCCGTTGCCGACCATGTTCACCGCATCGATGCGCTCCACGTAGCCGGGGTTGAGGCGGGCGATGAGCCCGGTGAGCACCGGGTGGACGAGATAGTGCGACGACGGCGGCAGCAGGCCGTCGGGCTGGAAGATGCGCTCGCCCGGTCGCAGGAAGCGCTGGATGCGCCGGCCGGAGACGTGATCGAGGGCGAGGTGCCCGAGCAGACCGGCGCGGAACAGCATACAGAAGATGTGCTCGAGCTCGTCGTCGACGCCGGCGTCGGCATTGTGGGCGAAAAAGATCTCCTCCACCTCCTCGCGGCGCAGCACGTTGGCCGAGAGGCCGGCGAGGACACCCGGCAGGTCGACGCCACCGAGGTACGGCGCCACCTCGTTGAGGTACTCGGAGGCGATCTCGGTCGCCGCCTGGTTGACGACTTCCTTGAAGCGCTCCGGGAGGCGGCGCTCGGCCGGGGTGAGGTCGGACAGCTTCTGCCCGACGCTCATGAAATCGCGCGGCCGGTGCAGGGTGTGGCGGGCGATGTACTCGAAGACGTCCTCGGCCTCGTGCGTGAACGCGTTGAGCACCGTCGCCTGGCCGAGGAACGCCTCCAGCGGACGGCTGCGCGCCAGCTCCGGCGTGACCAGGTTGCGGTCCTTCTCGCGCCGGATGTTGTTGACGAAGATCTCGCGTAGGCTCTCCAGCGTGTAGTGCGTCTCGACGGCGCTGCCGCGGTACTGCTGCACCATCGACGTCATCTCGTCGAAGCGCAGGAAGGCCTCCTTGCGCACGGCGGCGAAGACCTTGAGGTGGTGATTGACGCGGCGCAGTTGGTAGGCGACCTCGACCAGGCCCATCTGGGCGAAATACCAGATGCTCGGCGACAGCTCGCCGGTGTGGCTGGCGCGGCCGACGGCGCGCACGTGTTTGTTGAAGTACTCGTCGACGTTGTCGATGAAGATCGCCACCGGCGTATTGAGCGCCCGCAGGCGCGGCACCAGGACGTTGTCGGTGTCGGTGGCGCAGCGGTGCAGGTCGGCGCGCGGCAGGTCGAGCAGGTTGACGAAGTGGTCGATGACGCCGCGCAGGCCGCGGTCGTCGAGCAGCGCCGCCAGGCGCGCGTCGACGCGCACGCCGTCGAGCTGGTCGAGGCGCTTCAACACCGCGGCGGCGATCGAGATGAGCCACACCTTGGCCCACCATTCGGTCGACTGGGCATACAGCGCCAGCTGGTCCTTGCCGAAGATCTTGTCGCCGATCGGTTTGTCGAGCAGCGCGTTCTCGGGAATGCACAGCACCCCGTCGGTGCGCTGCAGGCGGATGCGCTTGGCCTTCAGCAGCAGCGTCTTGCCGAAGCCCTTGGTGCCGACGACGATGAACTTGTCGTCGCCGGCGTTGAGGAAGCCCTCGACCCAGGGCGGCTTGTGCAGCAACCCGTCGTCGAAATCCTCGGCGATCTTGATGTCGTCGGCGTCAACCGTCCACGGCCGCATCGACCCTCCAGCGCGGCGCCGGCGACTCGCCGCCGCGCCACTTCCGCCCCGTAGCTATCCATCCCGGCGCGCCTTTTCCACCCGCCCGGCGCGGCTTTTCCACCCGCCGCCCGATGCGCCCGGCGTTGACTGGAGGCGCGGCGCTGATAACCCGAACACATGCCCGTCGACGATGCCGTCCTGCCGATCGCCTGCGGCGGCTGCACGCCCGCCCCGACCGTGGCGGCGGCCGGCGCCGGCCGATGAGCCGCGCGCCGCGCGTCGCCGTCGTCGGCGGCGGCATCAGCGGCCTCGCCGCCGCGCACCGCCTGCTCGAGCTCGCCAGGGAGGCGGGGCGCCCGATCGAACTGCGACTGATCGAAGCCGCGCCGCGCCTCGGCGGCGTCATCCGCACCGAACGGCGCGACGGCTTCGTCCTCGAGGCCGGGCCGGACTCGTTTCTCTCGGAGAAGCCCGCCGGCCTGCACCTCTGCGAACGGCTCGGGCTGACGCCGCGCCTGGTCGGCACGCGCGAGGAGTTCCGCCGCACCTACGTCGTCCGCGACGGCCGCCTCTGCCCCCTGCCGGAGGGCTTCCTGCTCATGGCGCCGACGCGCCTGTTGCCGCTCGTCACCACACCCCTGTTCTCCTGGCCGGGCAAGCTGCGCATGGCGCTGGACCTGCTGCTGCCGCGCGGCGAAGGCGGCGACGAGAGCCTCGCCGCCTTCGTCACCCGACGGCTCGGCCGCGAAGCGCTCGACCGCGTCGCGCAGCCGCTGGTCGGCGGCATCTATACCGCCGACCCCGAGCGGCTCAGCCTCGCCGCCACCATGCCGCGCTTTCTCGAGATGGAGCGCACGCAGCGCAGCATCGTCCTCGCCATGTGGCGCCAGCAGCGCGCGGCGGCGCGGAGCAGCACCGACAGCGGCGCCCGCTGGAGCCTGTTCCTGAGCTTCGACGACGGCCTGCAGCGGCTCGTCGACACCTTGGCTGCGCGCCTGCCCGGCGAGGCGGTGACCCTCGGGCGGCCGGTCGAGGCGGTCGAGGCCGTACCCGGCGGCGGCTGGCGGCTCGGCGACGGACTCGACTGCGCGGCGGTGGTGCTGGCGACCCCAGCGCCGGTCGCGGCGGCGCAGGTGCGCGGCCTCGACGCCGGCCTGGCGGACGAGCTGGCGGCGATTCCCTACGCCTCGTCGGCGACGGTGACCGTGGCGTACCGCCGCGAGGACGTGCCGCACCCGCTCGATGGCTTTGGCTTCGTCGTGCCGCACACCGAGCGGCGGGCGCTGCTGGCGGCGACCTTTTCCAGCCTCAAGTACCCCGGCCGGGCGCCCGACGGCATGCTGCTCATCCGCGCCTTCGTCGGCGGCGCCCTGCGGCCGGAGCTGGTCGAACTCGACGACGCCGCGCTGGTCGCGGCGGTGCGCCGCGAACTGGCCGACCTGCTCGGCGTGCGGGCCGAACCGCAGCTGACGACCCTGGCGCGCTGGCGGCGCGCCATGCCGCAGTACCACGTCGGGCACCTCGCGCGGGTGGCGCGCATCCGCGCCCGCGCCGCGGCGCTGGGCCTGCACCTGGCGGGCAACGCCTACGAGGGCGTCGGCATCCCCGACTGCATCCGCTCCGGCGAGACGGCTGCGGAGGCGGCGTTCGCGGCGGTGTCGAGCGGCTCGCCCTGATCCGCTCATCTGCCGCGCGGGCTTGCTCCGCCGTGTGGCATTGGCCCGCTGCCGCCGTCAGCACGCACGAGCGCCGCCGCCTCGCGTCATTCAAGAGGCCGACATAGGTGAGGTTTTGCAAAGGGTTAGCGCGACTTTCCGGGTCGAGCCAGGTGCACAAACCACTCCTGATGGCGGAGATCATGCGGCAACTGACGCGCCAGGGCCGCAAGGGCGTTTCCGCAGCAATATCCTTGCTTCATGATGCGTGATGACTTTTACTCCGAGCAACATCGTTTGAGTGTAGTTGAGGCTCGCTGGGCAGGTGGGGCGGTTGCGGGGTCGCGAGCATGTCCGTGCAATTGGACCAGGGGAGACCGCCGCCATGACTCGTACCCGAGCCTGCATCCAGGCCATCGTCCTCGCCGTGTCGATCAGCGTCGCCGCTGCGGCGTCCGGCGCGGCGCCCTGCCCCGGCTCGACCGGTTGCAGCAGCAATGGCATGCAGGTGACGCTGGTCGACGCGATGGGTAGCGCGACGACCGGCGGCGTCTTCGACGGCACCAACACGACGTTTCACTGGAAGGTGTGCCGTGGCGTGACCACTGGCTGCGCCTGCGGGCCGCACGAGCTGAGCCACCTCACCCTCGACCTGTCGCTGGGTCTCTGCGACGACTTAGTGGTTATCACCGCCTCGCCAGGACCAACGGACGACGTCGATCCAACCTGTTCGAGGGACATCTCGCCGGTGCTCAAGTGGGACGTCGGCTTCGACAGCGAATGCTCGGACAGTCCACCAACGTGTAAGACCTACTCGGTCACCTTCGGCGGGTTCGTCCCCACCGGCATCGCCGATCTCAGCTTCAAAGCCGGCCCGACCTGCGGCACGCTCAGCACCCTGGGACCGGCCTGCACGGTCTGCGATCCTCCGTCACCGACCCCGAGCCAAACGCACACGGCAACGCAGACGGCGACGCAGAGCGCCACCGCCACCGTCACGGCAACTGGCACGAACACCGCCACGGTCAGCCACACGCCGACCGCGACGGCCACCAACACCGCCACGCCGGTCAACACCGCCACCGCGACGGCCACCAACACCGCCACGCCGGTCGACACCGCCACCGCGACGGCCACCAACACGGCGACGCCGGTCAGCACCGCCACCGCGACCGCCACGCACACGAACACCGCCACCGCGACCGATACGGCGACGGCCACCCCGGTCGATACCGCCACCGCGACGGCTACCAACACGGCGACGCCGGTCAGCACCGCCACCGCGACGGCCACTCACACCGCCACCGCCACCGGGACGGCCACGCGCACGAACACCGCGACGGCGACCGTGTCGCAGACGTCGACCAACACCGCTGTGCCCCCGACGACGACACCGACATTCGACGAGAGCACGCCGCTGCCGCAGCAGGCCCCCAACCTGGCCCTCAGCAAGGCGTTCACCGGGGTCTGCCGGCCGGGCGGCAGGTCGTCGTTCATCCTTGCCGTGCGCAATGTCGGCGATGCACCGACTGGCGGGCCGATCACGGTCACCGATGCGATGCCGATCGGACTGACGCTGGTGCTGCCGGTGACCGGCGGCGGCTGGGATTGCACCGGCTCGACGCCGCAGCAGCTCCTGTGCGTGCGTCAGGCCATTCTCGGCATGAACGCCGCGGCGCCGCCGATCACCGCGACGGTGAGCGTCGCCGCCAACGTCGGCCCGAGCATCCTCAACACCGCCTTCGCCACCACCGACGGCGATCTCGACCCAGCCGAGGGGACCGACACCGGCGTCTGTGCCACCAACCCGGCGCCGTCGCCGCTCTTGTCGCCGCTCGGTATGCTGGGCGGGCTCCTGGCGCTTGGCGCGACGGCGGCGGCGGCGTTGCGGCGCCGGCGCCGCGGGGATCCGCCGATCGCGTAGGCGCCTCCAGGAGTGCTCCGTCGGCGCCGGTTGCATGAGCCGCCCAGGCCCCTGCAACCGCTGCCGAACGCCGCTGCCGAACGCTTTGACGGGGGCGCCCGTGCGGGCGTAGGGGATGCAGCCCCCCAAGGAGGTCTGCATCATGCCCGTCGACCCGATCAAACTCGAAGCATTCGTCCACCAGGCGCTCGGCGACCTCGGCGCCGCGATGACCGCCGGTCTGGTGGCCCTGGGCGACAAGCTCGGCCTCTACCGCGCCATGGCCGGCGCCGGCGCGCTGACACCTGCCGAGTTCGCCGCCCGCGCCGGCATCGTCGAGCGCTACGCGCGCGAGTGGCTCGCCGCGCAGGCCGCCGCCGGCTACGTCGCCTACGATGCGCCGTCCGGCCGCTACACGCTGCCGGAGGAGCAGGCCGAGGCGCTGGCCAACGAAGAGAGTCCCGCCTTCATCGTCGGCGGCTTCCAGGCGATGATGGCGGCGTTGCGCAGCGAGGCCAAGCTCGGCGAAGCGTTCCGCAGCGGCGCCGGCGTCGGCTGGCACGAGCACGACCCGGCACTGTTCGAGGGCACACGCCGCTTCTTCAGGCCCGGCTACGTCGCCAACCTGGTGCCGAGCTGGCTGCCGGCCCTCGACGGCATGGTGGCGAAACTCGAGGCCGGCGCGACGGTCGCCGACGTCGGCTGCGGCCTCGGCGCCTCGACCCTGCTCATGGCGCGCGCCTTCCCGCACTCGCGCTTCGTCGGCTTCGACTACCACCCGCCGTCGATCGAGCGCGCGACGGCGCTGGCCGCCGCCGAAGGGCTGGGCGAGCGCGTGCGCTTCGCCGTCGCCAGCGCCAAGGACTACCCCGGCACCACCTACGATCTGGTGACGTTCTTCGACTGCCTGCACGACCTGGGCGATCCGGTCGGCGCCGCGGCGCACGTGCGCGCATCCCTCGCCGCCGACGGCACGTGGATGGTCGTCGAGCCCTTCGCCGGCGATCGCGTCGAGGACAATCTCACCCCGGTCGGCCGACTGTTCTACTCGGCCTCGACCTTCATCTGTACCCCCGCGTCGCTGTCGCAGGAGGTCGGCCTGGCTCTCGGCGCCCAGGCCGGCGAGGCACGCCTGCGCGAGGTCATCCAGGCCGGCGGCTTCGGGCGCGTGCGGCGGGCCGCCGAAACGCCCTTCAACCTGGTGCTGGAGGCGCGCCCCTGACTGACCGGGACGGGGATTGTGATGCGGCCGGCGATCGACTAAGGCTTCAGAGGCAGTGACGCTTTCCGTCTACCCCGGCTCACATGCCGCCGTCCGAGATTCTCGCGCCTGACCGGCCGGCGCCGCGTTACTGCCCCGAACGCCCCCTGCCGCCGTACCGCTTCGTGCCAGGCCTGCACCCGCATCCCACCCGCCACCCGTCCGGTCACTCCCATGCACCGGCGGCCCAGCCGTTCCAGCATGCGCCCTGGGATCCCGCTGAGTGGCGGCAGCTCGCCGATTGGCGGGCCGGGGTGGACCGCTTCAACGCCTTCTTCTTCTGGGAGGCGCACGAGAGCTGGGAAGGCCTGTGGTCGTCGGCACCGCGCGCCGGCGCGCCGGCGCGGACGCTGCAGGGGCTGATCCAGATTGCCGGCGCGCTGCTCAAAATTCATCTTGGGACGCTGCCTGGCGCGGCGTCCCTCTCACGCACAGGTGTCGAGAAGCTGGCCGAGTCGGCGGCTGTCTCGCCGATGTTACTCGGCCTCGACCTGGGCGCGACCGCATCCGACTTCCGCCACTATTTCCGTCCGCTCGCTGAGCGGACCCTGCCGCTGCTCGACGCGTCCGTACCGTTGCTGCAGCTCGCGGAGCACCGCGATGCGTGACCGACGCCTCGCCCCGCGCGCGCCCCTGGCGCGCTGCCGCCCCGCGCGCCGCCGCCCACCGTGTGCGCCCGCGTCCGAGCCTGACGGCAGGAGGAGCTTCAATGCCGAAACGTATGCTGATCAACGTCACCCACTCCGAAGAGAGCCGGGTGGCCATCATCAACGACCGGGTGCTCGAATCCTTTGAGATCGAGTCACTCAGCCGCGAACACCTCAAGGGCAACATCTACAAGGGCGTCATCCATCGCATCCACCCCGCGCTGGAGGCCGCCTTCGTCGACATCGGCGCCGAACGCGACGCCTTCCTGCCGCTCGACGAGATCTGCTTCCGCAATCTGCCATCGCAAGCGGCGTCGCCGCGCCCGCCGAATGGCAACGGCGACAGCGATCGGGACGAGGACGGCGACGGTAAGCGACCGCGCCGCCGCATCCGCGATCTGCTCAAGCCCGGCCAGGAACTGCTGGTGCAGATCACCAAGGAGCAGTTCGCCAACAAGCCGCCGACGCTGACCACCTTCTACTCCCTGCCCGGCCGCTACCTGGTGTTGCTGCCGGGCTCGGACGACACCGGCATCTCGCGCCGCATCGAGGGCGAAGAGCGCCTGCGCCTGCGCAAGCTGGTCGACGCCCTCAACCCGCCCGAGGGGTACGGGCTCATCGTCCGCACCGCCGCCGGGCTCGACGAGGACACCACCGAGCTCTCGCGCGACCTCACCTATCTGCAGCGCCTCTGGGAGAGCGTCTGCGAGGCGGCGCAGCACAAGCGCGGCCCGGCGCTGGTCTACCGCGAGCAGGACATCGTCCTGCGCACCATCCGCGACCTCTTCACGCCCGACATCGACGAGATCCACGTCGACAACGAGGATGTCTACCTGAGAGCGCGCGAGTTCCTGCACAACGTCATGCCCGGCAAGGAGCACGTGCTGCGCTGCTATCAGGGCGACCAGCCGATCTTCTCGGCCTTCGACCTCGAGTCGCAGATCGAGACTGTCTTCAAGCGCCGCGTGCCGCTGCGCGCCGGCGGCACCATCGTCATCGACGGCACCGAGGCGCTCACCGCCATCGACGTCAACTCCGGCGGCTCGATGCGCGGACCGAATCCCGAAGAGACCGCCTACCGCACCAACATCGAGGCGGCCAACGAGGTCGCCCGCCAGATGCGCCTGCGCGACATCGGCGGCCTGATCGTCGTCGACTTCATCGACATGCGCGAACCGGAGCACATCCAGGACGTCGAGCAGACGCTGCGCACGGCGATGAAGCCCGACAAGGCGCGGCACGAGATCGGCCGCATTTCGCGCCTCGGCCTGCTGGAGATCTCGCGCCAACGCATGCGCCCGGCGGCGATGGCCACGACCTACACCAGCTGCCCGATGTGCGACGGCCACGGGGCCGTGCGCAGCGCGGATTCCGCCGCCCTGGTGGCGTTGCGCAAGATCCACAATCGCGTCGCGCTCGGCGACGTCGCCGTACTGCGCGCCAGCCTGCCGCCCTCGGTGGGGCTCTATCTGCTCAATCAGAAGCGTGACGAGTTGGCCCGCCTCGAACTGCGCTACGCTACGCGCCTGCAGATCGACCTGGTCGAGTCCCTGATGCCACACCAGGTGGAGATCGAGGTGCGCGAGCGCGCCGTCGCGCCGCCGCCGCCGGCCGTCGCGCCGGGCTCGGTGGTCGTCACCACCCCCACCCCCGCCGCCGCCAGCAACGGCAACGGCCACGCCGACGCGGCCGCCGGTAGCGGCAAGAAGAAGCGGCGTCGGCGCGGGCGCAAGCGCGGCGGCGGCATGCGCGCCGCCCAGGCGATCGGCGTCGGCTTGGCGACGTTCGGCGGCGTCGAGCCGGCGCCCTACCAACCGGAGCTGTTGGCGCCGGGGACGCAGCCGCCGAGCGACGAGTCGGACGAGTTCGAGGACGCTGACGGACCCGAGTTCGAAGCGGATGCCGGGTCCGCGGAGGCGGCCGACGACGCTGCCGAGGCGGCGCTCGCAGCCGCGTCCTCCGCGCCAGCCGAATCGGGCGGCGCCGCCACCTCCAGTGCCGGCCAATCGAGCCCCGAGTCCGGCGCCGCCGATCAGGCTGGCCGCCGCGGGCGCGGCCGCCGTGGCGGTCGGCGTCGGCGCGGGCAACGCCCGGGCGGACGCGAAGGGTCGACGCCCAACGCTGAGAGCACGCCGAGACCGGAGGTGGCGCGTCCGCGGACCGATGTCGCGCCCGCGCCCGCGCCGAGCGCCAAGCCGCCGTCCGACGTCGCGGCGCCCTCCATCGCCGCACCCGCGGCCCCTGCCGCGGCCCCGCCGGCGCGCGCCGGCGAAGAGCCCGGCAAGGCGAAACCGCGCCGCGCCGCCACCCCCCGCCCGGCGCGCGCCAAGCCGACCACGGACACGGCCGCGCCGGCGACCGGCGAGAAGCCGGCGGCCAAGAAGCGCGTCGCGGCGGCCAAGAAGGGCGCCGCGGCGGCGATGAAGCCCGCCGTGACCAAGGCCGACGGCGACAAGCCGGCGGCCAAGAAGCGCGCCGCGGCGCCGCGTAAGCGCAAGACCGACTGACGGCGCGGGGGTGCGCGGCGCCTGCCGCGCCCCCCGCGCCATTCCCCAAAGCGCTCCCAACCGGGAACCGGCCGCTCTTCTCATCCGCTCCGTTGCGGGTTAGAACGCCGCGGTTGGCGCTTTCGTTATCGCGGCGTCCGTGAACGAGCTTGGGGAGGTGAGCACCGTGTCGACACCGCCGACGGCGGCGGAGCAGCGCGCGCTCGGCGCGACCGGCGAGCGGGCGCTGGGCCGCGCCCGCCCGGATCCGGCCCAGGACGGCCTGACGCCGCAGCGCGCCTTCCTGCTGCTGCGCTACACCCTTATCGTCGCGACCGCCTACCTGCTGCTGGTCGAGGAGGGCCTGCAGCTGCCGCCGCTGCCGGCGCTCCTGCTCGTCGTCCTGGCGCTGGCCTCGAACGTCGTCGTCGCGACGCTGCCCGCGCGCGTCACCGGGGCGGCGTGGTTCGGCCCGACGGTGATCATCGGCGACACCCTGTGGATCACCTCCGCCCTGCTGATCAGCGGCCGCTTTACCGCCGAGTTCTTCTTCCTCTACTTCTTCATCCTCCTGCTCGCCGCCATCGGCGAGACGCTGTGGCTGATCGCCCTCGCCGCCGTGGCCGTCTGTGGCGCCTACCTGTACGTCATGGCGGTGACCGGCGAGGGCTGGTCGCTGTGGACCTCGCCGTCGCTGATCCGCATCCCCTTTCTGTTCACCGCCGCCGCGTTCTACGGCTATCTCGTCGACCGGACCCGCCATGAGCGCCACCGCGCCGAGGAGGCCGATCGCATCAAGTCGGAGTTCCTCGGCAACATCTCGCACGAGCTGCGCACACCGCTGACGGTCATCCTCGGCTACGTCGATCTGCTGCTCGAGAGCGAGTTCGGCGCGCTGCCGACTGAACAGCGCGACGTCCTGGGCAAGGTGCAAGCGGCGGGCGAGAACCTGCATCGCTACCTGACCCGCCTGCTCGACGTCAGCCGCCTCGTCAACCGCCTGCAGTCCGGCCACGAGTCGATCGTCTGCACCGACTTCGCCCTCGCCGGCGTGTTCAGCGAGCTGCGCCACGACTTCCCCACCGACGACGGCGGTGTACGCCTGCAGTGGCCGTCCACTCCCGATCTGCCACGTCTGTTCACCGACCGCGAGAAGCTGCTCACCATCCTGCGCAACCTGGTCGAGAACGCCCTCAAGTACGGCGGCGGCCGGCCGGTGACGGTCGAGGCCGCCTACGAGAGCAGCGGCGACGCCATCGTCCTGGGCGTGCGCGACCAGGGCATCGGCATCGCCCAGGCCGACCTGACGCACGTCTTCGACCCCTTCCGGCGCACCGCCGGGGCGATCGCCGCCAACGCCCAGGGCGTCGGCCTCGGCCTCTACATCGTACGCCAGTTCGTCGAGCTGCTGCGCGGCACGATCGAGGTCGAATCGACACTCGGCGCCGGCTCCACCTTCACCGTGCGCCTGCCGCGCCAGCTCGCCGCGCCCAAGGCCTGAGCGCCGTGCGCGGCGGGCGGCGCCTCACCGTCCCATGCGGTGCCGGAAGGCGCGCGTCCGCCGGCTGCTGCCGTCGAGTTCGATGAACAGGAAGCCGCGCACGACCATCGCGAAGTACAAGAACAACGCCAGCAGCGCGCCCTGCGCCAGTCGGCCGGTCATGCCACCGCCGACCGGCACCTGCCACAGTCCCCACAGGCCGGCCATGAGCAGCAGGTTGGGGGGGAACCACTCGATCCAGTTCGCGGCGATGAACTCGTAGCTGCGCGACAGCAACGCCACGGCGCCGGAATGGCCGAGATATATGAGCTCCGGCACGGCGTTGAAGAGCACCAGCAGCACCAGGTTGATGGCGACGACGATCACCGGACCCTGCGGCGACTGGGCGATCAGCGGAGCGACGACGAACCAGAACAGCCACAGGACAAAGCTGATGCCGACGACGTCCCACAGGTAGACTCCGAAGCTGCGGCCGAAATCCTCCCAGGTGACCTTGTTGGTGCGGACGATCATCTCGACCAGGTAGAGGAACGAGCCGAGACAGGCCGAGCTGAGCAGCGAGAGGAGGAAGCCGCCGGCCATCCCCAGGGACGCCGCCGCATACGCGCCGATGCTGGTGATCGCCAGGTAAACGAAGACGCTGAGGAGCACCGGCCAGTTGCGCGCCGCCAGCACGGCGCCGCGCGCGAAGGCGCGCTGGTAGATGGCCAACGTAGCGGCGAGGGACTCGAACACGGCGCCTCGCTGTAGCGGTCGCTGCGCGGAGGGTCAACGCCGCCGCGGACACGGCGGAAGCGGAACCCGCGCTAGGCGGTCGCCGCCGCGGCGAAGCGCTCGATCGACAGCGGCGCGTGCCACGCCGTGCGCTCGCCGCGCAGCAGCGCCGCCACCAGTTCCGCGGTCAGCGGCGCCAGCAGGACGCCGTTGCGGAAGTGGCCGCTGGCGACGACATAGCCGCGCAGGGCCGGATCGGCACTGACGATTGGCCGCCCGTCCGCCGAGCCCGGCCGCAGTCCGGACCAGCTGTCGACCAGCGGCAGGCGGCCGAGGCGCGGTGCCAGTTCGAGGCCGGCGGCGAGGATGCCCGCCAGGCCGCCGGCGGTGACGCGTTTCTCGAACCCCGTCGGCTCGAGCGTGCTGCCGAGCAGCAGGCGGCCGTCACGCCGCGCCACCACGTAGCCGCGCGCCGACGCGACGGCGTGGCGGAACGGCGCTCGCGCCGCCTGCAGCACGGCGATCTGCCCGCGCACCGGATGCACCGGCAGTGGCGTGACGCCCTGCACGCGTGCCGCCCAGGCGCCCATGGCGTTGACCACTGCGGCACACGGCACGCGGCCGCTGGCGGTGGTGATGCCGGTGACGCGGCCGCCGTCGGCGATCACCGAGCGCACCTCCTCGCCCTCACGCAGCGTGCAACCCGCCGCCGCCGCGGCGCGCCCCAGCGCGACGGTGAGGGCGCGGTTGTCGAGGCGCCCGTCGAGCGGGAAGAGCACCCCGCCGGTGAGGCGCGGATTGAGCTGCGGCTCGAGCGCCCGGAGCTCGGTCGCCGAGAGCTGCTGCGCGGAGGCTCCGGCTGCTGACTGCCAGGCGAGGCGGGCCGCCAGCAGCGCCGCCTCGGCAGGGCTGAACGCCACCTGCAGCGTGCCCTGACGCCAGTACTCGACCACGACCCCGGTTTCCTCACGCACGGCCTCGAGCAGCGCCGGATAGCGCGCCTGACTCTCCTGGCCGAGCCGCAACATGAACTCGTCGTCGCAATCGGCCTGCACGCCGAGCAGGCCCACCGCCGCGCCGGACGCCTCGCCGCCGATGCCGCGCCGCTCGAAGATCGCCACGCGGCGCCCCTCGCGCGCCAGCAGCCGCGCAATCGCGCAGCCGATGAGGCCGCCGCCGAGAACCGCGACGTCGAGCATGCGGCGAGATCTCACACCGCCGGCGCGCACAGCGCAAGACGTCCTGCCGGCGCTGTCGGCGCCGCGCCGCGCGCGTACCCCGCGCGCCCGGCTTCGCAGCTCGGCGCGCTGCTGCTATCGCTGCCGCATGCGGATCGTCACCGCCCCCCACAGCGCCCTGCCCTTCGCGGCGTCACAGCCGACCGATGCCGACCTCAGCGCCATGCTGCAGGTGCAGGTCGACGCCGGCCTCGACGTCCTCACCGACGGCCAGCCCGGCTGGAGCGACCCCATCGTGCCGCAGCTCGCCGGCCTCGACGGCGTGCGCCTCGGCGCGCCGCACACGTTGCCCTGCGGTATCGTCCTCGCCGCGCGCCCCATCATCGTGGCCAAGCTGCGTCGCCACCACGCGCCGCTGCTGGCCGCCTACCGCCGCGCGGCGGCGCGCACGGCGCGGCCGCTCAAAGTCGTGCTGACCGGGCCCTACACGCTGGCGCAGGCGGCCGAGATCGCCACTACCGCCTACCGCCACCCCGCCGATCTCGCCGTCGAGCTGAGCGCGCTGCTCGCCCTCGACGTCACCGCCCTGGTGCTCGCCGGCGCCACCCTCATCCAGATCGACGAACCGCTGCTGCTGGCCCACCCCGCCGACGCCAAGCTCCTGCGCGTACTACTCGAACCGCTGGTCGATGCAGCGGGCGACGCGGCGACGGTCATCGTCACCACCTACGGCGCCGACGCCGGCACCTGCTACGCGCAACTCAACACGCTGCCGGGCGACGTCATCGGCATCGACTGCGTCGGCCACCCAGAGGTGATCGACGCCATCGCCGAGACCGGTTCAGGAAAGCGCCTGGCGCTGGGAGTCGTCGACGCCGCCGCGGTCGACGAGGCGGCCCTGGCCCGCCTGTGCGATCGCCTGTTGACCCGCTACGGACACGACGAGGTGTGGCTGCAGCCGGCGCGCGGCGTCCGCGACGTCGCCCGGCTCACCGCGGTGGCGCGCGCCGGCGCCCGGTTACGCTGACCGATATTCGGGTTCCACCGAGTCCCTGGCGCGCGCCGGCGCGATCTCGAACTGCTAACCTTAGAGGTGACAATAACTTCACACGGAGAAGCGGAGGAACGGAGGCTTCGCTGCGCGAGGCGCGGTCGATGGCGGCTCTCTCGAACGGCATCGCCGATGACCGTAAGAAACCGCACCTGTTGGGCTGCGGAGGCGACGAAACGTCACCTGTCGCGGGTCGTCTCCGTTTCTCCGTTCCTCCGTGTGAAAGATTCATTGTCACTTCTAAGGTTAATTCGGCGGACGATCTCGCCTTTGCGCGCCGGGCGAAGCCGGGGTGCCGGCGCGCCGCATCACGTTTTCCTCGACTTTCGCGGTTGTTCCATTCGAAAAGTGGTCGGTGGTCAATGTGTCTGTGGCAACGTCGAAATCGTGCCTAGTGAACCTTCATATCACAAGCTCCATTCCCTGAGCTGTGTGCTCGTCTTCCACGATGTATCTCTCTCAGATCTGTTCGC
>JANNRA010000055.1:0-19193 GCA_031401035.1 bacterium | reverse complement strand
GGCGGCGCCGCCGCGGCGGCTCGCGTCGCTGCGCGTCACGCCCGCCGATCCGATCTACCAGGCGCGCGCCGCCGAGGATCTCGCCTGGGAGGAGGGCTGGCGGCTGGCGCCGGTGTTCACGCAGCGCCTGGCGGGGGAGGCGGCGATGACCAACCGGGTCCGCACCGGCGACCCGCGGCGCTCGGCGATCGAGACCTTCGCGGCGCGCGGACCCTTCGCGCGCGTCGCCCTTTTCGCCGGCGACGGCGAGGACGAGGCGGAGGCGTGGCTGCGCGCCGGCGGCAGCCGCACGCTCGACGTCGTCGAGGCGAGCGCGCAGCGTCTGACGCGCCTGCGCGAGCGTCTCGCCGGCTACGGCGAGCGTGTGCGCCTGCAGCAACAGGATCTCAATTTCCTCACCCTGCCGCGCCAGCACTACGACGCCGTGCTCGGCGGCAGCGGCGTCTTTCGCCTGCTCAACCTCGAGTATGTCTTCGACGAGATCGCCCAGGCGCTGCGTCCGAACGGCCTGTGCGGGTTGGTGAGCTACATCGGCGAGCGGCGCCATGCCTTCACGGCGGCGCGCCTGGCGTTGGTCAACGCCGCCCTCGCCGAGGTCCCGGCGCGCTTTCGCCTCGACGCCGGCCGGGGCATCGAAGCAGCCGACCCGGCCGCCATCGCGCCGTTCCGTGCGGTGCGCTCGGACGAGATTCTCACCGCGGCGCGGGCGCGCTTCGAGGTCGTCGAGGAGCAGCTCGACGGACGCCTCTTCCCGCTCTTCCTCTATCTCGATGTTGCGGGGCTGGAGCGCGAGGAGCCGGCGCTGCTCGAGCGGCTGCTGCAGCGCGAGCGGGCGCTCGCCGCCGACCCGGCCGCGACGCCCTGCACGGCGTTCCTCGTGGTGCGCCGCCGCTGACCCGCCGGTTGCCGCGGCCCCGCCCGGGGGACTCGCCCGCATGGAGGGCGCGGGCTGTGGGGAGGTGATTCTCCCGTCGGCAGCGATCCCTTGGGATCCCCTCACCCTGCCCCTCTCCCGCCGGGAGAGGGGCAGGGTGAGGGAGTCGCAGCAGCAGCGCTCCCGAACCCACCGGGACAGGCCACCAGTGCGCCGCCGTCGAGCTGCGTTCAAGCCCACGATCAGCGCGGCGCCGGCCTGCCTGCGTGAGCGCCGGCCACCTACATGGGCGTGGGCTCGCCCACGTGGCCGATGTCCGGCGGCTCAGTTGCCGAGGTCGGCAGGGGCGGCGCCCATGGCGCCGCGCTGGTAATCCTGCACGCCGCGGCGCACGGCGCGCAGCGCCGCCGGCGCGGCGGCGCCGCTGCGCAGCGCCGCGAAGCTCAGGTAGCGGCCGAGGACGCGCAGGCTGCGCAGGCGCGTCAGCCACGGCGGTTGCGGACAGAACAGCGCGATCACCACCAGGTGGTTGCGCACCGAGTAGTACAGGCTGCTCGGCGACTGCCGGCCGGCCTGCGTCGGCGGGCGGTCGTGGCGCACGCGCGCCGCCGGCACCGCCGCGACGTGCATGCCGGCGAGGCGGGCGCGCAGGCACAGATCGATGTCCTCGAAGTAGGCGAAGTAGGCCTCCTCGAAGCCGCCCAGCTGCAGGCAGGCGCGGCGGCTGACCAGCAGCGCGCAGCCGCTGACGGCGAGCGGCGCGTAGCCGAGGGCGTCATACTGGCCGCGGTCGACCTCGTCGTGGCCGAGCAGGCGCATGGCGCCGCTCGCCAGGTCGAGCGTGACCGCGACCGAGTCGATACGCTCGGGGTGGTCCGCCTGAACGATCTTCGGCCCCAGCACCTGCGGGTGCGGCGGCAGCGCCGCGGCGGCGAGCAGGGTCGCCAGCGCGCCCGGTTCCGGCGCCGCGTCGTCGTTGACGAACCACACCCAGTCGGCGCCGGCGTCGAGCGCCGCGCGCATGCCGAGGTTGGCGCCAGCGGCGAAGCCGA
The DNA here is from genome assembly GCA_031401035.1 of bacterium. Lineage (GTDB taxonomy): Bacteria > Desulfobacterota > Binatia > HRBIN30 > CADEER01 > JANNRA01. The sequence goes on along the minus strand of JANNRA010000055.1, from coordinate 17,267 downwards.
CGTTGCTCGGACTGACGACGCGGCGGCCGCCGGGCGTGCGCGCCAACTCGGCGTCGCTGAAGTCGTCGCTGCCGTTCTCGACGACGACGGGGAAGCAGCCGGGGGCGCCGACCTCGGCCAGCGCCGCGAGGGCGGCGCGGCTGGCCTGCGGGCGGCGCCAGTTGACCACGACCGCGGCGATGCGGGGAGCGTGCGTGTCTGACATCGTCACAGCCGCCTCAGGCGGACACGTGTCCCTTGGCACGCAGATAGGTGGCGAGCGCCTCGCTCCACGGCCGCAACTCGGCAAAGCCGGCGGCCATCCACTTGCCGTGGTCGAGCACCGAGAAGGCCGGGCGGCGCGCCTTCGAGCCCGACTCGGCGCTGCTGATCGGCGTCAGGTCCACTGTCAGGCCGGCCTGGGCGAAAATCGTCTTGGCGAAATGGTACCAGGAGCACTGGCCGCCGTTGGTGAGGTGGTACAGGCCGTAGGCGACCTCGGCCTCGCGCCGCAGCAGCGCGGCGACGGCGGCGGCGAGATCGGCGGTCGCCGTCGGCGTCATCACCTGGTCGTCGACGACGCGCACCGCGCCGGCCTTGCCCAGGCGCAGCATGGTTTCGACGAAGTTGCCGCCCTTGCCGCTGGCGCCGGCGACGCCGTACAGGCCGGTGGTGCGGATGACGTAGTGGCGCGGCGCGTAGGCGCACACCAGCGTCTCGCCGGCCAGCTTCGAGGCGCCGTAAACGCTGATCGGATCCGGCCGGTCGGTCTCGCGACACGGGGTGCTGCCGGCGCCGGAGAAGACGTAGTCGGAGCTGAAGTGCACGAGGGTGAAGTCGAGCTCCGCCGCCAGGCGCGCCAGGCCGTAGGCGCCGCTGGCGTTGACGGCGAAGGAGGCGGCGGGTTCATCCTCGCAGACGTCGACCTTGTGGAAGGCGCTGGTGTTGATGACCACGTCCGGCGCCAATCGGGTGAGCGCGTCGCGCGCCTGGGCGGCGTCCTCGACGTCGAGGTCGGCGTGCGCCAGGCCGGTGACGCGGAATCCCGCCAGCGCCGGCGCCAGGTCGGTACCGAGCTGCCCCGTGGACCCGATGATGACCGCATGTCGCATGGGCGCGGTACCTAGCGCAGGCGTCCGACTCCGGCAACGCGATGGGGCGTGCCGCGCGCCGACCGCTTGCGGGCGGGCGTGGTACGCGGCAAGCATCAGCGCCGTGGCGGAGCAACCCGAGCGCCCGGCGGGGACGCGTCGTTCGCGCGCCTACTTCCCCGAACTCGAGTCGCTGCGAGGGCTAGCCATCTTGCTGGTGTTCCTCTTTCACGCCGACGGCATCCTGCGTTCGGGCACGGTACCCGCCGCGACGGGCGCGCCGCTCTGGCTACCAGTCGCCTTCGTGCGCGCCGGTCATACCGGCGTCAGCCTGTTCTTCGTGCTCAGCGGGTTCCTCCTGTCGCTGCCGTTCCTTGCCGCCCTGGCCGGCGGGCCGCGCGTCTCGATCCGCGATTTCTTCCGGCGCCGCGCGCTGCGCATCCTGCCGCTCTACTGGCTGGTGGTCGCGGCAGCGGCCGTCATTAACTCATTGACCACGGGCAGCCCGGCACCGCTGATCGCCGGCGCCGGGTGCCTGGTGTTCCTCAATGCCGTGATCGACTTCGGCACCGCGCTGTGGCCCTACAGCGTCGCATGGTGGAGTCTGGCGACCGAGGTGCAGTTCTACCTGCTGCTGCCGCTGCTCGCCGTTCTCAGCGGCTCCCCGAGGCGGCAGCGCCTCGGGTTGCTGGCGCTGCTGCTGGGCGCGCTCGCCTATGGCGCCTATCTTACAGGGCATCTGCGGGCCGGCTCGATCGCCGGGCAGATCAGGCTCAATGCGTCGGTGTTCGGGCGTGCCCCACTCTTCGCGGCAGGTATCGTGGCTGCCGCCGTGCACCAGCGCTGCGGCGAGGCGGTGCGCATCTGGTTCGGACGCCGGCCACTGCTGGCGCGCGGCGGGGCTGACCTGGGCCTCGCCGCCTGCCTCGTCGCGCTCGCCAGTTTGTTGCGCTGGACGCTGTCCCTGGGGCCCGGCGAAGCCGATACTCGGCCGACTTGGCGGCTCGCCGAGGCCGTGTGCTGGATGGGGGTCGTCCTGGCGCTCCTGCTCGCCCCGCTGCGCGCCAAGGGGCTGCTCGTCAACTCCGTCTTCGATCGCCTCGGCCGCCTATCGTACTCGATCTTTCTGCTGCACGTGCCCCTGTTGGTGATTGCCATCTTCGGACTGCGCGCCTTGCTGCCCGGCACGTTCACCGCCTGGACGCCGGGCGCCGCCGCCGCGCTGTTCGCCATCAGCCTGGCGATCGTCGGCTGCGCGGCGCTGACCTACCGCTTCGTCGAGGTCCCGTTCCTCGTGCGCAAGCAGCGCATCGAGGGATGAGCGGGATGCGCGCGCCGGGCGGTTCTGTGCTAGACCGCGAGCCGTGAGCATGGAGGCAGCGGTCGTTGCGGTGGGCGGCGCGACGGCCGCCGAGGACGCCCTTGGCGCTGACTCCGCCGCGGCGCTCGCCGCGGCGGAGTCGCTGGTCGCCGCCGGCCGCCAGCGGGCAGCCATCGACGTTCTCACGGCTGCCAATCGGCGTGCCGCCCATGTGCGCCTCGAGACGCGGCTGGCGGCGCTGCGCCACGAGGCGTTCGGTGCCACGCCGCCGGCGGAGCCGCCGGTTCCCTGGCCGCCACGGCTGCGTGATCCGTTTCCGGGGCTGCGTGGAGTGCCGGAAGTCGAGTGCGGCGATCTGACCGGCGCGCTGCTCGGCGGCGCGCTTCAGCACCACGGCGCGCTGCTCGTGCGCGGTCTCGTGGCGCCGCGCCAGGCGGCGCGCCTCGCCGACGACATCGACCGCGCACTCGACGCCTACGACGCGGTGCTCGCCGGCACCGCCTCGGCGGCGACGGCGCGCTGGTTCACCCCGCTCGCGTTCGGTCCAGGCTACACCTACACTGAGGTCGAGCGGCGCTGGGGGCGGCAGAGCGGCGGCCAGTTGCTCGTCGGCGACTCGCCGCGCGCCCTCTTCGACGTCATTGAGACGTGGACTGCCATCGATCTCGGCCGGCCACTGGCCGAGTATTTCGGCGAATGGCCGGCCCTGTCGTTCAAGAAATCGACCCTGCGCCGGACGCCCGCGGACACCCTGACGGAATGGCACCAGGACGGCGCGTTTCTCGGCCAGGCGACGCGCACGGTCGACGTGTGGTTGGCGTGCTCCGACTGCGGGGTGGACGCTCCGAGCATCGACGTCGTTGCGCGCCGGCTGGACGGCCTCGTCGAGACCGGCGCCGGCAGCGCCGCCTTTTCGTGGTCGGTGGCGCGCGAGGTGGCCGAGCGGGTCGCCGGCGCGGATGTCGTGCGGCCGGTGTTCGCGCCCGGCGACGCCCTGCTGCTCGATCAGCTCAACCTGCACCGCACCGGGGTCGGACCCGGCATGTCCCGGACACGGTATGCCATCGAGTCCTGGTTCTTTGCCCCCTCAACCTTCCCGCACGACCAGATCCCGATCGTCTTCTGACCCCCCGGCCCCGTTCCGCGTTGACTAACCCCCGGGCGGCCTCTACGTCTGGGAGGTCCCCAAAGGGGGGGTGCCATGCGTGCGAAAGCAAAGAAGATTCTCGTCATCGGCGGAGCCGGTTACGTCGGCTGTGTCGTCGTCGACGAGTTGCTGCGGCGCGGCTACGCCGTCCGCGTGTTCGACCGGCTGATCTACGGCGACAACGGCCTGCGTGAGGTTCGCGATCGCGTCGACGTGGTCACCGGCGACATGCGCGCCATGGATCCGGCCGTGTTCGAGGATGTCACCGCGGTGATCAACCTCGGTGGCCTGTCGAACGACCCCACCGCCGAGTTCAATCCGGACGCCAACTACCAGATGAATACGGTCGCCACCGAGGTGTCGGCCAAGCAGGCCAAGCAGGCGGGTGTGGAGCGCTACATCTTCGCCTCGTCCTGCTCGATCTACGATCAGGGCGTCGAGGATCCCGACGCCGACCTCATCCTCGACGAGGACTCGGAGGTGTCGCCGCGCGCCGCCTATTCGAGTTCCAAGTACGAAGGCGAGCAGCGCCTGCTGCCGCTCGCCGACCAGAACTTCTGCCCGGTGGTGCTGCGCAAGGGCACCGTCTACGGTTGGTCGCCGCGCATGCGCTTCGATCTGGTCGTCAACACCTTCCTCAAGGACGCGCTGACGCGCGGCAGGATCACCATCCACTACGGCGGCGAAATGTGGCGCCCGATGGTCGAGGTGCGCGACGCCGCGCGCGCCTACATCGCCTGCGTCGAAGCCGATGAAGACAAGGTGCGCGGCCAGATCTTCAACGTCATGTTCCGCAACATGCGCATCTCGGAACTGGCGCTGCGGGTCAAGAGCGCGCTTGCCGAACAGGGCACGGTTGTCGAGATCGACGCCGCCTACGGCTACACCGGCGTGCGCAACTACCGCGTGTCGGGCCGCAAGATCGCCAACGTACTCGACTTCCGTGCGGTGGTGACGATCGAGGAGTCGGTCGCCAACGCGCTCGCCAAGCTGAAGGGGGCCACCATCGCCGACCTCGAGAACCCGCGCCATTACAACATCCGCTGGCTGAGGTTCCTCGAGGAGGCGGAGGGTGTGCTCGGTGCCACCGGCAGCCTGTGGGGCATCCCGGGCAAGGGCGAGAAGGGGGAGAACGTCCGCAGCCTGCGCGCTGGCGCCTAGTCGGCGGGGCGCGATCGTCTTTGGTATGTCGGCGCTGCTCGTGAACACTCGCGACGCCGAGCAAGGCGATGTCGAGATCCGCTCGATGATCGATTTCGCGCCCGGGCGTCCAAGATCTCTCTGTCTCGAAAGCTCCGCGGTCCACGAGGGGCAGCGGGCCCAGGCGCCCGAGCGACTGGTGCGGGCCGGCAACCGGTTCCTCGAGTCGTTCGACCTGTTTTCGGTGATCTACGTGCAGGACGATGCCCGGAACTGACCGCGGCGCGCCCGTCGCCAGTCCGTCGCCCGCCCGCGTCGCGGCGACGCTCATCGTCACCCTCAAGGACGGCGAGCTGTCGATTCCGGTCCCGACCGGCTACCCGATCGTCGTCGGCCTGCCGCAGCTGCTGGTCATCGAAGCGCTGGCGGCGGCGGCGCCGCTGGCGGTCGAGCCGGTGGTGCGCGAGGTGGCGCGACACACGGCCGTGGCCGAGGACGAGCTGCACGCGTTCGTGCAGCGGCTGCGCGGGCTCGGCTATCTGCTGTCCACGCCGGCCAGGCGGGCGCCGCGCCGGCCGCGCGACGTCGGCACCGCCGCGGCGCCGGCCCCGCGCCTGGAGGGCGAGACGGCCGTCGTGCCGACGCCCTGCTCGGCCCTGGTCGTCGACGGCGCCTTTGAGCTCTGGGACCACGAGGCCCAGCACTGTTGCCGCCTCAGCGCCATCGAAGTCGTCGCCCTGCGCGCGCTGACGCAGCCGGCGCCGCTGGCGGAGGCGCACGCGGCGCACCGCGAGCTGGCGGAAGGGTTGGCGCTGTCGGCAGCGGCGTTCGCGGCGCTCGTCGCGCGCCTGTGCGCCGGCGGCTTCGCCGTGCTCGCCGACGACCGCGCCGCGACGCCGCAGATCTTCGGCAACGACGGCTCGCTGGCGACGACGCTGTCGGAGCAGTCGCGCCGCCTGCAAGCGGCGTTCGCGCGCCGCGCCGCCGCGCGCGACGCCGAGGAGGCGGCGCGCACCGCGCGTACCGGTCGGGTGCGGCCGCGCGTCGTGCCCGTCGCCTTCGACGCCTGCCCGCCGCTCGCCCTCGGCCTCATCCTGGCCTACGCGCGGGTGGTCGAGGACGGCCGCCTCGACGAGTTCTACGATCTGCGCTCGGAGTTCGTGTGGCTGGAGGAGCGGCTGGCGAGCAACACGGCGCGGCCGGGGGTGTACCTGTTCTCCAACTACCTGTGGTCGCACGCCCAGTGCATGCAGGTGTCGGAGCAGGTGAAGCGGCTGAGCCCGGGCAGCATCACCGTGCACGGCGGACCCGACACGCCGAAGTACCCGGGCGATGTCGAAGCGTACTTCCGCGCCCACCCGAGCGTCGACGTCACCGTGCGCGGCGAGGGCGAGGCCACCGCCGTCGCCGTGCTCGACGCGCTGCGCGCCGTCATCGGCGAGACGCCGCCCGACCTGTCGGTACTCGCCGGCGTGCCCGGCCTCGCGTACCGCGACGGCGCGCGCGTCGTCCGCACGCCGGACCGCGAGCGCATCGCCGACCTCGATGCCATCCCGTCGCCGTTCCTGACCGGCCTCTTCGACGCCTACGCCGAGGTACCCGGCTCGATCAGCGTCGTGACCGAGACCAACCGCGGCTGTCCGTACGGCTGTACCTTCTGCGACTGGGGCTCGGCGACCTTGAGCCGCATCCGCAGTTACGCGATCGAGCGCGTCTACGCCGAGATCGAATGGTGCGCGCGCAACGGCATGTTCTGCATCGGACCGGCCGACTCGAACTTCGGTATCTTCCCGCGCGATGTCGAGATCGCCGAGAAGATCGCCGCCGAGCGTCGCCGGCACGGCTACCCGAAGGTCTTCGGGGTCAGCTACGCCAAGAACTCGGTCAAGCATCTGCAGCACATCATCGAGACCATGGCCCGCGCCGGCATCGTCACGCAGGGGATCATGTCGCTGCAGACGATGGACCCCGAGACCCTGGCGGTGGTGCGGCGCTCGAACATCAAGACCGAGAAGTACGATCAGCTCGCCGCCGAGTTCCGCCGCGCCGGCCTGCCCCTGTTCGTCGACCTGATGCTGGCGCTGCCCGGGTCGACCACCGACTCCTTCCGCGCCGACCTGCAGCAGTGCGTCAACCGCGAGGTGCAGGTGCGCATCCCGCACACGACGCTGCTCACCAACAGCCCGATGAACGACCCGGCCTACCGCGCCGAGCATCAGATCGAGACCAACGAGCCGTTCAGCCCCGGCGTGCCGCGGCTGGTGGTGTCGACCCGCACCCTCACCCGCGCGCAGCACGACGAGTTGGTGCGCCTACGGCTGATGTTCCTGCTCTTCGAGAACTTCGGCGTCCTGCGCCAGGTGTCGCGCTTCGTGCACCAGGAGTGCGGCGTCGGCGAGGTGGCGCTGTATGAGCGCATCCGCGTCGACAGCGAGTGCGATCCCGAGCGTTGGCCGATGCTGCGCCTGCTCGCCGCGGCGGTGCCGGCGATCATGTCGGCGCCCGGCAGCTGGGGGCTGGTGATCGACGAGCTGCGCGAGTATCTGATCGAGGTCATCGGCGTCACGGCTGATGACGCGTTGGAGACCGTCCTGACCGTGCAGCTGGCGCTGCTGCCGGCGCAGGGGCGCAGCCTGCCCGAGACCCTGCACCTGCGCTACGACTACGCCGCCTGGTACGCGGCGATGATCGAGGTCAAGGAGAGCCCGGCGCGCGACGACTGGACGCGCGTGGTGCCGCGCCTGCGCGAGTTTGCGCCGGCCGCCTTCACCATCGCTGATCCGCACGACGGCGTGCGCCGCAGCATCGGCGGCAGCATCGAGCTGCACGGCTTCGGCCTCAACTGGGAGTTCGCCTCGCCGATCCGCCGCGCCTTCACCGCGGCGACCGAATCGGACAACGTCGAGCGGCCGATCGGCGTCGCGCCGCACGACGCCAGCCTGCCCAGCGAAGCGTCGCGCGGCGCGTCCGATCGCCCCGGTTGATCCGAGATCGAGCGCCGCGCGGCTCTCGCGCCGCCCACGCCATGCCCGCCGCCTCCCCTGGTCCCGACGCGGCCGCCCGTCCGGTCGGCGTGGCGCTGGGCACGCCGTACCTGCCGGAGCTGGAGGGCCTGCGCGGCGTCGCCATGCTGCTGGTGCTGGCGTTCCACAGCGACGGCCTGCTGCACTTCACCGGGCGCCCGAGCGAGGGCGAGGTGGTCTCGCCGCTGTACGCCCTGATTCGCGGCGGCGGCGACCTCGGCGTCGACCTCTTCTTCGTCCTGAGCAGCTTCCTCCTCACCCTGCCGTTCCTGCGCGGCGCGGCGGCGGGGCGGCCGCCGTCCCTGCGGCGGTACGCGCAGCGCCGCGCCCTGCGCATCCTGCCATTGTACTATTTCGCGGTGCTGGTGGGCGTCCTGGCAAACACCCGCCAGGCGGCGGACCTGCTGCGCGGCGTGCCCTACCTGTTCTTCCTCAACTCGTTCCCCGGTCTGACCGAGCCGCTCCTGCCGTTCAGCGGTGTCTGGTGGAGCCTCGCCACCGAATGGCAGTTCTACGTGGTGCTGGCGTTGACGGCGTGGCTGTGCCGCACGCCGACCGGCCGCCGCGCCGCCCTTGGCGGGCTCGCGCTCTGGGGGGTCGCGTATGCCGCCTGGTTGGCGGGGGCATTCGCCGTCGACACCACCCTCGGCCGATGGACCCTGGCCTTCTCGCTGTTCGGGCGCGCCCCGTCCTTTCTCTTCGGCGCCATGACGGCGTGGCTGTACGTGCGGCACGGCGAGGCGCTGCGCGCGCGCCTGCGCGGCCGGCTCGGGTCCACCGCGGCCGATGTGGCCTTCGTCGGCGCCGTCGCGGCGATCGCCTACCTCATGCGCTGGGTGACGTGGTTCGGCGCGGTGCGCAACCAGGCGCCGCCGTGGCATGGCTATCACCTCCTGCAGGCGCTGCTCTGCGCGGCGCTACTCGCCGTGGTGGTGCTCGCGCCGACGCGCGCGCGGGCGCTGCTGTGCCGTCCGATCCTGCTGCGCCTGGGCGTGCTCTCCTATTCGATGTACGTGTGGCATGTGCCGGTCCTGCTGGCCGGGCTTCTGTTGGCACGCGGCGCCGGCCTGATCGGACTCGCGGGGTGGACCTGGCGGAGCGCGGCGGTCGTCGCGGCGCTCTGGCTGGTCTCCGTCGCGATCTCCGAAGTCACCTTTCGCTGCGTCGAGCGTCCTTTCCTGGTGCGCAAGCAGCGGGTCGCGGCGACGTGACCGGCGCTGCCGGTCGCTTGCCCCGCGCCTCAGGGCTTGCGCGCGACGACCAGCAGGGACCGTCCGCGCGGCGGGTCCAGGTGTTGCTCGAGACGCAGCAGGGGTAGGAGCGGGCGTGCCGTGAGACCGCCGGCGACGGCGCCGACCCAGTCGATGTAGCGGGCCGACTCGACGGCGAAGCCGTGTCGCGTCAACTGGGCGCTGAGCGCGACGCGGTCGTAGGGGCGTGGCGCGCGCGGTGCGGCCGGCAGGTGCAGCAGGAGGCGGCCGCCCTCGGGCAGCAGCGCGTGGAACAACGCCAGGGCGGCCTCGTCGTCGTCGCCGGCGTGGGCGAGGCCGTCGAGGCAGAGAATGGTGTCGAGGCGGTGCGCGCGCAGCGCCGCGCGATCGGGGTGGCGCCAGTCGATCGCCTCGACGTGGATGTTCGGATGGTGGCGCATGCGGCTGCGCAGCAGTGCGCGCGCCTGCGCGTCCATGTCGCTGGCGATGACCAATGGATGGTTGCGCAGGAAGATGGTGTAGGCGCCGCTGCCGCAGCCGACCTCGAGCACGCGGTCGCCGATCGACGGCCGCAGTTGTCCCCAGAGCCACTCGCGGTAGGGGCGCCCCGCGCGCAGCGCGCGCGCGCTGTCGTAGGCGGGATCGCTGCCCTCGAGGTCGTCGACGACGGCATACTTGAGGATCGTCCAGATCGCCGAGACGCCGTCCCTCCAGCCGATCTTCTTGCCCTCCCAGTACTCACGGCCGTGGTAGCTGATCGGCACCTCGTAGACGCGGCAGCCGAGGCGGGCGACCTTGGCGGTGATCTCGGGCTCGATGCCGAAGCGGTCGGAGGCGAGACGCAGGCGGCGCAAGACGTCGCTGTCGAAGACCTTGTAGCAGGTCTCCATGTCGGTGAGGTTGAGGTCGGTACAGAGATTCGACAGCAGCGTCAGCAGCCGGTTGCCGATCATGTGGCGGAAGAACAGGACGCGGTGCGGGCCGCTCAGGAAGCGCGAGCCGAAGACGACGTCGGCATGGCCGTCGAGGATCGGTTGGATCAGCGCCGGGTACTCGGCCGGGTCGTACTCGAGGTCGGCATCCTGGATCAGGGCGATGTCGCCGCTCACCGCCGCGATGGCGGTGCGGATCGCGGCGCCCTTGCCGGCATTGCGCGGGTGGTAGAACGCCTCGATGCGGTTGAGCGCGTCGGCCGGCTCGGCGGCGAGGGCGCGCACCAGCTCGGTCGTGCCGTCGGTCGAGCAGTCGTCGACGAGCACGATCTGCTTGCGGATGGGGACGGCGCGCACGCGCGCCACCAGCGCGCGCAGCGTCAGGCGCTCGTTAAACACCGGCACGAGCACCGAGAGCGTGAAGTCCGCGGACACGAGCGCCGCAGTGTACGCATAATCAGCCGGCTGGCAAGCCACGCCTGCCGCGCGGCGCCGCGCTGGCGTCGGCGCCGCCGCCGCGCTACGCAGCGCCGATGCAATCCACGAGCGCGTTCGAGCCGCTGCGCGCCTGGGTCCGGCAGCAACGCGCCCGGGCCGTCGGCGTGCGCGCCGTCCGCCTCGGCGCCGACGCGGTTCATCCCGACAGTGTCGGCGGCTGGCTCGACGCGCAGGCCTGGCGCACCGGCGTGCGCGACCGCGGCGCGGCGCGGCTGATCGCGCGCGTCGTGCCGGTCGACGGTACCGCGGTCGATGTCGGCGCCTACCTCGGCTGGATCACCCTGGCGCTGGCGCGCGCGGTCGGGCCGCACGGCCGCGTGCTGGCACTCGAGCCCGAGGCCAACAACTTCGATCTCCTCACCCGTGCCGCGGCGCCGTGGCGCTTCCCGCAGGTCGACGCGCGGGCCCTCGCCGCCGGCGAATACTCGGGCTGGACCTCGCTGTACCTGGCCGAGCGGGAGCGCGGCGATCATCGCACCGTGCCGGCGGCGGAGGAGCGGCGCACCGTCACCGTCCACGCCGCCAGCCTCGACGACCTGCTCGCCGACGCGCCGCGCCTCGACCTGGTCAAGATCAGTACCCAGGGGACCGAGGTGTCGGTGTTGCGCGGCCTGCGCCGCACGCTCGTCCGTTGCCCGAGCGCGGGCCTGCTCGTCGCCGTCGCGCCGGCGCTGCTCGAGCGCGCCGGCGCCAGTGCGGCGGCGCTGTTCGAGCCGCTCGCCGCGGCGGGCTTGCGCCCGCACCGGATCGCGGCCGATGGCGACGCCGTTCCGGCCGATCCCGCCAGCCTGTGGGACGCCGCCCGCCTGCGCGGCCGGTTGTTGGTGTACTTCGCCCGCTGACCGCTGGCCCCGCGCCCGTCAGCCCCCCGTCTCGTCCAGCACCGCCTGCGCGCGTGCGAAGCCCGGCTTCCGCGTCAGAAGGTCGCGCAGCACCATGCGGGCCCCGATGACGTTGTCGGCGCGGATCAACATCTGGGCGCGATCGACGACCCAGTCGGGGTTGTCGCTGTACTTGATCGCCTCGCCCATGCGCTCCGCCGCGACGGTCCACTCGCTGCGCGCGGCGGCGATGCGCGCCAGCAGCATGTTGGCCAGCGGTCGCAGCGGAGGGTACTGGCCGCCGAGCTCGAGCGAGCGCGTCAACTCAGGCTCGGCGGCAGCGAAGTCGCGGCGCGCGAACATGACAGCGCCGAGATTATAGGTGATGAAGGCGCCGATGCGCGGGAAGGCGTGCACCGAGCGCCGTTCGTCATAGAGTCGCCTGGCCTCCAGGAGAGTCTCGTAGGCGAGATCGGATTGGCCCGCGTTGAGGTAGGTGGCGCCGAGGTTGAGTCGCACGCGCGGGTTGCCCGGCGCCTTGGCGACGCCGTCCAGGTGCAGCGCCACGGCGTCGCCCCACAGCGCGGCCCGCTGCCAGGTCAGCGGCGCCAATGCCGCGAGCAGGGCCCCAACGGCCAGCCCGTAGCTCAGCGCCGGCCGCCGCCGCCACTCGATCGGCAGGCGGCCGATCAGCTCGTGCAGCCCGGCGGCGGCGAACAGCAGCAGGCCGGCGAGCGGCAGGTACATGCGGCGCTCGACGGCGAGGTCGGCGATCGGCATCACCGACGATGTCGGCGTCAGCACCAGCAGCGTCCAACCTATCGCGAAGGCGAGCAACGGTTGCGCCTGCCGCCAGCGCCAGGCCGCTGCCAGCAGGCCGATCAGGACCGCCAGCGGCACCAGCACGCCGACCGCCAGCGGCGTGCGCATCAGCGGCCAGTCGTAATCGAAGGTCTGGCCGAGCGGCACCACGATCAGGCGCAGATAGTGCGTCACGACGCCGAACTGCGTCATCAGGTACTGCAGCGGTCCGAAGCGATCGAAGCCGATGCCGCCGGTGGAGGCGTAGTCGACGAGAGTCGCCGGCGCCGTGTAGGCGCGCACCGCCAGGAAGGCGCCGCCGAGCGCCAGCGGCAGGGCGGCGAGTCCGAAGAGCCCCCAGCGCGGCCGCCAGCGGCGCGCGCCGGCGCTGCTGACCAGCAACCAGTCGTAGAGCAGCAGCGCCAGCGGCAGCGTGGCGACGATCTCCTTACTGGCCAGGCCGGCGAAGCTGGCGATCGGCACCAGCACCGCGCCGATCCGCCGCGTTCCCGGGCCGCCGCCGCTGACCGCCAGCGCGTAGCCGACGACGCCGAGCAGATACCAGAAGGAGGCCAGCACCTCGCTGCGACTGGCGATGTACGCCACCGTCTCGCTCGCCAGCGGGTGGGCGGCGAACAGCGCCGCCGCCGCCCAGGCGATCGCCTGCCGCGCCGCGCCGTAGCGCGGCGCCAGGGCCGGCAGGCGCAGCGTGATGAGGGCGAGGAGGTAGAGCAGCATGGCGTTGGCGACGTGCAGGCCGAGGCTGGTGACGTGATAGGCGTGCGGCTGCAACTCGCCAGCGGCGTAGTTGAGCGCGTACGAGAAGTCGGTCAGCGGCCGGGTGCTGAATTGCACGAAGCGCAGCAGCGGCGTCAGCTGCCGGATGAGCGTGCTCTGGGCCACCGCGTTCAGGTCGTCGTACACGAACGGGCCGGCGAGGCTCGGCCAGTACAGCGCCGTCGCCAGTGCCGCGACGCTGGCCAGCGCCAGGGCGTGGCGCCACCAGGGCTGGGGCGGTAGGGGGGCGGCGGTGGGGCGGCGTGGGGACATTGCGGCTGTGGTCGTAGCGGAATCGGCGCTGGCGGAGCAACGCCGGGCCGCTGTCGGGCCGCTTGCGACGGGCGGGGGGGCGGACTAGTACTGTCCGGGGGGCACGCCCATGAGGATTGCAAGACTAGCCGGTGGGATCGCAATCGGTCTGCTGACCACCACGATGGCGGCGGCGGATACGACCACGCTCGGCGCCGCGGCGGACACGTACATGCGCGGCGCCGCCACCAACCAGAACAGCGGCGCGCAGCTGACGCTGCGGCTGCAGGCAACAGGCGACAACCGCGCCCTGGTCCGCATCGACCAGGCCGCCATCGCCAGCGCCATCGGCTCCGCCACCCTCACCTCGGCCAGCCTCGAGGTCTACGTCCAGATCAACGACAGTAACTGGAGCAGCGGGCGCGACGTCGACGTGCATCGCCTCGGCGCCGACTGGAGCGAACTCGGCGTGACCTGGAACTGCCCGATCGACAGCAACGCCGGCAACAGCAGCCCCGATTGTCCAACGCAGTGGGCCGGCGGGACGTTCGCTCCGACCGCCACCGCCAGCATCTTCCAGACCAACAGCCTGGTCGGCGTCTACATCGCCTACGACGTCACCGCCGACGTCGCCGCCTTCCTGGCCGGCACGCCGAACTACGGCTGGCTGATCAAGAAGCGCGTCGAGACGCAGGCCGGCGGGGTAGAGTACACCAGCCGCGAGGGCGCCGCGGCACAACGCCCGCGCCTGGTGCTCACCTACCTCGTGCCGGCGACCAACACGCCGACGCGCACCGGCACCGCGACGCCAACCGCGACCGCCACCGCCACGCCAACGGTCACCGCCACGCCAACGGTCACCGCCACGGCGACGCCGACGCCGACCGCCACCGCCACGGCGACGTCCACGCCGAGCGTCACCCGCACCCCGACTCAGACCGAGACCGTCACCGCGACGCCGACACCGATCCTCGGCTGTCCGCCGCAGCCGCTCTTCGGCTGCCGTCAGTCGACGCTGGCCGGCAAGACGAAGCTGCTGCTCAAGCACGACGCCGGCAACCCGTCGGCCGACAAACTGATCTGGAAGTGGCTGAAGGGCGAGCAGACTTCGATCGACGATTTCGGTCTGCCGACGACGCCGAGCGGCCCCACCTACGCACTGTGCATCTACGACGAGACCGCCGCGGTGCCGAGCCTGTTCTTCGCCGCCGAGATTCCCCCGGCGGGGATGTGCGCCGGCAAACCCTGCTGGAAGGCGGCCGGCAGCGGCGGATTCAAGTACGGCGACAGCAGCGCCGCTAACGACGGCATGCAGAAGATGACGCTGAAGTCGGGCGGCGCCGGCAAGGCCAAGATCATCGCCAAGGGCAAGGGCGCCGGCCTCGGCCTCGCCACCGCCGGGCTCGATCAGGACCCGACGGTCACCGTCCAGCTCAAGACCAACACCGGCCAGTGCTGGGAGGCGCGCTACAGCACCTTCGTCAAGAACCAGGCGAACCAGTTCAAGGCTAAGGGTGATGGTCCGGTGGTGCAGACGACGCCGACGCCGACCAGCACCGCCACCGCCACGTTGACCGCTCCCGCGCCGCCAACCGCCACGCCTACCGAGACGCGCACGCCGACGCTCACGGGAACGTTCACGCCGACCGAAGCCGCGACCCCGACCGATACGCCCGTCGGCCCCAGCCATACCCCCACCGAGACGCGCACCCCGGCGCCGCTCCTCGAACACGTCTGCGCGCTCGATACGTCCCCGCCCAGCGACAGCCAACTGTCCCTGCACATCGCCGCCTTTCCGGTGCCCCTCACCGCCGACCTGAGCGGTTCGGTGAAGTTCTCAGCCGTTCCGGGCGGCGGTAGCGCCAACTGCGAGATCTCAACGCTGACACCGGTCAATCTGCCGACGATCGGCTTCATCTGCATCACGCCGGGGGCGCCCTGCGCCGACGGCGTGCGCACGTGCGCGGGCGGTCCGCCGCTCGGCATCGCCGTCACCTCGGACGGCCTGGGGGGCACCTGCACCAGCAACGACAGTTGCGACGCCATCGCGGCGACCGCCTGCGGCGGCGCCGCCAACGTGCAGAGCTCGGCCTGCGTCGGCTTCTGTTCGCTCGGTACCGAGGCGGCCTGCACCTCGGACGCCGCCTGCCTGCCGTCGAACGGCGCCTGCAACGGCCCCAACCCGGTGCAAGCGACGCAGAAGAACACCTGCCAGTACAGCTGCCTCAACACGGCCGCGCATGGACCCAGCGCCGCCGGCGAGCTGCAGTGCAACCTCGGCTCGAGACTGGTGGTGGAAAATGGGCCGCCCTGCGACGGCACCGACATCAAGATCAACATCGGCAACACCTGCGTGCCGTTCTCGACGCAGCGCGCCTCGAGCGCGGTCGTCGATGCGAACTTCTCGCCGGGCAGCACCGTGCCGCTGGCGCCGGGCGTCAACAGCCTCGACGGCAGCGAGATCGCCTGCAGCGCGCTCGACGCCAGCACCACCACCGGCATGGTGGCGGTGGGCGCGGTCAACTTCTTCGGGTCGACGCTCGGCGACATCGCCGCGGGACTGCGGGTCACATGTCAGTGAGGGGGGGCGCCCCGCGGGGCCGGCGCCCGTCGTTCCACTCTCGCTGCTGAGGCGGCGGCGGAACGGCGTGCGCGGCGCCGCGCTGCTCAGCCTGGTCCTGGCGGGCGCGGCCTGTGAGCGCGCCGCTGAGGCGCCGCGCGCGGCGACGCCGAGTGCGGCCGCGACGGCGCGACGGACGGCACTGGAGCGCGGTCTCGCGGCGTTGACCGCCGCTCCGGCGCTGGGCAACGTCGGCACCGCCTGGTTTCTGCAACAGTTGCAGGCGCGCAGCCCGGATGAGCGCCTGGCGGCGCTGCTGGCGCGCTCGCTGCCGGCGCTGCGCGCCGACCCGTCGATTCGCCTGATCGATCCGAGCGCGCCGCCGGCTGGCGCGGTGAGCCGTGATCCGACGGAAAAGACCTCTCACGGAGGAGCGGAGAAACGGAGACGGACTGCCTCCAGGTGAGGTCTCGTCGTCCCCGCAACCGACTTCGCACGGCGCCGGCGACATCACCTTCAATCTCCCCGCCGCCGGCTGGACCGGCCTCGGCAGCCCGGCCGGGGCCAAAGGTCATCAAGGGCGCCTGCAAGGGCGCGACGCTGACCCTGGCGCCGCCCTTTCTCGGCAACGAGGGCGTCGCCCTCGGCGTGCCGACGGGCACCGCGGCGGCGGTGCGCTACCGCGCCGAGTACGGCGGCACGACGAGCAAGAACGTCGCCGGAACCTTCAAGCGCAAGGACGCGCCGGCGCCCGGCGCCTGCGCGGTCGTGCAACCGACGCCGACGCCGAGCGCCACCCGCTGTGCGGCAGCACGCTGCAACTGCACGTCGCGGTGCTGCCGATCCCGCTCGAGTTCGGACTCGCCGGCTCGATCGATCTCGCCGCCGGGCCGACCGGCCAGGCGACCTGCGCGGTGCAGACGCTGTCGCCGGTCAACATTCCGTCGATCGGCTTCGTCTGCATCACGCCGGGCGGGCCGTGCCCGGTCGGCGCGCGGCACTGCGGCCCGGGGCCGGTGCGGCGCTCGGCGCCGACCTGATCTCGGACGGCAACATCGGCGCCTGCGCCAGCAACGCGGCCTGCGCCGCCGCCTGCGCCACCGCCTGCGGCGGCCCGGCGCAGTTCTTTGCCGCCGCCTGCACCGGCAGATGCTCCGGGCCGGTGGCGCAGCTGTGCACTACCGACGCCGCCTGTGCGATGGCGGGGAACGGCGCCTGCAACGGCCCCGAGCCGGTGCAGCCGTCGCAGAACAACATCTGCCAGTGCGGCTGTCTCGACGGCGCCGCGCACGGGGCCGGCGACCCCGGCGACCTGCAGTGCCGCCTGCGCGCCAATCTGGTAGTGGAGAACCTGCCGCCGTGCGACGGCGTCGACGTGCGCATCAATGTCGGCGAGTCGTGCATTCCGTTGACGACGACGCGCGCCACCGGGCTCATCGTCGACGCCAACTTCACGCCCGCGTCGCAGGTGCCGGCGGCGCCCAACGTCAACGACCAGAGCGGCAGTCCCGTCGGTTGCGGGACCCTCGATGCCAGCACCGCCACCGGGGTCAACGCCGTCGGCCTGGTCAACTTCTTCGGCTCGGCCCTCGGCGATATCTCCGCCGGCCTGCGCATCCGCTGCCAGTAGGGCGGGTGTCGCCGCCACCCCCGGCCGGCGGCTCAGCCGCCGGCCGGGGGGCCGCCGCCGCGCGGCGCCGCGTCGCGCTGGACC
>JANNRA010000054.1:0-8993 GCA_031401035.1 bacterium | reverse complement strand
AGTCTCCCGGCTCGAGGATCTTTACGTTGGGGCCGGGAACAAACGGGCGGTCCACAAACTTTGCTCGGCGAGTATGGCCTCCGTAGAGAACGACGGCTGGTTTGGGCGTGACTACAAGATCATCCCGATTGGTCCAGCCTTCAATGAACTCGGAACCTTGTCCAATCACCGGATACTTGCCGTGCTCCGCCCACTGACTCTGGGGGAGTCCATCGCCCCCGGATCCACGAGACTGAACTGCGTCTGAGAACCGCACCCTTGTCCACTCTGTCATCCGAGCATTCCCTCCAGCTCCTTCATCCCCCGCTGGATCTCCTCCTCCAGCTTGGCGAGGTCGGCAAGGATGTCCTTCGGCGCGCGGTGCTCGATCGTCTCGTGCACCACTTCCTTGTAGCGGTTGAGCGAGAGGTCGTAGCCCTGCGCGGCGATGTCGGCCTTGGGCACGCAGAAGCTCTGCGCGGTGCGCGCCCGCTCGCGCTCGGCACCATCGCGCTGCGCCCAGCGCGCCAGCACGTCGGGCAGGTTGTTCTTGGTGTGCTCGTCCGCACTCAGCGCGGTGCGCGGCGCTGGGCCGAGCTTGTCCTCGGACAGCAGCGGCGTGCGCTTGTCGTCGAGGCTCCAGCCGTCGGCGTCGACGTCGTAGAACCACACCCGGTCAGTGCCGCCGGAGTTGGTCTTGGTGAAGAAGAGGATCGCGGTGGAGACGCCCGCGTAGGGCTTGAACACGCCGCCGGGCAGCGACACCACGGCGTCGAGCTTCTGCTCTTCCACCAGCAGGCGCCGCAGTTCCTTGTGAGCCTTGCTGGAGCCGAACAGCACGCCGTCGGGCACGATCACCGCGGCGCGGCCGCCAGGCTTCAAGAGGCGCAGGAAGAGCGCGAGGAAGAGCAGCTCGGTCTTCTTGGTCTTGACGATCGAGAGCAGGTCCTTGGCGGTGTTCTCGTAGTCAAGGCTGCCGGCGAAGGGCGGATTGGCGAGCACCAGCGTGTAGGCCTCTTCGTCCGCCGCGTGGTCCTGCGCCAGCGAGTCGCGGTAGCGGATGTCCGGGTTCTCCACCCCGTGCAGGAGCATGTTCATGCTGCCGATGCGCAGCATGGTGTTGTCGAAGTCGAAGCCGTGGAACATGCGCTGGTGGAAGTGCTCGCGCAGCGTGGCGTCGAGCAGCAGGTTCGGGTGGTGCTCGCGTAGGTACTCGCCCGCCGTCACCAGGAAGCCCGCCGTGCCGCAGGCCGGGTCGCAGATGAGATCGGTCGGCTGCGGCGCCGTCATCTCCACCATCAGGCGGATGATGTGGCGCGGCGTGCGGAACTGGCCGTTCTGCCCGGCGCTGGCGATCTTGCCGAGCATGTACTCGTAGAGGTCGCCCTTGGTGTCGCGGTCCTCCATCGGCACGCCGTCGAGCAGGTCCACCACCTTCGCCAGCAGCGCCGGCGTGGGGATGGTGAGGCGGGCGCCTTCCATGTGCTTCGCGTAGTTCGAGTCGTCGCCGCCCAGTGTGCGCAGGAACGGGAAGACGTGCTCGCCGACGACGGCGTACATTTCCGCCGGCGCCTGGTGCTTGAAGCGCGACCAGCGCAGGTCATTGTAGGCGAGGCCGCCGTTCTTGCCGATGCCGTCCTTGCCTTCAGGGAAGACGCGGCGCGCCATCGGGACCTTGAGCCGGGCGGACTTGTTCTCCTCGAGCGTGTGCAGGTCGTCGAGGCGGCGCAGGAAGAGCAGGTAGGTGATCTGCTCCATCACCTCCAACGGGTTGGAGATGCCGCCCGACCAGAAGGCGTTCCAGATCTGGTCGACTTGGGACTTAATGGCGCCGGTGATCATGTCGAGGTCATTCCTTGGTAGGGCACTGGCATGCAGCGCGATTGCAGCGGGCTGAAAGTGGCCCGTCGACGTCAGGTCCGGCGGTTACTGGGGATCCCCACTCCTGCGGCGGTCGTGATGCGCCTGACGCGAGCGGTCAGCCGCGCGGGCCGCTCGCCCGCGTCGGCTGCGCCCGGAAGTGAGGGACACCTTCATGGACGAATCTCAACTGGAACACCATCCGGAACGATACGCCAGATCTCCTCGATCTCCGAGTCTGTGACGGCGATGCAGCCGCGCGTCCAATCCACGGTGCGGTGAAGGGGGCCGATCCACCCGAAGCCGTTCCGGATTCCATGAATCATGATGTCTCCGCCAGGTGCGACACGCAGTTGCTTCGCGCGTTCTTGGTCGTGCGCGCTCGGATAGGACACATGCAGCGCCCGATGGTAGCCGCTGTCATGCTTGCGGCCGTCGATCGAGTACGTGCCTTCGGGCGTGCGGTTGTCGCCTTCCCGCACCTTCGGTCCCTCTGGCTCCCGTCCGAGGGCGACCTGATACGACTTCAGTGGTGCCCCCTTGGTGTACAACGTGAGCCGGCGCGCCGATTTCTCGATCAGCAGGTAATCCGCTGTCGTTCCCTCCGGCACCGACGGTGCCGGAGCGCAGCCCGTCGACTCAAACGGTAGGGCGGCCAGCAGCGTCAGAATGAGGATCTCCGTGACACGCATCGACGGCTGCCGAACGCCAATCAGACTGCGGGCCTGATCCACCCGGGGCTGCGGGAAACGCAGTGTATCGCGGGGTCAGACACGGCGTGACTGGTAGACTGAATCTGCTGGGCCTTCAAGGCCGTGTACTGCCGCAACCCGCGCGCTCAGCCGCTGCGCACGACGCGCGTCGTCGGCTGCTCCGGCAGCGTGCCGGCCTGCAGCCAGCGGCAGAAGACGAGACCTTCGCGGAGGCCGGCGGTGGAGATCCAGTTCGGCAGGCCCGGGTCGCGCGGCGCCACCGCGAGGCGAAACGACCCGTCCGCTTCGAGTTGCACCTGGGCGTGGTTCAGCGAGACGCGGTGGTAGCGGTAGTCCAGCGACTGCATGTAGCGGTTCCACACCTGCGCGCCCCAGTAGGTGCACGGCGGCGAGCGCCCCTCGATGAGCAGCACCTCGTCGGGCTCGAGGCGGAAGAGCCCGAGGGAGTACACGTTGTCTGGCGTGCCCCAGCCGGGCTGGTGCGGGTTCCACGCCATCGCCGGGCCGAGCAGGTTGGGCGGCAGTCCGGCGGGCAGGGGAGTGAACTGGATGGTCTCGCGCACGAAGGTCGCGACGGCGCGCAGGCGGTGGGCGAGGGCGGCGTCGTCGAGCGGCGGCGGCGCGCCGGGCGGGTCGAGCGCCTCGATGACGAACTCGGCCGGGCGGGCACTGGCGCGATCCGAGTAGTACTCGCGCGTGATGACGCAGACGGCGTCGGCTTCGAGGCGGATGGCGCCGGGGCCGGCGGCGTCGGGGGCCAGCAGCAGCTCGAAGCGGCCGTCGGCGTCGCAGGCGAAGTCGCGCTGCGAGCGGTTGGCGATGACGCGCGTCGACCAGGCGCCGTCGGGCGGGCCGCCGTAGACGCAGAAGGCGAGGTAGGCCTCGTCGCCGCGGCGGCCGCGGATGCGGTAGCGGCGGTCGCCGCGCAGCGGCGCGAAGAAGTAGCGCGAATCGACGTTGTCGCCGAGGATCTTGCGCGTCGGACTGGCGAGTGCGGTGAAGACCGGGCGCTCGGCATCGGCCTCGAGGTAGAGGTCGAAGGCGTAGGAGAGCAGGTGCGTGAGATGGCGATACCCTGCGGCGATGCCGAGCCCGTCCATCTCGCCGCGCGGCCCGTCGAGGAAGGTCTGGTCGGCGTCGCGCAGCAGGTCGAGCAGGGCCAGCCAGGCGCGGCCGGCGTCGGTGGCGGACATGCGCCGGCTGTAGCGCAGTTGTCGGCCGAATTGGAGGGCGCCGCCCCGTCCCCCTGCTGGCCTCACCGGCGGGGCGCTGCTACGACCGGCGGCATGGCGCCGCGTCTGGGGTTCATCGGGCTGGGCAACATCGGGCTGCCGATGGCGCGGCGCATCGCCGCGGCTGGCTTGGCGCCGACCGTCCACGACCTGGCGGCGGCGCCGGTGCGGGCGCTGGTCGAATGCGGCGCGCATGCGGCGGCGTCCGCCGCGGCGGTGGCGGCGGCGAGCGACGTCATCGGCGTCTGCGTGCGCGACGATGCCGATCTGACCGCCGTCGTGCTCGGCGCCGACGGCATCCTCGCCGGCGCCGCCGCCGGGGCGGTGATCGCCGTGCACAGCACGGTGCAGCGCAGCACCGTGCTGACGCTCGGCGCGGCGGCGGCGGCGCGCGGCGTGGCGCTGGTCGACGCCGCCGTCTCGGGCGGGGCGATGAGCGCCGACGACGGGACGCTGACGGTGATGGTCGGCGGTAGCGACGACGCGGTGGCGCGGGCGCGGCCGCTGCTCGACTGCTTCGCCGGCACGATCGTGCATACCGGACCGCTCGGCAGCGGCTGCGTTGCCAAGGCGTGCAACCAGATCATGCAGTACGTCGCCTGGACCGCCGCCTTCGAGGCGATGGAGCTGGCGCGCGCCGCCGGCGTCGCCCCGGCGGTGATCGAGCAGGTCACCAGCGCCTCCGGCGTCATCGGCGCCTCGACGCGGCGCTTCCTCGGCCTCTACCGGCGTCCCGCCGCCGAGCGCGCCGCGGCGCCGTTCCGGGCCCAGATGCGCGGCTTCGTCGCCATCGGCGAGAAGGACCTCAACGCCGCCCGCGCCCTCGCCGCCGAGTACGGCGTGGCGCTGCCGGCGGCCGAGGCCGCCCTGCCGCTGTTGGCGCGCATCTACGGCGTCGAAGGAGACGACGGATGAGCGAGCGGCGGGCGCGCGGACGAGCCCAGTTTGAGCAGGTGATGGGCATGCCGGCGCCGCCGGCGACGCCCGATCCCTTCGTCGAGGTAACGCTCGATCATCTCTTCGCCGATATCTGGTCGCGCCCCGGGCTGTCGCTGCGCGACCGCCGCCTGGCGACCCTGCCGCTGCTCATCGCGCACGGCAACGAGAGCATCCTGCGCATCCACTTCGGCGCCACCATGCGCCAGCAGCAGCTCACCGACGTCGAGATCGACGAGCTGATCCTGCACGTCGCCCACTACGCCGGCTGGCCCGGCGCCGCCCTGGCGAGCCAGGTGGTGCGCCAGTTGCGCGCCGAGCGCGACGCGCCACTGGCGCCGAAGTGACCCCACCGAAATGACCGCCGCTGTGCCGCCGCTGGCCTTCGATCCGTTCGATTACGCCATGCACGAGGACCCCTATCCGACCTACACGCGCCTGCGCGCCGAGGCGCCGGCGTACCGCAGTCCGCGGCTCGGCTTCTGGGCGCTGTCGCGCCATGCCGACGTCAAGGCGGCCTTTCGCGACGCGGCGCGCTACTCGAACAAGCACGGCGTGGCGCTCGATCCCGACGCCTTCTCGCCCGAGGCGGAGCGCGGCGCCTCGTTCCTCGCCATGGATCCGCCGCGCCATGATCGCCTGCGCGCCCTGGTGTCGCGCGGCTTCACCCTGCGCCGCGTCGCCGCGTTGGAGCCGCGCATCCGCGCCATCGCCGTCGAGCACCTCGAGGCCTGTGCCGGGCGCGAGCGCTGGGACGCCATCGACGATTTCGCCGGCAAGCTGCCGATGGACGTCATCAGCGACCTGCTCGACCTGCCGCGCGCGGACCGCGACACGCTGCGCGGCTGGGCCGACACCGTCGTGCATCGCGAGCAGGGCGTCACCGGTCGGCCGCCGGCGGCCGGCGTCGCGGCGATGGAAATGATGCGCTACTTCGGCCGCACCATCGGCGAGCGGCGGGCGCGGCCAGGCGACGATCTGCTCAGCGCCCTGCTGGTGGCCGAGGTCGACGGCGACCGGCTCACCGAGCAGGAGATCATGGGCTTCCTGTTCCTGATGGTCATCGCCGGCAGCGAGACCACCACCAAGCTGCTCGGCAACGCGCTGTACTGGCTGTGGCGCAACCCCGAGCAGCGGCAGCGGCTGCGCGAGGACCCGAGCCGCATCGCGCAATGGGTGGAGGAGACGGCGCGCTACGACAACTCGACGCAGGCGTTGGCACGGCTGCTCACCGTCGACACCGAGCTGCACGGCCAAGCCATGCGCGCCGGCGACATGATCGTGCTGCTGGTCGGCTCCGCCAACCGCGACGAATCGGTGTTCGCGGACGCCGAGCGCTACGACCTGCTGCGCGACACGACGCACACCCTGGCCTTCGGGCACGGCACGCACTTCTGCCTCGGCGCCTCGCTGGCGCGGCTGGAGGGGCGCGTGGCGCTGGAGGAGATCTGGCGCCGGTTGCCGGACTTCGAGATCGACATGGCGACCAGCGCGCGCGTGCACTCGGTGAACGTGCGCGGCTTCGCCCATCTCGGCATGGTCGGGAGGATCTGATGTGGAGTGCGGCGCGTCAGCGCCGCTGTGCCGCCGCGGCGCGTGCGCGCCGCTCACGCGGCGCCGAGGCCGAGCGGCGCTGACGCGCCGCACTCCAGATGCCGCACGATGTCATTGCCGAAGCCGTCGCGCTGATCGTCGCGGCGGCGCTGATCGCCTATGCCTGTTTCCGCATCGGCCTGGTGCCGATCGTCGGCTTTCTCGTTGCCGGCGTCATCATCGGCCCGCACGGGATCGGCCTGGTGCGCGACCAGGCGATGGTCGACGCCGCGGCCGAGGTCGGCGTCATGTTCCTCCTCTACACCATCGGCATTGAGTTCAGCCTCGAGAAGCTGGCGCGCATCAAGCGCCTGATCTTCGTCGGCGGCGGCCTGCAGGTCGTCTCCGCGTCGCTCGGCATGATGGCGCTGCTGTGGTTCCTCGGCGTCGAGTGGCGGGCCGGTCTGTTCACCGGCTTCCTGGTGGCCTTGAGCTCGACCGCCATCGTCCTCAAGCTGCTCGCCGACCGGCTCGAGACCAGCGCCGCGCACGGCCAGGTGGCGCTCGGGCTGCTGATCTTCCAGGACCTGGCGGTCATCGTCATGGTGCTGCTGGTGCCGATGCTGGCCGGCGGCGGCGGCTCGAGCGGCGCCATCCTGTGGGCGCTCGGCAAGGCGGCGGCGATCATCGTCGCGGTGCTGGTCGTTGCTCGGCGCGTCATGCCGGTGGTGCTCGAGCAGGTGGCGAAGACCTGCTCCCCGGAGCTGTTCCTGCTGGCGGTCATCGCCATCTGCTTCGGCACCGCCTGGTTGACCAACCTCGCCGGCGTCAGCCTCTCGCTCGGCGCCTTCCTCGCCGGCCTGGTGGTCAGTGAGAGCCGCTTCAGCGAGCACGCTCTGGGCGAGATCCTGCCGTTGCAGATCCTCTTCAGCGCCGCCTTCTTCGTCTCGGTCGGCATGCTGCTCGACCTCGGCTTTCTGGTCGCCAACCTGCCGCTGGTGCTGCTCGCCGTCGGCATCGTCCTGGCGATCAAGGTCGTCAGTACGGCGGCGAGCGTGCGCGCGCTTGGCTATCCGCTGCCGGTGGCCGCCGCTTCGGGGCTGATGCTGGCGCAGGTCGGCGAGTTCTCCTTCGTGCTCGAGCGCGCCGGGCGCGGGCTCGGCCTGACGCCGGCGGGCATGGGCGCCGACGGGTCGCAGGTGTTCATCGCCTCGACGGTGCTGCTGATGGTCGCGACGCCGCTGCTGACCTCGCTCGGCGTCGCCTTCGGGCGCCGCGTCGAGCGCAGCCAGAGCGATCGCGCCATCGCCGCGGCGCCGGCGCAGGCGGCGACACCGCACGCGTCGTTCGAGAATCACGTCGTCGTCGCCGGCTACGGCGAGGCGGCGCGGCGCCTGGTGCGCGTCCTGCACGGCTCGAACATCCCCTACGTGATCACGACCCTCAGTCCGGTCGGCGCCAACGAGGCGGAGGCCGACGGCCTGCCGGTGCTGCGCGGCGACGCCACCAAGCTGCACACGCTGCACCTCGCCGGCGTCGAGCGGGCGAAGATGCTGATCATCGCCGACGACGACCCCGGCACGGCGCGCCGCATCGCCGCCGTCGCGCGCACCGTCAATCCGACCATGCGCATCCTGGTGCGCACGGCGTGGATCGCCGAGGTCGAGCCGCTCGCCGAGGTCGGCGTCGATCGCGTCGTCGCCGAGGAACTGGAGAGCGTCGTACAACTGTTCACCGACGTCATGCGCACCTACAACATCGGCGCCGACGAGATCGCCGGCAACGAAGAGACCATTCGCGCCGCCGGCTACGCGGCGCTGCGCAGCCTCGGGCAGCCGGACGCGCCCGTCGCCGAGTGTTCGCTCGGCCCGGACTGCCTCGACCGCCGCGCCGTCCTGGTGCGCCGCGGCGCGCCGGCGGCCGGCCAGACGATCGGCGAGCTCGACCTCGACGCCCGCTTCGCATTGCGCGTCGAGGCGCTGCGCCGCGGCGAGACGACGCTCGCGGAACCCGACCCGTCGGTGCCGCTCGCGGCCGGCGACGAGCTGCTGCTCGCCGGCTCCGCCAACGCCTTCGCCGCGGCGGCGCCGCTGTTCCGCGTCGGCTCGTTGAGCGAGGCCGAAACCGCCGCGCTGGCCGGTGCCGCCGAGCGCCGGCGCATCGACACGACACAGCCGATCGGGCTGACGCCGCGTCCCGGCGCCGCCTGCGGCCACCTCGACCGCATCAATGCGGTGCGCCCGCGCACGCCCGGCTGCGCCACCTGCCTGCGCGACGGCACCCGCTGGATCCATCTGCGCCTGTGCCTGAGCTGCGGCCACGTCGGCTGCTGCGATTCGTCGCCCGGCCGGCACGCCACGGCGCACTGGCAGGAGACGCAGCACCCGATCATGCGCTCGCTCGAGCCGGGCGAGAACTGGGGCTGGTGCTACCCGGACGAGGCGGAGTTGTAAGTCGAGGCGACGTCGAGATCCCCTCACCCTGACCCTCTGCCTGCGGGTGAGGGGACCTTGGCATGCACCGTACTGCTCGCATGGGTCCCCTCTCCTATGAGGAACGGAGTCAAGCAGCGCGTGCAGGAGCGGTGCGGTAGGCGCAGGCGGGCGGCGCCGTCGATCCGTGGGATCGGCAGCGGGAACGAGCCGGCGCGGAGGGACCACTCTCCTATTCGTGCGCATCCGGCGAGCCGGATGGTCACCAAGTTATCCTTCGTCCTTCCGGATCCGGCGAGCGCTGCCAC
>JANNRA010000053.1:0-3625 GCA_031401035.1 bacterium | reverse complement strand
CGCGCCGCCTGCGGGCGCGCCTGCTCGGCGGCGCGGCGGTCGCCGGCGACGCGCTGCCGGTGCCCACGGCGCTGCCGCTGATGACCGCCGCCGAGCTCGAGGGGCTGCTCGGCGCGCCGCTGGCCGCCGCGGCGTTCGCCGTGCCGCTCGGCGCCTGGAGCGAACCGGTGCCGTCGCGCTACGGCCTGCACCTGCTGCGCGTCGAGGCGCGGCACCCGGCCGAGACGCCGCCGCTGGCCGGCGTCCGCGCCGCGGTGCGCGAGGGGCTGCTGGCAGCGCGCGCCGAGGCGGCGGTGGCGGCGGCGCTCGACGAGCTGCGCGCCGGGCGCTAGGGGCAGCCATGTCGCTCCGCGTCGCACGCTGGCTGCTCTGGGTCCTCGCCTGCCTGGCTTTGCCGCTGCCCTACTTCATGGTCGAGAGCGGGCGCATCCCGGCCGTCCAGTTGTTCGGCCTGGCGGCGGTGACGGTGCCGCTGGCGATCACCGACCCGACGTTTACGACGCGCCTCATCGCCATGCTCTTCACCGCCCAGGCGGCGGGGTATGCCGGCCTGCTGTACCTCGGCGCCTGGCTCGTCGCGGCGCGCCTGCCGGCGGCACGGCGCGGCGCGGCGGTGCTCGGCATCGCGGTGGCGCTGACCGGGCTGGCGCTGGCACCGGTGTACATCGCGCCGTTGTCATACGGGCCGCTGGCGACGAACTGGGTCGGGCTCTGGCGCTGAGTCTTCCGGTGAGGCAGGCGACTCGCCCGCCTTTCCCATAGCCACGGGGACCCGGTCCGCACTACAAGCACGCCATGACGACCGCGAGCCGCTACGCCCGTCCGCCCGACGAGACGATCTGGAACGTCGCCGGCAGTTTCGACACCAGCTTCAAGTGGGAATACGACGAGGGGCGGGCCGCCCTGATGACGCTCTACGAGAAGGGCAAGAACCTGCAGTGGAATACCAGCACGCGCATCGACTGGTCGCAGGATCTCGACCCCGAGAATCCGCAGGAGCTGCCGGATGAGTCGGTGAGCATCTTTGGGTCCGA
The DNA here is from genome assembly GCA_031401035.1 of bacterium. GTDB lineage: Bacteria > Desulfobacterota > Binatia > HRBIN30 > CADEER01 > JANNRA01. Next base: position 2,591 of record JANNRA010000053.1, on the reverse strand, counting down.
CATCTGGCGCCGGCTCACCAAGCAGGAGAAGGCGAACGTACGCCGGCACCAGCAGGCCTGGCAGCTGTCGCAGTTTCTGCACGGCGAGCAGGGCGCGCTGATCTGCACGGCGAAGATCGTCCAGCAGGTGCCGAGCGTCGACGCCAAGTACTACGCCGCGACGCAGGTGATGGACGAGGCGCGCCACGTCGAGACCTACGCGCGCCTGTTGCACGAGAAGTTCGAACTCGCCTATCCGATCACCCCGACGCTCAAGCGCCTGCTCGGCGACGTCTTGAGCGACTCGCGCTGGGACATGACCTACCTCGGCATGCAGGTACTCATCGAGGGTCTGGCGCTGGCCGCCTTCGCCTCGATCCGCGACCAGGCGAAGAACCCGCTGGCGCGCGCGGTGAACGCGTATGTGATGCAGGACGAGGCGCGCCACGTCGCCTTCGGCCGCCTGGCGCTGCGCGACTACTACCCGCAGCTGACGCAGGCAGAGCGCGACGAGCGCGAGGAGTTTGTCGTCGAGGCCTGCTACCTCATGCGCGATCGCTTCCTCGCCGAGGAGGTCTGGGAGACCATCGGCCTGCCGGCGTCGGAGTGCATCGCCTACGTCGATGCCTCGCCGGAGATGCGGGCGTTCCGTAGCCGGCTCTTCACGCGCATCGTGCCGACCATCAAGGACATCGGCCTGTGGGGGCCGAAGATCCGGCACGCCTATGCCGAGATGGGCATCATCGGATTCGCCGACGTCGATGCCGAGGCGCTGATGCGCGAAGACGAACAGGTGGCACTCGAGATGGACCGTCTGCGCCAGTGACGGGCCTCTGATGTCGATCCAGCTCCCCGCCACGCCCGCGCAGGCAGCCATGCTGCGCACCTGGGAGGCCCACCTGCAGGCCGAGTTCGTCACCCATGACATCGCCGCGACGATGGCGACGATGACCGCCGAGCCGTCCGTCCTGCACGTCGGGTCGATGACCGGCGCGCGCGGCGCGGCGGCGCTGCGGCGCTTCTACGAGGAGGACTTCCTGCACGCCCACCCACCCGATACGCACTCCGAGTTGATCGGCCGCGTCATTGGCGAGCGCGTCATCGTCGACCAGCTGCTGCATCGCTTCACGCACACCATCGTCATGCCCTGGCTGCTGCCGGACGTGCCGCCGAGCGGGCGGGCGGTCGCCTTCCCGCTCGTCGCGGTGATCGAGTTCGCCGGCGACCAGATCGCCGCCGAACGGATCTACTTCGACCAGGCCGCGGTGCTGGTCCAGGTCGGTCTGCTCGACCCGCACGGCCTGCCGGCGGTGGGCCGCGCCGCCGCCGACGCGCTGGCAGGGGGCTGAGCGTGATGCTGGCGACCATCGGCGCGCTCACCACCTTCGGCCTCGGCCTCATGGGGCTTCTCCGACCGGCGGCCGCGGCGGCATTTACCAGCATCGAGCCCAAGGGTCTGGTCGGCGTCTCGGAGATCCGCGCCACCTACGGCGGCTTCTTCTTCGCCCTCGGCGCCTACGCGCTGTGGGCGCAGACGCCGCTGGTCTTCGGCGTCCTCGCCGTGGCCTGGGCCGGCGCCGCCGCCGGGCGGCTGCTGTCGGTGCTCGTCGACGGCAGCCGCTCCGGCCAGAATCTCGGCGGTATCGCCTTCGAGGGCCTGATCGCGCTGCTCTGCTGGAGCGGTACGTGAGCGGCGCGCGGCGGCGCGGTCCGGAGTAGACACCCGGCCCGTCCGGACGTCGGGGGCCGCATCGAGTTCGCCAGCCGGGACCGCCGACGTCTCGCCCGCAGCGCAGCGCGCGACGCGGCGCGCCTGATTGACACGCGGCGGCCGCGCGGCCCATAGGGGCGAAGCGCGTTGCGGACGATGCGTACAGGAATAGCGAACCGAAGGGAGTTTCTCACATGCTACATAGGTTGAATCTGATCGCGGTCGCGATCGCCGCCACTGCCGCTCTGTCGGTCATCGCGGTCGGTGAAGCACGAGCGCAGCCGTCTTCTGCCTGCTGTCTGGCGAACGGCACCTGCCAGTTTGTAAGCGGATTTACCTGCGAGGCGACGCTGGGCGGCGTGTCGGAGCCGATCGGCACCGATTGCAGCATGGTCGAGTGCCCGGTGCTGTGCGGCGGCAGTGCCCCGGCGTGCGACGGCCAGTGCCCGGCCTCGACCGTCTGCGTCGAACCGATCCTCACCGACGACGCCACCACCGCAGGAAACGGTCATTCCGTGCACTGCGAATGCGTCCCTGAGATCCCCCTCGGTGGCGCCTGCGATCGGCTCGCGGATGCGTGCGCGGCGGGGCTGTCCTGCGTCAACGGCGTCTGCGCCGCCCCGCCGGCGCTGGCGCCGGCGCTGTCGCCCGTCAGTCTGGTGGGGTTGGTCGGCATCCTCGCCGCGATCGGCGGGGCCACCCTGCTGCGCCGGCGCCGGACGCACTGAGCGGCGAGCTCACTCGGCCTTCAGCGCTCCTTGAGTCCCCCAGCCGGGACCGCGGGCGTCTCGCCCGCAGCGCAGCGCGTGCCGCGGCGGGCTTTGTTGACAAGCGTCGGCCGCGCGGGGCATAGCAGCGACGCGCCTTGCCGACGATGCGTGCGGGAGAAGCGAACAGATGG
>JANNRA010000052.1:0-1597 GCA_031401035.1 bacterium | reverse complement strand
GACGCCCGCGGTCCCAGCCGGCAGCCCCCAAGCAGGACTGGCCTCGAGTTCCCCAGCCGGGACCGCGGGCGTCTCGCCCGCAGCGCAGCGCGATGACGCCATTCGTTGACGCGGACGCGGCGACAGGCAAGAGAGGAGGATCACAGGAGGACTCCCCCATGCGTGAAAATCTCAAGTTCTACATCGACGGCCACTGGGTCGATCCGGTGCAGGCGAAGACGCTCGAGGTCATCGATCCCGCCACCGAACAGCCCATCGCCCGCATCAGCCTCGGCAGCGCCGCCGACGTCGACAAGGCCGTCGCCGCCGCGCGCACCGCCTTCGAGACCTTCAGCCGCACGACGCGCGAGGAGCGCATCGCGCTGCTCGAACGCATCATCGCCGGCTACGGCGCCCGCATCGGCGAGATGGCCGAGGTCATCCACCTCGAGATGGGCGCGCCCGAATGGCTCGCCCAGGCGGCGCAGGCGCCGTCGGCGATGGCGCATTTCGCCCAGGCGCTGGAGATCCTGCGCACCTACGCCTTCGAGGAACAGCGCGGCAAGACGCGCATCCTGCGCGAACCGGTCGGCGTCTGCGGCTTCATCACACCGTGGAACTGGCCGATCAACCAGATCGCCTGCAAGGTCGCGCCGGCCCTGGCCGCCGGCTGCACCATGGTGCTGAAGCCGAGCGAGATCGCGCCGCTGAGCGGCCTGCTGATGGCGGAGATCCTGCACGACGCCGGCGTCCCCAAGGGCGTCTTCAACCTGGTCAACGGCGACGGCCCGAGCGTCGGTGCGGCGCTCGCCGCGCACCCGGGCATCGACATGATGTCGTTCACCGGCTCGACGCGCGCCGGCGTGCAGGTGGCCAAGGCGGCTGCCGACACCGTCAAGCGCGTCGCCCAGGAGCTGGGCGGCAAGTCGGCCAACATCATCCTCGACGACGCCGACCTGGAGCGCGCGGTACAGAACGGCGTGCGCGCGTGCTTCGTCAACAGCGGCCAGTCGTGCAACGCGCCGACGCGCATGCTCGTGCCGCGCGCCAAGCACGCCGAGGCGGTCAAGGTGGCCCAGGCCGCCGCCGCGGCGCAGGGCGTCGGCAACGATCCAGGCTCGATCGGCCCGGTGGTCAGCGCGGCGCAGTTCGAGAAGATCCAGGGCCTGATCAACGCCGGCATCAAGGAAGGCGCCGAGCTGGTCGCCGGCGGCCCCGGCAAGCCGAGCGGCCACGAGCAGGGCTACTACGTGAAGCCGACGGTGTTTGCCGGCGTGCGCAACGACATGACGGTGGCGCGCGAGGAGATCTTCGGCCCGGTGCTGTGCATCCTCCCCTACGACACCGAGGAGGAGGCGATCCACATTGCCAACGACACGCCGTACGGGCTGTCGGGCTACGTGCAGTCCGGCGACCCGGCGCACGCGCTGCGCGTCGCGGCGCGCCTGCGCACCGGCAACGTGCACCTGAACGGCGCGATGGCGGACTTCGCGGCGCCGTTCGGCGGCTACAAGCAGTCCGGCAACGGCCGCGAGTGGGGCGACTTCGGCTTCGAGGAGTTCCTCGAGGTCAAGGCCGTAATGGGCGCCCCGGCCTGAGCGATCTGGTCGGCTGCTCC
>JANNRA010000051.1:0-39018 GCA_031401035.1 bacterium | reverse complement strand
GCGGCGAGTACGGCGAGTCGTAGAGCCCCGGCTCGTAGCCGGTGAACAGGAGGCCGTCGAGATCGGCGCCGTCGACGGCGACGAAGACCCGCTGCAGGGCCTCCGGCGCCTCAGCCGGCAGCTCCGTGGCGGGCACGACGCGCTCACCGGTCATCAGGCGGTGGGTGCCGATGTCGAGCGGGAACACCAGGTCGGCGAACGGCATCTCCACCGCCGCGACGCCGCCGGGGGCAATCCACTGCCCGCCGAGGCGGCGCACGAACCAGACGCCCGCCATGGCCGCCCGCCTCAGTGCGTCGTGACGGCGCCGCCGGAGGTGGCACCGATCATCTGGCTGACCGCCTCATAGGCTGGCGACAGCAGGTGGTCGAGCGTCTCGGTGAGCAGGTGCTCGAGGTCGGTGAGGTCGTCGACGGTGAGCGCGGAGACGTCCTGGTGCATGCCGTGCAACGCCCATATCGTCGTCCGCAGCCGGCTCCGCACGTCCTCGAGCGTCTGCAAAACCTCCTGGGCGTCGATCGGACCGTCGTCCTGGTGCTCGTCTGCCATCGCGTCCTCCTCGACTGCCCGGCTGGAGCCGGGTAGCGGCGAAGCTGTCATGCGGGTTCGTGCAGTGCAAGCCATGCAGGGCACGGCGGCAGCCGCGCTGTCATGGCTGCGGTGCGGCGGCAGCCGCGCCCACCATTCATCGTGCCGGCGCCGCCGGCACCGGCTTCACGGCCACCGCCGGCAACTGCTCGCCGCGCGCCTTCGCCTGCGCCAGCAACGCCTCGCGCACCTTGCGCACCAGGCGTTCCTGCTTCTGGACGCGGCGCTCGATGGCGCGGAACTCGCTCAGCGGCATGCTCCGTCTGGCCAACGCCTGATCGAGCGTCACGGCGTGGTCCCCCTGCAATTCTGCGTACACGTCGATGTACATCTGCAGCTCGCTGGCCGAGACGTCGTCTGCCGCCGGCACGGGCTCCTGGGCCTCCGGCTGGAGGCCGAACATCAGCGCTCCCACCAGCGCGCCGACCGCGCCGACGCCGAGCACCATGCCGATGACGCGGGAAACCATGCGTAAGAACCGTCGCCGCGAATCCTCACCGCTCACCGCCGCAAATGCAAGCGCCTCTGGACCGACGGTGCCGACAAATTTCGGGTGCGTTCGCGGTGCGCAGGCGATATGTCTACGGTGATCGTCGCATGTGCTCCGTCCGCCCGCCCGCCTACCTGCTCGTCGCCCTGGTGCTCGCCGCCCCCGCTGCGGCCGGGGCCGTCTGCAACGCCGCAGCGATCATCGCCGCCGAACCGGGCTGCGGAGCGGTCACGTGCACCATCACCGGCACGTATCTGGTCGACATCGGCGGCTGCACCTTCGACTTCGGCGCCCGCAACGTCACCCTCAGCGGCCGCCTGAATGTCGGGTCGCGCGCCGCGACCCTGCGCGCGGCCCGCTTCACCATCGGCCCGACGGGCCTGATCGACGCCATCGGCTCAGCCGCCGCCGGGCGCGGCGGACTGGTGCAGATCGAGACGACTGGCGCCTTCGAGATCAAGGAGCGTGGCCGCATCGATGCCTCCGGCAATCTGAGCGGCGGCGACATCATCATCCGCGCCGGTGGCGACGCCCTGGTGTTTGGCCTGCTGTCGTCCAACGGCAGCAATATCCGCGCGGCCGGCGGCCTGATCGACATCACCGCCGCCGGCAGCATCACCGCCACCACCGCCAGCAGCCTCAGGGCGCGCGGCGGCCTCGATTCCGACGGTGGCGGCGAGATCAACCTCACCGCCGGCGGTAACATCGATCAGCTCAGCGACCTGCTGGTCGACGGCCTCGATGGCGGCTTCCTCGAGTTGCGCGCCGGCGGCCGCGTCCGCATGGAGGGTGCCAACGCCTCCGGCGGCGGTGACGCCGGCAGCGGCGGCTGCGTCGACATCACCGGCGGCAACGGCGTCATCGTCCGCGGCCGCATCGAAGCCAACGGGGCGGCCGGCGAGTTCATGACCGGCGGCTGCGGCGGCCTGATCTGCCTCGACGGCGAGGCCGGCCTGCTCACGGTCGACGCACAGGCGGAGATCGTCGCCAACGGAGCCTCCCCCGACGGCGGCGGCGGCCTAGTGTCGCTGCTCGGTCTCGCCAACATCGAGGTGGCCGGGTTGATCGAGGCGCGCGGTCCGGACGGCGAGACCTGCGGCGGCGACATCTGTATCGACGCAGGCCTCGACGCATCGGTGCGGGACGCCAGCAAAGCCAACCCGCTCGATGGCGCACGCCTCGACGTCAGCGGCGGCGATGCCGGCGGCCAGATCGAGATCACCGCCGGCCGCCAGGCGAGCGTCGCCGCGGTGCTCGATGCGAGTGGACAGCGCCGCGGCGCGATGGGCGGCGATATCGGCGTCCGCGCCGCCCAGCGCGGCAGCGCCGCGCTGACCCTCGCCGGCCTTGTCGACGTCACCACCGCCGCGAGTTGCAGCCCGGAGAACGGCTGCGGCCAGGGAGGCCTGACCGACTTCGTCGGCTGCAACGTCACCGTCGCCAGCGGCACGGTGCTCGACGCCTCTGGACCCGGCGCCGGCGAGCACAACCTCACCGCCCGCAACGTCTTGCGCATCCAGGGCGGGCTCACCGCCACGCGCACCGTCCCCAGCGGCACCAACGGCCGCAATCGCCTGCTGCATCGCCTCGGCGTCTCACCGGTGCTGGCTGGCAGCGTCATCGCACCGGCAGCCACCGTGCTGCCGCTGACGACCTGCCCGACCGGGGGACCAACGACGCCGCCCTGCCTGGCCCCGTGCCCGACCTGCGGCAACGGTCAGGTGGAGTTCCCCGAAACCTGCGACCCGGTCGCCGGCCCGCCGATGAGCTGCCGGCTCGCCTGCTCGCTCTTCTGTCAGGTGGAGGACTGCGACGACGGCCTGGTCTGCAGCACCGACTCCTGCCTTCCCGCCGTCGGCTGCCGCCACGAGCCGGTGCCGGTCTGTACCGAGCCGCCGACGCCGACGGCGACCGCCACCGGAACCCCGCCCACCGCCAGCCCGACCTCGAGCGCCACCGTCACGCCGTCGGCGACGGCGACGCCGACGGCCTTCGACACCGCCACCGTCACGCCGACGCCGAGCCCCTCGGCCACCACGACGGCCAGCCCGACCGATTCGCCGGCGCCCACCGCCACCGACACCGCGACTCCTTCCGACACCGCCACCGCGACGCCGTCGACTGAACCCACGGCGACCGCCACGTCCAGCATCGCCCCCTGCCCCGGCGATTGCAGCGGCGACGGGGAAGTCGCGGTCAACGAGCTCATCGTCGGCGTCAACATCGCCCTCGGCAACGCCCCGGCCAGCACCTGTCCGGCATTCGATCGCAACGGCGACGGCAGCGTCTCGATCGCCGAGCTGATCGCCGCCGTCAACGCGGCGCTGAACGGCTGCTGATCGCCGGCGCCCCAGCCCTGACGCTCCGCGCCGCTCAATACTCCCCGTGCTCGCCGCGGGGATTCGTCCGCGCCGCGAACTGGGCCTCGCCGCGCACCTCGCGGAAGTGGTGCAGCGCCCAGCGGACGCTCGGAAAGGCGAGGTCGTCCCAGGGGATCTCGTCCCAGGTGAAGAGGCCGACCGCCTCGCTCTCCGGCCCGGCGGCGACGTCGTCGCCGAGCAGCCGAGCCCGGTAGATCACCTGCACCTGGCTGATGCGCGGAATATTGTACACCGCCAACAGCGCATCGATCTCGATACGCGCGTAAGCTTCTTCGTAGGCCTCGCGCGCCGCCCCCACCGTCGTCGCCTCGTACGCCTCAAGAAAGCCGGCCGGCAGCGTCCAGTAGCCGCGCCTCGGCATGATCGCCCGCTTGCAGAGCAGGATGCGCTCGCCCCAGGTGCAGACCGCGCCGACGACGACCTTCGGGTTCTCGTAACTGATGAAGCCGCAGGAATTGCAGACCAGGCGCTCGCGGTTGTCGCCGTCGGGCACGCGCCGCGAGAAGTGGTCGGGGTGATGCGGGTGATCGGCCATGCCCGGAGTGTGCCGGCCGTGGGGCGGTCCGACAAGCCAAGCGGAGCCGCGCCCTCCGCCCTAGACGATGCCGATCGGTCGGTAGGAATGCCCGGGCAGCACTGTGGAGATGTCGGGATTGCCGAGGTGCGCCGTCAGGACGTCGCCCATGACGTCGCGGAAATCGATGCTGTGATCGAGGTAGCGACCGCGCAGCAGCTGCGCGTCGGCCAGGCCCGGCCATGCCCCGTACACCCCGCCGCGCACGGCGCCGCCGGCGACGAACCACGCCGCGGCATGGCCGTGATCGGTCCCCATGCTGCCATTCTCGGCCGAGCTGCGGCCGAACTCGGTCATGGTGACGATGGTCACCTCGGCCATGCGCGTCCCGAGGTCGGTGTACAGCGCCGCGATGCCGGCGGCGAAGTCCTGGTGGCGGCGCGCCTGCTGGCCGGCCACCTCGCCGGCGCCCTGGTTCGAATGCGTGTCCCAGCCGCCGGTGCTGAGCGACGCCACCTCGAGACCGACGTCCTCCTTGATGAGTTGCGCGATCTGGCGCAACTGGCGGCCGTAGCTCGAGTTCGGATAGGCGGCACCGTTGGCCGGCTGGTAGGTGGTGGTGTCGATACCGCTCAGCACCGCCAGGTCGTTGACCACGGCGCGGCCGTGCGCCAGCACCAGCGAGCGGTAGGCGCGGCCGTCGTTGGTCGCCTGGCTGTAGACGCGGTTGAGGTCGGTGAGCAGCGCCTGCTCCTGGTCGGCGGCGAGGCCGAGGCGGAAGTTGGCGATGTCGTTGAACGCCGACACCACCTGCGCGCCGCGCAGCGCGTGCGGCAGTTCATCGCCGAAGCCGACGGCGCGCAGGGCGGCGGGACGCGGCAGGGTGACGAGGTGGCGGTTGAGCCAGCCGTCCAGCGTCGCGCTGTCGGCGCCGCTCTCGAGATTCTCCTGCCCGTCGAAGTGCGACTGCGAGCCGTTCGGGTAGTGCGTCGCCGGCAGCACCGCCAGGCGACCGTCGCCCCAGAGGCGCATCAGCGGGCTGAGCCCCGGGTGCAGGCCGAACAGTCCGCTCGGCGCCCCGAATCCGTTCAATGCCAGCGCCGCGGCGGGATCGGCGGCGTTGGGCGGCGGCACGGCGATGGTCGGGCGCAGGGCGTAGTAGGCAGGATCGCCATACGGGATGACGGTATTGACGCCGTCGCAGCCGCCGCGCTGGAAGACCACCACCAGCGTCCTGCCGCTGCTGGTCTGCGCGAAGGCCATGCGCGGGCGCAGCGGGTTGGTGAAGGCGAAGGCCGCCGTACTGGCGCCCGCCGCGGCGAGGGTGCGGAGAAAGTCGCGTCGTTTGATCATCTGGGCCTCGATCTTGGCTGGGTCTCGTTCCGCGCGCGGGCGCTCACTGGTACTGGCCGCCGGGGTAGCCGAGGACGGTGCCGACCATCTGCTGCAGGCGCGCCTCGGCGTCGGGCTGGTTGATGAAGAACGGGCGCGCGCCGTCGTCGGTCAGCACGCCCACCGCGGTGTCGTATTCGAGCTGGGTGAACTCGCCGTAGAACAGCTGCTGCAGGAGGAAGCCGACGATGCCGTCGGCCGTGACCTGGAAGTTGCGCGTGAAGTAGGCGCGCAGGTCGACGCTGGTGCCGGGGATCTGATTGCGCACCAGCCGGTTGGCGTGGCGGATGCGCTGCAGCAGCAGGTTGGAGTTGATCCAGTCATCGCCGGTCTCCGACCAGCCGGTCGGGACCGGATTCTCGAAGATGCGCATGCCCATGTCGCTGGTCGCCGCGTGCAGGCCGCTGGCGTCGGTCGTGGCGCCGAGCGTGCGCGGCCAGAAGACCGCCATCTCGAACGGCGTGCGCACCTTGGCGCGGAAGGCCTCCGGCGCGGCGAACTCAGGCGAGCGCAGGAGGATCTGCACCACCGCGGCGATGCTGCCGTCTTGCGCCAGGTATTCAGCGGCGCAGCGGTCGACCAGACTCGCGAGCGGCTGATCCGCGACCAGCAGGCGTGACAGTTTGGTGCAGATGAAGCGCGCCGTCGACGGGTGCGCGGCGAGGATGTCGAGCACCTGCTCGCCGTCCTGGATGCCGCGCCCGGCCGGCAGCGTCTGCCCGAGGACCACCTTGGCGCCGCCGTCGTGGTTGGTCGGGTCGAAGAAGAACTGCCCGCTCACCACCGTCCAGCCGGTGAAGGCGCGCGCCACCTGCTCGACGTCGGTCTGCGTGTAGCCGCCGTCGACGCCGAGCGTGCCGAGCTCCATCAGCTCGCGGGCGTAGTTCTCGTTCGGATCGCCGGCGCGGCTCATGGCGTTGTCGAGGTAGATGAGCATCGCCGGGCTCTTCGCCGTCGCGTCGAGCAGGTCGCGGAAGCGGCCGAAGGCGCGGGCGCGGAAGAGCGCGTTCTCCGCCACCTCGTAGGCGACCGTCTGGTGCTTGTTGAGGTCGGTGTTGAAGTGATTGTCCCAGAACCAGGTCAGGACCTCGAGCAACTGCCGCCGACTGTAGATGGCGCGCAGGAACTGCTGGCGCTGCAGCTCGGCCTTGGTGGTCGGCGGGCTGGTCAGCAGGGCCGCGATCTGGCCGTCGTTGATCGTCGCCGGCGCCAGTTGCTGGGCGATGAAGGCGTCGATGCCGGTGCGCTGCACCTCGGCGAGCACCTCCGGCGTGGCGCCGAAGGTGATGCGGTTGAGGACGTGGTGGGCGAGGAAGGCGACCCCGACCACCGGCAGCGAGACGCTGGCGGTGGCCCGATTGCCCTTGGCGTCGGTGGCGGTGACGGTGAGGGTGGCGATGCGGCCCTCGCTCACCTGGCCACTCAGCACCGCGAAGCTCCACGAGCCGTCCTGGCCGACGCCGAGCGTCTGCGTGACGGTGCGGCCGAGCAGCGCGTCGTCGACGGTGGCGACGAGGCTGCGCACGCCGATGTCGTCGGTGGCCGTGCCGCCGGCGAGGAATCCCGAGCGCGGCACGTTGCTGCCGTTGGTCGGCGCGGTGATCGACACCTGCGGCGGCGCGGCGTCGGCGGTGGCGACGTAGGACGCCGTCGTCGTGGCGCGGTTCTGCGCCAGGTCGGTGGCGGTGACGGTCACCGTGACCGTCTCGCCGGCGGTCAGCATCGCCGCCGTCAGCGTCGCGGTCCACTGCCCCTGCGCGGCGACGTATGCGACCGGCAGGGCGGCAACGCCCCTGACCGGATCGCTGACCGTCGCCGTGACGCTGGCGACGCCCACCTTGTCGGAGGCGGCGCCAAGCAGGGCGAAGCCCTCGGCGTCGACGCTGGCGCCGCTCTGCGGGTCGAGAATGGCGACGGTCGGGGCGGTGAAATCGATCGGCTGCTCGACGTCGCGGTCGACGCGCATCGTCAGCGGTCCTTCACGCTCGACCAGGCCGCTGTAGTAGCGCTTGCCGTTGCCGAACGGATCGTACGCCTTGAAGACGTAGACCCGCTCTGCCGCGCGCGACGGCGGCGGCAACTGGGTGGCAATGGTCTGGCTGAGCCCGGCGAGGTCGAAGTGCACCGTCCCACCGGCGTCCGTGTACCCCTCGCCGACCCACAGGCGCTCGCCGTTGTCGAGCTTGTGGTAGGCGATGATCTTGCGATTCGTCAGCACCTGCTCGGTGTCGGCATCGACCAGCGTCACGGGCACGGTGCCGACGCGGAACCAGACCTCGCCGCTGGCGGCGATGACGTCGCTGGTGACGCTGCCGGCATTGTAGGGCCGCGCGTAGAGATTGTAGCGGCGGCCGCTGCCCAGACCGTCGAGGTCGAACAGCACGACGCCGCCGGCGTCGGCCTGGCGCTCGCGCACCCAACTCGTCGTGCCGTCGGCGAACACCTCGCGGGCCGTTACCTTGATGTTCGGCAGCGGCGTGCCGGTGACGCCGTTGACGACGGCGACGCGCAGCGGCGCGTTACCGACGACGAAGGTGACGAGGCCCTCGGCGGTGATGTCGGGACTGGTCTTGTACCCTTCGTCGATCGTGCTCTTCGCCTTCAGGCGGTAGACGCGCCCGGCGGACAGGCCCGGTAGGTCGAAGCGCACGTCGAACCGAATCACGCCGGCCGCGTCGGTGGTGCCCGACGCCGCCCAGCGCTCCTCGCCGCTGGCGAGCAGCTCGTAGACGGAGATCTTGTACGCTGCCAGCGGCGCGCCGCTGGCGCCGTTGACGGCCTGTACCTGCAGCGTACCGACGCGGAAGACGAACGGGCCCGTCTGGGTGATGGCGCGGCTCCACGAGGTGCCGCCGTTGTAGACGTTGGCATAGAGGACATAGGTGCGGCCGCTGCCGAGGCCGTCGAGATCGAAGCTCGCCCGGCCGGCGCTGTCGGTGACGCGCGAGGCGGTCCAGCGCGACTCGCCGCTGGCCAGTTGCTCGTTGGCGGTGATGGTGATGCCGGCCAGCGTCTCTCCGCTGACGCCGTTCTGCAGGGTCACCAGCAGCGGCGCGTTGCCGACCTTGAAGATGTGCTGGCCGAGGGTGGTGATCTCCGGACTGCGCTTGGTGCTGCCGTCGGAGAGACTCTTGGCCTCGAAGACGTAGGTGGTTCCGCGACCGAGCCCGGGCAGGTCGAAGCGGATGACGCCACGTTCGTCGGCGGTGCCCTGCTTCACCCACGTCCAGCCGCCCTCGGCGTTCTTTGACAGCGCCGTCACCTTGGCGCCGGCGATCGGTGCGCTGTCGGCGCCGTGCAGCACGGTGAGCTCGACGGTGCCGACCTTGAACTCCACCGTACCCGCCTCGCGGAGGTCGTCGGAGTAGACGGTGCCGCCATTGTATGGCGTCGCGCTGAGGACGAACACCGCCCCGGCGCCGAGGCCGTCGAGGTCGAAGACGACGCGCCCGTCGGCGCCGGTCGTGCGCTGCGCCACCCAGTCGAGGCGCGTGCCGTTGCGCCGGCTGGCAGTGACGTTCAACCCGGCGAGCGCATCGCCGCTGAGGCCGTTGGTGACGCGCACGCGCAGCGGCGCGCGGCCGACGGCGAAGGTGAGCTGGCCGTTGGCGATGACGTCGTCGGAGCGCTTGCTGCTGCCGTCCCAGGGACTCTTGGTCTCCAGCACGTAGGTTTTGCCGGCGCCGATGCCCGGCAGGTCGAAGCGGATGACGCCGCGCGCATCGGTCTTGCCGCCGGCGATCCACTTGGTCTTGCCGTCGGCGAGCTTCTCCAGCGCCGCCACGTCGCTGCTGGCGAGCGGTGTGCCGTCGACGCCGTTGACGACGGTAACCTGCAGCAGGCCGACCTTGAAGGTCACGTCGCCGGGCGCCGACAGGGTCGGACCGTTGGCCTTGCCGGTACCGAACGGCCAGCAGGAGAGGAAATAGGTGCGGCCGCTGCCGAGGCCGGTCAGGTCCCACACCGCCTTGCCGGCGGCATCGGTGGTGCGCCAGGCGATCTCCTTGGTGCCGCCGTCGGCGAGGCGCTCGACGGCGACGACCGACAGGCCGACCATCGGCGCACCGCTGATGGCATCGACCACCGTGGCGCGCAGCGGCGCGTTGCCGACCACGAAGGTCATCTCGCCGCCCTGCGTGATCTCGTTGCCGTACTTGGTCGTGCCGTCGGTGGCGCTCTTGGCGCGCAGCACGAAGACCCGGCCCGTGCCGAGGCCAAGCAGGCCGCCGCCGAGGCCAGGAAGATCGAAGCGGATGATGCCGGCGGCGTCGGTGTTGGCGCCCTTGACGAAGGTCTGGGTGCCGTCCGGCCGCCGTTCGTAGGCATCGACGCGGGTGGCGACGAGCGGCTTGTTGGTGCCGCCGGCGACCACCTTCACCTTGAGCGCGCCGGCGCGGAAGAAGAACTCGCCGGCGGCGCGCAGATCCTCGCTGTCGGTCGTCAGGCCGTTGTACGGCTTGGCACGCAGGACGTAGATGCGGCCGCTGCCGAGGCCGGCGAGGTCGAAGGTGGCGCGTCCGGAGCTGCTGGTGGTGCGCTGCCGGCTCCACTTGAGGGTGCCGTCCGCGAGCCGCTCGTAGGCGTCGACCAGCTGCGTCGCCAGCGGCGCGTTGCTGACCGCGTCGACGAACGTCACGTGCAACGGCGCGTTGCCGACCACGAAGGTCACGCCGCCGGCATCGCGGATCTCGTTGCTGCGCTGCGTGCTGCCGTCCCACGGACTGAGCGCCTCGAGGACGAAGACGCCGCCGCTGCCGAGCCCGACAGGATCGAAGCGGATCATCCCCTGTGCGTCGGTGGTGCCCGAACCGATGCCCTTGACCGTGCCGTCGCTGAGCTTCTGCTTGAGACTGACCTTGGTCGCCGTCAACGGCGTCTCGCTGCCGCCGGCGACGACACGCACCGGCATGCGGCCGACCGGGAAGCGGAAGGCGCCCGGCGCCGTGACGTCGGCGCTGCGCGCCGAGCCGCCGTTGTAGGGCGTGGTGAAGATGGCGAAGCGCACGCCGGAGCTCACCCCGACGAGACGCATCGTCGCCTTGCCGGCGGCGTCGGTGGTGGCGGAGGCGACCCAGGTGAAGACATCGCCATTGCGCCGCTTCGCCTGGATCGGCAGCTGCGCGCGCGGCTGGCCGGTGAACGCGTCAACGACCTCGACGGTGACGTAGTCGACCGTGCTGACCGGCGTCGCCGTCGTCACCGCGAGCGCGGGGACCGCCAACCCGGGGACCGCCAACCCGGGGACCGCAACGAGCGCGGCGAGCGCCACCGCCGCCAGCCATGCGCCAGAAATGTGCGAAGTTCCCTGCTGTTCCCTGCCGTCGTGCATCTCGTGGGCCGCCTCTCCTGCCGGATCTCGAGGGTCTGCAAAGCAAGAGGCGCGCCGCCGGGTTTCTGCTGCGTCACCGACGCCGCCGCGTCTCACCTGACGTGCGCGCTGAAACACGGAGCGTCGAGGCTTCGTCACGGCGCGGCCGCGGGCCGTCGGGTGCCGCGTTGCGTCATGCGCGAGTCGCCAGCCAGGTGCCAGGTAGTGGAGTCGGGCCCAGCTCCGAGGCGCTTGGCACTGGCCGTCCGGCGCGGTAGCCGAGAGGCATGGACCTGCAGGAGCTGCTGGCGCGCGAGGCGCTGCGCGACCTGGTCGCCCGCTATGCGCACGCCGCCGACGGCGGCCGCTTCGACGAGCTGGTCGAGCTGTTCGCGCCCGACGGCGTGCTCGAGACGCCCGACAAGGCCGAGCACCGCGGCCGCGAGGCGATCCGCGCCTTCCTCGGCGGCACCCGGGACGCGCTCGCCGGCGCGACGCCGACGGGCTGGATCCGCCACCACGTCTCCAACCTGGCGCTGGTGGTCAGCAGCCCGGTCGAGGCGACCGGCGCCGCCTACTTCTTCGTCGTCACCGAGCGCGGCCCCGACCACTGGGGCCGCTACCGCGATCGCTACGTCTGCCAGGACGGCCGCTGGCTGTTCGCCCACCGCCGCGTCCGCCTCGACGGCCACGCCGCGGGCAGCTGGGCGGCGGAGCGGCGCGGCTAAAGCCCTCCTCTCCCGCATGACTGGCGGGAGAGGGACAAACGCCGAAGGGGCGGCGGCCGTGTGGCCGACGCCCCTTCGGGTGGTGCGGGAGGAGGACCGTTACGGTGCCGGGGTCGGCGTCGCCGCCGGCGGCAGGATGGTGCCGCTGGCGACGATGGTAGCGACGTCGCCGTTCTGCGAGTCCACCGAGACGGTGATGCGCGCCTGCTGCGCCATGTCGCCACCCGGATCGTCGATGAGGACGAAGCGGAAGCGCGTCAGGCCGAAGACGATCTGGTTGAAGGACTGGCCGTCGGGGACGGTGATGGCGCCGCCGACGATGCTGCCGGCGTTGCTCTCGACGGTGATCATCGAGCCGCCGACCAGCGGGTTGAGCAGATCGTCGTGGACGAACAGGTCGAAGGTGATGGCGCCGCCGTCCTCGAGCACGAAGCCGTTGGTCGCATAGGGCGGCAGGGCCTCGGCAACCGGGATCTGGGTCGGCCCCGAGAAGGTGATCGGGATCTCCTCGAAGATCAGCACGCTGTTGTCCCAGACGCCGCTGCTGCCCTGGGTACCCCAGGTGCCGTTCAGCGAGCCGGCGTCGATGAAGTACTCGAACAGGGTGGCTGGATCGAAGAGGCCGTTGCAGAGGTTGCTCGGCGCCGGCAGCGGGCAGGCGGCGTCGAGCGGCGGCAGCGGACGGAAGTCGACGAACGGCTCGCGGATGTTGTCGGTGGTGATGGTATCGCCGGCGTCGAAGATGCCGTTGCCGTTGTTGTCGAGGAAGCCCTCCTCGCCGCGCGTGAAGGCGAGCACCGTGACGATGCCGCTGGGCGGGATGTTGCCCTCGGTGATCAGCGTCGCCGTGGCGATGCCGTTGACGTTGGTTGGGTTCGGATCGACGATCGAGGCGCCGTTGGTGGTGAACGACACCGAGGTGCCCGGCGGCACGGCGTTGCCAAAGCGGTCGTTGACGAAGGCGGAGATCTCGTCCTCGATGCCGAAGGTGACACGGCCGGCGACGTTGAGCCGCTCGCCGGCGAGGCTGAAGCGCGTCTGCACCGGCGGGGCACCGACGATCTTCACCTGCGTCGACTGGGCGAAGAGGTCGGGAGCGCCGTTGAGATCGGAGTCGACCTGGGCGATCACCTGCACCGAGGTGGTGCGGGTGCCGCTGGTCAGGGTGGTGCTGACCTCGCCGTCGGCGTTGGTGACGGCCATCGCCGGCGCCACCTTCTCGCCGCCGATGGCGGTGATGGCAAAGGTGACCGGCAGACCGCTGACCGGGTTGGTCATCTGGTCGGTGACGCGGAAGGTGATCACCGACTGTTCGGTCAGGCCGGAGGCGCGTACGCCGATCTGCGTCGGCGCGGCGTTGACGAAGGCCACCGCCGCCGCTGGCAGGGTCGGTGTCGCGGTCGCCGTCGGCGTGCTGGTCGCCGGCGCGGTGCCGGTGACGGTCGGGGTCGGCGTCGAGGTCGTGGTGCCGGTCGCCGTCGCCGTCGGCGTCGGCTGCGTCGGGGTGGGTGTCGCCGGCCGCGTATCGGGCAGGACGATGATCTGCGTGTCCTCGATGACACCGCCCGTGGCGGTGCGGACGCGTGCCCGCACCGTCACCGAATTGCCCTGCTGGCTCTGCGTGTACTTGATGCACGACAGCGCGTCGCCGGGCTGCGCGGTGATGCTGAGCGTGCCCGGATCGCAGGGCGGATCCTCATTGGTGAGGCCGGGGCTGGTGACAGAGACACCGGCGACCGGGTTGACCAGGCTGAAGGTGACCGGCACGCCGTCGGCAACGGTGACGCCGGCGGCGTCGGTGACGACGGCGCCGAGGATGCTGGTGAAGGTGCCGTCGCCGTTGTCGGTGCGCTGGTTGACGAACAGGTCGACGCTGATGAACGCGGCCAGGGCGCCGCGGACGCTGATCACCGCCTCGGTCGAGCGGCCGAGCGCGTCGGTGGCGGTGAGGGTGGTGTCGCCGACCACGGCGCCGCCGGTGACGGTGACGCTGTCGCCGCTGTTGGCGCTGCTGCGGCTCAGGCAGACGTTCGGCGCCGCGAGGGTGAACGGCGGCCGCGCGCCGGTGATGACAATGGTCTGACTGGTGCCGTCGCAGGCCGGGGCGGCACCGACGCCGGCGAAGACCGCCGCCTGGTCGGGCTCGAGGACCGGCAGCCCCGGCGTCGGGGTGGCGGTGACGGTGGCCGTCGCCGTCGGCGTCGCGGTGACCGTCGGCGTCGCCGTGAAGGTCGGCGTCGGGGTCACCGTCGGCGTCGTGGTGAAGCTCGCCGTCGGCGTCGGCGTCTCGGTCGGCACCGGCGTATTGGTCGGCGCCGGCAGGAGCTGGCCGACGGCGGAGACGAAGATGGAGCCGTTGCCGCCCGGCGCCGTGCCGTCGCCGTCGGAGTCGATGCGGACGTTGACGGCCAGGTTCTCGGTCGTCATCGGCTCGCCGACTGCGGTGTCGAAGACGGTGAAGGTGAAGTAGTTGAGGCCCGGCAGCAGGGCGCCGAAGCTCTCCGCGTCCGGCAGGGTGATGGTACCGGGGATACCGAACAGTTCGGCGCCGGTGCCCTGCAACTCGATCGTGATCTCCGAGCCGCCGACCAGCGGGTTGAGGTCCTCGTCGGCGACGATGAGGGTGAAGTCCTGCGCGCCGCCATCGGCGATGGTGAAGGTGGCCGGCTCGATCAGCGCCCGGGTGTTGGCGGAGAAGGTGACCGGGATGGCGCTCGAGAGCAGCGCGTTGTTCTGCCAGACGCCGGGCGACTGTGCCGCGTCCCAGACGCCGTTGCCGTTCACGTCGATGAAGCGCTCTGCGGTGTGCGCATCGTGGCGCCCGTTGAGGTTGGTATCCGTGTACGCCTCGCCGGCGTCATGGCGCTGGTTGCCATCGGTGTCGGTGAACGCCTCGGGCAGGTCGAAACGGCCGTTGAAATCCGCGTCGATGAACGGCTCGGGCGCGTCGGTGAACTGCTCACCGGCATCGCGCGCGCCGTTGCCGTTGCTGTCGAGGAACGCCTCCTCGCCGATGGTGGTAGCGAGGACCGTGACGATGCCATCGGACGGCACGCCGCCCTCGCTGATGAGGGTCGTCGTGGCCCGGCCGCTCTCGTCGGTCTGGCCCTGGTTGAAGACGCTGGCGCCGTTGGTGGTGTAGTTCACCACCGTGCCCGGCGCCACGGCGTTACCGAAGTGGTCATTGAGGAAGGCGGTGATCTCGTCCTCGAGACCGAAGGTGACGCGGCCGGCGATGTTGAGGAACTGCGCCGCCAGGCTGAAGCGATCCGCGTTGGGGACGCCGCCGACGATATTCACCGGCGTGAAGGTGTTGACGACCTCGTTCTGGCCGTCGCTGTTCACATCGATGGTGGCGGTGATCTGCACCGCCGCCGCCTGCGTGCCGGCGCTGACGGTGGTGCGGACGACGCCGTCGTCGTCGGAGATCGCCTCCGGCGTGACCGTCGCGCCGCCGAGGGAGTTGATGAAGAAGCGCACCGGGATGTTCGACAGCGGGTTGTTCAGGCGGTCGCGTACGGTCAGGGACACGATCGACTGATCCTGGCGGCCGGTGTTGCGCACGCCGATGACCGCCGGTGATGCCGCCTCGAGGGTGATGGCCGCCGGGCCGGCGCCCGGGTTCGGTCCGCTCGAGGCGACCGTGATGGTTTCCTTCAGGCCGGCGACGCGCGCCAGGCCGCCGCCCCAGATGGTCACCGTGACCTCGGTCTCGTCCGGCGTGCCGGCGGGAACGGTCAGCGTGGCGGTGGCGACGCCGTTGGCGTCGGTCAGCGCCGCGGTGGTGAACTGCGGCTGCGCGGTGCGGAAGATGCCGAGCGTCGTCTCGAAGTTCATCTTCACGTTGCGCACCGGGTTGCCGTTGCGATCGCGCGCCACGGCGGTGATCAGCGACTGCCCCGCCTGCACCTCGGTGACCACCACGGTGGTCGGATTGGCGAGCGAGAGCAGGTCGTCGATCAGGCCGGGCAGGATGATGGTGCGCAGCCCGGTGGCGCCGCCGGCCTCGACCTGCACCTGCACGTCGGCGCCTTCCATGTCGGTCGGGAAGGTCAGGCAGGTGGTCGCGTTGCCCGGCTGCGGCACGACCGGCACGCCGGTCTGCTGCACGTACTGGGTGACGTCGCAGGGCGGCGCCGCATTGGTGACCGGGAAACCGACGATGCCGATGCGCTGCGACTGGTTGTCGGTCGCGTCGAAGGGCACGACGGTGAAGGAGACCGGCGTGCCGTTCTCGACGGTGTTGCCGAAGGCGTCGGTGACCACCGCCGTCAGGGTGCTGAGCTGGGTGCCGTCGTTGTTGTCGACCGCCCGCGTGTTGAGGGCCAGCGACAGCCGCCCGGGCAGGCCGGCGGTGACGGTGAGGACGAGGCCGTTGGAGATGATGCAGCGCTCGCCCGGCTGGCTCGGCGCGAAGCACGGTTCGGTGAACTCGTCGCCGAGCTCGGAGGGCACCTCGGCCTGCACGCTGACGGTGCCGAGGCTGCTGCCGGAGCGCACCTGGATCTGCGCGTTGCCGGCGCGGTCGGTGTAGGCGGTGAAGCGGTTGCCCGCCGAGATCTCACAGGTCTGACCGAGCGCGCAGTCGCCGTCGTTCTCGCACGTGACGCCGAGACCGCCCGTGCAGTAGCCGCCGCTCAGGTTGACCGGCAGCAGCAGCGCCCCCGGGGCGCTCGACAGGGGCGAGAGACGGAAACGCACCGGCACGCCGGCGCGGCGGGCGCCCTGGTTGTCGAAGATGGTCGCCACCGTCGCCGACGTCTCGCGCGCCCCGCCGCCGCGGACGCGGATGCGGTTCGGGCTGGCACTCATGGTGATGCTGGCCGGCTCGCCGACGTCGGTCGTCGGGCCGGTGCCGGCGTTGCACTCCTCGCGGCCGGGGACGACGAAGACCTGCACCTCGCCCTCGACGCCGCCGGCGCGGGCCTTGATGGTGTAGGGCAGGATCTGGCCGCTGTCGTCGCGCAGCACCGGCGCGCCGGGGGGAATCTGCAGCGTGGTGATAGCGGTGCCGGGCTGGCCGTTGAACTCGCGCGTCTCGGAGACCAGCGGAATGACCTGGCCGATCGGCGTCATGAACAGCACGTTGACCTTGTTGATCGGTCGGTTGTTGGCGTCGAAGACGACGGCGCTGACGGTCAGGCCGCCGCCGACGTCGGTACCGCAGGTGGCGTCGCTGATCTGCGCCAGGACGGTGGCGATCTCCTGATCCGCCTCGCCGGCGTTGACGCGGAAGGTGACGCTGCCGGTGACCTCGCCGGCGGTGGCGACGACTTCGATCTCGCCCGCCGAGGCCGCCGCCGCCGGAATGTCGATGATGACCTCCGCGACGCCGGCCTGCTCGCTGAGGTCGGGCAGGACGAGGGTGCGCGTGGTGGTGGCGATCGGGCGCAGGGTGCCGACCTTGGGGGAGAAGTCGAAGATGATGCTGATGCCGTTCAACGGGCGGTTGTCCTTGTCGAAGGCGATGGCGAAGATGCGCACCTTGCCGCCCAACTGTGAACCGATCGAGAACGGGTTGGTCTCCATGTACAACGTCGCGACCTCGTCGGTCTCCTTCGGCGTCGGCGTCGGCGGGATGCCGCCCGACGGCGTGCGCGTCACGGTCGCCGGCGGCCCGCCGCCCTGCACCGAGAAGCGCAGCGTTACCGAGACCCCGAGGCTCGGCGCGCTGGCGGTGACGCCGACGCTGCCGCCGAAATTGGCGATGACCGTCCCGCTCAACACGCCCTCGTCGTTGGTTGCGCCCTCGCGCGGATCGAGCGAAATGGCGCCCGAGCTGCTGGTGACGGTCACCGGCACGCCGGCCTGGGCGCGGCCGCCCTGGCGCACGGTGACGGTGTAGGGGGTCGTGCGCTGCGAGTTGAGAACCAGTTGCGCGGCGCCGAGGCAGATGGTGTTGGTCGCGTCGCAGAGCTGGTTCGGCACCGGCGTCGGCCCGCCGCCGCCGCCACCGCCGCCGCTGCTGCCGCCGCCGCCACAGGCGGCCAGTACGGCCATCGACATGCTCGCAAGAACTCCGGCAATCCGTCGGCTCATCCCAACACCTCCGTCACTCTCAACTTCGCGCCTGGTGCGTCCGCCGCGCATGACCCGCCTCACGCGCCGCCGCCGCCGGAATTGTTCTCGCAATTGTTCGCGTCGAAGAAACTCGCCACCATGCCGGCCTTGACGGTGAAGCGCTCGCCGCTGGCGTCGCTGCCCGAGAAGGTGACGTTGGTCTGGAAGGTCTGCGGCAAGACGGTGCCCTGCGTGACCTGGTTGGTGAGGGGGTCGATCGCCGGGCACTCGCCGTTGCCGCGCACCAGCGCCTTGACGATGAAGTCGAAGAGCAGCACCTGGACCGGCGTCTCGACATGCTCGCACTGGCCGAGGCCGAAGCAGGCGGAATTGTCGCCGCATTGCGCGCCCGAGTTGCTGCACTGGCCGCCGGGCAGGATGGCCGAGATGCCGCCGGTGCGCGTAGGCAGGCCGCTGCCCGGAATGGCGACGGTGTAGGTATCGAGCAGGATGGGCGAGGCGCCCATGTTCATGAAGACGGCGTTGGCGCTCGTCGTCGTGAACTGCTCGAACTCGATGTCGATGAGGTCGCCGCCGACGCTGCACAGGCTGGCGCACACATCGACGTCGGCAAAGGTGGTACCGACGCTATCCTGCTGATCGATGCCCTCGTCGCTGAAGCCGAGGAACTGCATCGTCAACGCATCCGTGCCGCCGTTGTCGAACCCGGCGCTGCCGCAGCTCGTCAGGCCGAGCAGCAAGCCCGCACCCACCACCATCGTCGTATGAGGAAACCACCGCATGACACCCTCCACAGGGGCCGGTCCGCGCCGCTGGCGCCGCCGGCCGAATTGTTCGGTTGCGGCTCACGCACGTGCGTGCGCGAGCACCTCTTCGCCGCTCAGCATCTCGAAGCGGACGCGGCCGATGTCTTCGATCAGGACGAACTTCACCTTGCCGCCGGCGGCCTTCTTGTCGGCCGCGACCGCGACGGCGAGATTCGGCGTCACCAGTTCGCGCGGCAGCTCGGTCGGCAGCCCGGCGCGCTGCAGCAGCGCGACGATGCGCGCCGCGACCGCCGGCGGGCAGGCGCCGCGCGCCACCGACAGGCGGGCCGCGAAGGCCATGCCGATCGCCACCGCCTCGCCGTGCAGGAAGCCGCGGTAGTCGGTCAGCACCTCGATGGCGTGCGCCAGCGTGTGGCCGAAGTTGAGCACGGCGCGGTAGCCGCCCTCGCGCTCGTCCTCGGCGACCACCGCCGCCTTGATGGCGCAGTTCTGCCGCACGACCTCGACGCACAGTCCCTCGTCGAGGGCCATGACCGCTTCGAGCTGCTCCTCGAGCAGGGTGAACAGGGCCGGGCCGAGGATGGCGCCGTGCTTGATCACCTCGGCCATGCCGGCCTGCACCTCGCGGCGCGGCAGGGTCTGCAGCGTCTGCACGTCCACCCACACCAGGCGCGGTTGGTGAAACGAACCGATGAGATTCTTGCCGCCGGCATGGTTGACCGCCGTCTTGCCGCCGACGCTCGAATCCACCTGCGCCAGCAGCGTCGTCGGCACCTGCACGAACGGCACGCCGCGCTGGAAGGTGGCGGCGGTGAAGCCGGCGAGATCGCCGATGACGCCGCCGCCGAGCGCCACCACGGCGCAGTCGCGATCGAGGCGGGCGTCGACCAGGCGGTCGTAGAGGAAGGTCAGCCAGGCGAGGTTCTTGTGCTCCTCGCCGTCCGGCACCTCGAGCACCGTGACCGTGAAGCCGGCATCGACGAGGGCGCGTTCGACCGTCGCGCGGTAGAGTTTGGCGACCGTCGGGTTGGTGATGACGGCGATGCGCTTGCCGAGGCCGAGCTCCTGCAGGCGCCCACCGAGGCGCGCCAGCGTGCCGGCGCCGATGGCGACCGGGTAGGAGCGGTCGCCGAGGGCGACCATGACGGTGGCGGTGGCGCTCATATCGCCCTCTCGCTGGCGCTCATGTCGACCCCCCGCCGGCGCCGGGGCGGCCCAGGAAGGCGGCAATGGCGGCGACGCAGGCGTCGAGTCCGCGGTCCGAGGTGTCCAGGGTGAGTTCGGCGCTGGCGTAGGCGTCGGCGCGCGCGGCGAGCAGCGCCGCGATTCGGCCGGCGGGATCCTCGCCCTGCAGCAGCGGGCGGGTCGGCCCGGCGCCGCCGGTGCGCGCCAGGATCACTTCCGGGCGGGCGGTCAGGCAGACCAGCGGCGCCGCGGCCTTGAGGCTGGCGCGCGTCGCGGCATCGACGACCGCACCGCCGCCGGTGGCGACGACGGCGCCCGGCACGGCGAGGGCCTCGGCGATGGCGCGCCGTTCGGCGGCGCGGAAGGCCGCTTCGCCGTCGGCGGCGAAGATGTCGGCGACGCGGCGGCCGGCGGCGCGTTCGACCAGCGCGTCGGTGTCGACAAACGGCGCCGCCAGGCGCGCCGCCAGGCGCGTGCCGATGCTGGTCTTGCCGGTGCCCATGAAGCCGGTGAGGATCACGATCGTCATTTCCTGTCGGACGCGCTGCCGGACGGCATCACCCGTTCGGGTCCTCGGCCGAGTCGCGGTTCTCCCAGAGCTTCTGCGCCGTCGGCAGGCCGCCGGTGCCGGAGGCGGACTTGAGGACGCGCGGCGTCAGGAAGACGAGTAGGTCCTCGCGACGCTTGGCCTTCGACTCGCTCTGGAAGAGCCACTTGATGCCCGGGATGGTGTTGAACCAGGGGACGCCACTGGTGCTGTCGGTGTTGGTGTCGCGGTAGATGCCGCCGAGCACGACGGTCTGACCGTCGCGCACCAGCACGTGCGAGGTCGCCTGACGGGTGATTTCCGTCGGGATGTTGTCGACGGTGCGGGTGAAGTCGGCCTGACTCGACTTGGCGAACATGTCGAGCAGCACGAAGCCGTCCGATGACACCTGCGGCGTCACCTCGAGCGTGATGCCGGTCTCGATCTTCTCCGTCGCCGTGGTCGCGGTACCGGCGCTGCCGCCGGCACCGGTGTTCACGATGGTGCCGGTGGATGGCAGGCGGACGCGCAGAATGGTGAGGCTCTGGATGGTCGCGGCGACGTTGTTCAGCGTCACGACGCGCGGACGCGAGATGATGCGGCCCTGGCCCTGCTGCTCCAGCGCGGTAAGGCGGACATCGAGCGAATAGGCGCCATTGAGCGAGCCGAGCGCCAGGTCGAGGGCGCTGCCGGCGCCCGGGGCGAGGTTCTTGGCCGGGAAGTCGACCAGGAACGGCACGCCGCCCGAGCCGGTGCCGAGGCCGGAACCGCCGAAACCGATCGTCCCGGGGAAATTGCTGCCGGTGCTGGTGCCGGTCTGCGGGCCGATGTTCGCGTTGTAGCCCCACTGCACCCCGAGCTCGCGGGCGAAATCGGTGGTCGCCTCGACGATGTTCGACTCGATCAGCACCTGCGGGATCTGCACGTCGAGGCGGGCGACGAGATCACGCGCGTTCTTGATGCCGCGGTCGACGTCGCGCACGATCAGCGTGTTGGTGAACTCGTCCACCATGACGCTGCCGCGCGGCGACAGCACGCCCTGCTCTTCGTCCTGCTGATCGCTGCGGCTGCGGCCGCCCTGCTGCTGGCCGAGGCGGCCGGCGCCGCTGACCAACTCGCCGAGCTGGCGCGCCTTGGCGTAGTTGACCACCAGGTACGCGACCTGCAGCGGCTCGATGATCTGCGCGGCGCGCTGCGCTTTGTGCTGCTCCTCGCGCTCCTCGCGCAGCCGCTTGACGGTGGAGATGCGCAGGACGTTGCCCTCCTGCTCGCTCTCGAGGTTCTGCGTCTGCAGGACGATGTCGAGCGCCTGATCCCAGGGGATGTCGTTGAGGCGCACGGTGATCTGCCCCGTGACGTCGTCCGTGGCGACGATGTTGAGGCCGCTGACGTCGGCGAGCAGGCGGATGACGTTGTGGACGTCGGCATCCTTGAGGTCGAGGGAGATCGGCTGCCCATAGTACAGTTTCTTGGCGCGCGGGCTGGTTTTCGCCTCGGTGCTCACCAGCACCGGCGGCGGCGGTTCACTGGCGCGCGCCGGCGGCGGCGGCGGCGGCGCATAGGCCGGCGGCGCCGGTGCGGCCTGGGCCCACGCGGTGACGGGCTGCGGCGCCGGCGCGACACCCGGCACGGCGCGCTGCGTGAAGACGATTGCCTCGCGGATCGGATCGGTGGTGCCGCGCGGCTCGCCGAGGAAGGCGATGATAGTGTCCTTGAGGTCGTCGACCGAGGACACCGGCGCGGTGTCCCCCTTGAGCAGCAGGGTGACGCGGACGGTGCCGGAGTCGCTGCCGACCTGCACCTGCGAGACGAGCGGATTGTCGACCGCGTAGCGCTCGGCGACGATGTTCTCGCCGGTCGGGCCGCGCATCTCGATCAGCAACCGGGTGGGGTTGCTGAGCATGACGTGCGTCACTTCGTCGGGCGCCCGGTTGAGCTTGGCGAAGACACCGGTCTGGCCGTTGTCGTCGATCACCTTGAGCTCGCGGATGAGCAGGACGTCGGCGGGCGCGTCGGCCGCGGCGACGCCGACGTTGGTCACCTCTTCGCTCGACTCGACCACCGCGCGTTCGCGCGGCGCCCCATCGTCGAGTGACGCCTGCGGCGGCGCGCAGGCCGCCAGCACCGTCGTTACGCACCCGATGGCGCCCGCACGGGCGAACCCGCGCATCCCCGCACCGATTCCGCTGGCCACGTTCATCACGGCTTCTCCTGACTGGCGCTGTCGGACTTCTCGTCCGTCGGCATGTCGATGGCGACCTGGTGAGTCGTTTCGCGGCCGTAGTAGTCGAGGACGATCTCCTCGACGACGACGCGACGCGCCTCGATCGATTTCACCACGCCATGGCGGCGCCCGATGGGCGTGCCGGGCGTGACGATGTACCCCATGCCGCTGTTGTCCTGCAGCATGGCCCGCGGCGTGGCCAGGTCGAGGACGACGCCGGCGAGTCGCAACTGCGGCAGCTCATAGCGCTGCAGCGGCGACAGGATCTCGGTGTCGTCCATGGGCGGACGCAGGTCGAGCGTGAAGGGTCGGAACGGATCGCGCCGGGTGTCGACGACCTCGACGGCGATCTCTTCGCCCGGCGCCGGATCGGCGTTCGGGTCGACCACCGCCGCGGCGACGGTGCCGTCGATCGCCGCGACGGCCGCATCCGCTGGCGCCATCTCCGGTTGCCCCATGTCCGCGGGGGCCGCGCCCGGCGCCGCGTCCACTGGCGCCGCGCCCGGCGCCGCCCCTTGGCCGCTGCCGAAGACGGTGCTGATCGCCGAGCGCGTCACGTTGCGCGCCTTGCCGGCCATCGCCGCCTCTTCGGCGGCGGTGGCCGCGACGGCCGCGCCGGGATCGTCTGCACCAGGGTCCCCGGCACGACGATCCTCTGCGCGCGACGCAGCGGGCTGGGCGAGGCTCATGCCGGCGAGTATCAGAACGCCGCCGAGGGTCAGGATGTGGGCGAGGGGCGTCACTTTTTCCCCTCCTTCTCCTTGCGTTCCTTGGCGATGCGCGCCCGCTCCGCCTCGTCGAGGAAGCGGAAGGTCGTCGCCGCGCAGGACGTCTGGAGCTTGACCGGGTCGTTCTCGATCAGTGTCGGCGCCTTGATGCCGATGTTGCCGACGTTGACGATGCGGGTGAGCTCGGCGACGCGCTTGAAGAACGACTCGACCTGCCAGTACGACCCCTTGACGAGGATCTCGACGGGCACTTCGGCGTAGAACTCCTGGTACGTCTCCGGCTTCTGTTTGAATTGCTGGATCTCCAGGCCGGCGTCGCGGGCGACGGCGGAGATGCCGCTGAGGAGGTCGGGGATCTCCTTCGTGTCGGGCAGCTGCTCCACCGCCTCCTTCAGCGCCGCGTTGAGGTCGGCGACCTCCAGGCGGGCCTGCGGGAGATTGGCGACCAGGGCGGCCTTGCGGTCACGGTCCTGCTGCAGCGCCACCAGGTTCTCCTCTTTGGTCTGGATCTCGCCGTTGCGCGGCAGGAAGAGGAACCACGAGTAGAAGAAGAACAGCAGGAAGACCGAGCCGACGATCAGCAGCACGCGCTGCCGCACCGGCATGTCGAGGAGTCTGTCGAAGAGGTCGTTCATGCCTGCGGCTCCTGCGTCGCCGGCTTCACCGCGGCCGGCTGGCCCGGTGGCGGCTCGGGCGGCTTCCCGTCGCGGCCGAAGTAGTCGATCGTCGCCTTGACGATGAAGCGCGTGAACGAGCCGGGCGCGTCGGCGGCGGGTTGGGCGCCGGGCTGCTGGCGTGAGGTCTCGACCAGATCGACGCCGTGGAAGTACAGTGATTCCTGCAGCAGGCGCATGAAGCGCGCGATGGTCTCGTTGTCGAGCGCCAGGCCGGTGAAGGTGGCACCGCCGCCGATCTCGGTGAAGTCGATCAGCCACAGGTTCTCGGGCGTCGCGACGCTCAGGTCGTCGAGTACACGCGACGGGCCGACGCGCTTGCGGTTGAGATCCTGAATGATGGTCAGCTTGGTCTTCACTTCATTCTTCAGGCGGTCGAGGTCGCGGACCTCGCGCACCTGGGCGTTGAACTGCTGGATCTCCTTGGTGACGGCGCCGACCTGGGCGTCGAGCACCGACAGCTTGCGGCTCTGCACCAGGAAGGGGATCAGCATCATCAGCAGCATCGTCACCGCGCCGAGGGCGACCAGCGACATCTGCTGGCGGCGCCCGAGCGCGCGCGCGGAATCCTTGAGCGGAAGGAGATTGATGCGGATCATTTGTCCCCCGGCCGGCGCACCGCCAGCCCCAGCGCGACGGCATACTCCGACGCGTGCCGCGCCAGGGCGGCGGCGTCGGTTGACGGGCTGAGCGCGATGCGGCTGAAGGGGTCGGTCACCTCGACCGGCGCTTCGATGCGTTCCGACAGGCGCTGCGCCAACTCCGGCGTCTGCGCCGCACCGCCGCTCAGATAGAGGACGTCGATGCGCTCGTCGGTGGCGGCGGTCCAGAAGAAGCTGAGGGCGTAGTGGATCTCTTCGATCAGGGCGTCGACCGCCGGCCCGAGCGCCATGGTCAGCTGCTCCTGATCGATGCCCTCGGTGCTGCGGCCGGTCTTCAGCCGCTCGGCCTCGTCGGCCGGCACGCCGAGATCGCGGGTCAACGCTTCGGTGATGTCGCGGCCACCGACCGGCACGTCGCCGGTGAACACCGAGCGCCCCCCCTTGAGGATGTTGATCGAGGTGTAGCGCGCACCGATGTTGACCAGCGCCACGACCTGACCGGGCGAGGGGTCGTAATTGAGCTCATACAGGTTGTCGAGCGCGAAGTAGTCGACGTCCACCACCACCGGCTGCAACCCCGCCGCCCGCACCGTCTCGATGTAACTACTGACGATGTCCTTCTTCGCCGCGGCGAGCAGGACTTCCATCTCCTTGGCATCGGCGCGCGTGTCGATCACCTGGTAGTCGAGGTTCACGTTCTCGAGTTCTTCCGGGATGAAGTTCCCCGCCTCGAGCATGATCGTGTTCTCCATCTCCTGCGGCCCCTGCGCCGGCAGCGTCACCCGCTTGATCATCACGGCCGGACCCGGCACGGCGGTCACCGCCTTGCGCGCCTTGATGCCCTTCGCCTCGAGCAGCGCCTTGAGCGCCTCGCCGACGCGGTCGGGCTCGCTGACCATGTTGCTCTGGATCGCCGAGGCCGGCGTCGGGATGGAGCCCCAGTTGAGCAGCTCCAGCTGGTCGGTCGAGGTGCGCACCTCGAGGACCTTGATCGAGCTCGAGCCGATGTCGATGGCCACGTAGCTCTCTTGGCGTTTGAATGGATTGAGGTCCTCCAGCGACACCGTGAAGAGCCGCTTGAATCGGTCCTGCCAGTCAGCCGCAACGGCCATGCCCGCTCCTCGTCCCGCCCTTGTATGCGTTAGAACGCATGCGACTTCGCATATACCGAGCGGCAGCCACAAACGCTGTACGGCTGCCAGTCTGCGCATCCAGACCCCAGCTCCACCCGCCACTTGAACGCCATCGGAGGGGGGTCGATGCGAAAACCAGGCCAAGCCGGCCCGGTCAGGCGTTTGATTGCCCAGCTGGCCTATCGGCCGAACGTGAGCAGCACCTGACACCACAAATGTTCGCCTTGTGACGCCAAAATGTCGAAAAACCTGCGTCCATCCGTACCAGATGACCGGTCAGGCCAGCCTGGGGTGTCAGATGATGAGTGAGGCGATGGGCGGGGTTGCAGGGCAATGACACCCTGATGACGCCGTGGAGGGCGCGGCGCCCGCCGCGCCCTCCACACTCAGCCCGGCGACTCGTAGCCCGTGCAGACCAGGTACATCTCCCCCGACTCCTTGCGGCTCGCCTCCGGCTTGGTCAGCTTGGCGACCTTGAAGGAGGGTCGTACCGCCCGCACCAGCGCCTCGGCCTCGGCGCCGCTGAACACTTTGATGACCAGCCGGCCGCCCGGGCTCAGCAATGCCTTGGCGATCGCCAGGGCCGCCTCGGCCAGTTCGGCGGCGCGGGCCGAGTCGCGGTCGCGCACACCGGACAGTTTGGGCGCCATGTCCGATAACACGACGTCCACCCGCCCGCGGCAGCGCTGGCGCAGCGCGGCCTGGACCTCGGGCTCGCGCGCGTCACCAACGACGGTCACCACCTGCCCCTGCCCGAGCGGGTCGATCGGCAGCAGGTCGATGCCGACGACGACCCCCTGCGGCCCCGCCAGCTCGGCCGCCACCTGTAGCCAGCCACCCGGCCAGGCGCCGAGATCGACAACGTGGTCGCCGCGCCGCACCAGCTGGTAGCGCTTCGCCAGCTCCACAAGCTTATAGGCCGCGCGCGAGCGGTAGCCTGCCGCCTTGGCGCGAGCATAGAATGTGTCCTTGCGCTGATACGCCATCGCTGCCGCCCCTGCCCCGCCTGCATATGATGAAACCATTCACACGGAGAAACGGAGCAACGGAGGAAGCCCGTCCCGGTCTGTCCCTCTCCGTTCCTCCGTTGGACAGCGGCCGAGGAGGGGTCCGAGCCCAACCCTGACGACAGAGATCTCGTTCGGTCGTGGTCGAGTCGCCCACGATCAGCACGCCGTGGTTGTAGACGCCGCCGCCGATCGTCAGCCGGACGCTGAACAGGTTGTTGCGCAGCACGACGCGGGTGAGGGTGAGCGTGCCGCCGCTGTCGATGCCGCCGCCCTGGCAGTTCGACTAGCGAGTCGCAGGCCTGCCAGCGGTTTCGGTCTCTCCCTCAGCTATCGAAGGCTTGCGGGAGCGCCGCGCTGCGGGCACAGAAGTTGCTTGCGACGGCGCAGGGGAGCGCAATGGCGGGTAACCGATTCTTTCCGCGGGGTGCTGCGATCGCGCTGGCGGTCGTCGCGGCAGTTGGCGTCGGCGCGCGGCCGGGCGCGGCGGGCGCGGGGCGTTCGCTGGCGTTCGTGGCGCACCAGGCCACCGACCGGGTCAGCGTCGTCGACGGCGAAGCCGGCGTCGTCACGGCGGAGATCGCGGTCGGCGACGGCATCCGCCCGACGGCCATCGCGCTCAGCGCTGACGGGCGCAGCGCCTTCGTGATGAGCGGCGAGCGCCAGACTCTCGCCACGATCGACCTCGCCACCCATCGCATCACCGCCGACGTTCCCGTCGGGCCGTTCCCCGGCAGCTACTTCCACGACGTCGCCGTCGCCGCGGACGGCACCGCCTACGTAGCCGCCGGTGGCTCGGGCTGCGGCGGCGGGGTGGCGGTGGTGCGGGACGGACGCCAGGTGACCAGCCTGCCGCTGATCGACGCCAGCGCCGTAGCGGTCTCCGGTGACGGACAGCGGCTCTACGCCGCCGGCGAGTACGGCCTCGACGTCGTCGACACGGCGACCGGCCGGATCGTCCAGACGAGCGACGCGCGCGTCGACACCCTCGTCGCCGATCCCGACGGCACCCATGTCTACGGCTGGCGCACCCGCTACGACCCGACCTCCACCCTGCTGTCGATCGACACCGAGCGCGGCACGATCGCCACGCTCGCGTTGCCCGACCCCGTGCTGGGTCTGGGATTCTCGCCCGACGGGACGCGGGTGTACGCCGGCCAGTACGATCACCTCGCCGTGCTCGATGCCGCGACGCGGCGGGTGGTCGGGACTATCGACCTGCCCGGGCACCTGCACGCGTTCGGCATCTCGCCGGACGGCGCGACGGCCCTGGCGGTGGTGTTCACGTGTGGCGACGAGCAGTGCCAGGGACGACTCGTCGCCGTGGCGCTCACCGACGGCGCGCTGGTGTCCGACGTCCCCTTCGACGTCGTCGCCAACGACATCGTCTTCGCGGCGGACGGGCGCACCGCCGTGGTCCTTCACTCGGAAGCCACCCTGTCGGTGGTCGATGTCCAGCCGCTCGCCGTGCGCGAGCGGCTGCCGCTGCATGCGCCCGCGCTGCGGGCCCTGGCGACGCCCGCCGGCCCCCTGCTCGTCGCCACCCGCGCCAGCGTCGCCGCCATTGACCCGGTGGCGGGGCGGGTCGCCGCCGAGCTGGTCGGCACCGCGCCGCAGGCGCTCGCAGCGACGCCCGACGGCACCCGCGTGATCACCGCCGACGGGCTCTCGAACACGCTCTCGGTGATCGACACCGCCCGTGCCGCGGTGGTGGCGCGGGTGCCGGTCGGCGAGCGGCCAATCGCCGTCGCCGTCGCCCCGGACGGGCGGCACGCGTACGTCTCCTGCTACCTCGCCCGCCGCATCGACGTCGTTGACCTCACCTCCGCGACGGTCGTCGCCGGCATTCCGGCCGTCGACGCACACGGCGACGGCAGCGCGCCCATGACGCTCATCGTCAGCGCGGACGGCGGCGCCGCTTACGGCCTCGACCGCGGCGGCGATGACGACGAGGTGGTGTTCGTCGACCTCCAGAGCGGCACCATCGCCGGCCGGCTGCGCCTAGGGTACGGCGTCATCCCGACCGGAATCGCCGCCAGCGCCGACGGCGCGACGTTGTATGTGACCGCCCACCAGATCGGCGGCGAGTCCACCGACACGCCGGGCATCTTCGTCGTCGATACGGCCACCCGCACGCTGCGCGCGACGAGGCGGCTGGACGAGCAGCCCGAAGCGGTGCTCGTGGACGACGCCGGCCAGATCCTCGTCGCCACCGACGCCGATCGGATCCTCGTGCTCGGCCCCGACCTCGAGGTCGTCGCCGATCCGATCCCGCTGCGACATCCGCGCCTACTCGCTGCCGCGCCGGGCGATGGCCTGGTGTACGCGGGCAGCCGCAGTCCGGCGACGCTGACTGCCATCGCCACGGACGGCGGAACGCGCGCGCCCGCCGTCGCGCTCGGCGGACCAGCCGATGCCGTCGCCGTCGCGCGCGTGCCGGGCGCGCCCGTGCCGCCGCCGACGGCGACCGCGACGGTCACGCCGACGCCGCTGCCGAGCGGCGCGCCGCGGCTGATGGCCTACGTCGCCGGGCAGAGCGGTTCGCTGGACAGCATCGACCTGACGCGCGGTACGGTGATCTCGCGGTCCCTGCCGTACATGCACGTCGCGGCGCTCGCGCTCGCGCCCGACGGCCGCAGCCTCTACGCTGTCAGCCACGACGTGGCCGAGCTGATCGCCATCGACACCGCAACCGGCGGCGTGCGCGGCACGGTACCGCTGCGCGGCGCCGGGCGCGCAGCGGTCGGGCCGGACGGGATGGTGTACGTCGCCCAGAGCCTCGACGCGTCGCTGGCGGTGATCGACCCGGCGGCGCTGGCGACGGTCGCGGTCGTGCCGGTCGGCGCGGCGCCGGACGGCGTCGCCGTGACGCCGGATGGCCGCGCGATCTATGTCGCCAACCGCGGCTCGCGCAGCGTCTCGATCATCGACCGCACCTCGCTGACGGTCGCCGCGGCGGTGGTGGTCGGTCCCAACCCGGGCCCGATCGCGATGAGCGCCGACGGCGCGCGCGCCTACGTGCTCGCCACCTCCCCGGAGCCGGACGCGGCCGGTTGTGCGCTGTCGGTCATCGACACGGCGACGCGGCGCCGCGTGGCGACGGTGCCGCTGCCGCGCTGCTCGACCGAACTGGCGTTAGCGCCCGACGAGCAGGCGGCCTACCTCGGTTCGCTGTCGTGCGGCAGCGCGCTGATCCGCCAGCCGCTCGACCGCGACGCGCTCGCGCTGCTGCGGACGTTCGACTTCAGCGCGGTCGCGGTAGCCGCCGCTGCCGACGGCAGCGCGGTCTACGCCGCGCACTGGCGCTGCGACGGCGATGGGTGCGCCCCCGTCCTGACAGCATTCGACCCGCTGACGCTGGAGCCGGGCGCAACCGTAGCGCTGGCGGACAGCCCGTCGGCGCTGGCGGTCGGGTTCGTCCCGGGCCTGCCGGTGCCGACCGCCTCGCCGACCCCCACGGCGACCCGACCACCGCCGGCCAGCGTAACGGTGACGGCAGCGCCGCCGTCTGCGTCGCCGACCGCGACCTCCGCCGTCGCCTCGCCGACGCACTCCCACTCGCCAACGCCTGCGCCGACGCCGCACCGCGGCGGAGGCGGCGGCTGTCAGGTCGACGCGTCCGCGCCGGCGGTGTGGCCCGCGTTGGCGATCGTCTCCATCCTGCTGGGCCGCCGGCGCATTGGCCGGCGGTTGATGGCCGTGGCGATGGCCATCGGCGCGCCCGCCGGCGGTGCGCATGCGGCCGAGGTGGTGTACGTCTCGAACTTCTACGCCGGAACGATATCGGTCGTCGATCCAAGCGCCGGCATCGAGCGCGTCATCGCCCTGCCTGATGGCACCACCTATCTCGGCGCCATGGCGCTCTCGCCCGACGGCGCCGAGCTCTATGTCGCGGCCCGCTGCGCCGGTGGCAACTGCGTCGGCACCGGCGCGGTGTTCGCCATCGAGACGGTCAGCGGCGCCGTGCGCTGGAAGTTCCCCGGTGTGAATCCGGCCGGCATCGCCGTCGACCGCGGCTATCCGGCGGTCTGGGCCGCCTTCGCCGGCGACGAGTTCTTCGGCTTCGCGCCGGAAGTGGCGCGCATCCCGGTTCCCTACGTCGGGCTCGGCGGGCGGCGCATCGGGTCGCTCGACCCGCTCGCTCCGGAGGTGCCGATCGGCGTCCCCGTCGCCGTGAGCGCCGACCGGGCCGGACGCGCCGTCTACGTCGCCGACGAACGGTACGCGAGCGTGTACGTCGTCGAGCCAACCACAGCCGCGGTCGTGGCAGTCATCCCGCTGAGCGGCGCCCGTACGCTGGCCGAGGATCCCGACGGCCGGGCGGTGTACGTGCTCGATCCCCTCGGGCAGCGCCTCTCGGTCATCGACCCTGCCACGCGCACCGTCAGCCGGGTCATCCCGCTCTCGGTCATGCCGGCGGGGCCGCTGGTCATCGCACCCGACGGGCGCACGGCCTGGCTGCCGGCGCACGCGTCGTCCCAGGCCCTGCTGGTGGCGCTGGACCTGGCGAGCGGCATCGTCCGCAGCGCGCTGCCGTTCGGCAATCCGCCGAGCGGACTGGCCCTGTCGGGCGACGGGGCGACACTTTACGCGACCGACGCCTTCGCGGGCGAGATCGCGGTCATCGACACCGCGACGGCGACGGTAACCGCGCGCGTCGCCGCCGGCGACCAGCCGACGGCGGTGGTGGTGGGAGCGCGGCGCGATCCGAGATGCGCGGGTCGCTGCCAGGGCGATTGTGACGGCGACTGCCGGGTCGGCGTCGACGAGCTGGTCACCAGCGTCGGCATCGTCGTCGGCATTCGACCCGAGCAGATGTGCTTCGCGCTCGACCATCGCGGCATCGACGCCCTGGTCGGCGCCGTCTACGCCGGCCTCGTCGGCTGCGCCGGGCCGGAGGGCGGCGCCTGCACCGAGGACGTCGAGTGCGCGCCGGGCGTCTGCCGCCAGGGGCGCTGCACGCGCCGCGCGTTGGGAGAGGAGTGCGCGAGCGGCGCTCAGTGCGCCTCCACGGTGTGCGACCCGTTCGACGTGATCTGTTGCGAGCGCCTCTGCCACCCCGATGCGGAGTTCTGCGATCGCGACGGCCACTGCCGGTCGTTCGCGCTCGACGCCGCGGCGGAGGGGTGAGCACCTCGCGCCGGCCCTGAACGCGGTCGGACCGCACGCTCCGGGCGGTGCGCGAGCTGGTGGCGGCGGTCGAGAACGCCCGGCGCGGCTGTCCGGACGCGCCAACTGCGCGAGGATCCCGGGGCTGCACCGTGCTCGCGTCCGCCGCGCCGCCCCGCTATGGCTCCGGTCATGATCGCCGCCCCGGCGCGATCGAGCCTCGTCCCACCAGCGGGCCGCGACAGGCTCGCATCGCACGTCCGAGCTGAAGTCACGCCGCAATCGACAGCTGATGCGGGCTATCCGCATCCGAGTGGGGGGGCAGGATGAATGCACTCACACGCAGAAACGGAGCAACGGAGGAAGCCAGTCCTCCGCTGGCCCTCTCCGTTCCTCCGATCCTCCGTCTGAGCCTTCTGCTCGCCCTGCTCGCCCTGCGCGCCGGTCCCGCCGCGGCCGCCGATCCGCTCGCCATCATGCGCGCCTACTGTCAGGCCGACGGTCGCGGCGACCGCCTCGCCGCCTCGACCTGGAACGCGGTGGCGCCGCTGGTGGCATGGAACCTCGAACCGGCATGGGACCGCCTGCACCTCATCCGCGGCCTCGAGATCGGCACGCCGCAGCGGCGTGACGACGTCATCGACATCGACGTGAAATACACCCTCTTCGCTGATGTCTCCGCCGACGGTGTGCGCCGCGCCGACCGCATCGAGTCGCGCCGCTACGTGCTCGAGCCGAGCGGCGAGCGCGGCTGGCGCCTGCGCGGTCCGCCGCCGCCGCCCTACATATTCGAGACTCAGGCCGACGCCGCGGCGCTCGCCGCCCTGCTCTCGCCAGACGATCCGGCGTACCTGAGCAACTCCGCCTTCGTCTGGAACCTGCTGCACGACGCCGGCTGGGAGATCGCCCACCGCAATACCGCCGACCTCCCGACCGCCGCGGGCTACACCTCCGAGCGCACCGCCAACGTCGGCGACCTGGTGCTCTATTACGTCGACGGGACGCCGTATCACGTCGGCATGGTCGAGTCGGACGACGCGGTGGTATCGTCGACGCTGAACGGCGGCATCCGCCGCACCCCGTTCGGCGCCTTCGCCGGCGAGATCCGCTACCTGCGCCCGGCCGCTACCGCACCGGCGGCGACGCCGACCGCGAGCCGCGAAGCCGCTAGTGACCGATGAGCTCGTACCCGAGCATAAGGAAGATGAGGCCGAAGTAGACGAGCGGGAACAGCCAGCGGCAGCGGCGATCGATGCGATCGCCGAGCTCGAGCTTCCCCTGCTTGTCCAGCATGCCGACCACCAGGCTGACCACGACGGTCGCGCACATGGTCAGGAAGCTGACGTTCAGAAAGCCGTGGATCAACGTCACATACGAGATGCGGGGCAGGTAGTCGCTGGTCACGAGCTGGTAGACGACGGCGGTCAGGATGCCGACGAACGAGACGCTGACCCGATCGCCGAGCGACGAGCGATCCATCCAGAACACCGAGAACGAGAGCACCACGATCAAGGCCAGGGGGGCGACGATCAGACGGCGCGCGAACCAGGACTGGCGCTGCACGTCGATGCTCACCACGAACGCCGACGACACCCCGCGGCGCCCGGCATAGGCCGCCGGGCGCTGGTCCACGGATGCCGCGACGGCGGTGACCGTCCATTGCGGGACGCGGACGCTGTCGGCCGCCGCACGGCCCGCCTCCGCGTCCACCTGCAGCACGACCTCGTCGACGTCGAACCCGAGGACCTCGAAGACGGCCTGCAGGCGCTGGCTGTCGAACGGAAAGCGCCGCATGTCGAACTCAGACTGCGCCACGGCGTTCAAGGTCGAGACCAGGGTCGAGGTGCCGTCCGGCCGCACGCGCAGCAGCACGCCGCTGGTCTCGTTCAGGCCCGCTTCGTTGACGAGCACGAGCTGCGGGTACCAGCCGGTCGCGAGCTCGTCGAACTGGTAGGAGCCCTGGAAGATCTTCTCGTCGACGCCCGCCACGGCGGGATCGAAGGCCTGGCGCGGGTCGCGCCACTCGAGCGTGAGGACGCCTGCGAACTCGAACGTCTCGCTGCGGTCGTCGACCCCGTTGATGTCGTTGAGGTCGAAGCCGGTCCGCACCACGACCGGCCCGTCCTGCGGCGGCAGGCCGAGCAGAAAGGGCGCAGAGGTCGGGACGGGCGCCGCGAGGGCGGCCGGATCGGCCGCCATCGCGGGGGTGCCCACCAGGACCAGCAGCAGCGCCAGGCTCATCGCGCCGCCGCGCCGCATTGCCGGCGATCGCCCAGCTGCATCAGTCTGCATACGGTGGCTTATCGCCGCAGGTCCCCGCCTGTCCAGGGTTCGGCGCGACCGCGGCCTCAAGGTCGAGCACTTGCGCCACGCCAGGGCAATCTAAGAAAAGGACTCACACGGAGTAACGGAGACACGGAGGTGTGCAGCCCCTCTCCGTGTCTCCGTGCCTCCGTGCCTCCGTGTGAGTCTTCATTTATGGACTTCTCCTACTCCGAAGACGAAGAGCGCTTTCGCGCCGAGCTGCGCGCCTGGCTCGCCGCGCATGTGCCGCGCGGGCTGCTGCCGGAGACGCTCGAGGCCGAGGCGGCGTTCCTCACCGCCTGGCAGCGGACGCTGCACGCCGGCGGCTGGGTCGGCGTGCACTGGCCGCGCGAGTACGAAGGGCGCGGCGCCTCGCTGACCGAGACGGCGATCTACCAGGAGGAGATGGCACGCGCCCGCGCGCCGCAGCCGATGAACCGCGTCGGCATCAACAATGTCGGCCCGACGCTGATGGCGCACGGCAGCGAGGCGCAGCGGCGCCGCTACCTGCCCCCGATCCTCTCCGGCGAGGAGATCTGGTGCCAGCTGTATTCGGAGCCCAATGCCGGCTCCGACCTCGCGTCGCTGCGCGCCCGCGCCGACAAGCAGGGCGACGCCTGGATTCTCAACGGGCAGAAGGTGTGGACCAGCTACGCGCAGTTCGCCGCCTTCGCCATCGTCCTGGCGCGCACCGATGCGGCGGCGCCGGTGCACCAGGGGATCAGCTGCTTCATCCTCGACATGCGCGCCCCCGGCCTGATCATCCGGCCGCTGCGCCAGCTCACCGGCAGCGCCGAGTTCAGCGAGACCTTCTTCGACAACGTCGTCATTCCACGCGACAATCTCATCGGCGCCGAGCACGACGGCTGGCGCGTCGCCACGGCGACCCTGGCGCACGAACGCGGCACCAGCTTCTCCTTTAAGGAACAGGTGCTGCACCGCATCTACCTCGACGAACTCGCCGAGGCGCTGCGCGCCGGCGGCGGCGCCCGCGACCCCGTGCTGCGCCAGCGCTGGGCCGCCAGCGCCATCGAGGTCGAGATCCTGCGCCTGCACAACTGCGCCACCATGAGCCGCCTCGCCCGCGGCGAGCTGCCCGGCGCCGAGAGCTCGCTGGTGAAACTCTTCTGGGCCGGGCTGTCGCAACGCCTCACCGCCCTCGGCCACGACGCCCTCGGCCCGGCCGCCCAACTCGCCGCCGGCCCCTGGGCGCAACGCATGCTGTGGTCGCGCTGCGCCAGCATCGCCGGCGGCACCGACGAGATCCAGCGCAACATCATCGCCCAGCGCTTGCTGGGCCTGCCGCGAAGCTGAGAAAGGACTCAACGCGAAGACGCGAAGACGCGGAGGCCCGATCTCTCGAGACCAGTAGCCTTCGCGTCTTCGCGCCTTCGCGTTGAAGAATCGAATGGACCTGACGTTCTCCGCTGAAGAAGAGGCGTTTCGCGGCGCGGTGCGCGCCTGGCTGGCGGCCAACGTGCCGCCGGTCGCGGAGCACGCGACGCTGGCGGCGGAGGTGCGCTACCTGGTCGACTGGCAGCGGCAGATGGCGGCCGGCGGCTGGGTGGGCGTGCACTGGCCGCCTGAGTACGGCGGACGCGGCGCGACGACGACCGAGAATTACGTCCTGCAGGAGGAGCTGGCGCGGGCGCAGGCGCCGGAGGTGATCGGGCGCATCGGCGTCAACCTGGTCGGGCCGACCTTGATCCACTACGGCAGCGCCGCGCAGAGGGCGCGCCATCTGCCGCGCATCCGCGCCGCCGACGAGTTGTGGTGCCAACTGTTCTCCGAGCCCGATGCCGGCTCCGACCTCGCCGCGCTGCGCTGCCGTGCGGTGCGCGACGGCGACCACTTCGTCGTCTCCGGGCAGAAGGTGTGGACCAGCTACGCGCAGTTCGCCGACTGGGGCATC
This sequence comes from bacterium, assembly GCA_031401035.1. Classification (GTDB taxonomy): domain Bacteria; phylum Desulfobacterota; class Binatia; order HRBIN30; family CADEER01; genus JANNRA01. The sequence goes on along the minus strand of JANNRA010000051.1, from coordinate 3,425 downwards.
CTGCTCGCCCGCACCGATCCCGCGACGCGCGGCGGGCGCGGCATCAGCTTCCTGATCGTCGACATGCACGCCCCGGGCATCACCGTCCGGCCGCTGCGGCAGATGACCGGCAGCGATGAGTTCAACGAGGTGTTCCTCGAGGAGGTGCGCGTGCCGGCCGCCAACCTCGTCGGCGCGCTGCACGCCGGCTGGACGATCGCCCAGACGACGCTCAGCCACGAGCGCGGCACCTCGCCACGCCAGCTCGTCGTACATCGCATCCTGCTCGTCGAACTGCTTGCCTTGGCGCGCCGCAGCGGCGCCGACCGCGACCCGATCATCCGCCAGCAGCTGGCGCAGGCCTGCATCGAGGTCGAGATGACCAAGCTGCACAACTGGCGCACCCTCACCCAGCTGCGCCGCACCGGCACCCCGGGGCCGGAGAGCTCCCTGGTCAAGCTCTTCTGGAGCGAAATGAGCCAGCGCCTGCACGATGTCGCCATGCAGATCCTCGGCGTACACGGCCAGCACTGGCCGGGCGAGCCGCGCGCCGTCGCCGGCGGCCGCTGGCTGCGCTCCTATATGTACTACCGTGCCGCCTCGATCTTCGCCGGCACCAACGAGGTGCAACGCAACATCATCGCCCAGCGCGTGCTGGGCCTGCCGCGCGCCTGAGCGCAGGGAGCCCGCCGATGGAAAGCCGCCAGCCGACCGACCTCTACCTCCTCCACCCAGCGATCGGCCTCGCCGGGCGGGTGCTGTTCACGCTGATCTTCTTTCTCTCGGGGATCACGCACTTCACCGACCTCGACCGCTACGTCGCCCTGATGCCGGCCGCGATTCCCTTCCGCCCCTTCTGGGTGGTCATCTCCGGCGTCGTCGAGCTGCTCGGCGCCGGCATGATCCTCACCAACCGCCAGCCGCGTCTCGGCGCCTGGCTGATCGTGCTGTTCCTGATTCCGGTCACCATCACCGTGCACGGCACCGGCATGGTGAGCGATCCCGACGAGCGCATGCGCGCCGCCCAGCTCTCGTTCTTCCTCAAGGGGCTGACGATGGCCGGCGCGGCGCTGCTCATCACCCAACTCGGCGTGCGGCGTCGCGAGTAGGTCGCGCTGCGCAGCGGGCGAGCCGCCCGCGGTCCCAGCCGGGAGGTCGCATGCCGCGCGCTGGCTTGGGTCCGCCAGCCGGGACCGCGGGCGTCTCGCCCGCAGCGCAGCGCCTCGCATCACCTTCACCGCGGCGCGGCGTTGAGCTGTTCCAGCGCCAGCAGCAGCGCATGCGTGCCCTTGCGGCCGTGCCCCTGCGCCGTCAGGGCCACGAAGAGTTGCTGCGCCAGGGCCAGGCCGGGCAGCGCGAGTTGCATCCGCCGCGCCTCGGCCAAGGCGATGCCGAGGTCCTTGATGAAATGCTCGACCATGAAGCCGGGTGCGAAGTCGCCGGCGAGCATGCGCGGCGCGTAGGTGGCGAGCGAGAACGACGCCGCGGCGCCGCCGCCGATCGACTGCAGCACGGTGCTCGGATCGAGCCCGGCGCGGCGCGCGTAGAGCAGCGCCTCGCAGACGCCGATCATGTTCGAGGCGATGGCGATCTGGTTGACCATCTTGGTGTGCTGCCCGGCGCCGGCCGGGCCCTGATGGACGATCGTCGTGCCGAGGCGCGCCAGCAGCGGCCGCACGCGCGCCAGCGCCGCGGCGTCGCCGCCGACCATAATCGACAGCTTCGCCGTGCGCGCCCCGACGTCGCCGCCCGATACCGGCGCATCGAGGCTGGCGACGCCGCCCGCTACCGCCGCCGCGGCGATCTCGCGCGCCAGCGACGGCTCGCTGGTGGTCATGTCGACCAGCACGCTGCCGGCGGCGGCGCCGGCCAGGACGCCGGCGGCGCCAAGCACCACCTCGCGCACGTCGTGCGGGTAGCCGACGATGGTGAATACCACATCCGACGCCGCCGCCACCGCGCGCGGCGTCGCCGCCCAGCGCGCGCCGCGCGCCAGCAGGGCCGCGGCGCGCGCCGCGGTGCGGGTGTAGATGGTCGTCGGGTGGCCGGCGTCGAGCAGATGACCGCACATCGCGGCGCCCATGATTCCAGTGCCGATCCAGCCGATGCGGGTGCCGGCAACGTCCGTCTGCTGCGTCTCGAGGCTCATGCAGCGACCCTGTAGGGCGGTGGCGCCGCGGCGGCAAGGCACCCGGGGGCAATGCCGTCAGTCCGCGAGCGCTGCGTAGAAGGCCTGGATGAGGGGGAAGGCGCGGTCGTCGCCTGCCGTGCCGGGCGTCATGCGATTCATGACGTAGGCCCAACTGGCGCGCGCGTCGCGGTCGGCGAAGCCGAGCGAGCCACCCCAGCCGCCGTGCCCGAAGGTACGCGGGTTTGGGCCCAGCGGCAGGGTCGGGCTGCTGAGCATGAACCCGAGCCCCCAGCGGATCGGGAAGCCGAGGACCAGGTCGGTGGTGTAGGACTGCTCGGCGATGGCCTGCGCCACGGTGGCGGCCGAAAGCAGCCGCACACCGCCGACCTCGCCGCCGCAGGCCAGGACCGCCATCAGGCGCGCCACCGAGCGCGCGTTGCCGTGCCCGTTGGCGGCGGGAATCTCGGCGCGCCGCCAGGCCGGAGCATTGGCCGCCTCGGGGCGCATCGGCGGGTTGCCGAGCACCTTGGCGAGGAGCGACTCGGGCGCCGGCGGCGTGCCGCCGGCGGCGGCGCGCTCGGCGGCGGTGGGGGCGATCATCTCGGCGACGCGAGCGTCCTCGCTCGCCGCCAGGCCGATGTGGAAATCGGCGCCGAGCGGACCGGCCACCTCCTCGCGCAGGAAGACGCCCGGCATACGGCCGTCGGCGCGGCGGATCAGCTCGCCGACCAGATAGCCGTAGGTCAGGGCGTGGTAGCCACTGGCGCTGCCCGGCTCCCACCACGGCGTCTCGTTCGCCAGGGCGGCGGTCATGCGCGGCCAGTCGAAGAAGGCCTCGGGCGGCAGCGGCGCGTGCAGGGCGGCCAGGCCGGCGCTGTGGCTGAGCACCTGGCGCGGCGTGATCGCCTGCTTGCCGTGCGCGGCGAACTCCGGCCACAGGCGCGCCACCGGCGCGTCGAGGTCGAGCTGGCCGCGGTCGACCAGCATGTGCGCGCACAGCGCCGCGATCGCCTTGGTGGTCGAGAAGACGTTGACGATCGTGTCGCGCGTCCACGGCCGCGTCCGCGCCGCGTCGGCGTGGCCGGCCCACAGGTCGACCACCGATTCGCCGTCGAGCGTCGCCGCGAACGAGGCGCCGACCTCGCGCCCGGCCGCGACGTTGGCGGCGAAGGCGTCGCGCACGGCGGCAAAGCGCGGCGCACAATGGCCGACGATGAGCATGGCACAGGGTCTAGGGTGGCAGCATGGTTACGGCAAGTGCAGGATAGGGACGTTGGGGCGAATCGGACACTTCCGCGGCGGAAGTGTCCGATTC
>JANNRA010000050.1:0-51931 GCA_031401035.1 bacterium | reverse complement strand
GGACCGTGGTGGGTCCTCGGGCCGCTACTCCTGGCGGTGGCGCGGCGAGGACAGCGGCGGCGCTGAACGGCTCAGCCGGCCGCGCGCACGTCCTCCTCTTGGAGTTCGAGCTCGGTCAACGCCCGCGCCAGCGAGCCGGTGAGATCATCCGCCGAGAAGCGACACTCGCCGAGGACCCGCGTCGCGTCGGCGCGGAAGCGGCCCAGATCGAGTGGCTCGCCGAGCGCGAAGATGATCGACAGCCCGGCGGTCTTCGGATCGCTGCGCAGGCGGTTGACCAGGCGCAGGCCCTCGCCGCGCGGCAGGGTGAGATCGATCAACACTGCGTCGGGCTTCACCATGCCGACCAGATCAAAGGCCTGGCGGCCGTCGAGCGCCAGCGAGGTCGAGCAGCGGACGCGGTTCAACACCGCCCGGATCTCGTTCATCACCTCGATCTTGTCGCTCACCATCAGCAGACGCTGCGTGCCGCCGGGACGCTCGAGCAGGCGCGTCGCGCAGGCATCGGGTTCGCAAGGGTACGGGATGAAATCGACCATGCCGGCGATGAGACCGCGCGCCCCCGCCGCCAGGTAGGTGAAGGCACGCGGGTCAAGGTGGCCCCAGCGCGGGTCGAGAATCGCCGCCAGCGGGTCGAGGTCCTTGGCGAGCAGATTGACCGCCAGGAACGGCATCACGTCCGCGGGCGGTTCGTCGCCCTGGGCCAACGCCATGTAGCGATGACCGCCGGCGCCCTCGACCGCGGCACGCACCGCCGCACGCAACGGGGCGTCATCCTCGACATGGACGACCACCGCCTCGCGGCTGGTGGCCGCCGCCGGCGGCCGACTGGCGGACGCCTTTTCGACCAGGCGCAGATCACCCGACGCCTCGCTGCGCATCGGCCACGGCACCTCCGGGCGTGACGGGGCTGCAGGCGGCAGGTCCACCTGCGCCGCCTCGACCGGTGGCGCCACCGCGACGGGGTCGCCAGTCAGCCGCAGCCCCTCACCGGCGCGGGGCCGCGGCCGTGCCGTCTCCAGATCTCGCACCTGCAGTTCCAGCAGGTCGCGTTCGCGGCGCACCCCGGCGAGCTCCTCGGTGCCGTCTTCCACCGCCTCGCCGATCAGGCGTAGCTGCTCCTGCAGGCGCTCTATCTCGATCTCCCGCTGGTGCAGAGCATCGCTGCGTTGGTTGAGCTCCGTCATGTAGAGGCTCACCGCCTGCGAATGCCGCTGCGTCGCATCGCCCTGCTGGCGCTCGAGTTCCTCCAGGCGCGTCTGCAAACGCGCCATGTCGCTCTTCTGGCGCTCCGCGTCCTCGGCGCCGGCCAGCTTGCGGCGCAGCAGCTCGCGTTCCTCCTGCAGGGCATCGCGCAGGGCGCACAGCGATCCCACCTGGGCGCGCAACTCACCGCGCTCGTGCTCGGCGGCGCTCAGGCGCTCGGCGAGGGAACCGGTTTGCTCGCAATGCGCCTGGGCGGCGGCGGCATGCTCCGCCCCGAGCTGCTCGCGCTCGGCCGCCAGTGCCACCCGCAACGCGTCGCGTTCGCGCAACGCGGCATCGCGATCGACAGCCATCGACGCCAGGCTCCCCTCGTCGTCGAGGAGCTGCTGCTGGACGTCGAGCGCCTGTTCCTGCAGGCGCGTCTGGTGCTCGTGCGCCACCTCGACCTGGCGCTCCGCCGTCGCCACACGCTGTTCGAGCTGCTCAGCGGTGGCCCGACTCGCTTCGAGCTGCTGATGGGCCAGGATCAACTCTTCGGCCAGGCGTTCGCGCGCGGCCGCGACGCGCATCAGCTCGCCCTCGACCGCCGTCAGCCGCTCGCCGCGTGCGTGCGCGTCGCCGAGCACACGCTCCTGCGTCTCCGTCGCCGCCAGCATCCCCTGCTCGAGGCGCTCGATGCGCTCGTGCAGTTCATCGCGCTCGCGCGTCGCCGTGCTCGCGGTCAGGCGCAGCGTCTCAACCTCGTCCTGCAGCGTATCGCGTGCCGCCTCGGCCGCCGCGCAGCGCGGCGGCAGCTCGGCCAGCGGTTCGAGCTCCGCCAGGCGTTCGTGGAGGCGCTCGCACTCGGCGACCGCCGCGTCGGCGTCCTGCCGCGCCGTCACTGCCTCGATGGCGCCGGCGCGCGCCTGTTCGAGCTCGTCCGCGACGGCGTCGAGGTGTGCGCGCAGCGCCACCGCCTCCTCCACTGCCTCGTCGAACAGCATCGCCGCGTCGACGCGCTCGCCGGCCAACATCGCCTCGAGCTCGCTCGTCGCCGCCTGCTGGCGCACCAGCGCGGCGCCGAGCTCGTCCGCGACGCGCCCCTGCTCGTCGCCACGCGCCGTCGCCGCGGCGCCCTCGGCGTCGAGCTGCGCGACGCGCGCCCGCGCCTCGTCGCAGCGCTGCGCGAGGTCCGCGAACTCGCGCTGCTGCTCGACGCGCAGCTCGGCGATCTCGCAGGCGGCCCGCGACAGCGCCTCGCAGCGCTCGGTCACCTCGGCCAACGCCGCCTCGCGGCCGGCCAGCACCTGCCGCAGCTCGGCGAGCGCCGCGCCGGTGGTGTCCTCCTGCTCGCGCAAGGCCTGCTCGGCGCGCTGCCGATCGGCCGTCGCGGCTTCCGCCTGACGCGACGCCTGGGTGGCGGCGTCGTCCGCCGCGCGGCAGCGCGCCTCACTGTCGCTCAGCCGCTCGCCCAACGCGGAGCAGCGTTCCCCCAGCGTCTGCGTGTCGCTCGCCAGCGCCTCCTGGCGCGATGCGGCATCGCGCATCGCGGTGACCAGCTCGTCGCGCAGACGACCGATCTCCTCGCCACTCGCCAGCACGGCCACCGCCGCCTCGTCGCGCGCGCGCTGCATCTCCTCGACTGCGGCGGCGCTCACCACCGCCTGCTGCACGGCGCGCGCCGCCGTCTCCTCGGTCTCGACCAGGCGCACACGGAGGTGCACCGCCTCCTCGCGCGCCGTCGCCAGGGCCTCGGCGTCTGCGGCCGCATTCCACTCTGCCTGGCGAGCGCTTTCGGCTGCCGCCGCGGTGAGGGCGGAAAGCTCATCCTGCAGCGCACTCGACTCGACGGCGAGCTCGGCCAACGCCTGCGCCGTCGTCTCGGCCTGCTCGGCGTATGCCGCCGCGGCGGCGCGAGAGGCCTCGAGATCGGCGCGCATCTCGTCGACCGCCGCCGAGGCTGCCGCCACCGTCGCCGCCTGGGCCCCGGCCTCGAGTTGGCGGGCGGCCTCGACAGCCGCCTGCAGGGACGCCGCGTGCAGCAGCGCCGCGGCGTGCAGGTCGGCGACCTCAGCGAGCGCGCTGTCGGCCCGCCGCCCCTCCTCGCGCTGGGCGTCCTGCAGCTGCGCGACGTCGCTGCGTAACGCCTCCGCCTCGGCGCGGGCGTCCGCCGCGGTGCCGCGCAGAGTCGCAAGCTCCCGATCGAAGGCGGCCTCGCGGTCGGCCCAGTCCAGCCGCAACGTCTCCAGCCACGCCTGTGCCTCGACCGCCGCCAGATTGTGCTCGGCGACGGTCTGTCGCGCCGCCTCCGTCTCCGACTCCGCCTGCGCGAGGCGCTCGAGCACGCCCGCCAGCGTCTCCCGACCCACCTCCGAGTCGCGCTGCGCCGCGGTCAGACTGGCGGTCAGCCCGGCGATCTCGGCCAGGCGCTCGGCCAGCACCGCGGCGTCGCCTTGACGCGCCAGCAGTTCCGCCTGGGCGGCATGCAGCGAGTGCTCGGCGGCCGCCAGCGCCTCCTGCAGGCGGGCATGCTCGCGCCGCTCGGCTGCCGAATCGGCATCCCAACGGGCGACCGTTTCTTGGTGCAGGGCCGTCGCCTCGGCGGCGGCGCGCCGCAGTCCGTCGACGTCCAGCTCGAGCTGTTCGCGCGTCGCCCGGGCGGCGGCGAGCATCTCGTCCATCGCCGACGCCTCGCGATCGCGGAGCTCGCAGTCCGCACGCAGGGCGGCGGCGCGCTGATCCGCCGCCGCCAGCCCCCCCTGCAGCTGCTCGACACGATGCAGCAGGGCCTCGCGCTCGGCGAGGCGCTCGGCGAGGCCCTCGGCCAACTGCGCCGCCGTCGCCTCGCCCTCCTGCTCGCGCATCTGGCGCTCAGCGGCGACGGCCACCCGCAGCTGCGCCGCTTCGTCCGCCGCCTGTGCGGCGGCCGCACCCAGCGCCGCGCGCTCGGCGGCCCATTCGGCACCGGCGGCGTCGAGCACTGCCTCGATCTCGATCCGCGCCGCGCACTCCGCGGCCAGGCCCTCCTGCAGATCCCTCCAGGCGGCGTCGCGGGCCGCCTGGGACGCCTGGATGGAGATGAGCTGGCCGCGCAGTTCCTCGGCGGCCGCCGCGAGGTCGCGACCCGAGGCGTGCTCGGCGTCGAGCGCGTCAAGCGCCGCTTGCGCCGTGGCCTCCGCGGCGGCCACCGTTCGCTCCAGTTCGGCGGCGTGCTCGGCAAGACTGTGCGCCAGCGCGTCGCGCTCCGCCAGCAGCGCGTCGAGTGCACTCAGACGCGCCGCCAGCGCCGCCACCTGGCCGCGTTCGTGCTCGCGTTCGGCCCCTGCCTGCTCGAGGGCGGCGAGCGCCTCGTCGGCCCGCGCCAGCGCGGCGGCGGCACGCGCTGCCTCCTCTTCCAGGGCAATCCGCGCCTGCGCCGCCTCGCCCTCATGTCGGGCGTCCGCCGCCGCGGCGGCGCGGCGCAACTCTTCACGCTCGGCGGCGCGCTGCGCCACCTCCTGCTCGAGCGCGCCGATGCGGTGCTCGGTGGCGGCGAGAATCGTCTGCGCGTCGGCAGCGTCATCGCGCGCGTCGTCACGCTCGCTGATCACCGTCGCCCGCGCCGCTTCCAGTGTTGCCAGGTCGCGTTGCTGCGCATCGAGGCGCGCACTCAGTTGCAGCGCGGTCGCCGCGGTCTGCTCGAGCGCGAGACGATTGTCGTCGGCCTGTCCGGCCAGCGCGCGTTCGTACTCGGCCAGTAGAATGCGGCGCTCATCGCGCTGCTCGGCCAGACCGCGCTCGAGCTGCGCCCGCATCTCGGCGGCGCGTGCCGCCTCGCGCAGCTGCAACTCCATGGCGGCTCGCGCCGCCTGGGCGTCGGCGCGCTCGGCCTCGAGGGCCTCGCGCAGGGTGGCCAGCTCGCGGTCGCGCAACGCCAGCTCGGCGCTCAGTCCGCCGGCGTGCGTCGGCCGCTCCGGCGACCGAGTGGGATTGCCGTCGCTCACGCAGCCGCCTCCAGCTGAGGATCGATGCGGCCGCGCAGTAGCGCCAGCAGATCGGCACTGGCGGGGACGACGACGGCGTCGGCGGCCACGGCCGCGTCGGCGGCAATCCCGGCCGACTGCAGCCCAACGACCTGCATGCGGCGGCCCTCGGGGAGGCGGCGCGCCAGCTGCACCTGCTCCCAGGCCGGGCCGGCGCGGCCGGCGTCGACCAGCACGTGCGTCGGACCGAACAGGCGCACGGTCATCGGCAGCTGGCGGAAGTCGGCGGCCACGCGCAAGGCGATCCAGTCCTCACCGGCCTCGTCGGCGGCGCGTGCCAGCGCCGGGTAGACGGGACTATCGCGGTGGCAGGCGATCAGGACGCGCGGACGGGCTGCCGTCGCGGTGCCGGCGTCGAGGGCGCCGCTGGCGGCAGCGCGGAACAGTAGACGGCAGACGCGGCGATACGAATCGAGCAGCGTATCGCCCAGCGAACGGATCGAGCCGTCATCACAGAGTGCGGCGCTGGCGCCGGACTCGGCCTGGCGCAGCGCCTCGCCGAGCTGCTCGCGCAGGCGCGTCGCCACATCCGTGTAGGATCGGGCGCGATCCGCCAGCGCCCCGGAGGTGTCGAGCTCTTCGACGTAGACGCCTTCGAGACCGCCACGTAGCGCCTCGAGCATCGTCTCGATGGCGCCGCGCGCCGCGCCGTCGATGCTGCCGTGGAGCGGCACAGGGCTCTCGGCTGCATCCTCCGCGGTCTCCTCGGCCGCGGCGTATGCGGACTCCTCCGGTGCCTCGTCGCCGCGGCGGTCGGGCATCGGTGCGCCGCGGTCGGCTGCCCAGGCGGGCGCCTCCGCCGTCATCTCGGGGACCGGCGCCGGGGCGGCGCTCGTGACTGCCACCGTCGCGACCTGACTGGGCACCGCGAATCCGGCGGCACCGATCTCCGCCACCACCGCCAGCACATCCTCGGGCGCGAACGGCTTCGGCAGGTAGCGCACCACGTTGGGCGCGTCGTGGTAGGCTTGCTGGATCTCCGCACCGCGCGCGGAGATGAGCACCACCGGTACGTGCGCCGTGCGCGGGTCGTCGCGCAGCTGACGGCAGACCTCGCTGCCGCGCATATCGGGCAGAATGAAGTCGAGCAGGATCACCCCCGGGGGAGCCTGCTGCGCCTGCTCGAGCGCTTCGGCACCGCTGGCGGCGAAGGTCACATCGTGGCCGGCTGGGACAAGGATCAGCTCGAGGGCCTTGCGGATGGTCAGGCTGTCGTCGACGGCGAGAACGCGGACTGGATCAGTCATGTCAGGTCTCCGGTCTCGGTCAGTGCGCCGCCGCATCGGGCAGCGCCGCCAGCGCGGCAATCGCCAGGGCGATGGCGCTATCGCCGGGACGCGCGGCGCGCCCCTCGGGGTGGGCGGTGAAGTGCGCCCCGATCGGCACCGCGCTGAGCAGGCGCGAGAACGCCGCCCGCCCCTCCGCACCGCCGCAGGTGGCGCCGACGACGCGGCCGTCGCTGAGGACGATGGCGCCCTGGGCGCCGTCTGCCGCCTCGACGACCAGAGCGCCGCTGGCGCGCGTCCGCTCGCGCGCTACGAGCTCGCGCAGTAGGGCATCGAGCGCATCGCCGCCACATTCCGCCGGCCCGCTGGCCGCACCGCCGGCGCGGTCGGCAGCTTCCATGTAGCCGAGCAGACGGCGCGCCGCGCCGGCGGTACGGCCCTGGCCGGTACGGCTGCACAGCCGGGCGTAGGCGCGGACGCGCTCGGCCGTCGCCTCGCGGCGCAGCTCCTCCCACAACGCGGAGACACGGCGAAGGCGCTCGTGCAGCGCCCGCGCCTTGGTCCACAGCGGCGCCAGGGCGGCGCGCAGATCGGCGTCGAGCAGGCGATTGGGGTCGAGCACGGTGAGCGGCCGCCCGTCGAGGTCGCTCAGATGACCGAGCGGCAGGCCGCCGTCGCGCAGGACCCGCGTCGGCACCGGCGCGCGGCGGTCGAGGACCAGCGCACGGATGCCGAGACAGGCATCGATCGGCAACGCCACCGCACCGTCGGCGCAGCGCAGCAGCAGCCGCCCTGGGCGCCGTGCCGATCCCAGCAACTCGACGAGGCCGAGCAGCTCGCGCACGTCGATCAGCGGTGCCGGTTGATGCTGACCGAGCAGGAACGGGCGGCCGCGTCCGCCGGCGACACGGATCAGGTGCGTGGCGATCGCCCCGGCGTCGAACACCCCTTCAACCCAGTCCAGGTGGACGCCGAACAGGCCGTCATCAATAGAAACCACCAGCACCTTGGCGCTGGGCGTGGAACCAGATACCCCGACGTCGTCGAGCCGCATTGTGCCTCCCGTTCGAGCACATAGCCAAGCAACGGTTGTGCCGAAGCTCGTGCAGTATGGGGCACGGGCCTGGCACCCGCCACGTCATAGTCTGTGACGGACCGACCGGCGCAGTGGCAGGCACTACGTGAAATTCGTGACGTCCCTGAGTCCGCGCCACTCAACCATGGCCTGGCAGGTGTCAGCCTCTGCAAGGCTTGTTGACGATTCGCTCGATGCTAGGCTAGGGAGCGAAAATTATACGTCACCGCATTCGAACCGCACCGCGAAGGGAGCCGTCCATGAGCGCCACGCCGCAGACCATGACAAGCGAGCAGGAGTCCAGACAGGTCGCCGAGGAGTCGCGCGAACAGGAATGGACCGGACGCGGCTTTCTGCGCGAGTTGTTCCTCGGCGAGTTCAACCTCGACCTCGTTCATCCGTTCCCGGGCCACCGGGCGGAGCGTCCGGAATTCACAAAGTTTTACAATGAGTTGCAAGAGTTCCTTCAGACAAAGGTAGACTCAATCGAGATCGACGAGACGGGCGAGTACCCGGAACAGGTGGTGGACGGCCTGCGCAAGCTCGGCGCCTTTGGCATGAAGATCCCGACGGAGTACGGCGGCCTGGGGTTCTCCGTCAGCGAGTACTGCCAGGTCATGCAGATGATTGGCAGCTGTGACGGCAACATCACCGCCCTGCTCTCGGCGCATCAGTCAATCGGCGTGCCGCAGCCGCTGAAACTCTTCGGCACCCCGGAACAGAAAAAGAAGTACCTGCCCCGCTGCGCCGCGGGCGCCATCTCGGCATTCGCGCTCACCGAGCCGAACGTCGGTTCGGACCCCGCCAGCCTGTCGACGACGGTCGAGGCACAGGGCGATTTCTTCATCCTGAACGGCGAGAAGCTGTGGTGCACCAACAGCACCATGGCCGAGCTCCTGGTGGTGATGGCGCGCGACCCGAAGTCGAAGAAAATCAGCGCCTTCATCGTCGAGACAGCCTGGCCCGGCGTGAAGATCGAGTATCGCTGCCGTTTCATGGGTCTCAAGGCCCTGGCCAACGGCATCGTCAGCTTCAAGGACGTCCGCATCCCGCGCGAGAACCTGATCGGCGAGGAGGGCAAGGGACTCAAGATCGCGCTCATCACCCTCAACACCGGCCGCCTGAGCCTGCCGGCCGCCTGCGCCGGGATCGCCAAGAACTGCCTCGAGATCGTGCGCGGCTGGTCGCACGCGCGCAGCCAGTGGGGCCTGCCGATCTGGAAGCACGAGGCGGTCTCGCACCGCATTGCCGACATGGCGGCGACGACCTTTGCGATGGACTCGATCGCCAAACTGGCGGCGGCGATGGCCGATCGCGGCGGCTACGACATCCGCTTGGAAGCAGCGGCGGCGAAGGAATGGAACACTGTCCGCTGCTGGGAGATCGCCGACCGCACGCTGCAGATTCGCGGCGGTCGCGGCTACGAGACCGAGAAGTCGCTCAAGGGCCGCGGCGAGGCGCCGATCCCGGTTGAACGCGTCATGCGCGACTGCCGCATCAATCTCATCTTCGAGGGCTCGAGCGAGGTCATGCACCTGTTCATGGCGCGCGAAGCGGTCGACAAGCACCTGCAGGTGGCGGGGGCGATGATCGATCCGAAGGCGACCGTGGCCACCAAGCTCGCGGCCATGCCGAAGATCCTCGGCTACTACGCCCTCTGGTACCCGCCGCTGTGGCTGCGCGGCCTGACGACCTGGAGCAAGTACGGCGACTGGGGCCCCCTGGCCACGCATCTGCGCTTCATCGATCGCGCCGCCCGCAAGCTGGCACGGTCGAGCTTCCACGGCATGGCGATCTACCAGGCCAAGATGGAGCGCAAGCAGGGCTTCCTGTTCCGCTGCGTCGACGTGGTGATGGAGCTGTTCGCCATGTCGGCAACCTGTTCCCAGGCGCGCAGCCTGCGCGACAGCGGCGGCACCGACGGCACGCAGGCGCTCGAGCTTGCCGACCTCTTCTGCCGCCAGGCACGGCGCCGCGTCGACGCGTCGTTCAAGGCGCTGTGGAGCAATGACGACGCGAAGCTCAACAGCGTCACCGCGCAGGTGATGAAGGGCGACGACGAGTGGCTGCTGCACGGCCGCATGCCGCTCGGCCTCTCGCCCGACGACTACAAGACGACCTTCATCACGGCCCAGGACGGCCAGCCGCCGAAGGTCGCCGCCGCGTCGTAACACCCGGGACCCTCGCCCCGCCGGGCGAGGGTCCCGGTCGAGGGGATCCGAATGTCAGACCAACTCGCTGCACTGCGTGCCCGCTATGTCGCGTTCAAAGAGCGCGGCCTGGCGCTGGACATGACGCGCGGCAAGCCGTGCCCCGAGCAGCTCGATCTGGCGCTCGGCATGCTCGACTGCCTGGGGCGCGACTACCGGGCGGCGGACGGCACGGACTGCAGGAACTACGGCGTCCTCGAGGGCCTACCCGAGGCGCGCCGCCTGTTCGCCGACCTGCTGGAGGTCGAGCCCGCCGAAGTCATCGTCGGCGGCAACTCGAGCCTGGCACTGATGCACGACGCCGTGGTGCTCGGTCTGCTCACGGGCATGCCCGACAGCCCGCCCTGGCGGGGCCGGCATCCGGTCAAGTTTCTCTGTCCGACGCCCGGCTACGATCGCCACTTCGCTATCTGCGAGCGCTTCGACATCGAGATGATCCCGGTGCCGATGCTCGCGGACGGGCCGGACATGGACTGGGTCGAACGGCTGGCGCATGCCGATCCGCTGGTCAAGGGCATCTGGATCGTGCCGCGCTACAGCAATCCAGGCGGCGTCGTCTGCAGTGCGCAGACGGTGGAGCGGTTGGCGCGCATGCAGACCGCCGCGCCCGACTTCCGCATCTTCTGGGACAATGCCTACGCTGTCCACCATCTGGTCGAGACGCCGCCGCCATTGGCCAATATCCTGACGGCGTGCAAGGCGGCAGGGCACCCCGACCGGCCCCTGCTCTTCACCTCCACGTCGAAGATCAGCTTCGCCGGCGCCGGCGTCGGCGTCGTCGCCGCCAGTCCGACCAACATCCGCCACCTGCTCGGCGGCCTCGGCATCCAGACCATCGGACACGACAAGCTCAATCAACTGCGCCACGTACGCTTCTTCAAGGATGCGGCCGGTGTCGCGGCACACATGCGCAGGCACGCCGCCATCCTGCGCCCCAAGTTCGACGCGGTGCAGTCGGTGCTCGAGCGCGAGCTCGGCGGCGGCGGCAGCACCACGTGGAGCCGGCCGCTGGGCGGCTACTTCGTCAGCCTCGACGCGCCCGACGGCTGCGCGGCGCGCGTCGTGCTGCTGGCCGACGCGGCCGGCACCAAGCTGACCAAGGCCGGCGCGACGTTTCCGTCCGGTCGGGATCCGCGCGACCGCAATATCCGCATCGCACCCAGTCTCCCGGGTCTGGACGAGATCACCCAGGCGATGGAACTGGTGGCGATCTGCGTGCAGATCGCCGCGCTCGAGCGCTGAACCAGCCTTGATCTGACAGCAAAGGTCTTCACACGGAGACACGGAGACACGGAGGACTTGGGGTCCTGGTCAACTGACTCCCTCGATCCCAACCGCACTGAAGATGACGAGACGAACACTGCCGGCATGCACGGGCTGACCCCGTCCTCTCCGCTTCTCCGTGCCTCCGTGTGAAGGGCTTTTCGAATCAAGGCCAGCTAGGTGTTCACCGCGCGGCCGTACGCATCGAACACCGACTCCACGACCATTTCCGACAGCGTCGGATGCGGCAGGACGGTGCGCATCAGGTCTGCCTCGGTCGCTTCGAGCGTGCGTGCAATCACGTAGCCCTGGATCATCTCGGTCGCCTCGGCGCCGACGATGTGGGCGCCGAGCAACTCGCCGCTGGCAGCGTCGAAGATCGTCTTCACCAGGCCGTCGGGCTCGCCGATGGCGAGCGCCTTGCCGTTGGCCCGATACGCCGTGCGACCCACCCGCACCTCGCGACCACCGGCGCGTGCCGCCGTCTCGCTCAGACCGACGCTGGCCACCTGCGGCCGGCTGTACGTACATGATGGGATGACGCTGACGTCGAGGGGCTGCACCGCGGCGAGGCCGGCGAGGCGCTCGACGCAGACGATACCCTCGTGGCTGGCCTTGTGCGCCAACCACGGGGGTCCGGCCACGTCGCCGATGGCGTAGAGGCCGGGCTCGTCGGTCGCGGACCAGGCATCGATGACGACGTGGCCCTGCTCGACCCGGGCGCGCGTCGTCTCCAGACCGAGCTCCTCGACATTGCCGGTGATACCGACCGCGAGGATGACGCGGTCGACGGTCAGCGGCGCCAGCGATCCGCCGCCGAGGTCGAGCACCGCCGTCACCTCGTCGCGCCCCTTTTCGAGCGACCGCACCGTCGCGCCGCCGTTGATGCGGATGCCGCGCCGGGTGAAGTGTTGATGGGCCAGCAACGCGATCTCCTCATCCTCGTGCGGCAGAATGCGCGGCAGTGCCTCGACCAACGTCACCGCCGTTCCGAGATCGGCGTAGAAGCTGGCGAACTCGACGCCGATGGCACCGGCGCCAACGATCAACAGCGATGCCGGCAGCCGCTCGGGCACCATCGCCTCGCGCGCCGTCCACAGCAGGCGACCGTCCGGCTCCATCCCCGGCAGGCTGCGCGGCCGCGCGCCGGTGGCGAGAATGACATGCGGTGCCGCCAACTGCACCGGCGTGTCGCCCGCCACCACCACACGCCGCGGCCCGTCCAGCCGCGCCGTGCCCGCAAACACCTCGACGCCGTGCTTCTTCATCAGGAACTTCACGCCGGCCGCGAGCGTCGTCGCCACGGCGCGCGAACGCGCCACCATCGCCGGCAGATCGACCTTGACCTCGGCCGCGCTGAGTCCGTACTCGTCGAGATGCCGCAGGAGATGGGTGAGCTCGGCCGAGCGCAGCAGCGCTTTGGTTGGAATGCAGCCCCAGTTGAGGCAGACACCGCCGAGGTGCTCGCGTTCGACGAGCGCGGTGCGCAATCCGAGTTGGCGGCCGCGGATGGCGGCCACGTAGCCGCCCGGGCCGCCGCCGATGACGATGAGATCATGGCTCATGGAGCGGCAGTCTAGCAGAAACGGCCAGCGGCGGACGTCCATGCGCCGCGGCGCGAGTGGCGATCACCCCACATGGTTGGTAGCCTCCGACGATGGACGTGATGCGACAGCGGGCCCGCCGCCTGGCGCCCGCCGACCGACGGCAGCAGCTGCTCGACTGCGCCATCCTGGTGTTCGCCGAGCGCGGCCTCGGCCGCGCCGGCCACGCCGACGTCGCCCGCGCCGCGGCGGTCTCGGTGCCGGCCGTGTTCAGTTACTTCCGCACCCGCCAGGCGCTGGTGCAGAGCGTCCTCGAGGCGGTCGCCTCGTATTACGAGGTGATGGCAGACCGCTTCCACCGGCCAGATCGGCCGGCGTCGACGGCCCTCCTCGAACACGCAGTCGCCTTTGCGACCTCCGTACAGAGCGACCCGGCCCGGGCGCGCGTGCTGCTCGAGTGGAGCAGCGCCATCCGCGACGAGGTGTGGCCCCTGTTCCTGCGTTTCCAGGAAGGCATGCTGCGCCGCTGCGAGGAGACGATCCGCCGCGGGCAGGCGAGCGGCGATATCGGCGCCGACATCGACGCCGGCAGCTCCGCCCTGATGCTGGTCGGCGCCACCTGGATGCTGATGCAGATGAGCTTCACCGACTGGCCGGCGGAGCGCGTGCAGCGTTACATGCTCGCGCAACTGCGCGGCGCCATCGGCGCCGACGCGCTGGCCCGAGCCCTCGCCTGAAGGGTCCCGCTGGCGCGGGCCTGTTGACCCCCGCGAGATCCGTCGATATTACTGTTGTGATTTCTCAACTCGCTCAAGAATAAGTCTGATGCATATCGAACGGCGCGAATCTCGGGGGGCTCGGTGATGGCGACATCCACGTCCGGTGTCGGTAGCGCAACGCGCGAAGGGTTCCTCGCCACCTTCCGTACGGACCGCTGGTGGGTCGAGCCGCTGTGGACCGGCGCCGGCTTTCTGATCTTCGTCCTGTACGCCAACTGGGCGGCGTTTCAGGGCGACCACTACTTCTACGGCGGCTACCTGTCCCCCTTCTACTCGCCGGTCCTGTTCACGGACCTGGCTCGCGCCGGCGCCGCGCCGCTTGAGCACGCCGTGTTCGGCGAATGGCCGGCATGGCTGCGGAGCATCTGGCCGCCGTTCCTGCCCTCCTCGCCAGCCTGGCTGATCCTCGCCGGTCCGCTGTCATTCCGCCTCACCTGTTACTACTACCGGAAGTTCTACTACCGCTCGTATTTCCTCACCCCGCCCGCCTGCGCGGTGGGGGCCCGGCCGCAGAAGAACTACCGCGGCGAGACGGCACTGCTGGTCCTCCAGAACCTGCATCGCTACACGATGTACATCGCCGTCATCTACATCGGTATCCTGTCCTACGACGCCTGGCTGGCGTTCTGGCGCGACGGCCAGTTCGGCATCGGCGTCGGTACCCTCATCCTGCTGCTGAACCCGATCGTACTCGGGGCATACGTCTTCGGCTGCCACTCGTTCCGCCACCTGATCGGCGGGCAGCTCAACTGTTTCACCTGCGACGGTGCGGCGCGCACGCGGCACGGCGCCTGGACGCGGGTCTCGTGGCTCAACCAGCGGCACATGCTGTTCGCCTGGGTCAGCATGGTGTGGGTCGGCCTGTGCGACGTCTACGTTCGGCTGGTGTCGATGGGCATCATCCACGACTACAGCACCTGGGGATGATCTATGGCTGACCTCTCCGATATTCAGACCGTCGAGCACGATGTCGTCGTCATCGGCGCCGGCGGCGCCGGACTGCGCGCCGCCATCGAGTGCGGCCAGCAGGGACTGAGCACCGGCCTGGTGTGCAAGTCGCTGCTCGGCAAGGCGCACACGGTCATGGCCGAGGGCGGCTGCGCGGCGGCGCTCGGCAACGTCGCACCGCAGGACAGCTGGAAGGTCCACTTCCGCGACACCATCCGCGGCGGCAAGTTCCTCAACAACTGGCGCATGGCCGAGTTGCACGCCAGAAACGCCCCCGATCGCGTCCGCGAATTGGAGGAATGGGGCGCGGTCTTCGACCGCACCAGCACCGGCCTGATCAGCCAGCGCAACTTCGGCGGCCACCGCTACCCGCGCCTGGCGCACGTCGGCGATCGCACCGGCCTGGAAATCATTCGCACCCTGCAGGACCGCACGGTGCACACCAAGAACGTCGCGGTGCACATGGAGTGCACCGCGCTCGAGCTGCTGCTCGACGACGGCGCCGTCGCCGGCGTGCTCGCCTACTGGCGCGAGACCGGGCGCCTGCTGCTCCTCAGAGCCAAGGCGGTGATCATGGCCACCGGCGGCGGCGGCCGCGCCTGGCGCTTCACCTCGAACTCCTGGGAGTACACCGGCGACGGTTTTGCCCTCGCCTACGCCGCCGGCGCCGAACTGATCGACATGGAGTTCACCCAGTTCCACCCCACCGGCATGGTGTGGCCACCGTCGGTGCGCGGCATCCTCGTCACCGAGGGCGTGCGCGGCGACGGCGGCGTGCTGAAAAACCGCGACGGCGAGCGCTTCATGTTCACCTACATCCCGGAAAAGTTCGCCGCCGAGACCGCGGACACGGTCGAGGAGGCCGACGCCTGGTTGGTGGACTCGACGAAGCACCGCCGCCCACCGGAACTGCTCACCCGCGACGTGGTGGCGCGCGCCATCACCCGCGAGGTGGTCGAGGGGCGCGGCTCACCGCACGGCGGCGTCTTCCTCGACATCGCCTCGCGGCGCGACGCCGAATTCATCAAGCGCAAGCTGCCGTCGATGTACCACCAGTTCAAGGAACTGGCCGGCGTCGACATCACCAGCGAGCCGATGGAGGTCGGACCCACCCTGCACTACTGCATGGGCGGAATCCGCGTGCATCCGGATACGCAGATGACCAGCGTGCCCGGCCTCTTCGCCTGTGGCGAATGCTCGGGCGGCATGCACGGCGCCAACCGCCTCGGCGGCAACTCGCTCTCCGACCTGCTCGTCTTCGGCCACCTGTCCGGCATCGGCGCCGCCGATTTCGTCCGCGCCCGCGCGAAGACCCCAGTCACCGACATGGCGCAGATCGAGGCGGCCGTGCGGCGCGCCACGGATCCGCTCAACCGCGCCGAGGGCATCAACCCCTATGTCGTCACCGAGCACCTGCAGAGGGTGATGGATCGCTACGTCAACATCGTGCGCCAGCAGGACGAGCTGGAGACCGCGTTGGTCGAACTCGAGGCGCTCAAGGCCGAGGTCGCGCAGGTGAAGGCGCCGGGCGCGGCGCAGTACAACCCCGGCTGGCACGAGGCGATCGCCCTCGGCTCCCTGATGATCACCGCGGAGGCGGTGACGCGCGCCGCGCTGGTGCGCGAGGAGAGCCGCGGCGGCCATACGCGCACCGACTTCCCCGGCGAGCGGGAGGAGTGGCAGAAGGTCAACGTAATCGTCAAACGCGGCGCCGGCGGCGAGATGGAGGTCCGCAGGGAAACGCGGCCCGCGCCGCCTCCGGAGTTGGCGAAGATCGCCCTGGCGACACTCGAGGAACTCGAGGGATCGGCCGCCGCGGCGGCGCCGGGACAAGGAGCGTAGATGGCCACCCGCACCTTCCGCGTCTGGCGCGGCGACAAGAGCGGCGGCGAGTTCCGCGACTACGAAGTCGAGATGGACGAGGGCATGGTGGTCCTCGACGTCGTGCTTCGCATCCAGGCGACGCACGCGCCCGACCTCGCTGTGCGCTGGAATTGCAAGGCCGGCAAGTGCGGCTCGTGCAGCTGCGAGATCAACGGCAAGCCGCGGCTGTCGTGCATGACGCGCATGGACACCCTTCCAGCCGAGGGGCCGATCACGCTGCAGCCGATCAAGAGCTTCCCGATCATCCGCGATCTGGTGACCGACGTCTCCTGGAACTACACGCAGAAGCGCCGCATCCCCCCCTTTCGCCCGCGCCCGCGCGATGCCGAAGGCAACTACCGCATGCAGCAGGAGGACGTCGACCGCATCCAGGAGTTCCGCACGTGCATCGAGTGCTACCTGTGCCAGGACGTCTGCCACGTGTTGCGCGACCAGCAGAAGTTTGACCAATTCGTCGGGCCGCGCTTCATGCTCTACCTGGCTAACCAGGAGATGCACCCGCTCGACACCGCCGATCGCATCCCGGCCATCCGCAACGACTTCGGCTCCGGCTACTGCAACATCACCAAGTGCTGCACCGACGTCTGCCCGGAAGGCATCCACATCACCGACAACGCCATCATCCCGCTCAAGGAGCGCGTCGTCGACCGTTTCTACGACCCGGTGGCGCGCATCTTCCGCATGCTCGGCGGCGACAAGAAGGATCCCGCCCCGGCGCTGCCGGCGGAATGACGTGGAGGGCGCGGCTGCCGCCGCGACGCACTCAATGCGGCGCGGCGGGAGCCGCGCCCTCGAGAGTCGTTCGCTGTGGCGTGGCGTCCCCGCCGAGTGGCAACGGCAGCGGATCCGCGCCGGTGATCAGGCGCGTGCCGCGGTTACGGGTGATGTAGTTCCATGCCCACTGGACGAGGACGAGAATACGGCTCTCGAACTCGACCAGAAACAGGACGTGGACGAACAACCAGGTCAACCACGCCAGCAGCCCGGAGTAGCGGACCCAGCCCAGGTCGCAGACCGCCTGCGAGCGGCCGATCGTCGCCAGCATGCCCTTGTCGCGATAGCGGAACGGCGCCGGCTTGGCGCGACCCGCCGCCTGCGCGGCGACGACGCCGGCGGCGTAGCGACCCTGCGCCATGGCCACCGGCGCCACTCCCGGCAACGGCGCGCCGTCCTGCTCGCAGCGCGCCATGTCGCCGATGACCAGGATCTCGGGGTGGCCCGGCAGCGCCAGGTCGGGGCCAGTCGTCACCCGACCGGCCCGATCGAGGGCCGCGCCGGTCGCCTGTGCCAGCAGCGCCGCCAGCGGCGACGCTTGCACGCCAGCGGCCCAGAGGACCGTGCGCGCCGGCACGTGCTCACTGCGCTCACCGCAGCGCAGCTGGACAACGTCGGCCGCGACGCCGGCGACGGTGGTGCGGAGGCGGACAGTAACCCCGAGGCCCTCGAGGGCCTGCTGCGCTCGCGTCGACAGCTCGGGTTGATAGACCGGCAGGACCCGGTCCCCAGCCTCGACCAGCAGGATCTCCGCCTCCGAGGGGCGGATGGCGCGGAAGTCCTGCCGCAGCGTATCGTTGGCGATCTCGCCGAGGGCGCCCGCCAGTTCAACGCCGGTCGGTCCGGCGCCAACGACGACAAAGCGCAGCCAGGCGGCCCGACGCGCCGCGTCGGGCTCGCGTTCGGCGGCTTCAAAGGCGAGCAGGACGCGACGGCGGATCTCGGTCGCGTCCTCGATCGTCTTCAGGCCGGGGGCATGCTCCGCCCATTCCGGGTGGCCGAAGTAGTGATGCGTCGCCCCAGCCGCGACGATCAGGATGTCGTAGTCGACCGCCCCGTCGCTGAGAATCAGGCGCCGCGCCGCGGCGTCGATCGCGGTCACCTCAGCCAGCAGGACGCGGGCATTGCGTTGACGGCGCAGGACGTGGCGTAGGGGCGAGGCGATATCGCCGGGCGACAGGCCACCGGTGGCGACCTGATACAGGAGCGGCTGGAAGAGGTGAAAGTTGCGCCGATCGATCAGCGTCACCTCGACCGGCGCTCGACGCAGTGCCTGCGCGGCGTAGAGACCGCCGAAGCCGCCTCCGACGATCACCACGCGGGTTGTCGGCAGCGCCATGTGCGCTAGTCTAGCAAGCCATGCCCGAACCGCCATCCCGCCGCCCGGCGCCGCTCGCCGTCGAGGTGTTTTCACGCCGGAGCCGGCTCGACGCTCCGGCGCGTGCGGTCTTCGACTGGCATGCCCGCCCCGGCGCCTTCGAGCGTCTGGTGCCGCCCTGGGAGGCGGTGCGCGT
Organism: bacterium; assembly: GCA_031401035.1. Classification (GTDB taxonomy): domain Bacteria; phylum Desulfobacterota; class Binatia; order HRBIN30; family CADEER01; genus JANNRA01. The sequence continues at coordinate 33,507 of JANNRA010000050.1, read as the reverse complement.
GGTGGAGAAACGTGGCGGCATCGAGGACGGCGCGCGCCTGGTCATGCGCATGGGCCGCGGCGGCATCGGCCCGCGCTGGATCGCCGACCATATGGACTTCATCGACGGCGTGCAGTTTCGCGACGTGCAGAGCGCCGGCCCATTCGCGTGGTGGGAGCATACGCACCGCGTCGAGCCCGACGGCGGCGAGGCCTGCTGGCTCGACGATCACATCGAGTACCTGCTGCCCGGCGGCGCCGCCGGGGCGCTGCTCGCGGGTGGTTTCACACGCGCCAAGCTACGGCGCATGTTTGATTACAGGCATCGCGTCACCGCCGGCGACGTCGCCGCGCATGCGCGCACACGGGGGCAGCAAGCGATGAGAATTCTCGTCACCGGAGCAAGTGGACTCGTCGGCTCGGCACTGGTGCCGTACCTGACCACCGGCGGGCACGAGGTCGTGCGCCTGGTCCGCAACGGCCGCAAGCGCGCCGGCACCGTCACCTGGGACCCCACGGCCGGCAAACTCGACCGCGCCGCCCTCGAAGGGTTCGACGCTGTCGTGCATCTCGCCGGGGAGAGCATCACGGGGCGCTGGACGACCGACCGCAAGGCGCGCATTCACGACAGCCGCGTCGCTGGAACCCACCTGCTGGTCGAAGCGCTGAGCGCCCTGCAGCGGCCCCCGAAAGTGCTGGTCGCCGCCTCGGCCATCGGCTTCTATGGCCACCGCGGCCGCGATGTCGTGGCCGAGGACAGCGCTCCGGGGTCGGGGTTCCTCGCCGACGTCTGCCGTGAGTGGGAAGCGGAGGCGCAGGTCGCCGCCGCGCACGGCCTGCGGGTTGTCACGCTGCGCCTCGGCATCGTGCTCAGCGCCGCCGGCGGCGCCCTGGCGGCGATGTTGACGCCGTTCAAGCTCGGCGCCGGCGGCCCGGTCGGCAGCGGCAATCAGTTCATGAGCTGGATCGCCCTCGACGACGTGCTCGACGCGATCCTCTTCTCGCTCACCACGGCCACCCTCTCGGGGCCGGTCAACGCCGTTGCGCCAACGCCGGTGCCGAACCGCGAGTTCGTCCAGACGCTCGCACGCGTGCTCGGCCGTCCGGCCGTCATCCCCCTCCCCGCCTTCGCCGTGCGCCTGTTGTTCGGCGAGATGGGCGAGGAGTTGCTGTTGTCCGGCGCCCGCGTCGAGCCGGAGCGCCTGAAGACGGCCGGCTTCGCGTTCCGCTACCCGGAACTCGAACCGGCGCTGCGCCACATCCTCGGCGCGTGAGGCAGGGCGCGGTGGTAGCCGCGCCCTGCACGGCCTTGCAGATCGCCGCTCACAGCAGCGTGACGGGTACCGCAACCACCCTGGCGCGCAGGTACTCCCCCAACGTCTTCGCCTGCGGGTCGCTGCGCAGCGAGGCGGCGACGCCGTCGCCGAGGAGTCCCTTGACGACGAAATTGAGCGCCAGCAGGTTGGGCAGCGCGTGCCGCTCGACCGCGAGTTCGCGTGTCTCGGGCAGTAGCGAGCGCAGTCGCTCGACGGTGAGAAAGCTCGCCAGCCAGGCGTAGGCCGCCGGCGTGCGCACCCAGACGCCGACGTTGGCGTTGCCTCCCTTGTCACCCGAGCGCGCACCACACAACAGGCCGAGCGGCACGGCGCGCGTCGCGCCGGCCGGCGCCGCCGGCAGGGTCACCACGCGCGGCGCCGGCGGCACAAACGAGGCCGGCAGCGCCACCGACGCGATGTCGATGATCGTATCGCCGACCACCGCGCGGTGCTCGACTGCGGTCGACGCGACCAGCGCCGGCCAGAAGACGCCGACCTGCGAGGCCTCGCCCGGCGGCCCGGTACCGGTGAAGCCGGGGTAGCTCGCCAGCGCCATCTCGATCGCCGCGTTGCTGAAGCGCCGCCCGACCTTCTGCTGCTCATCGTCGCGCACGGCGACGCTGAGATAGGCGAACGCTTCCTCGTTCGAGCCAGGATCGGGCCGGTCGCCGCGGCGCAGCGTGACGCGCGACTCGGCGAACTGGGCGCGGCCGCCGAGCAGCTCCCACAACGTCTCCTCGGCCAGGGCCGCCTTGGCCTCGATGTCGAGCCCGGTGAGGATGAAGGTCATGGCGTTCTTCCACCCACCGGCGTGGTTGATGCACACCTTGGTCGTCGGCGGCGGCGGCTCGCCGCGCACGCCGCGCACCAGCACCCGGTCGGGCCCCTCCTGCACCAGCTCGATGGTATCGAAGCGCGCCGTGACGTCCGGATTCGCGTAGGCCGGCGCCCCGATCTCGTACAGCAACTGCGCGGTCACCGTGCCCACCGACACCAGGCCGTCGGTCCCCGCGTGCTTGGTGATGACGCAACTGCCATCGCCGTGCACTTCGGCGATCGGAAATCCGGGGCGGTGCAGACGCGGGACCTCGGCAAAGAAGCTGTAGTTGCCGCCGCTGCACTGCGCGCCACACTCGATGATGTGACCGGCGACGACGGCGCCGGCGAGGGCGTCCCAGTCGTCGCGCCGCCAGCCAAAACGCCAGGCCGCCGGGCCGACCACCAACGCCGCGTCGGTGACACGCGGACAGATCACCACGTCGGCGCCGCGCTGCAGCGCGGCGGCGATGCCAAAGCCGCCGAGGTAGGCGTTGGCGCTCATCACCGGCACCCGCAGTTCGGCCAGCGGCGTCCCCTTGTCCATGTGGACGAAGCGTTCGCCGGCCGCCTGCAGGGCGTCGAGCCGCGCTGTCAGGTCGTCGCCCTCGACGTGCGCCACCACGGCGCGCAGTCCGAGCTTCTCGTACACCGCACGCGCCGCGGCGGCGCAGCCGGATGGGTTCAGGCCGCCGGCGTTGACGACAATCTTGATGCCGCGTTGCTGGCAGGTCGCTGCCACCTCCTCGAGCTGGCGCAGGAAGGTGCGCGCGTAGCCGAGGTCGGGATTCTTGAAACGGTCCTTGAGCAGAATGAGCAACGTCAGCTCGGCCAGATAGTCACCCGTCAGCACGTCGATCGGTCCGCCCTCGACCATTTCCCGCGCCGCACTCAGGCGGTCGCCGTAGAACCCGGAACAGTTGGCGATGCGTAGGACGTCGCTCATTCCGAATCCGTCACCCAGCTCGGCTTGCGCTTGCCGGCGAACGCGCTCATCCCCTCGGCGGCTTCCGCGGAGGAGAAGAGCGCCGCGATCTTCGCCTGCGCATGGGCGAAGGCGTCGTCGAAGCCCAGGCGTGGGACGGTGCGGATGAGCTGCTTGGCCTCGCGCACCGCGTTCGGACCGCCGAGGGCGATGGCGTCGATGTCAGCCTGCACCGCAGCCGCAAGGTCGCCGGCGGGCACGACGGCGTGCAGCAGCCCGTAGTCGCGCGCCGCCGCGGCGTCGAAGGTTTCGCCGGTGAGGAAGAGGCGCATGCCGTGGTGCACGCCGAGCTTGGGGAGGACGACGACCGAGATCATCGCCGGGATGACGCCGATGCGTACCTCGCTGAAGGCGAACTTGGCGGTCTCGGCAGCGACGGCGATGTCTGCCACCGCCACCAAACCGAGACCGCCCCCGAAGGCGTGCCCGTTGACGGCGGCGATGACCGGCTTCGGCCCCTCCCAGATCAAGCGCAGGATCTCGACGAACGGGTTGCGGCCGTCGCCCTGCGCCGCCACGCCGCCGCCGGACTTGAGATCGGCGCCGGCGCAGAAGGCCGGCCCGGCGCCGGTGAGCACGATGGCGCGCACTGCGTCGTCGGCGATGGCGGCGCGAAGATGGGCGTCGAGGCCAGCGATGATCGTTGCCGACAGTGCGTTGCGGCTCTGCGGCGCGTTGAGGGTGATCCAGGCGGCGCGGCCGCGCTTCTCGGAGAGAACGTCGCTCATCGATACCCCCCAATCCTGACCCGTCCCCGCATGGGGGTACGGATCCTGGTTGCCGTCATTCCGCTTCGAGAACGACCATGACGGCGTCGGGATCGACCATCTGGCCGACTTCGACGCGCACCTCGGTGACCGTCGCCGCTGCGTTGGCGATCAGCGGGTGCTCCATCTTCATCGCTTCGAGGACCACCATCACCGTGCCCTTCTCGACCCGGTCACCGGGCCCCACCAGCACCTGCCGGACGATCCCCGGCATCGGCGCCAGGCAGCCGCTTGCCAGCTCGTCGCTCCACGGCGACGGGAAGCGCGGCTGTTCGACCAGCATCGCCCCACCGAGCGGCCCGTGCAGATGGACAGTGTCCCCCTCGACCACGATGCGGAAGGCGCGTCGCACGCCGTCGATCTCGAGCGCCAGACCTTCCGGATGCCAGTCGTGGCACAGCACCTCTCCGCTCCACTCGCCGCAGGTCATCGTGAATGCGGCCATCCCGCTGGAGGGCGCCGCTCCGTCGGCGCCTGTTGCATGCGACCCGGCGCCGACGATGCTACCGGCGCCGACGCAGCGGCGCCCTCCAGAGGCAGCGACGTACTGCACCTCTACGAGCGCGTCGCCGAGACGGTAGGTCACGTCCTGCGGACGCCAGCGGTTATTGCGCCAGCCGGACGGGATCGACTCGGGCAGCGGCAACGGCGTCAGCCACCGGCGGCGTTGGTGCGCGTCGACGGCCGCGACGACGGCGTGGACGCGATCGGTCGCGCTATCGCGCAGCAGCTGGCGCGCCGCGGCCGGGAGGTGGCGCTCGATGAAATGCGTGTCGATGGCGCCGGAGCGGAATTCGGGATGATCGAGCACGGCGAGGAGAAAGGCACGATTGGTCACCACGCCGCCGACGGCCAACCCGCGCAGCGCTGCCGCCAGGCGGTCGGCGGCGTCTGCGCGCGTGCGCCCGTACGCGATGACCTTGGCCAACAGCGGATCGTAGTGGATGCCGACCTCGCTGCCGGCCTCGACGCCGCTGTCCCAGCGCACGCCGGCGAGCGGCGGCGGCTCCCACAGCGCCAGGCGGCCGATGGCGGGCAGAAAGTCGTTGGCGGGATCCTCCGCATAGAGGCGCGCCTCAATCGCGTGCCCGTCGATGGCCAGGGCATCGAGCCCGGCCGGCAGCGCCTCGCCGTTGGCGACGCGCAGCTGCAACTCGATCAGGTCGATGCCGGTAATGGCCTCGGTGACCGGATGCTCGACCTGCAGCCGGGTGTTGACCTCGAGGAAGTAGAAGCCGCGTGCGGCGTCGACGATGAACTCAACCGTCCCGGCGCCGACGTAGCCGATGGCGCGCCCGGCGGTGACGGCGGCGGCGCCGAGCGCTGTCCGCAGCGCGGCGTCGACGAACGGCGACGGCGCCTCTTCGATGACCTTCTGGAAGCGGCGCTGGATGGAGCATTCGCGCTCGAACAGGTGCACGACGCGACCGTGCACGTCGCCGAAGATCTGCACCTCGATGTGGCGAGGCGCCTCCAAGTAACGCTCGAGCAGCAAGGTATCGTCGTCGAAGGCCCGTTGTGCCTCGCGCCGCGCCGCCGCCAGCGCGTCGAGCAGGCCATCCGGCGCGTGCACCAGACGCATCCCCTTGCCGCCGCCACCGGCGGAGGCCTTGATCAGCAGCGGGAAACCGATGCGTGCGGCGGCCTGCGCCAGTGCCGCGTCGTCGAGACCGGCCGCCGCGATGCCCGGCACCATCGGCACGCCCGCCGCCGCCATGATCTCGCGCGCCCCGACCTTGCTGCCCATGCGCCGGATGGCGTCCACCGGCGGTCCGACGAAGAGCAGCCCGGCGCCGGCACAGCGTTCCGCGAAGGCCGCATTCTCAGCCAGGAAACCATAGCCCGGGTGCACTGCGTCGGCACCGGTCGCCGCCGCTGCGGCGAGCAGGCGGTCGACGGAGAGATACGACTCGAGGCTCGGCGCCGGACCGAGGCGCACCGCTTCGTCGGCGTCGGCGACGTGCGGAGCCGCGGCGTCGGCATCGGAGTACACCGCCACGGTGCGCACGCCGAGCCGCCGGCAGGTGCGCACGATGCGGCGCGCGATCTCGCCGCGGTTGGCGATGAGGAGCTTGCGAATCGTCATCCTGGTCCTCGTGCAGGGCGGCGCCCCGTCGGCGCCTGTTGGATGGGACGACGGCGACCCGGCCCAACAGGCGCCGACCGGGCACCGCCCTCGAGATCACATCCGGAAGACGCCATAGCGCCCCGTGCCCTGCACGACGTTGGAGTGGATCGCCGAGAGCGCGATGCCGAGCACGGTCCGCGTGTCGCGCGGGTCGATGATGCCGTCGTCCCACAACCGCGCGGTCGCGAACCACGCCGATGACTCCTGGTCGAGCTGCCCTTGCACCATGACGCGCATCGCCGCGTCCCCGGCCTCGTCAAACGGCTGTCCGGCGCGTTCCGCCGCCTGGCGACGGACGATCGACAGCACGCCGGCAAGTTGCTCGCCGCCCATCACCGCGATGCGGTGGTTGGGCCAGGCAAAGACGAAACGCGGGTCGTAGGCGCGCCCGGACATGCCGTAGTTGCCGGCTCCGTAGGAGGCGCCGATCATCAGGGTCACGTGCGGCACGGTGCTGTTCGACACCGCGTTGATCAGCTTGGCGCCGTCCTTGATGATGCCGCCCTCCTCATACCGCCGGCCGACCATGAAGCCGGTGATGTTCTGCAGGAAGATGATCGGCGTGTCGGTCTGATTGCACAACTGAATGAACTGCGACCCCTTCTCGGACGATTCCGAGAACAGGATGCCGTTGTTGGCGACGATGCCGACCGGATAGCCGTGCACGTGCGCGTAGCCGGTCACCAGCGTCGGGCCGTACGCCGGCTTGAACTCGTGCAGGCGCGAGCCGTCGACGACGCGGGCGATCACCTCTTTGACGTCGAACGGCTTGCGGACGTCCATCGAGGCGATGCCGAGCAGCTCGTCGGCATCGTAGTACGGCGCCTCCACGGCGACGCGCTTTGAGCAGCCGAGCTTGCGCCAGTTGAGCTGCGCGACGATCTCCCGCCCGAGGCGGATGGCGTCCCGTTCATCCGCCGCCAGGTAGTCCGAGACGCCCGAGACGCGACTGTGCATCTCGGCCCCGCCGAGTTCCTCCTCGGTCGAGTCCTCGTGGATCGCCATCTTCACCAGCGGCGGACCGCCGAGAAAGACCTTCGCGCCGCCCTTCACCATGACCACGTAGTCGGACATGCCGGGCACGTAGGCGCCGCCGGCGGTGGAGTTGCCGAAGACCAGGCAGATGGTCGGAATCCGCTCCGCGGAGCGTCGCGTCAGCTCGCGGAAGCCCTTGCCGCCGGGGACGAAGATCTGCGCTTGCTGCGGCAGGTCGGCGCCGCCCGATTCCGTCAGGTTGATGATCGGCAGCCGGTTCTGCGCGCAGATCTCCATGGTGCGGGCGCTCTTCTGCACGCTGTAGGGGTTGAGCGTGCCGCCCTTCATGGTGGGCTCGTTGGCGGTGATGACGCACTCGACGCCGGCGACGACGCCGAGCCCGGAGATAATGCCGGCACCGATCCCGAACTCCGTTCCCCAGGCGGCCAGGGGGCACAACTCGAGGAACGGGGAGTCGCGGTCGAGTAACAACTCGACGCGCTCACGCGCCATCAACTTGCCGCGCGCCCGGTGCCGCTCGACATACTTCTCGCCACCACCGGCGCGCACCAGGGCGAACTGTTCACCGAGCAGACTGAGCTGCTCGAGGAACCCGGCGCGGTTGGCGCGAAAGGCGTCAGAGCGGAGGTCGACAGTGCTGCGCAGGACTTCCATAGGCGACGGATCGGCCGCCTACATCGTCACGCAGATCCGACGAGGTCAAGCTGCGGCGGATGGCTCCGCACGAACTCCGGCCACTCCGCAGCAGCGGGCGGATCCCCGCTCGCCGCCAGAACTTGCGCAGGCCCACCGTGACGATTCATCGTCACGTGCCGCGCGGGGCCGGATTGCTCTTCGCAATCCGGCCCGTCGACGTCGTGCTCAGGCGGCCTGACGGTAGAGGAAGCTGATCGGCTTGCGTTCGTCGCGCGGCGTGCCGACCCAGCCGACGACGACGCCACGCACCCAGGAGGTCTCGAGATCAAACAGCTCGCAGAGGCGGACGAACGAGTAGGGCCATTCGGCTTCATCCGACTGCACCCATTCGAGTGCCTCAGCAACGCGCCGCCGGTGCGCCGGGTTGCCGTGGTGGTCGCGCACCTCGACCAGCGCCGATGCCAACACCGCCGCCGCCAGTTTCTTCGCCGGCGTCCAATGGCTCGCCGATGGCAACTGCGCCGGCATCATCTCACCGCCGGCCATCAGGTCGTCGATCACCGTCAGGCCGTGCGTCGCGAATGTGGCGCGTGGGCTCTCGCCGCTGCTCTTGGCGACACCCGACTCGGTCTGTGCGACGGCTTCCATATCGGTCTCCTTCGGTTGAGGGAGCATCTCGCTCCGGGAGGTCACGCCCGCGCCGCGCTGAGCGCGCGCACGCGAGCCAATTCCGCGTCGATTGACGTAATGGGATCGAGCACCAGGGCCCGGCAGGCACCCAGGCGCGCCGCCACGGCGGCGGCTGCACGCCCGCCGAGCCACAGTTCCACGGACGGCGGCAGGCCGCGTTCGATGCGCCGCACCTCGGCGGCGGCGGCGCGTTGATTGGCATCGTCCGCCACGGCGAGACCGACGACAACGGCGCCGGCGCGACGCGCCGCCTCAGCGAGTTCCGGCGCCGGCAGATCCATACCCATATAGAAGAGGGCGAGCCCGGCATCGGCAACCAGCAGCGCCGCCAGCAACAAGGACAGCTCTTGCCGCTCGCCAGCCGGAGCCGCGAGCAGGACCCGCGGCTGACCGACGCCACCGCGCGAGCGCAGGAGCCCAGCCAACAGGTTGCGCAGACTCCCGGCCAATAGGCGCTCGTCGGTCGCGGAGACCTCCCGAGCCGCCGAGCCGTGGGCGATCTCGACGACCAGGGGCTCGGCGATCTGCCGCACGAACTCGTGCGTGCCGTGCGCCGCCAATGCGTCGCCGAGACAGCAGTCAAGAGCTGCCGCATCGAAGCGAGCGAGCCCCGCCAGTGCTCCCTTGATCACCTCGTCGGGCTCGTCCATGTGTGGCGCGGCGGCCGGGTCCGCCGCCATTGCGGGAATCGCCGTGCGGGCCAGCGCTTCGAGCCTGCGCCGATCGAGTCGAGCGACGTCGCCTATCGCTCGCCCGCCGCCGACCACCCGGCCCAGCAGAGACAGGTGGGCAACATCGGCAGAGCTGTAGAGGCGCGCCCCCCGCGCCCCACGCGTCGGCGCGACGACGCTGTACCGCTTTTCCCAGGCGCGAATGATGTCCGGCGAAAGCCCGGTCAGCCGCGACACCGTGCGCAGCGGCAACGCCTCGTGCGTGCCCCTGGGATCTATTAGGGCCTCGAACCCCGCGCCGCCATCAACCATGCCTGTGATCTACATCTGAACGTTTTGAATGTCAAGTTCCGTCAAGGGCCTTGTGTGGATTTCTCAGAAAGGTAGTTTCTTCGGGTTCGCACACTCGTTCATCTCGTCCGGTCTCGTCAGGAGAGCGAAATGTCAGTCACGGTTGGTTTGGACAGCGGATTCAATGCAATCCCCGCGGTGCTGGACAGGATCCGTACCGAGGTCCTCGACCGGTCGATCGTCTTTTCCTTCGATCGGTCAGGGTACGAGCGCCACGCGCGGCGGTTCCGTCAGCACGACCTCGATGTCGATGCTCGGGGGCGGGTCTGTCTCGTCACCGGTGCCAACTCGGGCATCGGCTTTGCCACCGCCGAGGCGTTGGCGCGGCGCGGCGCTGCCGTGTGGCTGCTGTGCCGTGACCTGGGGCGCGGCCGCCGGGCGCTGCGCGAACTGCGCGCGCGCACCGGCAGCGGCGCGCTCGAGCTCGCGCAAGTCGACGTCTCCGACCTCGCCTCGCTGCGGCGCTTCGCGGCCGACTGGGGCCCGACACCTGTCGATGTCCTGGTGCACAATGCCGGGGTCCTGCCCGACGCTCGCCAGCTGAACAGCGCGGGGCTCGAAAGCACCCTGGCGACCAACGTCGTCGGACCGTTCGTCCTTACGCAGCTGCTCTGGGCCCGCCTCGCCGCCAGCGCGGCGGCGCGAGTGATCTTCGTCTCCTCCGGCGGCATGTACGCGCAGCGCCTCGACCTCGACGACCTGGACTGGACGCGGCGGCGCTTCGACGGCGTCGCCGCCTATGCCCAGACCAAGCGCATGCAGGTGGTGCTCGCGGAGCTCCTCGCGGCACGCGCCGCCGGCACTCCCATCACGGCGCACGCGATGCACCCTGGTTGGGCGGATACGCCGGCCGTACGCACCTCTTTACCGCGCTTCCACCGCTGGATGGCGTCGCGCCTGCGCAGCCCGGAGCAGGGCGCCGATACGGTGGTCTGGTTGGCGCTCAGTGCGTGTGTCGCCGCCCACAACGGCGCCTTCTGGTTCGATCGTGTCCCGCAGCCAACCCATCTGTTGCCATTCACGCGCGAGGCGGCCGCCGACCGACAAGCGCTGTGGGACCTCTGCGCCCGCTACGTGAACCCGCCACCACCTCGCAAGGCAAGCGGCCGCGGCGCCCGTGCGGGCGGCACCGCCACATGAAGTTCATCGTCACCGGCGCCAGCGGGCTGATCGGCCGCCCGTTGGTACGCCGCCTCCTCGAGGCTGGGCACGAGGTCGTCGCCTGGAGCCGTGACGCCGACGCCGTGGCGCCGCGGCTGCCGGCCCTCGCACGCATCGAGACGTGGACACCGGAGGCGCCAGTCGATCCGCGACGCCTCAGCGACGTTGACGCGGTGATCCATCTCGCTGGCGAGCATGTCGCGAGCCGCCGCTGGAGCGCGGCGCGGCGCCGGGCCATCGCCGACTCGCGCGTCGCCAGCGGTCGGACGCTGGTGGCGGCGATGGGCGCCTTGCCCGCCCGCCAACGGCCGCGGGCTCTGGTCAGCGCTTCCGGTATCGGTGCCTACGGCGACCGTGGCGACGCACACCTCGACGAGACGTCATCGCCGGGAGACGGTTTCCTCGCCGACGTCTGCCGCGACTGGGAGGCGGCGGCGAGCGACGCCGCTGTTCTGGGGGTGCGGACGGTGATCTTGCGCATCGGGATCGTCCTCAGCGCCGAGGGCGGCGCACTGCGCGCGTTACTGCCCCCGTTTCGCCTCGGGCTCGGCGGTCGGGCGGGCTCCGGCCGGCAGTGGATGAGTTGGATCCACATCGACGACATGGTCGAGCTACTGTTCGCGGCGGCCACCCGCGCCGACATGGTGGGCGTCTACAACGCGGTCGCCCCACATCCGGCCACCAACGCGGACTTCGCCCGCAGCCTCGGTCGCACGCTCGGGCGTCCAGCCCGTCTGCCGCTCCCGGCAGCCGCCCTGCGCCTGTTGTTCGGCGCGATGGCGTCGCTGCTGCTGGCCAGCCAACGGGTCGACCCGGCGGCGGCGCGGCGCCTCGGTCTGACCTGGCGCTTCCCCGACCTCGACGCCGCCCTGCGGGATCTCTGCACCGATCTCAGCGAGGTGGTCGACGTCGAGCAATGGGTGCCGCAACCGCTCGAGGCGGTCTTCCCGTTCTACGCCGACGCCGGCAACCTCGAGCGCATCACACCGCCGTTTCTGCGTTTTCGCGTCCTGGGCAGCTCGACGCCGACAATCGGCGACGGGACGTTGATCGACTACCGCCTGCGCCTGCGCGGCCTGCCCGTGCGCTGGCGCACGGTGATCGAGTCGTGGCGGCCGCCGCACACCTTCGTCGACCGCCAGCTGCGCGGCCCATACCGACTGTGGCACCACACCCACACCTTCACCGCCAGTGGCGACGGGACCCTGGTACGCGATCGGGTACGCTATCGTGTCCCGCTCGGCGCGTTGGGCCAGCTCGTCGCCGGCCGACTGGTGGCGCGAGATGTCGAGGGAATCTTCGCGTACCGGCGCGAGGCCACCGCGGCGATATTCGCGACCGATGCATCGACGGCCGGCGCCCGCCGCCAGGTGGCGTCGTGACGGCAGTCCAAGATCCGCCGCCGAAGCCGGCCGCCTTTACCGATCGCCTGCTCGGGACCGCGATCGCGTTGGGGGAATCGGGCCGTGTGCCCGACCCCATCCTGCGCGCCGCCATCCGCCGCTTCTGCGCCCACCGCGTTCGCGAGGAATCGCGCCGCGCCACCGCCGAGGCGCAGCGCGATCTGCTGCACCTGCTGCGGCACAGCCCGATCGCTCTGCATGTCGACCTCGCCAACCAACAGCACTACGAGCTGCCGCCGGCGTTCTTCCAGCTCGTGCTCGGCAAGCGCCGCAAGTACAGCAGCGCCTTCTTTCCACCCGGCGTGCGCGATCTCGACCAAGCCGAGGAGGCCATGCTCGATCTCACGTGTCGCCGCGCCCAACTGCACGACGGCATGCATGTCCTCGATCTCGGCTGCGGTTGGGGCTCGCTGTCGCTGTGGATCGCCGAGCGCTACCCGCGCTGCCGCGTCCTGGCGGTGTCGAACTCGCGGCCGCAGGCCGAGTTCATCCGCGCCGAACTGCGCGCCCGGGCGTTGAGCGGCGTCGAGGTCGTCACCGCCGACATGAACGAGTTCACGCCCGATGGTCGCTTCGACCGCGTCGTGTCGGTCGAGATGTTCGAGCACATGCGCAACTACGAGCGCCTGCTCGGCAACGTCGCCGCGTGGCTGCAACCGGCCGGTCGCCTCTTCGTGCACATCTTCAGCCATCGCGCCTACGCCTATCCGTTCGAGACCGGCGGTGCCGACGACTGGATGGGGCGCCACTTCTTCACCGGCGGCCTGATGCCGTCACACGAGTTGCTGGCACACTTCCAGCGCGACCTGCTGCTCGAGGACCACTGGTGGCTCGACGGCCGTCATTACGAGCGCACCAGCAATGCCTGGCTGCGCAACCTCGACGCGCGCCGCGACGCCGTGCTGCGCATCTTCGCCGGCGTCTACGGCGATGACGACGCCTGGCGGTGGTTCGTCCGCTGGCGCCTGTTCTTTCTCGCCTGCGCCGAGCTCTTCGGCTACCGCGACGGTCGCGAATGGGGTGTTTCGCACCACCTCTTCGCGCCGCGCGAGTGAACGAGCCGCGAAGACGGCACGCACTCCGGAGCTGCCCCGCACCGGCGCCTGGGAGGGCGCCTCTGATGCTCATCCTGCTCGCCAACGCCGCTGCGACGCTGTTCATGCTCGGCCTGATCTGGTTCGTTCAGGTGGTCCACTATCCGCTGTTCGCGGCTGTCGACCGGGACGGATTCGTCGCCTTCCACGCCGCGCACTCGCGCCTCACGACCCTCGTCGTCGGCCCACCGATGCTGCTCGAAGCGATCACAGCCGCGCTCCTGGTCATCGCTCGCCCCAGCGCCGCGCCGGCCGCGGCCGCCTGGACCGGCCTGGCACTGGTGGGCGTCATCTGGCTGTCCACAGCGCTCGTGCAGGTGCCGAATCACGGCGTGCTCGCCGCCAGCCTCGAACCCGGCGCGATCCGCGCCCTCGTCGCCGGCAACTGGCTCCGCACCGTCGCCTGGACGGCACGCGGCGCGCTCGTGCTATGGCTCCTGGCGCGCGCCATGGCGCGGTGAGGAGAGGAGAGGCGATCGATGACCACCGCAACGTTTTCTGGACCGTGGTCGGCGGAGCGCGCGGCGCGCTTCCTGACGGAGCAGGCCATTCCCCTGCGGCTCGGCTGCCTGACACCATCCGGGTGGCCGCTGGTGGTCTCGCACTGGTTCCTCTACCGCGACGGCATGCTCTGGTGCGCGACGCAGGCGAGCGCCAAGGTCGTGCGCAACCTGCGCGCCGATTCGAGGTGTTCGTTCGAGGTCGCCACCAATGACCCGCCCTCCCGTGGCGTGCGCGGCCAGGGCCGCGCACATCTCGAGGCGGCCGCCGGAGCCGTGGTGCTGCGCGGCCTGATCGACCGCTATCTGGGCAGCGACGACTCCGCGTTCGCCGCGTGGCTCCTGTCCCGCGCCGGCGACGAAATGGCGATCCGCATCGAGCCGCACCGCTTCCGCAGTTGGGACTTTTCGCGGCGCATGGCCGCTGTCAGCCGCTGAGGTGCCCCCCCGCACCCCAGGACTCGATGCCAGCGGCGCGATCCTGCCCCGCATCAGTCGCTGCGCGCCTTGAAAAGCGTCGCCGTCGCGGTGGTCGGAGTCGAGTAGGAAGCCCCCCAGCAGGCGCCGGCGGGACCGCGCAGCTGCACCGTCAGCGGCGGCGTCAATCCGGCCAGCGGCGGCGGATTGAGCAGCACGCCCTTGCCCTTCACCAGCATCTTGCTCTGCCCGGCGGCGCCCGGCGCGAGCTTTGCGCTGGCGATGCCGTCCGGCGCACGCGACTTGGCACGGTAGGCGAACCCGGCGCCGCTGGCGCGCCAGTCGCCGCCGGACGGCAGCGTCGCCGCCAGGCGCGGCTGCGGCAGCGCGGCCGAGTCGTAGAGGCAGAGGGTATAGTCGTCGCTGGCGCGCGGATCCCCGAGGACTGCCGGGCTCGTCGCGCCGCCTTTGCGCAGCTTCCACACCAGCGTGTCGCCGCCGTCGGTGGTCGCGTCCTTGAGCACCAGCGACGCCTCGCCGGGAGCGGCCCCGGTGCACAGCGGCATTGCCGCAGCCGAGCCGATGCAGGCGCCGGCAGCGTCGCAGGCGTCGGCATTGGTGCAGGCGGCGGCATCGTCGCAGATGCTGCCGCCCGCCTCGAACTGGCAGGCGCCCGAGCAGCAGTCGCCGCCGGCGGTGCCGCCGTCGTCGCACTGCTCGCCGCCGGTAAGGATGCGGTTGCCGCACCCGGTGACGGTGCAGTTGCTGTCGCAACCGTCGCCCTCGATCGGGTTGCCGTCGTCGCAGGCCTCACCCGCCTCCAGCACCGCATTGCCGCAGGTGAGCTCGTCGGCCCCGATGTCGACGCGCGCGCCGCTGACGCGCGGCGCGCCGTCCAGGTCGATCTCGCCGCTCGCCGCCACGAAGGCCGGATCACCGGCATCGACCGCGGGTGATCCGGCGCGAAGGTGGAAGTCGCCGCCGGCTGGATCGACCAGCAGGGGGTCGGCGAACACCGACATCGCGTCCTGGCCGCTGCCGCCACGGTAGGCGGCGAAGCCCCCGTACGCCACGCCCTGCCAGACGAACTGCGCCCCGGCGGCGCCGGCGGGCGCGAAGAACAGGTTGTGGTCGAGGGTGTTGTTCACATTGCCCGCCTCGGAGAACACCAGCAGGTTCTGGGCGGTCGCGACGACGAGATTGTTGCGTACGACGTTGTCCTCGGCGAACTGGATCCACAGCTCGCCGAAGCCGACCCCCTGCGTGTCATTGTGCCACAGCGTGTTGTTGAGGAAGGCGCTGTCACGGACGCGACCGACGCCGGCGGCAAAGCCGCCGAAGACGAGCCCGACCTTGTCGTTGCCGTGCAGGACGTTGTCGCGCACGACGATGCCGGTGGTGACCGTACCGGGGTTCTCGGCGCCGATCTCGATGCCGAGGTCCGATCCCGACACGACGTTACGCTCGATGACGATGTCGCGACCCCCGTCGACGTAGATCCCGGCGGCAAAGCCGCCGCCCTGTTCGTTGGCGCGCAGCACGACGTTGTCTCGGCAGACGCCGTTGCGTGCCACCTTGGTCGGATCGGGCTGGATATCGGTCTCGCCGCCGATGAAGTCGATGCCGATGTTGTTGACGTCGCGCACCAGGTTGTTGGTGACTGCGAAGTCGGTGACGTTGCCGTTCAGGGTCAGCGCCTCGCTACGGTAGGGATCACACTCGTAGATCTCGTTGCCGTCGATGACCAGCTCGCTGATCGCCGTCGCCGCCGTACCGTACACGGTGATGCCCATCGCATCCTGGCCACGGATGTCATGGATGCGGTTGTCGCGGATCTCGATGTGCGAGCCTGCGCCGAGCACGCGCACGCCGGAGCCGTCGCTGACGCCGAGATTGTTGCGCAACTCGAATCCGACCACCTTCACGTAGCTGCGGTTCTCGATCAGGACCAGATTCTCGCCCGCAACGCCCGTGCCGTCGATGACTGGACTGTCGCCACTGACGGCACGCAGGGTGATGAAGCCGTTGACCGCGTCGCCGCTGCGCGGGAAGGCGATCTTCTCCGCGTAAGGCGCAAGGCGCTGGCGCACCTGCACCGTGTCGCCGGCCTGGGCCAGATTCAGCCCCGCCTGAATGGACGCGGCGTCGTCCGGCACGGTGATCGTCGCCGCCCAGAGTGGGGCGGCCCCCAGGAACCCGAGGCAAGACATCAGGACATCGCGCACCCGCATGGCGCGATACAGCCGTGCCTGACCCTGCCGAGTCAACGCTTTTCAGTCATCACCGGCGACGCTCGCGGCGATGGCGCTGCACGGGCGGCGGGCGTATGCAGCACCGCCATGGCTGCCGATCCGCTACTCGAGTCCATCGCCCTGGCGGCGCTGAGCGCTGGCCGGGCGGTGCGTGCTGCCGTGCATGCCATGCCGCCCGCTCAGCGGGGCGCTCCCGCCCCGGCGGTCCTCAAGCCGGGCGGCCAGATCGTCCTGGCCGTGGACGGCGCCGCCGAGCGCGTCGGGCTCGCCCATCTCGAGCGGCTCGCCGACGCCATCGGCTACCGGATCGCCGTCATCATCGACGCGGAACGCGGGACAACCCTGCCCCTAGGCCGCGCGACGCGCCCCGAGATCATCTACGCCATGCTCGACGCCGTCGACGGCACCATCAAGGTGGGCGGCCTCGGCAACAGCGCCGACGGCAGCGCCGTGCGCCTCGCCAACGACGGCGGCTGGGGCGTCGCCTTCACCTGCACCGCTCCGACCGCGGCGCCGCTCGAGACACTGACGCTGGCAGCCTTCGTGGTTGCCGCCGTGGTCGACGGCAACCCGCCACGCTTCCCCGTCTACCCGCACGAGGTCGTCACCCTGCCCGAGGATGGCGCCCTGGTCAGCCGCGACTGTTCAGATCGGCCGGCGGTGCGCGCCGCTCTGCGGCGGGCCCCGCGGGTCTACACGTCGACGCAGACGACCCTGTCCCAGGCGATCGTCTACCTCGACGGCTTCCAGGCCTTCGACCGTCGCAGCGCCGCGGCCGGGGACGAAGCGCGGGTCGTGGACCTGTACCGCCGCTTCCTCAACCGGCACGCCGGCGGCGCCTTCGACGTCTGGCGCCAGTACGGCAATCTCAGCGCCCTGCTGCGCCTGCTGTTCGGCTGGCGCCAGCACCGACCGTGGGTCGAGTCGCAGGGCGGTGGCTTCGTGGTGGTCAACGAGAACCTCGCCAATCTGGTCCCCGCCGTGCCACTGGTGCTCGGCGCCGGTGGCTGTGCGGTCGATTTCGCCGGCGCCCCGCTGGCGGCACGACGCCTCGTCGACGGCCGCGCCAGCGTCGTCTACGCGGCGAACGAGGTGTTGCTGCAAGCCCTCCTGACGCACGTACAGGCGGCATGCGACTGAGCGAGGCCCACTACGCCTGGCGCGTGCTCGCCGCCAGCGTCGTCATCGAACTGTTCGGGCTCGGCTTCGGCATCTTCGCCATCACCACCGTCTACCCCTACATCATCGATACCTTCCCCGACTGGTCGCGCAGCACGGTCTTCCTGCCAACATCGCTGATTATTCTCACCGTCGGCCTGATGAGTCCGCTGACCGGATGGATCATCGACCGCTATCCGATCCGCTGGCTCTTCGCCGCAGGCATCGTCGTCCAGGGCGTGGCACTGTACTGGTTCTCGCACGTACGGACGCCGTTCGACTACGTCGCGTCGTCGTTGCTGCTCGGAGTCGGCATGTCCGGCGTCACCATCCTCCCCAACCAAGTGCTGGTGTCGCGCTGGTTCCACGCCCGCGTCGGTCTGGTGAACGGCATCATCCTCGCCGCCAGCGCCCTCGGCGCCGCCATGGCCCCGGCGCTGATCACCCGCGTCATCGAGGCGCTCGGTTGGCGCACCGCCTTCGCGCTGATGGCGGTGCTGGCGACGGCGCCGCCGATGCTGGTGGTCCTGCTGGTCGTGCGCAGCCGCCCCGAGGACCTCGGCCTACAGCCGTACGGCGTCGTGCGCGGCGCCGACGGCACCGTCGTGGCGGCAACCGGGCTGACGCTCGCCACCGCGCTCCGCCTGCCGGCCTTCTGGATCTTCGCCGCCGTGATCTTCCTCGGCGGCATGCCCTGTTACGCCTACAACAAGCACATCCTCGTCTTCCTCAAGGAGCTCGGCTACGCGCCGGTCGCCGCCGCCGACCACAAGAGCTTCTTCTTCCTCGTCTCCGCCTGCGCCCGCCTCGCCTTCGGTTGGCTCGCCGACCGCTACGACCGGCGCAACCTGGTGGTCGTGCAGGTCCTGCTGATCGCCGGAGGCTATCCGCTGCTGTTCCTCGTACCGGCTCACCCCGACCTGTTGCTGCCCTCACTGCTGCTCTTCGGCGCCGGCTACGGCGGCCTGCTGCCGTCGATTCCCATCCTCGCCGTTCACTACTTCGGCCGCGCTCACCTCGGTGCAGTGCTGGCGGCGTACAAGATCGTCTACGATGTGGCCGCGGCCGGTGCCCCGCTCTTCGTGGCGGCGCTCTACGACGCCTATGGATCCTACACCGTCGCGCAGGTCTGGCTCACCGGGTCTGCCTGGGTGGCGGCGCTCCTCGCTGTCGCCTTCCTCCCGCACGCCGTCAGCGCCGCGTCGGCGGCGCGCCCACAAGGGCCAACAGCGCATGCAGCACCCGGGTGATCGGCGCCTCGATGCCCGTGTCCGCCGCCGCACGCAGCACCGCGCCCTGCAAGCCGTCGAACTCCAGGCGGCGACCGCGCTCGCGATCCTGCAGCATCGACGTGCGCAACGCGCCGAGTTCGCCGGCGCTGCGCGCGAGGATCGCGTCGACACGCGTGGCGTCGAGGGCGACCCCGGCGGCGCGTCCGACGGCGATGACTTCGAGCAGCGCCGCGCGCACCAGCGCCCGCCCGTCGGCATCCCCCAGTACCTGTCCGACCGTGCGTCCGCTGAGCGCCGTCACGGCGTTGAACGCCGCGTTCCAGGCCAACTTGTCCCACAGCATGACGTGGATGTTCGCCGAGACGCGGTGATCGACACCGGCCTCGCGGAAGAGCGTCGCCAGGCGCTCGAGGCGCGGCGTCCGAATCCCATCGAACTCGCCAAAGATGATGCGGCCGCCGGAATCGTGCCGCACGACCCCCGGCGCGACGAGTTCGGCGCCGATATGCGTCAGGCCGCCGAGCAGCGGCGGCAACCCCAGGACCGCCGCCAAGCCGGCCTCGTTCTCGATGCCGTTCTGCAAGGACACGACGATGCTGTCGGAACCGACTGCCGGACGCAGCGCCGCGGCGGCGTCCGCGGTGTCGTACGACTTCACGCACACCAGCACCAGATCGCACTGGCCCGCCTCGCCGGGAGTCGCCACGGCGCGAACCGGCCGGATGGTCTCGGAATCCGCGCCCGCGACGATGCGCAGGCCGTCGCGCTGTAACGCCGTCAGCGTGGCGCCGCGCGCGACGAACGTCACCGCGGCGCCGGCGCGCGCGAGGCGGCCTCCGAAGAAGGCGCCGACAGCGCCGGTGCCCATGATCAGCGTGTGCATGCGTGGTTCCCGGCCTGGGCGTCGTAGCGCGCCGGTCGTCCTGCTACAACTGGCGCGCATGCCGCTGCATTCCCCGACGCGGTCACCGGTCGTCGCGCTCCTAGCGCTGCTGCTCGGCCTCACCGTCGCCCTGATCGAACTCGACGTCATCGACTACGCCTTCGAACGCGTCGGCGTCGAATCGCGCTACCTGATCTCGCTCCTCGCCGCGTCGCTGCTCGGCAGCGGAGTCAACGTGCCGCTGGCGCGCCGGCGCGATGAGGCGCCCCAGCTGTCGGTGAACCTCGGTGGCGCCGTCATTCCGACCGCCCTGTCGGCCTACCTATTGTGGCAGGGAGCCGCCGTGTGGCAGTCGCTGCTCGCCGTCGCCCTGGTGGCGATCGTCGTGCATCGCGTCGCCCGCCCCGTGGCGCACGTCGGCATCACCGTGCCCATCGTCGTCGCGCCGCTGCTCGCCGCCGGCGCGGCGCTGCTCCTGGCACCGTCCAGCGCCCCCGCCGTCGCGTATGTCGCCGGCACCCTGGGCACGCTGATCGGCGCCGATCTGAGCAACCTGGCGGTGCTGCGCGGTCTGGGTGGACCGCAGGTGTCCATCGGCGGCGCCGGCACCTTCGACGGCATCTTCGTCACCGGCATCCTGGCGGTACTGCTGGCGTGAGCGAGCCCCTGCCGCAGGTGGTGCGCGTCGCTGCCGAGCGCACGCGCGCTGACGAGTGGGCGCTGGCGCTGGCGGCGATCGGCATCGCCTCGCGCATCGACTGGAGTCCGCAGCACGGCTATCTGGTCGTGGTCGAGCCGCAGGACGCGGCGCACGCCATCGCGACGCTGGCCACCTACGACGATGAGAATCGTCCCCGCGCGGTACCCGTACCGCCAGCCGAGTACGGCCGCAGCCTGGGCGCCGTCGCCGCCGCGGTCCTCATCTGCGCGCTGTTCGTCGTCACCGGCCCGCGCGCCGACGGTCACCCCTGGTTCGATGCGGGCGCGGCCAACGCCGCGCGAATCGACGCCGGGGACTGGTGGCGCGCCGTCACGGCCCTGACGCTGCATGCGGATTTTCCGCACGTCCTCGGCAACACCATCACTCTGTTGCTCTTCGGTACCGCCCTCTGCGCGCTCGTCGGCCCCGGCGTCGGGCTGTGGCTGGCGTTGCTCTCCGGGGCCGGCGGCAATCTGCTCAACACCGCGCTGCGCGGCGCTCCACACAGCGCCATCGGCGCCTCCACCGCCATCTTCGGCGTCATCGGCGGCCTGGCGGCGGTGCGCGTCATGCAGCGGCGGCGCGGCGCCGACGTGTCAGCGTGGCGTGCCTGGGCGCCACTCGGGGCCGGTATTGCCCTGCTCGGCCTGCTCGGCTCATCCGAGCGCAGCGATGTGCTCGCTCATCTGTTCGGGTTCGCCGTCGGCGTCGGCCTGGGCGCCGCCACGGCGGCCCTGCTGCCCGCGCCGTTGGAGCGCCGTTGGCAGTATGTCCTCGCCGGCGCCGCGGCGGTTGCCGTCGGTCTGGCGTGGCGACTGGCGCTGCGCTGACGCCGCCGCCGTCGATCGCTTGACGACGCGGGTACTGCCGGGCACATCGACCGCATGGTCAAGCTGATCTTCCTCTGCCACCGGCGCTCCGACATCACGCATGACGAGTATGTCGCACGGCTACTCGAGCGGCATGTGCCGATCGCCCTACGGCACCATCCGACGCTGCGCCAGTACACGGTCAATGTCGTCGAGCGTGGGCCGGACGGCGAGGCGGCGCTGGACAGCATCGGCGAGCTCACCTTCGACAGCCTTGCCGACTTCCGCGAGCGCCTCTACGACTCGCCCGAGGGCGAACGGATCGTCGCCGGCGACGTGGCCGGGTTCCTGGCTGGGGCGCTGGCCTACGCCACCACCGAAGTGGTGCAGAAGTCAGTCGTCGAGCGGCCGCGCGGCGCGCGCGCCGCGGGCGTGAAGATGATCTGCCCGCTGCGCCGCCGGCCCGATTTGACGCACGCGCAGTTCGTCGAGCACTGGCAGACCGTGCATGTCCCGCTCGCCCTGATCCACCACCCGCATATGACGCGCTACGTGACCAACATCGTCGACGCACCGCTGACGCCGGGAGCGCCGGAGTGGGACGGTTTCGCCGAGATCACCATCGACCCGACCCAGCCCCTGTTCGGCTCGCCGGAGGGCGAACGCATCGTGCGTGACGACATCTCCCGCTTCATCGACCATACGTTTCCCTACTTCGTGGCGGAGTACATGCAGCGCTGAGGCGGCGTCCATCCGCCGCCTCCGCCCCGCCGCTCAGCGGCGCTTCTGCAGCTGGCGGTAGCGTACCATGTGTTGCAACGCGTCTGCGCGGCGACCGAGGCGCGACAGTAGCTGGGACAGGTTGTAGTGTGCGTCGGCGAAGCGCGGGTTGAGGGCCACGGCGCGCTCATAGTGCGCGACGGCCTGCGCGGTGTGGTCGAGGTCCTCGCACGCCAGGGCCAGGTTGTAGTGGGTCACCGGATCGCCATCGTCGCGCGCCAGGGCCTCGTGATAGCAGCGCGCCGCGGTGGCGGGATCGTCGGCCTCGTGTGACAGGCGCCCGAGATTGACCCACGCGTCCGCGTAGCCAGCATCGATCGTCAGCGCCTGCTCATAGGCTTCTCGCGCCGCGACCGGGTCGTCGTCTTCGAGCTGCAGGCCGCGCTCGAACCAGTCACTCGCCGACAGCGTCGGCGCGGCGCGCGGGAGCCCGGGCAGGCTCCGCGGCGGAGCGGCGCGCCGCGCCAGGTCCGCGACCGTGAAGGCGAACTGCAGTTGGCCGCTCTCCGGTTGCCACAGCCGGTTGCCCTGCCGCACCACCACCCGGCCGTCCGCGGCGACGATACGCAGGCCCGACAGCGGCCGATCGCCGGGCAGCTGCCGGAGCAACTCGCGTAGCGCTCGCTTGATGCGACGCGCCGGCACCGCCGCCGTGACCAGGCCGAGGCCGGTGCGCAGCAGGACCACGTCCTGAAACGCGAAGCGGAACTGCCGCCCGGCGCGGCCCGGCCGACACCAGCCGGAGTGGACCATTCTACGCACGCGACCCGGCGCGATGCCGAGAACGCGTGCGACATCGCGAGTCCGCATCGCCGCCGCCACGGACGCCCCCTCAGACCCGCACCGGGATACGGGCGACGTCACCCCAGAGGCATCCCGGCCTGTTCGCGCCTGCCACCACTCGCATGTCCCCTTCGCTCGCGCCGGACGTCCTTACCACCGGGGGGCCCGCGCGGCGAGCCGTTCGCGACGGGGCTGAAATCCACCGGCGACACGCGCCGCCCTGAATAGCCCACGCGACACAGCGTCAGGCGACAGCGGTGACCACACCGACCGACCAAGAGCTCGTCGCGGGCGCCAACCGCGGCGAGCCCGCCGCCTTCGAGGCGCTGTACCGACGCCACCGCGATTGGGTCGTGCGCCTCGCCGAACGGGTCACCGGCAGCCGTGACGACGCCCTCGATGTGCTGCAGGACGCCTTCGTGCAACTGTTCGCGCGCTTCCCCGGCTTCGTGCTGACGGCGCAGCTCACCACGTTCCTGTATCCGATGGTGCGCCATCTGGCGCTCGATCGCGTCCGCCGGCGCCGGTCGACGGTCGACGTCGACACGCTGGCGGAGACCCTGCCCGCCCCGACGCGGCGCGCCGACGCCGGGGACCTCGAGCGCCTGGTCGCCACCCTGCCGAGCCCGCAACGCGAGGTCCTGCTGCTGCGCTATGCGGAGGATTTCAGCCTGGCGCAGATCGCGACGGCGCTCGGCATCCCGCCCGGAACGGTCAGATCCCGCCTCCACGCGGCGCTGCAGACGCTGCGTGCGCGGGTCGCCCGCAACGACTGAGGTGACGCCGCGCCCGTCGCGATCAGGCGTGCGCCCACCCGAACCACAGCGTCAGCAAGACGACACCGAGCACGTCCAGGACGATGCCGTGGCGGATCATCTGCCGCTGCGTGACGCGGCCGGTGGCGTAGGCCATGGCGTTGGTCGGCGTCGACACCGGCAGCATGAACCCAAAGGTGCAGGCGACGGTCGCCGCCAGCCCGAGGCCGACCGCATCCGCCCCCACCTGGGTGCTGACCGCCGCGACCACCGGCACCACCATGTTGGCGCTGGCGGTATTCGAGGTGGTCTCGGACACGACGATGGCCAGCAGGGAGAAAATGAAGACCAGACCGACCGAGTGGCCCGCCGGCACCCACTGCGCGAGCAGCGCTCCCAGGGCCGCCGCCATGCCGCTCTGCATCATCAGCTGCCCCAGGCACATGCCGCCGCCGAAGAGCACGACCACCGGCCAGTCGATGCCGGTCAGATCTTCGATCGTCATCAGCGGCGGGGCGTTGGCGTCGCCCTCGGACACGAAGAAGAGCGGTCCGGCAACCAGCAGCGGCACCACCGCCTCCGGGATGCGGGCCGCCAGCCAGGCGCCGGCCGGGGCGTGCAGCAGCGCGATCAAGGGCGGCAGGATCCACAGCGCCACGGTGCACAGCAACGCGACGGCGACGCGCGCCTCGGCGCGGCGCCATGCCCCGAGGGTGACACGGCGCGCCACCATCGCCCCGCGGTCATAGACCAGCGCGGCGCGCTCGGCGCGAAAGGTCCAGACGAAGTACCCGATCATCAACAACAGAATGGCGAGGGTCACCGGCAGCACCGACACGATCCATTCGCCGAAGCCGATGCGGTATCCGGTCGCCTGTTCGATGAGCCCGATGCCGATCAGGTTGGGCGGCGTCCCGACCGGCGTGAACAACCCGCCGATCGACGCCGAGTACGTCACGATGAGCACGAACGCCGTCGCCATGGGGCTCGGGGCGCCGCGCCGGGCGGTACCCACCATCGCCACCAGCACCGCCTCGGCGATGGGCAGCATCATCGCCGTGACGGCGACGTTACTCATCCAGGCCGAGATCGCCGCGGTGGTGAGACCGAGCAGCACGAAGACGCGCGTCGGATCGCTGCCCACCACGCGGCTCGAGAGCACCCCGTAGGCGATGCGCTCGTTCAGCCGGTATTTGAACGTCAGGCGAGCGAGCAGGAAGCTGCCGATGAACAGCAGCAGGATCGGACTGCCGAACGCCGCGAAGGCCTTCTCGACCGGGGCGACGCCGACCAGCACGGCCAGGGCCGGGCCGACCAGCGCGGTGACGGCGATCGGCACCACTTCGGCGATCCACAGCGTCGCCACCAGGGCCATCACGGCGGTCTGCCGCCGCCCCTCCTCCGAAATGCCGGGCAGCGGAAACGCGTAGGCCAGGGCCGCCAGGCCAAGCGCCACCGCCAGCCAGCCGAAGCGTGCGGCTGCCGCCACCTCCCGTCCGCCACCCTCGACCATCGCGCGCCGGTGTATCCGCCGCGCAGCCCGGATGCCAGCCGCGCCTCAGCGCTGCGAGTTGACGATCTGTACGGCGCCCATGATCGCCATGCTGACCCCGGCGCTGACCGCGAACTCGGCGATCCACCAATCGGGCGGCACGAAGTCAGGGCCGAGCCACGCCGTCATGACGCGGCCGCCCACCCCCGCCAGGAGGGCGATCGGGACGCTGATGTCGAAGCCGAACAGCAGGCGCAGCAGGACCGCCATCAGCGCCCCCTCGAGGGCCGGTTCCATTTCCATCATCGCGTCACTGCTTCGCTGTGCGCTCCGCCCAACGGCCTGATGCGGCCTCCGTTTTGCCAGACATTCCGACCAGAAACAGAAGCAACAGGCTGGCCGCTCCTCGGGAAACCGGATTGCCGGGTAAACCGCTGCAGAGCGTCATTTCTTTGCCCACCGCATGCTACCGATTTGTGCCGCCGTCGCTTGGGCTCCGATTTTTCGCCTCGCGCAGCGAACCTTTTGCCGTGCTGAAGCGCTGCACGGGTGATGCATCATCTCACTGTCCTCGATCTCGATGCCGTCCGGGCCGGGGAGCCGCTCTCCGCCGCGGCGCACGCGCACCTCGCACGGTGTGCGGACTGCCAGGGCCAACTCGCCGACCTCGTGGCCCTGGCCGAGGCGCTGCGCACCCCGGTCAGGGTACCCGCCGAGCGTGAGGCCGCCATCCTCGCCGCCGCCCACCGCCGCGCCGACCTGGCGCGGCGGCCCGGCGGACCGCGCCGCGTCGCCTGGGCGCTGGCCGCGTCCCTGCTCCTGGCCCTCGGCGGCGTCCTGCTATGGCAGCGCCATCGCACCGACCCCCCCGGCGCCGGCGCCGTCGCCGCACGATCGGCGGCCAGCCGTGAACTCGGCACCCGCGACCGTGATGGCGACGGCCGTGTCACGGTCCTCGATGCCTTTGCCCTGGCGCGCGCCGCCGTAAGGCGCACCCCGGGCGTCGATCGTGCGGACGCGCGTGAGGTCGACGCCGTGCTGGCCATGGCGGTGTCGCTGAGCGGGACCAACTGATGGCGCGCCTCGCTCTCACCCTGCTGGCGCTCTTGACGTCGGCCAGCCTCGCCACGGCACAGCGCTACCGCCCGGTCGAGGTCTACCTCGATAGCGGCACCGTGCCGCTGGCTGCGTACCAGCTCGAACTGATCGCCACCGGCGACGCGCAGATCGTTGGCGTCGAGGGCGGCGACGCGCCGGCTTTCGCCGAGCCCCCCGCCTACGACCCCGCCGCGCTCGCCGGCGGCCGCATCATTCTCGCCGCCTTCAGCTTGCGGGACGCGGCCGAGCTACCACGCGGCCGCACGCGCATCGCCACGGTCCACATCCGCGAGCCGGGCGCGCCGCCACGATTCACCGTCCGCCTGCACGCCGCCTCCGGGCCCGACGGGGTCCCGCTCACACCCACCACGAGCCTCGTCCTCGAGCAAGGAGATCCGACATGAAGCGCCTGTCCCTCAGCCTCGCCATCATCCTTCTCGCGCTGTTGCTCCTGCACGCCTGCGCGTCGCCGCACCGTACGGCCCGGTCCGCGTCCCCCACCAGCGGCCTTCCGGTCGCCAGCGGGCCGCCGACCCCGGCGGCGCAGCCTGCCCCTGGCGGCGGCCGCTCAGCAATGGGCGCGCCGACCGCGAACCACGCGCTGCAGTACCGGGGGGCGGCTGGATCCGCATTCAACCAGCCCGGCGCCGATCGCCCGCCGGCTCCCCACTCCGGGGTCGCTGCCGCAGACGCGGCGGCACCGGACTCCCGCGTCGCTCCGACGGCCGGGCTGCCGCCGCGCCGCGCCGGCGAGGAGTTGTGGGTGATCGCGCGCGGCGACTGGGACGGCCCACCGGTTGCCGTCGATGCGCCGCCGCTCGCCGGGCTCACCGCGACCCCGCCGCATGGCGGCGCAGCGTTACCGCTGCCGTTGGCGCACACCGACGTGCAGGCCGACGTCACCGGCTACATCGCCAGCGTCCGCGTCCGTCAACAGTACCAGAATCCCTACAAGGAAAAGATCGAGGCGCTCTACGTCTTCCCGCTGCCCCAGGATGCGGCCGTCAGCGACTTCGTCATGACCGTCGGCACGCGCCGCATCCGCGGCATCATCCGCGAGCGCGCCGAGGCGGAACGGCTGTACGTCGAGGCGCGCGGCGAGGGGTACGTCGCCTCCCTGCTCACCCAGGAGCGGCCGAACATCTTCACCCAGGCGGTGGCCAATATCGAACCCGGTCGGCGCATCGACATCGACCTCACCTACTTCCACGCGCTCGCTTACCACGATGGCGAGTACGAGCTGGTCTTTCCGATGGTCGTCGGGCCGCGTTTCAACCCGCCCGGCGCCGACGGCATCGGCGCCGCGCCGCGCGGCCAGCACGGCAGCTCGGGGCAGGCGACGGAGGTGCAGTATCTGCCCCCGGGCGAGCGCAGCGGACACGACATCGGCCTGCGCGTCGACCTCGACGCCGGCATGGCGATCACCGCCATCACCAGTCCGACGCACGTCATCGAGACCACGGCACCGTCGCCGAGCCGTCGCCGCGTCGTCCTGCACCGCGCCGACCGCGTCCCCAACAAGGACTTCGTGCTGCGCTACCGCCTCGCCGGCGACGCCGTGAAGAGCGCCTTCCTCACCCACACCGACACGCGCGGCGGCTACTTCACCCTCATGCTGCAACCGCCCGCCAGCCTCGCCGCGCAAGCCCGCGCGCCGATGGAGCTGATCTTTGTCCTCGACTGCTCGGGCAGCATGAGCGGCGAGCCCCTGGCCATCGCCAAGCGCGCCGCCGCGCGCGCCCTGCGCCGACTCGGGCCCGACGACACCTTCCAGATCATCCAGTTCAGCGAGGCCGCCGCGCAACTCGGCCCGGCGCCGCTGCCGGCGACGGAGGCCAACCTGCAGCGCGGGCTCGCCTATCTCGCCTCGCTCGAGAGCGAGGGCGGCACGATGATGATCGAGGGCATCAAGGCGGCGCTCGACTTCGCGCACGATCCGCGCCGCCTGCGCGTCGTGTCGTTCATGACCGACGGGTACATCGGCAACGACGCGGAGATTCTCGCCGCCATGCAGCAGCGGCTCGGCAGCGCGCGCGTCTTCAGCTTCGGCATCGGCTCGTCCACCAACCGCTACCTGCTCGACCACATGGCGATGCTCGGGCGCGGCGCCGTCGCCTACGTCGGCCTCGACGAGGGCTCGCAGCGCGCCGTCGACCAGTTCTACGAGCGCGTCTCGCACCCGGCGCTGACCGACCTCGAGATCGACTGGGGCGGCCTCGAGGTCGCCGAGGTGTATCCGTCCCGCCTGCCCGATCTGTTCGTCGGCCGCCCGGTGGTGATCACCGGCCGCTTCCGCGGCGGCGACCCGACCACCGTACGTGTGCGCGGCCGCGCCGCCGGCGCGCCGCAGGTCCTGAGCATCGCCGTCGAGCCGACCGCGACGACGCCGCGCCCGGCGTTAGCGCAGATCTGGGCGCGTACGCGCATCGCCGATCTCGAGGAGCAGGCGGCGCGCGTCGAGCCGTCCGAGCCGGCCGACCAGCAGGCCGGGAAGATCCGCCAGGTGGCCCTCGAATACGGCCTGATGTCCGCCTACACGGCATTCCTCGCCGTCGATTCGAGCCAGCAGACGGCCGGCGGGCACGGAACCACCGTCGTACAGCCGGTTCCCATGCCGGAGGGCGTGCGGTACGACACCACCGTCCCGGAGCAACGGGCGGCGCGCTGAGAGTCCGGCGGGCCGCCGCACGCGACGCGACGTGCGGCGGCCCCATTGTCGAGGCCCCCTCTGCTCGTCAGGATGCCGGTATGCGCCGGCCCCAGTCGTTCCTCGCGCTCTGCACTGCGCTCCTGCTGACGGCGCTATGGGGAGGACTACCGATCGCCATGACGCACGCTGACACGACCCAGGATGGCGCGCCGCGCGCCAACGGCCGCTTCGTCAACGCCGCCGGTCCGCGTCCCGACCCGGGGGCCGGCACGATGTTCTCCTTCCTCATGCGCAAGGCCTGGACCTCGCTCTCCGAGCGCCTCGGGGCCGCCCCGCGCATGGCCTTCGATCGCGCCGCGATGGCGCACAACCCGAGCATCACCTGGATCGGGCACGCGACGTTCCTGGTGCGCATGGACGGCGTCACGTTCCTCACCGACCCGATGTTCGCCGACCGCGCCAGTCCGGTCGGCTTTGCCGGGCCGTCCCGCCTGGTACCGCCCGGCGTACCGATCGAGGCGCTGCCGCCGCTCGATTTCGTCGTCATCTCGCACGACCACTACGACCACCTGGACCTCGATGCGGTGGCCGCATTGGGGCGACGCGGCGTGCCGATCTTCGTCCCCCTCGGCATGGGCGACCTGGTCGAGGGGGCGGGCGCGCAGGCGATCGAGCTCGACTGGTGGCAGCACCGCGACGCCGGTCGCGTGCGCATCCACTGCGTCCCAGCACAGCACTTCTCCGGCCGCACCCTCACCGACGGCGACACGCGCCTGTGGGCCGGCTGGGTGATCGAGGGTCCGACGCGGCGCTTCCTGCACGCCGGCGACACCGGCTACTTCGACGGCTTCGCGCGCGTCGCCGCGCGGCTCGGTCCGATCGACCTCGCGGCGCTGCCGATCGGGGCCTACCACCCCGATTCCATCATGCGCTATGTGCACATGAACCCGGAGGAGGCAGTGCAGGCGGCCGTCGATCTCAAGGCGACGACGGCGGTGGGCATGCACTACGGCACCTTCGACCTCACCGACGAGCCGCTCGACGAGCCGCCGCGCCGCTTCCAGGCCGAGGCCAGCCGACGCGCGCTCGACGGCGTCGCGGCCTGGACGATGCAGATCGGCGAGACGCGGCGCTGGTAGGCGCTGCGCCGTCGCCGCGCTGAGGACCGGCCCGCCGCGGCCTAGGCTTCGCCGGAACCGCCCCGGCGCACCACCGCACCGCCGAAGCGGGCCACCAGATCGTCCACCGCGCGCGCCACGCGTCGCGAGCGCTGCGTCGCCGCCGTCTCGAACAGGGCCAGCTGCGGCTCCGCCTCGGCGACCGACACCGCTACGCCGACCAGGCGGATCGCCTGTCGCGACGTATCGGCCCTGGTCAGCAGCGCGCGCGCCACCGGCCAGATCACGTCGCTGGTATCGGCCGGTGCCGTCAGCGCCATCTGGCGGGTGACAGTGGTGAAGTCGCTGGTGCGCAGCTTCAGGTGCACGACGTCTCCGAGGACGCCGGCCCGGCGCAGGCGGCGCGTCACGTCCTCGACCAGGGACAGCAGCGTCCGCGCCACGACGGCGCGATCGGGCTCATCGCGATCGAAGGTCGACTCGCGGCCGATCGACTTGCGGCGTTGG
The DNA here is from genome assembly GCA_031401035.1 of bacterium. Lineage (GTDB taxonomy): Bacteria > Desulfobacterota > Binatia > HRBIN30 > CADEER01 > JANNRA01. The sequence goes on along the minus strand of JANNRA010000050.1, from coordinate 3,381 downwards.
CCGGGCACAACCGTGCGCGGGTCGCGCCCCTGCGCCAGGGCATGGAAGTGGGCGCCCGTCGACTTGCCGAACGCCTCGACCAACGCCGCCAGCGGTAACCGCCCGACCGCACCGATCGTCGCCGCGCCGAGCCGCTCGAAGCGCGCCAGCGCGCGCGGCCCGGCACCCCACAGTCGCTGCACCGGCAGCTCGGCCAGAAACGCGGCGACGCCGTCTGCCGGGACCACCACCAGGGCATCAGGCTTGCGCAGATCGGAAGCGATCTTCGCCAGGAACTTGGTCGGCGCCACACCGATCGAAACGGCAAGCCCCTCCTCACCGCGCACGGCATCCTTGATGCGCCGGGCGATGGCGGCGCCGTCACCGAACAGGGCACGACTGCCGGTGACATCGAGAAAGGCCTCATCGACGCTGAGCGGCTCGACGAGATCGGTGAAGCGTCCCAGGATGGCCATGAAGCGTCGCGACACCGCGGCGTACAGGCGCATCCGCGGACGCAGATACGCCGCCTGCGGGCAGCGCCGCCAGGCCTGGGAGATGGGCATCGCCGAATGGATGCCGAAGACCCGCGCCGCGTAGTTGGCGGCAGCGACGACGCCGCGCCCGGCGCCGCCGCGTGGATCGGCGCCGACCACCACCGGCCGCCCGGTCAGGCGCGGGTCCTCGCGCGCCTCGACCGACGCGTAGAAGGCGTCGAGGTCGGCGTGCAGAATGGTGCGCGGGGGGTCGGACGTTGTCATGCGCTGCCGATTCTCCAGTGTGGAGCCCGGGGGCCTCTTCGGGGGCAGAACAAAAAAAGGGCGGGACGCTTGCGCGCCCCGCCCTTCATGTTGCGTCGCGACCGAGCGCTGTCTAGTTGGTGACGATCAGCTCGGTGCGGCGATTCTGCAGCGACGGACCCGTGGTGTTCTCGACCGGGTTCGACTCGCCGAAGCCCTTTGCCGTCAGGCGCGAGGCCGGCAGACCACACTTGCTGCTGGTGAACCAGTTTCGCACCGCGTTGGCGCGGCGCTGCGACAGCGCCATGTTATACGCCTCGGTGCCGACGAGATCGGTGTGCCCCTCGCAGGAGACATCGATATTCGGCTCGGCCTTGAGGATCTTGCAGGCCTCCTCGAGAATCGGCTCGTCGACCGGACGGATAAACGACTTGTCGAAGTCGAAGTTGACGCCGCGCAGGACGATCTTCTTCTTCATCGGCGGCGCTGCCGGCGGCGGCGGCGGCACCTGCGCAACCGGGGCCGGCGGCGCCGGCAGGGATTCCTGCACCAGCAGTTCGAGACCGGTGGTCACGAAGCGGACGTCGCCGACGCCGTGCACGCGCTGGTACTGGCGGTTCCAGTTCGCGAACAGGCCCAAGCCGACGTTCTCGTTGATGTTGTAGTTCAAACCGCCGCCGGCCAGGAAACCGCCGGAGGTGTCGCTGATGGCGCTCGGCCCTGAGGCGATGCCGCTCATGCCGCCACCGAGGAACTTGCCGTACATCTCGATCGGGCCGACCGGCAGCGACATGCGCGGACCAGCCAGATAGCCGATGGCGAACATGTCGTTGTCATTCCGACCGCGCACGCACCCGTTACAGGCATCGGCGCCGCCGCCAATGAACTGTGCCTGACCTTCGACGCCCAGGTTGAGTTGGAGATCCTTGTCGTCGAAGAACTTGTAGCCGACGAACGGCGAGACCGCGCCACCAGTGGTGACGTAGCGATCGAGCGCGTTCAAAGGCTCCATGACGCCGACGTCGACGCCGCCGTACCACCGGCCCTGCAGCTCGTAATCCTCGGCAACCGACGTCCCGGGGGTCCCGAGCACCAGTGCCGCCAGCGCGCTCAGTGTCGCCAGCTTCTTCAAAGTCATTTTCATCTGCCACCTCCTCCGCGTGAGTTGAACGGGTGCCCTTGATGACAACGTTTTGCGCTCCGCCATTGGTGACGACACCTTGTCACGCCACGAGCATCGCGCAGATCCGCGCCGGAAATCCAGCCAGACGGTTCTGGCACAGGTGCGGCGAGACCGCAACCCGGTCTAGCCGATTATTACATCTCGCGCCGGCCCTCGAGCGCCTTGCCCAGGGTGGCCAGATCGGCGTACTCGACGTCGCCCCCCATCGGAATCCCATGCGCGATGCGGGTCACGCGGACGCCGAGGGGCTTGATGAGGCGGGCGAGGTAGAACGCGGTCGCTTCGCCCTCGGTGGTCGGGTTGGTGGCGATGATCACCTCGCGGACGATGCCGTCGCCGAGACGACGCAGCAAGGGCGCGATGTGCAGGTCGTCGGGACCGACGCCGTCCAACGGCGCCAGCGTCCCACCGAGGACGTGGTAGCGACCGCGGAAGCTTCCGGCACGCTCGACCGCGGCGAGGTCCGCCGACTCCTCGACCAGACACAGGACGTCGTCGGCGCGACGCGAGTCGCAGCACAGCTCGCACGGATCCGCCGCTGCCAGGGCGCAGCACCGCGAGCAGGTACACAACTCGTCGCGCAGTGCCGTCAGCGCCCCGGCCAGCGCATCGACGTCGCGCCGCTCCGTGCGGGTGAGATGAAAGGCCAGCCGGGTCGCGGTCTTCTCGCCGATCCCGGGCAGCTTGGTCAGTTCCTGGATTACGCGCGCCAGCGGCGCGGGAACGCTTCCCATGGCCGACTCCCCCCTCCACCGCCCGACATACCCGCCTCAGCCCATGCCGGGCAGCTTCAGACCGCCCGTCAGCTTGCTCATCTCATCCGCCATCTGCTGTTGCGCCGCGCGCAGCGCCTGGTTGACCGCGGCGATGACGAGATCCTGTAGCATTTCCGGGTCGTTGCCCTGCAGCACCGCGGGCTCGATGGAGAGTCGCAGCAGTTCCATCCGGCCGTTGACCGTCGCCCGCACCATGCCGCCGCCGGCGGACCCGTCGACGGTGCGCGCGCCGGCCTCCGACTGCAGGAGCTGCAGCCGCTCCTGCAGCGCCTGCGCCTGTTGGAACAGATCTCCGATACCCGGAATCTTCATTCGCTCTCCCGCCGGCGCGGGCGTCGTTCACGCACCTCCGCGACCTCGCCGCCGAGGATCAGTACCGCCGCCTGTACCGCCGGATTCTGCAGCGCGGTGCTGGTCAGGTCGGACGCGCTCGGCCGCGGCGCCGCGGCGGCAACGGCCGCGGCCGTTGCCGCCGCCGTGTCGCCGGCTTCAAATTGAATGCGCACCGGCCGCCCGAAGAAGCGTTGCGCCAGTTCCTCGACCTCGGTCTGGTGATCGCGGCGCGACAGATAGTCGAAGCGGAAGCCGCGTGGGGCGCGCAGCGCCACGGCGGCGGCGGCGAAGCCGCGCACTGCGCAGGTGCCCAGGTGATCGGCCAGGGTCGGGCGCTGGCCGCGCACATAGGCGACGAACTCCTCCCAAC
>JANNRA010000049.1:0-20961 GCA_031401035.1 bacterium | reverse complement strand
CCACGGCCGCCTCGAGCGACACGGGGGCCGCGTGCGCCCCGGCGGAGACGCCGACCACCGCGAGGTGGACTGCGGCGCTTGATCGCCGCTGGGCCGTCGCGGCGCGACAGCGCCGCTCTCGCGGCGCAGCGGCCCAGCGGCGCTCACGCGCCGCACTCCACATCGCGGTGGTCTTCGTCACCGCCGCGGCGCACGCGGCCCCCGTGTCGCTCGACGCGACCCTGGAGCCCTATCTGGCGCGCTACGGCCTGCCGGCGCTGGCCGCGGCGGTGGTGCGCGACGGCGAGGTGATCGCCGCCGGCGCGGTCGGCACGCGGCGCGTAGGCACCCGCAGGCCGGTGCGGCTCGACGATCGTTTCCACCTCGGCTCCGACACCAAGGCGATGACGGCGCTGCTGGCCGCGATGCTGGTCGAGGAAGGGAAGCTGCGCTGGGACACCAGCATCGGCGAGGTGTTCCCGGAGCTGGCGCCCGCCATGGACGGTGGGCTGCGCACGGTGACGCTGACCCAGCTCCTCTCGCATACCAGCGGCGTCGCCGCCGACAACGCCGCATTCACCGACCTGCTCGAACGCTCGCTGCAGGAGGAGGGGAACCTCGACGTGCTGCGCGCCTGGCTGGTGCGCGAGTGGCGCACGCAGCCGCTGGCCACCGCGCCGGGCAGTGCCTTCGCCTACGCGAACATGAACTACGTCATCGCGGCAGCGATGATCGAGCGCGTCAGCGGTTCGACCTGGGATGAGCTGATCACGGCGCGCGTCTTCGCGCCCCTGCAGTTGACCACCGCCGGGCTCGGCAACCAGGCCTCGCTCGGCCGTGTCGACGCGCCGCTCGGGCACACTGTCGTGGACGGCGTGGCCACCGCCTTTCTGTCCGGTCCGAACGGCGACAATCCGCCGATCATCGGCCCGGCCGGTATTGCCCACATGTCGGTGCTCGACTTCGCGCGTTGGGCGGCCTGGAACGCCGGCGAGGGGCGCCGCGGACCAGCGCTGGTGACGCCGGAGACGCTGCGCCGGCTGCACACGCAGGTGATCGCGATGCCGCCGCGGCCGGACGCTGCGCCCGGGACGCCGTCCGGGACCGGCTACGCACTGGGCTGGGGCACTCTCACGGTCGACTGGGCGCCGACGCGCATGCTGCAGCACGCTGGATCGAACGGCAAGAACCTCGCCCACATCTGGGTGGAGCCGGCGCAAGACGTGGCGCTGGTGCTGCTCACCAACGTCGGTGGGCAGCGCGCCGACGACGCGCTGCGGGCGCTGGCACCGGCGCTCTATCGCGCCTACCTGGCGGCCGCGGCGCCGCCGCTGCCGACCGTGCCGCCGACCAGGCGCGCGCCGTACTTCTCCGGCGATCCGCGCCGCGGCCAGGGCAAGTGATGGTTCGCGCCAGCTGTCTCTGCGGTGCGGCGCGCTGGGAACTCGACGGCCCGTTCGCCCTGTTGTCACACTGCCATTGCTCGCGCTGTCGGAAGGCGCACGGCGTCGGCTTCGCCACGTATGTCGGCGTGCCGGCCGAGCGCATCCGCCTGGCGGGCGGCGCGGCGGTGACGAGTATCGAGTCGTCGCCGGGTTTCTGGCGCGCCTTCTGCCGTCACTGTGGGACGGTCGTCCCGGCGGCGCCGTTCAAGGGCGTGGTCTTCTCCCCGGTGGGCCCGTTCGACGACGAGCCGGGGCCGGCGCCGCGCGCCCACATCTTCGTCGGCTCGAAGGCCGCGTGGGTCGAGATCGCCGACGATCTGCCGCGCCACGAGGCCTATCCGCCGAGGGTCGATGCCCCGGTGCTCGATGCCGCGGCGCCGCTGCCGCCGCGGGGCGAGGCGTTGCGCGCCAGTTGCCTGTGCGGCGGCGTGGCCTTCGAACTGAGCGCGCCGCCGCTGCGCCTCTGGAACTGCCACTGCCGGCGTTGTCGCAAGGCGCGCGCGGCGGCGCACGCGTCAAACCTGTTCGGTCCCGCCGCCGGCGCGCGCTTCACGCGCGGCGAAGACCTGCTGACATCCTACAAGATCCCGCAGGCCGAGCGCTTCACGCAGGTCTTCTGCCGGGTCTGCGGCGCGCCGATGCCGCGCATCGATCCGGCCCGCGGTCTGGTCGTGATTCCGGCCGGCGCGCTCGACGACGACCCGGGCCTGCGCCCGCAGGCGCACATCTTCGTCGCCGCGAAAGCCTCCTGGTGGGAGATCCGCGACGGCGCCCCGCAGTACGCCGGGTATCCGCCCGCCTGACGACCGGTCCGGCTCAGCGACGCCCGCCGCGGAAGCCCTGCTGACCGCCGCGGAAGAAGCCGCCGTCGATCTCCGGGCCGCGTGCCGTCTTGGTGCTCGCCATCGGCGTCACCGTGAAGGCGGCGCGGTCGATGGCGCGCTTGACCGTCGTGCGCAGCTGGGCGCGCTGCATCGACGACTGCTTGGCGGCTTCGATGTCGCCCGCCGGGATGGCGAGAACGGCCTTGTGCTTGCGCAACGTCACCGTCGCAGTGACCCCGGCTTCCCCACCGGGCTGCGCGACGACGACCACATCGGCCCTGCGATCAATGGTCCGAACCATCGATGTCAGCAGTGTTCTCGCGTCTTCAAGCGTGACGGTCATGGTGCCTCCTTCGCGCGCCTGCGCCCCGCGCCGGCGCCTGCATCGCGCCAACGGATCGAACTCCCCACCCTAGGCAGAACTGCTGCAGAGTCAAGCTGACCCTTGCGCAGGTCCCCTGCGGCCGGACCTAGGCCGAGGCGGCCCGCAACGGCGCGGCTGGCGGCTCGAGGGCGGTCTCGAGCACCTGCTCGATGGTGTCGACGAAGACAAAGCGCATCGACTGGCGGATGGCGTCTGGGACGTCCTCGAGGTCCTTTTCGTTGCGCCGCGGTAGGATGATGGTCTTGATGCCGGCGCGGTGGGCGCCGAGCACCTTGTCCTTGATGCCGCCGACCGGCAGCACCTTGCCGCGCAGCGTGATCTCGCCGGTCATCGCCACTTCGTGCCGCACCGGTCGGCCGGTGAGCAGGGAAGTCAGGGCGGTGGCGATGGTGACGCCGGCCGAGGGGCCGTCCTTCGGCACCGCGCCGGCGGGGACGTGGATGTGGATGTCCATGTTCTCGAAGAAATCCGGCGCGATGCCGAGCCGGGCGGCACGGGAGCGGATGTGACTGAGGGCCGCCTGGGCGGACTCCTTCATCACGTCGCCGAGGTTGCCGGTAACCGTAATGCCCTTCTTGCCGGCCATCTTGGTGGCCTCGATGAAGACGATGTCGCCGCCCATCGGCGTCCACACCAGCCCCACCGCCACGCCGGGCTCGTCGGTGCGCTCGGCCACCTCGGAGAAGTAGCGCTCCGGACCGAGCAGGGCGCGGATGGTTTCCTCGGTCGCCACCATCGGCTCGCTGCGCCCCTCGGTGACGCCGCGCGCCACCTTGCGGCAGATGCTGCCGATCTCGCGCTCGATGTTCCGCAGGCCGGCCTCCCGCGTATAGCGATGGATGAGAAACAGCAGGCCCGCGTCGGTGAAGGTCACCTGCTCGGCGGTGACGCCGTTCTCGGCCAGTTGCTTGGGAATCAGGTGCCGACGGGCGATGTGCAGCTTGTCCTCGGCCGTGTAGCCGGCCAGCTCGATGATCTCCATGCGATCGCGCAGCGGCGGCGGGATGGGATCGAGCAGGTTGGCGGTGGTGATGAACATCACCTTGGAGAGGTCCACCGGCACATCGAGGTAGTGGTCCTGGAAGGTGCTGTTCTGCTCCGGGTCGAGCACTTCGAGCATCGCCGACGCGGGATCGCCACGGAAGTCGGTGCCGAGCTTGTCGATCTCGTCGAAGACGACCACCGGGTTGTTGGTGCCGGCGCTGCGCAGGCCCTGGATGATGCGGCCGGGCAGGGCGCCGACGTAGGTGCGGCGGTGGCCGCGGATCTCTGCCTCGTCGCGCATGCCGCCGAGCGACACGCGCACGAAGCGGCGGCCGAGGGCGCGCGCGATCGACCGTCCGAGCGAGGTCTTGCCGGTGCCCGGCGGGCCGACGAAGCACAGGATCGGCCCCTTCGAGTCGTTCTTCAGCTTGCGCACGGCGAGGAACTCGAGGATCCGATCCTTGATCTTGTCGAGGTCGTAGTGGTCGTCGTCGAGCACCTGACGGGCATGGACGATGTCGAGATTGTCCACCGACGATTTCGACCACGGCAGGTTGACGATCCACTCGAGGTAGGTGCGCACGACCGAGTGCTCGGCCGACTCGACTGGGATGACGCGCAGGCGCTCGAGCTCGTTCTCGGCCGTCTTGAGCACCGCCTCGGGCGGGGCCGCCTCGTCGAGCTTGCGGCGCAGCTCCTCGATGGTGCCGTCGCGCGCGTCGCCCTCGCCGAGCTCCTTCTGGATGGCTCGCATCTGCTGGCGCAGGTAGAAGTCCTTCTGCGTCTTGCTCAACTCGTCCTGGACCTGCGTCTGGATCTTCTGCCCGAGTTCGAGCAGCTCGATCTCGCGGCCGAGGATGGTGGTCAGGCGCTCGATGCGGCGGCCGACATGCAGCTCGTCGAGCAGCGCCTGCTTCTCTTCGAGCCCCACGTTGAGGTTGGCGGCGATCAGGTCGGTCACCTTGGCGGGATCCTTGATGTTCAACGCCACCACCTGCAGCTCGTCGGGCAGGTAGGGGATCATGGAGACGAACTTGCCGAACTGGGCGACCATGGCGGTCTGCGCCGACTCGAGGTCGACGGCCGGGTCGTGTTCGTCGACCACCTCGCGCACCGTCGCCCGCAGGACGGGGTCGCGCTGGGTGATCTGGGCCAGGTCGATGCGGCGCAGGCCCTGCACGAGGATGCGGACACTCTGATCCGGGTACTTGAGCATCTTGAGGATGCGGCCGCCGGTGCCGCGGGTGTACAACCCGTCCGGCGACGGCACCTCGTCCTCGGGCGTCTTCTGGGTCACCAGCGCCACCATGCGGTCGCCCGCCAGCGCCGCCTCGACGACCTTCAGCGACGTGTCGCGCGAGATCAGCAGCGGGACGATGGCGGACGGAAAGACGACGACGCCACGCAGGGGAAGCACCGGCAGCTCGGACGGGACGGCGATGGCGCTGAGGTCCTCGTCGAAGCCGAAGACGCGATTGGTCGGGCTGATGTCCTGGACTTCGTGTTCGCTGTCGGTGGGATCGTCAGGCATGGGACGGAACATAATCCGGCATCGCCCGACGTCAACCTGTGACCTCAACGTGTGGTTGCTCCGTCGGGTCCGACTTGCCATGTTCTGCCCGTGAGCCCCGAGCCGCGCCTTTTCACGCTCGAGGAAGCCAACGGGCTGATCCCGCGCCTCGAGCTCATCATGGAGCGTATGCAGAAGCGCGGCATCGAGCTGCACCAGGCGATCGAGACGATGGCGCGGGAGACCGATGAACCGATGGCCAACATCGAGGTCGGACAGCTGCTTGAACGGCGTCCCGAGCTGCAGGTGCTGGTCGAGGAACTGGAGCGCTGCATCGCCGAGATCGAGGAGGTGGGCGGCCAGTTCAAAGGGCTCGAACTCGGCCTGGTCGACTTCCCCAGCTATGTCGAGGGCCAGCTCTGCCTGCTCTGCTGGCAGTACGGCGAGAAGGAAATCACCCACTGGCACCCCCTCGACGGCGGTTTCGGCGGCCGCCAGCCGCTGCCCAGCGCGAGCCGGCGTTCGTTCCTGCAGTAAGCGGTGCGTATGACCGGCCTGCTGCTCTGGGTGCATGTGCTGGCGCTGGCCGTCTGGCTGGGTGAAACGGTCTTTTTCTCGTTCGTCGTGGCGCCGCGGTTATTTGCCGCCCTCCCCAGCGAGCAGGCCGGCGCGGTCATCGCGCTCCTCTTCCCCCTCTACTACGCCGTCGGCGGCGGCTGCGGCGTGCTCGTGGTGGTGACGGCGGCGCTGCTCTGGCGGCGCGGTGGTGCCAACGCGCGCGGCTGGCTGGCGGCGGCGCTGATTGCCGCGGTCGCCGTGGCGGCGGTGCTCGTCGCCGGACTGATCGTGCAACCGCGCGCCAGCGCGCTGCGCGCGGCGCGGCAGCAGCCCGACGCGCCGGCGGCGGTGGCGGCGGAGTTCGCCGCGCTGCACCGCCGCGCCATGCAGCTGAACGGCGTCGTGCTGGTGGCGGCGCTCGGCCTGTCGGGTCTGCTCGCCGCGCAACTGGCCAGTGCCGCACGCGGCGCGCGGCGCAGCGCCTTCCTGCCGTGAGCCAGTACCGCGCCATCGTCTTCGATCTCTTCGGCACCGTCGTCCACTTCCGCGGCCGCCCCGATCCCGCCATCGGCTGGCTGCGGACGGCGCTGGCGGCGACGTGCCCGGGCGTCGAGTTCAGCGCCTTCCGCGTCGCGCTCGGTGCCGTGTCCGCCGAGATCCATGCGGCGCGCGGTGCCGAGTGGGTCGAGGTGGCGTCGCGCGAGCGCTTCCGCCGCGCCCTGGCGCGGGCCGGCGGCGACGAGGCGATGGCGGAGGCGCTGTCGCTGGCGCACATGGCGTACCTCGCCGACCAGACCGTGCTGCCGGAGGACCACGCGGCGGTGCTGACGGCGCTGGGTGCACGACACCGCCTGGGATTGGTGTCCAACTTCGACCACGGCCCGACGGCTCTGGAGGTGCTTGCGCGCCACGGCGTCGCCGGGAACTTCGCGGTGACCCTGATCTCGGCCGACTTCGGCCGCCGCAAGCCGCACCCGGCGATCTTCGCCGCCGCCCTGACCGCGCTCGACTGCGCGCCGGCGCAGGCGCTCTATGTGGGCGACACGCATGCCGAGGATGTCGTCGGCGCCCTCGCCGCCGGGATCGACGTCGCCTGGCTGGCGCCGCCCGGCGCCCCGAGCCGCGATCCCCACCCCACCTACCGTGCGGCGACGCTGGCGGAGGTGGCGGCGCTGGCAGCGCTCGCTTGACCGTCCCGATCCGCACCAGTAACGCTCATTGATTATGGATCGACAGATCGAGGCAGTCGGAGAGCAGGTGCGCGAGGAATCGGCCTTCGTCCACGCCCTGCGGCAGGAAATCGGCAAGGTCATCATCGGCCAGCGCTACGTCATCGACCGGCTCCTGGTCGGCTTGCTGGCCAACGGTCACATCCTGCTCGAGGGTGTCCCCGGGCTGGCCAAGACGTTGTCGGTGAAGACGCTGGCGCAGGCTATCGACGCGACCTTCCATCGCATCCAGTTCACCCCGGATCTGCTGCCCGCCGACCTCATCGGCACGCTGATCTACAGTCCGCGCGACGGCGTCTTCACCACCAAGCGTGGCCCCATCTTCGCCAACGTCATTCTGGCCGACGAGATCAACCGCGCCCCCGCCAAGGTCCAGAGCGCGCTGCTCGAGGCGATGCAGGAGCAGCAGGTGACCATCGGTGACGAGACCTTTGCGCTGCCGACGCCGTTCCTGGTCCTGGCGACGCAGAATCCGATCGAGCAGGAGGGCACCTATCCGCTGCCCGAGGCGCAGGTCGACCGCTTCATGCTCAAGCTGTCAGTCGGCTACCCGACGCGCGCCGAGGAGCGGCTGATCCTCGATCGGATGGGCTCGACCGCGCCCGACCTGGGCGTCACGCCGGTGACGACGGTGGCGGACATCCTGCGCGTGCGCGCCCTCGTCGACGCCATCTACCTCGACGACAAGATCAAGGAGTACATCATCGATCTGGTGGTGGCGACGCGTGAGCCACAGACCTTCAAACTCGATCTCGCCCAGTTCATTCAGTACGGCGCCTCACCGCGCGCGACGCTGTTCCTGACCCTGGCGGCAAAGGCCTACGCGTTCATCAACGGCCGCGCCTACGTCACCCCGCAGGACGTCAAGTCGATCGGCGCCGACGTGCTGCGCCATCGCGTCACGATCTCCTACGAGGCCGAGGCCGAGGAACTGACCTCCGACGTGATCGTGCAGCGGATCTTCGACGGCGTGCCGGTGCCCTGACGCCGCATCGATGCTCACCCGCGAGCAACTGCGGGCCGTCCGCAAGATCCAGATCCGCACCAGCCACCTGGTGAGTGATCTCTTCGCCGGCCAGTACCACAGCGTCTTCAAGGGACGCGGCATGGAGTTCGCCGAAGTGCGACTGTACCAACCCGGCGACGAGGTGCGTACGATCGATTGGAACGTCACCGCCCGCACCGGCACGCCGCACGTCAAGCGCTTCGCCGAGGAGCGCGAGCTGACCGTGATGCTGCTGGTCGACGCCAGCGGCTCGACCCGTTTCGGCTCGGTACGCCAATTCAAGCAGGAGCTGGCGGCGGAGATCGCCGCGCTGCTCGCCTTCTCCGCCATTCGCAACAACGACAAGGTCGGGCTGCTGATCTTCACCGACCGTATCGAACTCGCGGTGCCGCCGAAGAAGGGTACCCGGCACGTGCTGCGCGTCATTCGCGAGATTCTCAATCATGTGCCGCAGGGCCGCGGCACCGACGTGCCGCTGGCGCTCGACCACCTCGCCAAGGTGGTGCCGCGGCGCTGTGTCGCCTTCCTGCTCAGCGACCTGCTCGCCGCTGACCTGCGCCGGCCCCTGCGCGTCGCCAACCGCCGCCACGATCTCATCGCCGTGGTGCTCGAGGATCCGCGCGAGGCTGAGCTGGCCGACGTCGGCCTGTTGGCGCTGGAGGATCCGGAGTCGGGCGAGACCGCGGTGATCGACACCGGCGACGCGCGTCTGCGCGCCGCCTTCGCGCAGCGTCAGGCGGCGGCGCGCGCCGAGCGCGATCGCTTCCTGCGCAGCCTCGCGGTCGATGCCGTCACCGTCCGCACCGACCAGCCGTACGCCACCGCGCTGCTGCGCTTCTTCCGCGCCCGCGAGCGCCGCCGATGACCGCGCCCGTGGCACGGGTCCCCCAGCCGGGACCGCGGGCGTCTCGCCCGCAGCGCAGCGCGGTGATCACAACGATCCTCGCGGCCACCCTGTTCGCGACGGCCGCGCGCAGCTTCACCCCCGTCGACCTCGCCACCGCCGCCGACCCGGCCTCCACCACCATCGGCACCCCGTTCCGCTACACCCTCACCGTCACCGCCGACCGCGGCGTCGAGGTCACGATTCCCACCCTCGAGGGGGTCCTCGGCGACTTCCAGGTGGTCGACTTTGGCGCCGCCGCGCCAGGCGAGCAGAACGGGCGCGTCGTGCACGAGCGCTGGTTCACCCTCGTCACCTACACTCCCGGTGAGCTGCAGGTACCGGGTCCGACGGTGCAGTATCTGGCCGCGAACGGCGAGTGGCAGAGTCTCGCCGCCCCGGATGCAGCGGTGCAGGTCGAAAGCCTGCTACCCGCTCCCGACGCCAGTCCCGGCGCCGCGCTGCGCGACATCAAGGCGCCGGTCGCCGTGGCGCGCGACTACACGCCCCTGCTGTGGATCGCCGCCGCCGCCGCGGCGCTCGGCGGCCTGATCTGGTGGCTTCTGCGCCGCCGGCGCCGCCCGAGCCTGGTGCTGGCGCCAGCGCCGCGCCCGGCGCATGAGCTGGCCCTCGAGGCGCTGACCCATCTGCGCGACGAGCGCCTGGTCGAGGCCGGACGGCACGAGGTGTTTTACGTCCGCCTCTCCGCCATCGTCCGCGAGTATGTCGAGGCGCGCTTCCGCCTGCGCGCCCCGGAGATGACCAGCGAGGAGTTCCTGCAGGCGGCGCAGCGCAACGCGCAACTCGGCGCGCCGCAGCGGTCGCTCCTGGGGCAGTTCCTCGGCGAGGCGGACCTGGTCAAGTTCGCCCGCCATACGCCGACCGCCAGCGATGCCGAGCGCGCCTTCGACGCGGCGCGTGACTTCGTCCACTCCACGACTCCGCAGGTGCCACGTGTCGCTGCATGATCCGTGGGCGCTGCTGCTCCTGTTCGCTGTACCCTGGCTGGCGCGCGGGCGCCGCCGCTCGGCGCCGCCGGCGCTGTCCTATCCGGTGCTGGCGGCCCTGCGGGCGGTGGGACCCGGTCGTCGCGCGCACTGGCGCTGGCTGCTGCCGGCTCTGCGCGCCACCGCCCTGGTGCTGCTCGTCGTGGCGCTCGCCCGCCCGCAGCTCGGCAGGGCCGACAGCGTTGTCCGCAGCGAGGGCATCGACATCATGCTCGCCGTTGACGTGTCGAGCAGCATGCTGGCCGAGGACTTCCAGCTCCCCGACGGGCGCGCCAACCGCTTCGAGGCGGTGCAGGCGGTGGTGCGAGACTTTCTCGGCGGGCGGCCGAATGATCGCGTCGGCCTGGTGCTCTTCGCCGGGCGGCCCTACACGCAGGCGCCGCTGACCCTCGATCACGGCTGGCTGCTCGCCAATCTCGACCGCGCGCGCATCGGCATGATCGAGGACGGGACGGCGGTCGGCTCCGCCCTGGCGGCCGCCGTCGCCCGTCTGGAGGGGTCCGAGGCCAAGCGCAAGGTCGTGATCCTGCTGACCGACGGCCAGAGCAACGCCGGCAAGGTCCCGCCGTTGACCGCGGCGGAGGCGGCCAAGACGCTCGGCTATCGCGTCTACACCATCGGCGCCGGCACGCGCGGTGCCGCACCGTACCCGCGCCTCGATCCGTTCGGGCGCCGCGTCTACGTGAACATGCCGGTCGATGTCGATGAGGAGACGCTGCAGCAGGTCGCCGAACACACCGGTGGGCGCTACTTCCGCGCCACCGATACCGACAGTCTGCGCCAGATCTACGCCGAGATCGATCAGCTCGAAACCACTTCGCAGGAGGGGCTGCAATACCTCGACCACGACGAGCTCTATGTCTGGCTCGCCCTGCCGGCCCTGTTGCTGCTCGCCGTCGAGGCGCTGCTGGCGCAGACCTGGCTACGCGTGCTGCCGTGATCGCCCCGACATGACCGAGTCCGCATGAATTGGCGTGCGCCCCTCTACCTGACCCTGCTGCCGCTCGTCATCGCGCTCGGCGCGGCGCTGCTGGTCCTGCTGCGCCGCCGCGCCGCGGCCTTGGCGCGTTTTGTCGAAGCCGGTCTGGCGGCGCGGCTGACGCCGCATCTCGACCGCCGGCCGCCGCGCTGGCGCGTCCTGGTGCGTGTCGCGGCCCTGCTGTTGCTGGTCTTCGCGCTGGCGGGGCCGAAATGGGGCTTTCAGTGGCAGGAGATGAAGCAGGAGGGGCTCGACATCATCGTGGCGATCGACACCTCGCGCAGCATGCTCGCCACCGATGTGAAGCCGAATCGCCTCGAGCGCGCCAAACTGGCGGTGCTCGATCTGCTGCCGTTGCTGCACGGCGACCGCATCGGCCTGGTCCCCTTCGCCGGCACGGCTTTTCTGGAATGCCCGCTGACCCTCGACTACGGCGCCTTTGCGCGCTCGCTGCGCGCCACCGAAGTCGGCATCATCCCGCGTGGCGGTACCGCCATGGCGCGCGCCATCGACGCCGCTCTGGACGGCTTCGAGGCCCGCCAGGGCAAGCACGAAGCGCTGATTCTCATTACCGACGGCGAAGACCACGAGGGCGATGCCCAGGCCGCTGCGACGCGCGCCAAGGAGCTCGGCGTGCGCATCTTCACTGTCGGCATTGGGACCCCCGAAGGGGAGCTGCTGCCGCTCGGGCCGGACGGCTACGTCAAGGACCGCGCTGGCCAGGTAGTGAAGTCGCGCCTGGCCGAGGATGCGCTGAAGGCGATCGCCCTGGAAACCGGCGGTGCCTACGTGCAGGGCCTCGGCCCCTCCCTCGGCCTCGACCAGGTGTTCCGCGACCACATCGCGACGATGGAGCGCCGCGAGGTGGCAAGCGCGCTGCAACGGCGCGCCGAGGAGCGATTCCAGTGGCCGCTGGCGGCGGCGCTGCTGCTGCTCGCCCTCGAGGCCCTCTTGCCGCTCGGCGGCGCCGCCGCGTCAGCGGGGCGGCGCCGCATCTCCGGCTGGCGGCGCCGTCGCGACGTCACGGCGGTGGCCCTCTGCCTGCCGTTGCTGGTCGGCTGGTTCGATCCGCCCGGCGACCGCGCCGCCGAGGGCAATCAACTCTACGCCGCCGGCAAGTTCGACGAGGCCGCCAGCCGCTACGGCGAGGGCCTGGTCGACGCACCTGCCCTACCGGCACTGCAGTTCAACCTCGCCGCGGCGCTGTTCAGACAGGGGAAGTTTGATGCCGCGGTTGCCGCGCTCGATGCCCTTGCCGCGGCTGGCGACCCGCGGTGGCTCGCCCGCGCCACCTACAACGCCGGCAACGCCCGCTACGAGCTCGGCGCCGCGGCGGAGGAGAAGGATCCGCAGGCCGCCCTGGCCGCGTGGCAAAAAGCTTTGGCCGACTACAAGCGTGCCATGGTCGCCGATGCGACCGACGCGGACGCGAAGTACAATCACGAGTTCGTCACTCGTCGCATCGCCGAACTGGAGAGGAAGCTCGAGGAGCAGAAGAAGAAAGAAGAAGAGCAACAGCAGCAGAAACAGGAGCAGGAGCAGAAAGAGGAACAGGACAAGCAGGATAAGCCGGAGCAACAGGAGGGGCAGGAGCAACAGGACCAGCCCGAGCAACAGGACCAGCCGGAGCCGGCGGAGCAACCGCCGCCGCCGTCGGGGGAGGAAAAGGGCGAGGAGCCGCCGCCGCCGCAGGACGCGGGCGAGAAGCAGGAGCCACCATCGGCGGGCGAGCCGCAGGCGCCTCCCGAGCCGCCAGCCGCCGGCACCGCGACGCAGGAGGGTGAACTCGGGCCGGACGAACAGGCGGCGCGCGCCATCCTCGACACGGCGCGCGGCGAAGAGCTGCAACCCCTCGACATCGAGCGTCCGGACACGGCCGGCGCCGGCGAGCCGGCGCAGGACTGGTGACGCGCATGCCCGCCCGCCTGGAAATCGCCGTCGCGCTTGCCATCCTGCTCGCGGTCCCGCTCGTCGTCGGCCGCGCCGGCGTGGCCGCGGCGGCGGCGCCGATCACCGTCAGCGCCGAGGTCGAGTCGAGCGACGTCGCGGTCGGCGAGCCGTTCCTGCTCTCGATCGCCGTCGAGGGGGCGCAGAACGTGCCGGTGCCGGTCGTCGATCCGCGCGATTTCCGCGCCAGCTACATGGGACCATCGACGCGGGTGGCGCTGGTGAATGGCCACATGACGACCAGCGTCACGCACCGCTACCGGTTGATCGCCGAGCGCCCCGGGTCGTTCACCCTCGGGCCGTTCCTCATCGGGCACGACGACCAGCGTTACGAGACCAACACGATTGTCGTAAAGGTGCGCCCGGCGGGAACGCGGGCGGATGCGCAGGCGGTGGCGCCGGGCGGCGCGCAGGCCCTGCGCCTGGTGGTCCAGCCGTCGCGTGACGAGGCGTTCGTCGGCGAGCGTGTCGGCCTGACGGTGACGTTGTACGTGGGTGAGGTGCGCGTCGACGACGCGCAGTTCCCCGTCATCGAGGCCGATGGGGTGACGGTGGAGAAGTTCAATCCGCAGCCGGACCAGGGCAGCGAGGTGATCGACGGGCGGCGCTACACGACGCTGCGCCTGCGCACGACGCTGACGCCGCTGAAGCCGGGTGCCGTGGCGCTGCGTACGACGATGAAGCTGGCGATCGCCGCGGCGCGGCGTGGCATGGATCCGATCCTCGGCCAGTTGATCCCCGGTGCCTCGCGCCAGGTCGAACTGGCGGCCGACCCGGCCGAGTTGCTCGTCCTGCCGCTGCCGGAGGACGGGCGGCCGGGCGACTTTGCCGGCGCCGTCGGGGACTTCTCGTTCGACGCCAGTATCGCGCCGGCCAGCGTCGACGCCGGTGATCCGATCACCGTGCGCATGACCATCGCCGGTACGGGCGACCTGGCGACGGCGGCGCCGCCGCGGCTGCCCACCGGCGAGGAGTTCCGCCGCTACGACCCGCAGCCGGTCAAGGGCGAGGATGACGCCGGCCGGCGCGTCTTCGAGCAGGTGGTCATCCCGCGCCGGGCCGGCGTCGCCGCCGTGCCGGCGGTACAGTTCAGTTTCTTCGACCCCGAGGCGCGCGCCTACAAGACGATCGTGCGCGGCCCGTTTCCGATTGAGGTGCGCGGCGCCGTCGCCGCCCCCTCCGGCGTCGTCGCCGCCGACGCGCCGCCCGCTCCGAGTCCATCGCCGGCGGCGGTCGGCCGCGACATCGTCTACATCAAGAACGACCCCGGGGCGCTGCGGCCGAGCGGTGCGCGTTGGTACGGCGGCGGTTGGCTGCTGGCGCTGTTGGTCCTGCCGGTTGGCGGCTTCGTCGCCATGCGCGCGGTGTTGCGGCGGCGCGAGCGGCTGGCAGCCGATCCGCGTCAGCAGCGCTTCCGCGCCGCCGGACGCGAGGCGCGCCGCGCCCTCGCCGCCGCGGCGGCGCTGCCGGCCGACGCGCCCGATGCCGTCGACGCCCTGGCCGGCGCCGTCAGCGCCTACCTCGCCGCCAAGCTCGACCTGCCGCCGGGCGGCGTCGAACGCGAGCGGGTGCTCGCCCGGCTCGCCGCCGATGGGGTCGCGGCGCCGCTGTGCGAGCAGGTCGGACGCTTCTTCGCGGTGACGGAGCGCAGCCGCTATGCCGGTGCCGCCGGCGCCGCGCGCGATGAGTTGCTCACGCTCGCCGGCAGCGTCGTCGACGGCCTGGAGGCGACGCGCGCCCTGACGCGCCGCGCCGGCGCCGTGCTGGTCGTGCTCGCCGCCGCGGCACTCGGCGTGGCGCGTGCCGAAACGCCGCCGCCGCAACAGTTGTTCTTCGCGGGGAACGAGGCCTACGCGGCCGGGCGGTACGACGAGGCGGTGCGCGCCTACGAAGCGGTGCGCGCCGCCGGCGTCGAGAGCGGCGCGCTGCACTTCAACCTCGGCAACGCACAGGTGAAACGCGGTGAACTCGGCCCCGCCCTGGCGAGCTACGAGCGGGCGACGCGACTGTTGCCGCGTGATCCGGACGTGGCCGCCAATGTCGCCTTCGCCAGAGAAGAGGCCCGCCTGGAGGCGTTGCCAGCGCCGCTCTGGCAGCGTCTGCTCTTCCCGTTGGCGTTCCGCGCCAGCGCCGAGGAGCTGGCGGCGGTGTTCGTCGCCGCATGGCTGCTGTGCTGGGGATTGTTGACGGCGCGCCTGGCGGCGCCGCGCCAGGCGATTGCCCTCGGGCGCGCGGCGGTGGCGGCCGGGGTGGTGGCGGTGTTGGTCGGCGGCAGCTTCGTCCTGCGCGTCGCCGATCTTGAAGCCGCGACAGCGGTGGTGGTGGCAGCGGGCGAGACCCCGGTGCGCTTTGAGCCGACGACGGCCGGCACCGTACACTTCGTCGTCGCCCCGGGGACCCGGCTGGCGGTGACCGGCGCGCGTGACGGGTGGCTGCAGGTGCGTGGCGCCGACAACCTGCGCGGCTGGATCTCCACCGACTCCGTCGACACCCTCTAGTGTGGTGACGCTGCGCCCCGTCGGCGCCATGCAATAGGACCTCCACCGCCGCCGTCGACACCCTCTGATCCCCTGGAGGGCGCCGCCCCGTCGGCGCCTGTTGGATGCAGCCTCGCGCGCCCCATCTAACAGGCGCCGGCGGGGAGCGCGTCCCGGCGCGGAGAGCGGCCCGGAGCTGCGAGCGTCCGGAGCGGGTCAGCGAGCGGCGGGCGCTGGCTCAGGCGGCGCGAGCAATCCCTGCAGGCGTTGCTGCACTGCCGGCCACTCGTCGGCGACGATGCTGAAGTAGACGCTGTCGCGCCGGCGCCCGTCCGGCATCACCATGTGGTTGCGGAAGGTCCCTTCCTCGACCGCCCCGATGCGCAGCAGGGCGCGCCTCGATCGCTCGTTCAGGCGGTCGGTCTTGAACTCGACGCGCAGGCAGCCGAGAGTCTCGAAGGCGTGCCGCAGCATCAGCAGCTTGGCTTCGCTGTTGATCGGGCTGCGCTGGCGCGCCGGGATGACCCAGGTGCCGCCGATCTCGAGGCGCCGGTGCGGTGCCACGGCGGCGAGGTAGCTGCTCGAGCCGACCGGCAGACCGGTCGCCCGCTCGATGGTCGCGAACGCCAGGCCCTCGCCGCGCGCCTGCGCGCCGGCCGCCGTGGCGATGAAGGCACGCAGGTCGTCGGCGCTGCCGAGATGGTAGGGCGTGAAGCGATACAGCGCCGGCTCGCTGCTGCCGGCCCACAGGGCCTCGGCATGCGCCTCGGCGAGCGGCTCGAGGCGGATATGGCGGCCTTCCAGCGTCACGGGCTCGATCCACATAGCGTGCAACTTCGCCGCAGCGGCGACCGAGGTCAACGCGCCGCCTCGCCACGATCGTCGGCGCGCGGCGCCGGTCAACTGACGGCGGGGTCCGGAGCCTCGGCATTGACGCCGAGCTCGGCGATAGCGCGCGTCACCGCGTCGACCGGTACCGCGCCGCGCCGCGCCAGCTCGGCGAGGCCGGCGACCGCTATGGCGGCGGCATCGATCTCGAAGAAGCGCCGCAGCGCCTCGCGCGTGTCGCTGCGGCCGAAGCCATCGGTGCCGAGCGGGACCATGCCGGCGGGTAGAAACCGCGCTACCTGCTCCGGCACCACCTTCATATAGTCGGTGGCGGCGATGACCGGCCACGGCGCATCGGCCAGTTGCGCGGTGATGTAGGGCTGGCGCGGCGGCTGCTCCGGGTGCAGGCGGCTCCAGCGTTCGCAGGCGAGGGCGTCGCGGCGCAATTCGGTGTAGCTGGTCACGCTCCACACGTCGGCGGCGACGCCGCGCTCGGCCAGCAGCGACTGCGCCGCCAGCGTCTCGCGCAGGATGGCGCCGCTGCCGAAGAGGTGCAGGCGCGGCCGCTCGCCGGACTCGCTCGCCGGCGCCAGGCGATAGAGGCCGCGGCGGATGCCCTCCTCGACGCCCGCCGGCATGCCCGGCATCGGGTACATCTCGTTGTACACGGTCAGGTAGTAGAAGCAGTCCTCGCCCTCGCCGACCATGCGGCGCAGCCCGTCCTGGACGATCACCGCCACCTCGTAGGCGAAGGCCGGATCGTAGGCGCGCACGGTCGGCACGACGCTCGCCAGCACGTGGCTGTGCCCGTCCTGGTGCTGCAGCCCCTCGCCGGCGAGCGTCGTGCGGCCGGCGGTGGCGCCGAGCAGGAAGCCGCGGCCGCGTGCGTCGGCGTTCTGCCAGATCGAGTCGCCGATGCGCTGGAAACCGAACATCGAGTAGAAGAAGAAGAACGGAATCATGCTCAGGCCGTGCGTCGCGTAGGCGGTGGCGGCGGCGGTGAACGAGGCCATGGCGCCGGCCTCGGTGATGCCCTCCTCGAGCAGCTGCCCGTCGGTGGCCTCGCGGTAGTAGAGGACCACGTCGGAGTCGGCCGGTTCGTAGCGCTGGCCGAGGTGGGCGTAGATACCGAACTTGCGGAACAGCGCGTCCATGCCAAACGTGCGCGCCTCGTCGGGTACGATCGGCACGATACGCGGACCGAGCTCCGGGTCGCTCATCAGGCGCTGCAGCAGGCGCACCATGGCCATCGTGGTGGCCACCTCGCGCCCGTTGGTGTCGGCGTGGAACTCGGCGAACCACTCGGGCGCCGGCGTCGCCAACGGCACGGCGTGGACGCGTCGCGACGGCACGAAGCCGCCCAGGGCGCGACGGCGCTCGAGCAGATACTGGATCTCCTCACTGTCGTCGGGCGGGCGGTAGAAGGGGGTCTCGAGCAGGTCGCGGTCGGCGATCGGGATGCCGAAGCGGTCGCGGAACTCGCGCAACTCCTTCTCGTTCAACTTTTTCTGCTGGTGCGTGACGTTGCGTCCCTCGCCGGCCTCGCCGAGACCGTAGCCCTTGATGGTCTTGGCGAGCACGACGGTGGGGGCGCCGACGTGGCTGATGGCGGCGCGAAAGGCGGCGTAGACCTTCTCCGGATCGTGCCCGCCGCGGCGCAGCTTGCGCAGCTTGGCGTCGGTGAGGTTCTCGACCATTGCCAGCAGGGCCGGGTGGGTGCCGAAGAAGTGCTGGCGGATGTGATCGCCGCCGGCGACGCTGTACTTCTGGTACTGGCCGTCGAGCACCTCGCCCATGCGCTGGACGAGGAGACCGTCGTTGTCCTGCGCCAGCAGCGGATCCCAGTCGTCGCCCCAGATCACCTTGAGCACGTTCCAGCCGGCGCCGCGGAAGACGGCCTCCAGCTCCTGGATGATCTTGCCGTTGCCGCGGACCGGGCCGTCGAGCCGCTGCAGGTTGCAGTTGATGACCCAGACGAGGTTGTCGAGGTGCTCGCGGGCGGCGAGGGTGATGGCGCCGAGCGACTCGGGTTCATCGGTCTCGCCATCGCCGAGGAAGGCCCACACATGGCTCCCATCGGTGTCGCGCAGGCCGCGGTTGCGCAGGTAGCGATTGAAGCGCGCCTGGTAGATCGACGAGATCGGGCTGAGCCCCATCGAGACGGTGGGAAACTCCCAGAAATCGGGCATCAGCCACGGGTGGGGATAGGACGAGAGCCCGTGGCCGCCGCCGCTGATCTCGCGCCGGAAGGCGTGCAGTTGCATGACCGAGAGGCGCCCCTCGAGGAAGGCGCGGGCGTAGATGCCGGGCGAGGCGTGGCCCTGGAAATACACATGATCGCCGGTGGCGCCGTCGGCGTGGCCGCGGAAGAAGTGGTTGAAGCCGGTTTCGAACAGGGTCGCGCAGGAGGCGAAGGTCGAGATGTGCCCGCCCAGGCCGGCGTGCAGCCGGTTGGCGCGCACCACCATCGCCATGGCGTTCCAGCGGATCAGGCTGCGGATGCGGCGCTCGATCTGGCGGTCGCCCGGATAGACGGGCTGCGCGGCGGCGGCGATGCTGTTGACGTACGGCGTGTTGGCGGTGAACGGCAGGGCGACGCCGCGCGACAGGCCGTGCTCGATCAGGCGCCCGAGCAGGTAGCGCGCCCGCTGCGGGCCTTCGCCGTGCAGGATCGTATCGAGCGACTCGATCCAGGCGCTGGTATCGGCGGGGTCGGTGTCGGCGCGGTAGAAGGCGTCCATGACGCCACGCTATCACGCCAATGCCTTTTCACACGGAGGCACGGAGGCACGGAGGACGCGGACTCGAGTCCGATCTCTCCGCTTCTCCGTTGCTCCGTGTGAATCAGGTTGTCAGTTGACGGTGACGGGGATCTGGCGACGGCGGGCGCGGGCCGCCTTCGGCAGGCGCAGTTCGAGGACGCCGTGCCGCAGCGTCGCGCTGACCTGTTCGGCGTCGTAGCGCTCCGGTTCGCGCAGGGTGAAGCGGCGCGCGAACTCGGTGACCGTGCGCGTGCCGCCGGTGCGCTCGCCGTGCTCGGCACGCGCGTGCAGCGTCAATACGCCGCCCTCGAGCACGACGTCGACGTTGCCTGGGGCGACGCCGGGGACGTCGGCGGAGACGAACAGCGCCTGTTCGTCCTCGTAGATCTCGACCTCCGGCGCGCGCCGGACGACGCGCTCCGCAGTCTCGCTGTGCGTGGCAGTCTGGGTGTTCATCGGGGGACTCCTCGTCGATCTGGCTGTGAGGTGGGATTCGCGGACGCCGGCAAGCTAAGTTGGTCGGCGGCGCTGTCAACCCCGCGCGCCGCGGTTGTCAGCGGTACGTACAATCCGCTTCAATGCGCGCGTGCCGTCGCTCGCCGCCCTCACCGTCTTGCCGCCCGCCGACCTGCCGCGCGAAGCGTGGTTCGATCGCCTGCGCACCGGTGTCGGTGCCGCGCTCGACGGCGCCGTGGTCGCCGGGGTGCGGCGCGTCGTCGACGCGGCGCTGCTGCCGTCCGCCGCCGACCTGCCGCGCCTGCGCGCCGCCGCCGCGCCGTTCCTCGCCGGGCCGCTGTGGGAACAGCCACGCACCTACCTGGAGTTCGTCGATGCACCGGCCGATGTCGTGGTGCCGGAGACACGGTACCGGCGCCGCCTGGCCGGCGGCACGTTGGTCGGACGCCGCTTTGCCGGCCGCTACGTGCCGTTCGGCGGCGGGCCGGCGGACGCCGCGGCGGACGAGATGCTCGTCGAACACTGGATGCATGAGCGCACGCCGCCGCACGGCACCGTGCTCGCCCTGCACGGCTTCAGCATGGGCGCGCCGCGCCTCGACGCCTGGGCGCTGTTCGCCGCGCAGTGGTATCGCCTCGGCCTCGATGTGGCGTTGCTGACGCTGCCCTACCACGGCGCCCGCGCGCCGCGCGGCTCGCGCGTCTCCGGGCAGCGCTTCGCGGATCCGAATCCGGCCCTGCTGCACGACGCCGTGCGCCGCGCCGTCTACGAGATCCATGTCGTGCGCGCCTGGCTGCGGGAACGCACGCTGGCGCCGGTCGGCCTGCTCGGCCTGAGCCTCGGCGGCTATCTGTCGGCGCTGACCGCCGGGCTGGTCGACGATCTCGACTTCGTCATGCCGATGGTGCCGCCGGTGTGCATCGGCGACCTCGCCTGGCGCTTCTTTGCCGCCAGCCGGCGCCGCGACGGTGCGACGCCCTACACGCATGCGGAGCTGCGCGCCATGTACCGCGTCCATTCGCCGCTGACCTATCCACTGCGCCTGCCGCGCGAGCGCGTCCTGATCATCGCCGGCCGCGGCGACCGCATCGTGCCGCCCGAGCATCCGCAGGCGCTATGGCGTCACTGGGGCGAGCCGGCGATTCACTGGTTCAGCGGCAGCCACCTGGCGCCGTTTGGCCGCGACGCCATCGTCGCCGCCGGCGCCGCGCATCTGCGCCGTTTGGGGATCCTGTGAGCGCCCGCCCGCGGCGCCCGGCGCTGGTGCGACGCCACGCGGCGGCGACACGCCGGGCGGCCGGAGGTCGGGCCGGCGCCGACGCCTTGCCGCCGTCGGGACCGCTCGGGACGCTGATCGGTCACTGGAGCGATGCCGTCGGGCGCACCGGCTGTACCGTCGTGCTGACGCCCGCCGGTGCGGTCGGCGGCGTCGCCGTGCGCGGCGGCGCCCCCTGCACGCGCGAGACCGAGATCTTCAAACTCACGCGCGGCGTCGAGCCGCGCCTCGTCCACGGGGTGGTGCTCGTCGGCGGCAGCGTCTTCGGCCTCGCCGCTACCGACGGTGTCGTGCGCTGGCTGTCGCAGCGCGGCGTCGGGCTGGACACCGGCCACGCCTGCATCCCGATCGTCGCCGCCGCCGGCCTCTACGATCTCGCCCGCGGCGACCCCGCGGCCTGGCCCGACGCCGGCGCCGGCGCCGCCG
>JANNRA010000048.1:0-30436 GCA_031401035.1 bacterium | reverse complement strand
GGCCCGCCGGTTAGCGGGCCCGCCGCGGGGCGTGCGGGGGCCGGGGGGCGGCGCGGGGGGGGTGGGGGGCGGCATCCCCGCGGGCGCCGCGCAACTCGCCGAGGGTGGCGGCGGCGCTGCGCGCGAAGCCGGGGCTGCTGGCGACCGGGGCGAAGTAGGGAATGGCGCTGGCGGCGCGCGCGTCGAAGGTCGCGCGCGCCGCCAGCGCGAGACTGGCGAGCGGCGTCGCGTGCGCCAGCCCGGCTGCCGCGAAGGCCGGCTGTGCCAGGAGGGCCGCGAGCTGGGTCAGCGTCAGGCGGCGCAGGCCGAAGGCGGCGCCGCGCGCGGCGGCGTGCGCGTGTGCCAGCTCATCGACGGCGCCGCGGCTGGCGCCGACGAGCAGCGCTTCGCCGTCGCACGGCAGGGCGGCGAGGAAGGCGAGCGCTGTGGCGCGGCGTTCCGCGCCGCTCGGACTTTCGAACAGCGCGATCATCCAGGCGCCCGCGCCGCCGGCTGCGCGAGAACGGCGGGCGGGCCGGGAATCTCCCGGCCCGCCCGCGGGTCATGTGGGCCCAGACGCTGGTGACCCGAACCTGACGGCTCAGCTCTTGCCGGCGCGCGACAGCTCGTCGTCGATGATCGCCTTGAAGTTGGGCAGCGGCTGGGCGCCGCTGATCTTGCGGCCATTGATGATGAACGCCGGCGTGCCGGTGACGCCGATCGCCTGGCCCTCGGCCATATCCGCCTTGACGTTCTCGAGCGTCTTCTTGTTGTCGAAGCAGTCGGCCCACTTGGCCTTGTCGACCTTGGTGCCGGCGAGCGCCTCTTCGGACTTGGCCTTGATGTTCTCCGGCGTGATCTGCTGCTGGTTGGCGAACATGAAGTCGTACAGCTTCCAGAACGCCGCCGGATCCTGCAGGAAGGCACACTCGACGGCGATGCCGGCCGGCTCGGCCCACTTGTGGAAGCCGAGCGGGTAATTCTTGTACACCAGCTTCACCTTGCCATCGTACGCCTTCATCACTTCCTCGACGGTGGTGTGGGCGCGCGAGCAGTACGGGCACTGGAAGTCGGAGTACTCGACGATGGTGACCGGCGCGTCCTTGGGGCCGCGCACCGGGCTGCCGTCGAGCTTGATCTTGGCGGCGATCGCCTTGAACGGGTCGGAGGTGACGTCCTCGACCTCGCCAAAGACCACGTAGCGTCCGTCGGCCGACATGAGCACCGTGACGCTCTGTACCTGGCCCCCTTTGGTGAGGTTCAGGGTGCCCTGCTTGGCGCCGGGGATCTTTGAGTCGGTGACCTCGACCACGGTGGCCACCACATCGGGGGGCAGGTTCGACTTGCGGCGGTAGTAGTCGACGATCTTCTGGTTGGTCGCGTCGTCGGCCAGAGCGGCCGTGGCGCAGCCGAAGCCGGCGAGCAGGATGGCCGCCGCGGCGAGTCGGGACAGGCCGGTGCGCTGCAGATATGTCTTCACGAGGCTCTCCTTTGAAGGCGAAAGATAAAGAGGTCCAGTACCAGCTGGGCCCGGGGTTGGCAAACCTCGCAGGCGCGTGGCTCCGCGGCGCCGCGCCCTCCACTGGCTGTTGCACGGCGCGCGATGGTACGGTTTGGGCGATGGAGTACTACCCGGTTTTCCTGCGCCTGGCGGGAGCGCCTTGTGTGGTGGTCGGCGGCGGCGCGGTGGCGGAGCGCAAGGTGGCGTCGTTGCTCAGCGCCGGGGCGCAGGTGACGGTGGTGGCGCCGCGCCTGACGGCGGCGCTGACGGCGCAGGCCGCCGCCGGGGCGATCGCGCACCGCGGGCGGCCGTATCGCGCCGGCGACCTCGACGGGGCCCGTCTGGCGTACGCGGCTACCGACGACGAGGCCCTGCACGCCGAGCTGGCGCGCGCCGCGGCGGCGGCGGCGGTGCCGCTCAACGTCGTCGACCGACCGCAGTGGTGCTCGTTCATCGTCCCGGCGGTGCTGCGGCGCGGCGCGCTCACCGTCGCGATCTCCACCGGCGGCGCCAGCCCGGCCCTGGCGCGGCGCCTGCGCGAGGATCTCGACCGCCACCTCGGGCCGGAATACGAGCGCGCCCTCGACCTCCTCGCCCGTCTGCGCCGTCACCTGCAGGGCGGTCCGCTGCCGGGCAGCGAACGCCAGCGCATCCTCTCGCAACTGGTGGCCTCGGACCTGCTCGAACGGCTGCGCGGCCCGGACGCGGCGGCGGTGGACCAGCTGCTTGCAGAGCATGTCGGCGCCGACGTCTCGCTGGCCAGTCTGGGGGCGCGCCTGTGAGCATCGACCTGGTCTTCTTCGCCGTCAGCCTCGGCCTCTACCTCGTCGCTGCCGCCGCCTTCGTCGCCCACCTGACCAGCACCCGGGCGCAGCCGCATCGCGTCGCGCTCGTGGCCCTCTCCGCCGCCTTCGCACTCGAGACCATCGCCCTGCTGTTGCGCGTCGGCACACGCGGCCTCGGCGTCATGCTGTCGTTCCATGACCAGCTCTCGCTGCTCGCCTGGCTGATCGTCGGGCTCTTCCTCGCCCTGCAGACGCGCGCCCCGCTGGCCGTGCTGGGGGCGCTGGTCAGCCCGCTCGCCTTTCTCCTGACGCTATCGTCCTTCATCGTCTTCTCCGGCGCCGAGACGCTGCCCGAGGGGATGCGTACCGCCTGGCTGCCGGCGCATGTCGCGCCGGCCTTCCTCGGCTACGCCATCTTCGCCCTCGCCGCCTGCGTCAGCCTCGTCTACCTGGTGCAGGAGCGGCAGCTGAAGGCGAAGCGGCGCGGCCGCCTGCGCCGGCTACCGTCGCTCGAGCGGCTCGACGAGCTCAACTACCGCTGCGTCGCCTGGGGCTTCGCGCTGTTCACCGTCGGCATCGTCACCGGCTCGCTGCTTTCCAAGGCCGCCCGGGGAACCTTCTGGGCCTGGGAGCCGGTGCAGGTGGTGGCCGTCCTCGCCTGGTTGCTCTACGCCCTGCTGCTGCAGGCGCGCACGCTCGGCTGGCGCGGCCGGCGGGCGGCGACGCTGACGCTGCTCGGCTTCGCGTTGCTGCTGATCTCGTTGGTGGCCCTCAACCTCGGCCTGCCGCACGGCAGAGCGCTCGGCTGATGCAGCAGGACGTCCTCATCGTCGGGTTGAGCCACCGCACCGCTTCGCTCGACGTGCGCGAGGCCGTGGCGATCGCCGACGAGCGCCTCGACGACGTCAACCGTGCCCTCTGCGATCTCGAGGGCGTCGACGAAGCGGTGCTGCTGAGCACCTGCAACCGCGTCGAGGTGGTGAGTACGACACGCGACGGCGGCGGCGCCGTCGGGCGCATCGCCGCGTTCCTGCGCCAGGCGCAGACCGGTCGCGCCGCCGACCTGACGCCGCACCTGTACAACTACCAGGGGCGGGACGCCGTGCGGCATCTGTTCCGTGTCGCCTCGAGCCTCGATTCGATGGTGATCGGCGAGCCACAGATCCTCGGCCAGTTGAAGCAATCGTACGCCCGCGCCGCCAGCGTCGGCGCCACCGGCGCGGTGCTGCACCGCTGGTTCCACAAGGCCTTCTCGGTCGCCAAGCGGGTGCGCACCGAGACCGGCATCGCCGGCCGGGCGGTGTCCGTCAGTTCGGCGGCGGTCGAGCTGGCGACGACGATCTTCGACCGCCTCGAGGGCAAGACGGCGATGCTCATCGGCACCGGCAAGATGGGCGAGTTGGCGGCGCGTCACCTGCTCGCCAACGGCGTCGGCGGCCTGATCGTCACCAACCGCACCTTCGAGCGCGCCGTCGAGCTGGCGCGCGAGCTCAATGCCACGCCGGTGCCGTTCGAGCAGTTCCCGCGCTACCTGCCGATGGCCGATATCGTCATCGGCGCCACCGCCGCGAGCGAGGTCGTCCTCGGGCCTGGGCCGGTGCAGGAGGCGCTGCGCGAGCGCAAGGGGCGGCCGATCTTCTGCATCGACCTGAGCGTGCCACGCAACTTCGACCCGCGCCTGAACGAGCTCGACAACGTCTATCTGTACGACGTCGACGACCTGTCGCAGGTGGCCGAGGGCAACCTCGGCGAGCGCGTGCGCGAGGCGGAGAAGGCGGAG
Organism: bacterium; assembly: GCA_031401035.1. Taxonomy (GTDB): domain Bacteria; phylum Desulfobacterota; class Binatia; order HRBIN30; family CADEER01; genus JANNRA01. Next base: position 26,391 of record JANNRA010000048.1, on the reverse strand, counting down.
GACATCGTCACCGCCGAGGTGGAGTCGTTCCTGCGCTGGCTCGGCCACCTCGAGGTCGTGCCGACCATCATCGCGCTGCGCGACAAGGTCGAGGCGATCCGCCTCGGCGAGTTGCAGAAGTCGCTCAACCAACTCAAGGATCTCGGACCGCGCGAGCGCCAGGTGGTCGAGGCGATGACGACGGCGATCGTCAACAAGATCCTGCACGCCCCGATCGCCCGCCTGAAGCAGCACGACCGCCGCACCGAGACGTTCTATCTCGATGCGACGCGGCGCCTGTTCGACCTCGAGGACCCGGACGAGTCATGAGCGAGCGGCTGCGCATCGGCACCCGCGGCAGCAAGCTGGCCCTCGCCCAGGCCGAGTGGCTGCGGCGGCGCCTGGCGGCGGCGCACCCGCAGCGGCGCGTCGAGCTGGTCGTCATCCGCACCTCCGGCGACCGCATCACCGACGTGCCGCTGCACCAGCTCGGCGGCAAGGGCCTGTTCGTCAAGGAACTCGAGACGGCGCTGCTCGACGGCGCCATCGACGCCGCGGTGCACTCGCTCAAGGACGTGCCGGGGGAGCTGGCGGAGGGCCTGGTGCTCGCCTGTGTGCCCGAGCGCGAGGCGGCGCACGACGTCGTCCTGACGCGCGCCGCCGGCGGCCTCGCCGCGCTGCCGCCGGGAGCGCGCGCCGGCACCTCGAGCCCGCGCCGGGCGGCGCTGTTGCGGGCGCTGCATCCGCAGCTGCAGGTGGTCGATCTGCGCGGCAACGTCGACACCCGCCTCGCCAAGCTGGCGCGCGGCGAGGTCGACGCGACGGTGCTCGCCGCCGCCGGCCTCAATCGCCTCGGCCTGGCGCCGCCGCACGCGACCGCCTGCGATCCGCACCACTTCGTCCCCGCCATCGGCCAGGGCGCGCTGGCGCTGGAGAGCCGGCCGGGGCCGATGGTCGAGCTGCTGCGCGCCGTCGAGCACGCGCCGAGCCGCCGCGCCATCGACGCCGAGCGTGCCTTCCTGCGGACCATCGGCGGCACCTGCACGACGCCGCTCGGCGGCTACGCGGAACTCGACGGCGAGGCGCTGACGCTGCGGGCGGTGATCGCCCATCCCGACGGCACGCGGCTGGTGCGCGGCGAGCGGCGCGGCGCCGCCGCCGACGGGGCGCGCCTCGGCGCCGACCTGGCGCACGCCCTGCTCGCCGACGGCGGCGCGGCGGTGTTGCGCGAACTCGGCTGGACCGGATGACGCCCGGCACCGTGTATCTGGTCGGCGCCGGGCCGGGCGCGCCGGGCCTGCTGACCCTCGACGGCGCGCGCGCCCTGCGCGGCGCCGATGTCGTCATCTACGACTACCTGGCCAGCCCGCGCCTGCTCGACCACGCGCCGCCGCAGGCCGAGCGCATCCTGGTCGGCAAGCACGGCGGCGGGCAACGCACCGAGCAGGCGCTGATCACCGCGCTGCTCCTCGAGCACGCGCGCGCCGGCCGTCGCGTCGTGCGGCTGAAGGGCGGCGACCCGTTCGTCTTCGGTCGCGGCGGCGAGGAGGCCGAGGCGCTCGCCGCCGCCGGCATCCCGTTCGAGGTCGTCCCCGGCGTCAGCTCGGCGATCGCCGTGCCGGCGTATGCGGGCATTCCACTGACCCATCGCGACCTCGCCTCGTCGTTCACGGTGCTGACCGGCTACGAGTACCCCGACAAGCCGGAGATGGCGGTGCACTGGGACGCCGTCGCGCAGCGCGGCAACACGCTGGTGTTCCTCATGACGACCCGCCAGTTGGGCGCGAACATGGCGCAGCTGCTGGCGCACGGGATGGATCCCGAGACGCCGGCAGCAGTGATTCGCTGGGGCACGACGGCGGCGCAGGAGACGCTGCGCGGCACCGTCGCGACCATCGCCGATCTCGCCGTGGCGCGCGATGTGCAACCGCCGGCGCTGGCGGTCGTCGGGCAGGTGGCGCGCCTGCGCGAGACGCTCGCCTGGGCCGAGCGGCGGCCGTTGGCGGGGCGGCACATCGTCGTGACGCGGCCGCGCGCGCAGGCGGCGGACTTCGTCGACGCGCTGGCGGCGCTCGGCGCCGACGTACTGCCCTGTCCGACCATCGAGATCGTGCCGCCGGCGTCGTGGGCGCCGCTCGACGAGGCCATCGCGCGCATCGAGTCGTACGACTGGATCGTCCTCACCAGCGCCAACGGCGTCGAGAAGTTCTTCGACCGACTGCGCGCGCGCGGCCGCGACGTGCGCGCGCTGCACCGCGCCCGGCTGGCGGCGGTCGGCTCCGAGACCGCCGCGGCCATCGCCGCGCGCGGCCTGCTGGTCGACGTCGTGCCCGAGGAGTTCCGCGCCGAGGCGGTCGCCGCGGCGATGCAGGCCGCCGGCATCGCCGGCGCGCGCGTCCTGCTGCCGCGCGCCACGGTGGCGCGCGAGATCCTGCCGATCATGCTGCGCGACGCCGGCGCGACGGTGGACGAGGTGCCGGCCTACGAGACCATTCCAGCCCGCGTCGATCTCAGCGAGCTGCGCGCGCTGCTGCAGGCGCGCGCCGTCGATCTGGTGACATTCACCAGCTCGAGCACGGTGCGCAGCTTCCTGACCCTGCTCGGCGCCGACGCCGCCGCGCTACTGGCCGGCGTGTCGGCCGGCTGCATCGGCCCGATCACCGCCGAAACGGCGCGCGCCGCCGGGCTGGAGGTGGTGCTGCAGCCGACGACCTACACCATCGCCGCGTTCACCGACGCGATCCGCGCCCATTTCGCACACCGCGCCCACACCTGAAGGGAATTGGATGCCTGCCTGGTTGAGTCGGGCACGGATTCATTGGAGGGAATGATTGCAGCGTCGCACCGAGTGCGCCCGGTTGTTACTCGGCAGCGATGAAGGTCAGAGAGGTGATGCGAATGTTGACTGCGGACGGATGGGTTCAGATCCCGTCGAGCGGGGGGCACCGTCAGTTCAAGCACGCGTCGAAGCCGGGGCGTGTCACCGTGAGCGGTCACCCGGGCGATGATATGCCGAGCGGTACCCTGATTTCGGTATTGCGGCAGGCAAGTCTTCGGAGGAGGCGCTGATGCGGAGCGTGCAGTACCTGGTGCGGATCAACAAGGACGCCGACAGCGACTGGGGAGCATCGGTGCCCGATCTTCCGGGTTGTGTGGCGACCGGCAAGACGATCGACAGTGCGTTGAGACGGATCGAGCAGGCAATCGCGCTGCATCTGCGCGGCATGCGCGAAGATGGAGTGAGGCCGCCAGCGCCGCGACATCACGTCGTGCGGCCGCGCCGGTCGCCGCGGCGCGTCGACTTCTTTGCGACGGTCGAGGTGGCGGCGTGAGCGGGCTCGGGTGATGGCGTGAGGGCAACGATCTGAGCACCCGCATGAGGGCCTTGGTCTGGGAGCGCAGGCTACGATGGCCATCGCCCGGCATCTGTGGTTTGCCTTGGCGATGGAATTCCCCGCTTATCGCCCGCGCCGCCTGAGGCGCACTGACAGCCTGCGCCGCCTGGTGCGCGAGACGCGCCTGAGCGTCGACCAACTGATTCAGCCGTTGTTCGTCGTGCCCGGCAAGGGCGTTGAGAAGCCGGTCGCATCGATGCCGGGCGTCTCGCAATTGTCGGTGGACCGGACCGCGGAGCAGTGCAAGGCGATCGCCGACCTCGGTATCCCGGCGGTGATTCTCTTCGGCATTCCGGCCAAGAAGGACGCTACGGGATCGCAGGCCTACCGCGACGATGGCGTCGTGCCGCAGGCCATTCGCGCCATCAAGAAGGCGGCGCCGGGGCTGACCGTGATCACCGACGTCTGCCTGTGCGAGTACACCGACCATGGCCACTGCGGCGTCATCGTCGAGGGCGAGGTGGACAACGACGCGACGCTCGACCTGTTGGCCAAGGAGGCGCTGGCGCATGCCCGTGCCGGCGCCGACCTGGTGGCGCCGTCGGACATGATGGACGGGCGCGTCAACGCCATCCGCGAGGCGCTCGACGAGGAGGGCTTCGACCAGGTGCCGATCATGTCCTACGCCGCCAAGTTCGCCTCCGGCTTCTACGGCCCGTTTCGCGATGCGGCCGGATCGACGCCGCAATTCGGCGACCGGCGCGGCTACCAGATGGACCCGCCCAATGCGCTCGAGGCGCTGCGCGAAGTGGAGATGGACATCCACGAGGGGGCCGACATCGTCATGGTCAAGCCGGCGTTGGCCTACCTCGACCTGATCTGGCGCGTGAAGGAAGCCTTCGGCTATCCGGTCGCCGCCTACCAGGTGAGCGGCGAGTACGCGATGATCAAGGCGGCGGCGGCAAACGGCTGGCTCGACGAGGAGCGCATCATGCTCGAGACGCTGACCGCGATCCACCGGGCCGGCGCGGACATGATCCTGACCTACTTCGCGCAGGACGCGGCGCGTCTCCTGCGGGCGTGAGCGCCCCGGCCCCCGTCTGGGGCCGGCACTGCGGGGGCCCGCCTTGCGCCAGGGTCTATGCGTGTCCGTGGGGCTGTGGTAGTCCCTCGCAGATAACTGTCCGTGGCCGGAGGAGCACTGCGTGGCGAGAGATGACCTGATTCAGATCGAGGGGACCGTGAAAGAGATCATGACCGGCGGGCAGTTCCGCATCGAGTCCGACAAGGGCATGCAGTTCACGGCCAAGATCAGCGGGCGCATGCGCCGCTACCATATCAAGGTCATCCCCGGCGACCGCGTCACCGTCGCGGTATCGCCGTACGATCCGACCCACGGTCTGATCGTCTACCGTAACTCCTGATCCTCAGCCGGCCCGGCGCCGCCAGCGCAGGGCCAACACCAGGGCGGGCAGCAACACGGCGAGTACGTCGCCGGCCTGCCAGCCCGCCGCGGCGCCGGGATCGATCTCGCAGCTGCACCCGCCACCGCCGCCACCCTTCTTCGGGGTCGGCGTGACGCACCTGTTGTTGGCGCACACCTGCCCATCTGGGCAGTCCTCGCCGTCTTCGCAGTAGCCGATCGGCGTCGCCGTCGGGGTTGGCGTGACGCAGCGGTTGTTGACGCACACCTGCCCCTCGGGGCAGTCCTCTTCATCGTCGCAGAAGCCGATCGGCGTCGCCGTCGGCGTCGCAACGACACACGAGCCTTCGACGCACACCTCGCCCGGCGGGCAGTCCGCGTCGTTCTCGCACTCGGGCGTCGGGGTGGGCGTCGGCGCCTCGCGCACGGTGATCTGGCAGTCGTTGGCCGCCGTCGGCACCACCGCGCCCTGCGGATCGCTGGCGCGGACGTTGATGTTGGCCAGCGTGTAGTTGCCGACCGCGGTTTCCGCGCTGACGTCGAAGGTGCAGGTGTAGAGCAGGCCGGAGGGGATCGGGTCGCTGTTGTCGAGCGACACCAGCAGGTTGCGGACGCGCGTCGGATTCTCGAGCGCGTAGTTGGTGTTCAGCGTCTTGCCGAGCGCCGAGTCGGGGCCGATCGCCGGGTTGATGACGCAGTCGTCGTCGCCGATGGCGAAGGCGGCGGCATCGAAGGTCAGGTCGTTCTGCATGCCGGCGACCTGGTCGTCGTCGCCTTCCAACTGCAGAAAGATCTCGACCACCGTGGTGCCGCCCTGAACGGCGTCCATCGTGCCGCAGAGGATGATCGCGGCGCGGGCGGGGATGGAGGACAGCAACAGCGCCGCGACGGCGGCGAGCACCGTACGGGTTCGCATCATGTCGGTCCTCCTACGGGACGGGGCAGCACATGGCCTCGTGCTCGGGGGGCTGGCACGCGCCGAAGTCGCTGCAGCCGTTCAGGTTGTTGTTCACCGCGCGGATGATGTCGTCGACCGTGATCTGGCAGTCGCAGTTGGCGTCGCCGGCCAGGCAGCCGAGGCCGCCCTCGCCGCCGCACAGCGGCTGGCTGCCGAGGGCGATGTTCACCATGCGGATGAGCTCGTCGATGGTGACGGTGCCGTCGCCGCTGCAGTCGCCGACGCACGGCCCGCTCGGACCGCTGGTCGGCGTCTCCGTGGCGACCGGCGTGGGGGTACGGCTGGGAATGGGCCCGTCAGACGTCGGCGTCGGTGTCGCGCCCTCGCGCGTCGGGGTCGGCGTCGGCGCGTCGCCGCAACAGATCATCTGGTGTTCCTGCAGCGAGCAGGCGCCGAAGGTGGTGCAGCCGAGCAGGTTGTTGTTCACCGCCTGGACGATCTCGTCGATGGTGATCTGGCAGTCGCAGTTGGCGTCGCCGGCCAGGCAGGCGCCCACCCCGTCGTCGCCGCCGCAGACGCTGCGGAAGCCGAGGGCGATGTTGACCATGCGGATGAGGTCGTCGATGGTCACCTGGCCGTCGCCGTTACAGTCGCCGACGCAGGGGAAGTCGCCGGGCGTCGGGGTCGGCGTCGGCGGTGCGCACTCGTATTCGTCAAACGGGTTGCAGGCGAGGAAGGCGTCGAGGTCGTTGTTGACGTCGTTCGGCACCAGGTTCGAGGCCGCCGAGGCGAAGGCGATCCAGCGCCCGTCGGCGCTGACGCTGACCGGGAAGTCGGCGACGCCCTCGTTCGGCTCGCCCATGTCGGTCAGCGCCACGGTGACGCGCTCGATGCGCCCCTGCTCGCGGCCCGGCGGGAAGCGGTCGTACACATAGACGTCGCTGAAGCCGTTGCCGTCGTCGGGGACGAAGTTCGAGGCGAAGGAGACGAAGCTGACGAAGCGGCCGTTGGCGCTGATGCCGGGGCCGCCGCTGAGGCCGTTGGCCTGGTTGCCGAAGCTGTCGACCGAGACGCGCACGGTGGTGTTGGCGACGCGGTCGCGCACGAACACGTCGGGGACGCCGTTGGTGTCGTCCGGCACCAGGTTGAAGGCCTCCGACTTGAACGCGACCTGGCTACCGTCGGCGGTGAGCACCGGCAGGAAACTGATGCGGTTGGCCGGCTGGCCGGTGCTGCTCAGGCTGACCAGCGCGGTGGCGCCGGTCGGTACGTCGTGCACGTAGATCTGCTCGAAGGCGCCGCTCGGCGCCGGCGCGACGAAGTTGGTGGCGCGCGAGGCGAAGGCGACCATGCGGCCGTCCTCGCTGATCGCCGGGGTGATGCTGGCGCCGTTGCTCGCCGCGCCATCGGAGGCGACGCTGACGCGGACGATGGCGCCGCCGTCGCGGTCGGCGAGGAAGATGTCGGTGGTGCCGTTGTCGTCGCCGTCGATCAGGTTGCTGGCGTTGGACTGGAAGACGACGTAGCGCCCGTCGCCGCTGAGGCGCGCGAAGGTGCTGGCGCCGTTGGCCGGTTCGCCGCCGACGCCGCGGCTGATGAGCTGCGTCTCGCCCGACTCGCGGTCGGTGACGAAAACGTCCTCGAAGCCGTTGCTGTCGGCCGGAACCAGGTTGGTGGCGCGCGAGGAGTAGGCGACGAGCGTGCCGTCGGCGCTGACGCCGGGCCCGAAGCCGCCAGACTGGCTCGACTGATTGCCGGCCTGTCCGGTGGGCGACTTGCTGACCAACTCGGACGTCACGTCGGCCAGCACGCGCGCGTAGATCTGGCCGCGGAAGTTCTGGAACGGTGGCGAGACCAGATTGAGGGCGTTGGAGTTGTAGGCCGCCGCGGTGCCGTTGGCGTTGACCGCCGGGCCCTCGCTGCGACCCTCGGCCGACTGGCCGCGGGCGGTCTGGCTGAGGAGGTAGATGACGCGCTCCTGGCCGACCGCCAGGGCCGGGACCAGGGCCGCCGACAGAGCGGCAAAGAGCAAGCGCAGCGCGTCCTTTTTCATGTTCCCCTCACCCGGCCCAGCGGCCGGCACTTTCGTTGAACGCGCTACGCAATGTCAAGCATCAAGGGCAAAGTCGAGAGCCGTCAGCCGAGGCCTTCGACCAGCGCCGTGCTGAGGTAGCGTTCGGCCGAACTGGCGAGGATGGCGACGATCAGCTTGCCGGCGTTTTCGGGCCGCGCCCCGACCTGCAGGGCCGCCCACACCGCGGCGCCGCTGGAGATGCCGCAGGGGATGCCCTCCTCACGGCCGACGCGGCGGGCGGTGGCGAGGGCATCGTCGTCGCTGACGGCGAGGATCTCGTCGATGATGCCGGTGTTGAGAATCGCCGGCACGAAGCCGGCGCCGATGCCCTGGATGGCGTGCCGGCCGGGCTGGCCGCCGGCGAGGACCGGCGACTTCGCCGGCTCGACGGCGACGGCGCGGAAGGACGGTTTGCGCTGCTTGAGGGTCTCGGCGACGCCGGTGATGGTGCCGCCGGTGCCGACGCCGCTGATCAGGATGTCGATGGCGCCATCGGTGTCGTCCCACAGTTCACTGGCGGTCGTGCAGCGGTGGATGTCGGGGTTGGCCGGGTTCTCGAACTGCTGCGGGATGAAGGCCTTGGGGAGCTTGCTGGCCAGCTCCTCGGCCTTGCGGATGGCGCCGGTCATGCCCTCGGCGGCCGGCGTCAGCACCAGCTCGGCGCCGAGGAAGTGCAGCAGCTTGCGGCGCTCCATGCTCATCGAGTCGGGCATGGTGAGGATCAGCCGGTAGCCGCGCGCGGCACACACGAAAGCCAGCGCGATGCCGGTGTTGCCGCTGGTCGGCTCGACGATCACCGTGTCCGCCTCGATGCGGCCGGCCTTGACGCCGGCGTCGATCATGTTGACGCCGATGCGGTCCTTGACGCTCGACAGCGGGTTGAAGAACTCGCACTTGGCGTACACCTGCGCGCCGATGCCCGCGGTGACGCGGTTGAGGCGGACGAGCGGCGTGTGGCCGATGGTCTGGGTGATGTCCGAAAACAAGCGTGCCATGTCGTGCTCCTCTGTCAGCCGGCGAGCCGCGTCTTGAGCAGCTCGTTCACCTTGGCGGGATTCGCCTTGCCCTGCGTCGCCTGCATCACCTGGCCGACGAAGAAGCCGAACAGTTTGTCCTTGCCGGCGCGGTACTCGGCGACCTTGTCGCCGTTGGCGGCCAGCACCGCGGCGATGGCGGCGTCGATGGCGCCGCTGTCGGTCACCTGGCTCAGGCCCTGCGCGGCGACGATCGCCGCGGGCGCGTCGCCGCTGGCGACCATCTGCTCGAAGACGGTCTTGGCGATCTTGCCGCTGATCGTCTCGTCGTCGATCAGCGCCACCATGGCGGCGAGATGCTGCGGCGCGACCGGCCAGTCGCGGATGACCAGCGCCTCGTCGAGCTTGCGCTCGCGCACCAGGCGCAGCACGTCGCCCATCACCCAGTTGCTCAGCCCCTTGGGGTTCGGGTGGGCGCGCACGGCGGCCTCGAAGTAGTCGGCGACGTCCTGGCGCGCCGTCAGCACCTCGGCGTCGTAGGGCGGCAGGCCGTGCTCGGCGACGAAGCGGGCGCGGCGCGCATCGGGCAGTTCGGGCATGGCGGCCTGCACCGCCGCCACCCACTCGCGCGAGACGGTCAGCGGCAGCAGGTCGGGATCCGGGAAGTAGCGGTAGTCGTGCGCCGATTCCTTCGAGCGCATCGAACGCGTCTCCTCGCGGTCGGGGTCCCACAGGCGAGTCTCCTGAACGATGCGCTCGCCGTGCCGCACGCGGTCCACCTGGCGCGCGATCTCGTGCTCGATCGCCTTCTCGACGGCGCGGAAGGAGTTCATGTTCTTCACTTCCGCGCGCGTCCCGAGCGTCTCGCTGCCGCGCGGCCGCACCGAGATGTTGGCGTCGCAGCGGAAGCTGCCCTCTTCCATGTTGCCGTCGCATACCTGGAGGTATTGGAGGATCTGGCGCAGCTTGCGCAGGTAGGCGCCGGCTTCGGCCGCGGTACGGATGTCGGGCTCGCTGACGATCTCCAGCAGCGGCACGCCGCAGCGGTTGTAGTCCACCAGGCTGGTCTCGCCGGCGTGGATGTTCTTGCCGGTGTCCTCTTCCATGTGGATGCGCGTCAGGCGGATGGCGCGCGCCGCGCCGTCGACCTCGATGTCGATGCGTCCGCCGGTGCAGATCGGCAGCTCGTACTGGCTGATCTGATAGCCCTTCGGCAGGTCCGGGTAGAAGTAGTTCTTGCGCGCCCAGACGCTGATCGGAGCGATGGCGCAGTGCGTCGCCAGCCCGGCGGTGATGGCGTACTCGACGACGCGGCGGTTGAGCACCGGCAGCACCCCCGGCAGGCCGAGGCACAGCGGGCAGGTGTGCTCGTTCGGCGCCGCGCCGAACTTCGCCGAGCAGCCGCAGAAGATCTTCGACTCGGTGCGCAACTCGGCGTGCACCTCGAGGCCAATCACCGCTTCGTAGTCCATACGCACAGGCCTTCAACGCGAAGACGCGAAGCCGCGGAGCGGGCACGGCTGACTTCGCGTCTTCGCGTCTTCGCGTTGAGAAATCATAAACTCGGGCGGCGCAGGTGCCAGGTGGTGGCCTGTTCGTAGGCGTGCGCGGCCTGTAGCAGGCGCGGTTCGTCGAAGGGCTGGCCGATGAGCTGGACGCCGATGGGCAGGCCGGTGGCGTCGAAGCCGCAGGGCATGGAGAGCGCCGGCAGGCCGGCGAGGTTCACCGAGATGGTGAAGATGTCGGACAGGTACATGGCCAGCGGGTCGGCGGTCTTCTCGCCGATGGCGAAGGCGGTGGTCGGCGCGGTCGGCGTGACGAGCACGTCGCAGCGCTCGAAGGCGCGGGCGAAGTCCTGCCGCAGCAGCGTCCGCACCTGCTGCCCCTTCAGGTAGAAGGCATCGTAGTAGCCGGCCGACAGGGCGTAGGTGCCGAGCATGATGCGGCGCTTGACCTCGGGGCCGAAGCCGGCGGCGCGGGTCTGCTGGTACATGTCGAGCAGCCCCTGGCCGCGATCGACGCGCAGGCCGTAGCGGGTGCCGTCGTAGCGCGCCAGGTTCGAACTCGCCTCGGCGGTGGCGACCATGTAGTAGGCGGCGACGGCGTAGGGGGTGTGGGGCAGCGAGACGTCCTCGACGCTGGCGCCGAGCGCGACCAGCTGCGTCACGGCGGCGCGCACGGCGTCGGCGACCGGCGCCGCCAGGCCGGCGACGAAGTACTCCCTGGGCAGGCCGATGCGCAGGCCGCGCACGCCGCCGTCGAGCGCGGCGACGGTGGGCGGCGCCGGGCGCGGCGCCGAGGTCGAGTCGAGCGGGTCGTGCCCGGCGATGGCGTCGAGCAGGTGCGCGCAGTCGCGCACCGTGCCGGCCATCGGGCCGACCTGATCGAGCGACGAGGCGTAGGCGATGACGCCGTAACGGCTGACGCGGCCGTAGGTCGGCTTGAGGCCGACGACGCCGCACAGGGCGGCCGGCTGGCGGATCGAGCCGCCGGTGTCGGTGCCGAGCGCGCCGAGGCACTGGCGCGCCGCCACCGCGGCCGCCGAGCCGCCGGAGGAGCCGCCCGGCACGCGCGACGTGTCCCAGGGATTGCGGGCGCCGCCATAGGCCGAGTTCTCGTTCGACGATCCCATGGCGAACTCGTCGCAGTTGGCCTTGCCGACGCACACCGCGCCGGCCTCGAACAGCCGCCGCGTGACGGTCGCGTCGTAGGGGGAGATGAAGTGCTCGAGGATGCGCGATCCGGCCGTCGTGCGCACGCCCTTGGTGTTGATGATGTCCTTGATCGCCAGCGGGATGCCGTCGAGCGGCCCGCGCGCCGCGCCGGCCGCCAGCCGCGCGTCGGCGGCGCGCGCCTGCGTGCGCGCCAGCTCCGGCGTCACGGTGATGAAGCTGTGCAGCGCCGGCTCGGTCGCGGCGATGCGCGCCAGCGCCGCCTCGGTCAGCTCGACCGCCGAGCAGTCCCGCGCCCGCAGTTTCGCCGCCGCGCTCTCAATCGTCAGCCCAGTCAGTTCAATCGTCATCGGACACTAGAGACCAAGAAACTTCAACGCGAAGGCGCGAAGACGCGGAGCCCGATCCGGCGTCCTCCTTCGCGTCTTCGCGTCTTCGCGTTGAAGGCTCCTCGTCTGCTCCGTCACTAGATGATTTTCGGGACTTTGAAGTGGCGCCCGTCGCGCGCCGGCGCGTTGGCCAGCCAGGCGTCCGCGTCGGGCGTCGTGGTGACCACATCGTCGCGGAAGGGTGTCGCCAGGTCGGTCTGCGTCGTCGGCGGCACCGCCGTGGTGTCGAGGCGGGCGAGGTCGGCGAAGGCGTCGAGGATGTGGTCGAGTTGCGCGGTGAACGCGGCCTCTTCCTCCTCGCTCAGCGGCAGGCGCGCCAAGAGCGCGATATGGCGCACTTCCTCGCGCGTGATGGGCATGCGCGGGGGCTACCACAGGGGGGTGGGGCGTTCAACGCAGCGTGCCGCGGGTGCGGTCGTAGCGATCGCGCAACTGGTCGACGATGGTACCGGTCCACAATGGCACGCCGACCAGATAGGCGGCGCGACCGATCACCTGCGCCGCCACGGGGGCGGTGACGAGTACGAAGACGGCGCCGGCGCCGGCGCGGGCGGCGATGCCGACGTCGCCGAAATGCAGCGCCGCGCCGGCGACGGAGGCGGCGACGCCGAGCGTCGCCGCCTTGGTGCTGCACGACATGCGCGTGTAGAGGTCCGGCATCCGGACCAGGCCGATGGCCGCCAGCAAGATGAATAGCGCGCCGACGACCAGCAGTGCCGCGATCAGGAACTCAACCATCGCCACCCCTGCGTTCGATGTAATGGGCGAAGGCGACGGTGCCGAGAAAGGCGACCAGCGCGACGCCGAGGATGAGGTCGAGGTACACCGCCTGGCCGACGCCGACGGCGAAGGCGGCGAGCATGCCGATGGCGACCAGGGCGATCATGTCGAGGGCGACGACGCGGTCGGCCAGGCTCGGCCCGACCAGCAGCCGCCAGGTCGCCAGGGCCAGCGCCACTGACAGCGTCGGCAGCACCACCCACCCGATGACCACCGGCAGCATCATTATTCGAGCATCGCCTGGATGCGGCGTTCGAACGACGCCTTGGTGTCGCGCACGAACGCCTCGACGTCGCCCGCGGCGCCGACATCGACGACATGCACGTACAGCGTGCGCCGGTCGGTCGAGACGTCGACCGAGAGCGTCCCGGGGGTGAGCGTGATGACCGTCGCGAGCAGCTGGATGGCGAGGTCGCCGCGCACCTCGAGCGGCACGGCGACGATGGCCGGGTGCAGACGGGCGCGCGGCTGCAGCACCGCCCGGGCGACGCGCCAATTCGCTTTCAGCAGCTCACAGCCGAAGTACACGGCAAAGCCGGCGGCCTGCACGAGGCGCGCCGCGTAGCCCTGGCGGGGGTCGCGGACCCACAGCACGAACAGGCCGAGGGCGAAGCCGGCCAGCAGGTTGGCGGGACCGAAGTCGCCGGTGAGGGCGAGCCAGGCGAGCGCCAGCAACAGATTCAACAGCAGCATTGTCGCTCTTCAGGGGCGTCCCAACACCGCCGCCGTATAGGCCGCCGGGTCGAGCAACTGCGCCGCGGCGCGCTGCGCCAGGCCGATCGCCGGGTCGGCGCAGACGCCCAGCAGCACTGTCAGCAGTCCCAGCCCCGCCGCCGGGCCACCGAGCAGCAGCCACTGGCGCGGCGTCAGCGCGCCGACCGGCGCGTCCGGCGGCGCCGCCGCCCAGAATGCCGCCGCCCAGATCTTGGTCATCGAGAACAGCGTCAGCAGGCTGACGGCGAGCGCCGCGGCGGTCACCCACCAGTGCGCCCCGGCGAGACCGGCCTGCAGCAACAAGAACTTTGCCCAGAAGCCCGACAGCGGCGGGATACCGGCCAGCGCCAGCGCCGGCACCAGGAACAGCAGCGAGACGTAGGGATGGTCGCGCCACAGGCCGCCGAGGCGGTCGAGCTCGAAGCTGCCGCGCAGGCGCTGCACGATACCGCTGACCAGGAACAGCGCCGACTTGGCGATCGTCACATGCACCATGAAATACACCGCGCCGGCCAGCCCCAGCGGCGAGGCGAGGCCGGGGCCCAGGCTCAGGCCGAGGCCCAGGCCGAGGCCCAGGCTCAGGCCCAGGCCCATGAGCAGGTAGCCGATCTGACTGACGACATGGAAGGCGAGCAGGCGCCGCATCTCGTGCTGCGCGATGGCGCCGAGGACGCCGGTGACCATGGTCAGGCCGGCGATGGTGAGGAGCAGCGGCTGCGTCACGGCGGCGAGCGGCACGACGAGGGTGAAGACGCGGATCAGGGCGTAGACGCCGACTTTGGTCAGCAGGCCGGAGAACAGCGTCGTCACCGCCACCGGCGGCGTGTGGTACGACGCCGGCAGCCAGAAGAAGAGCGGGAAGATCGCCGCCTTGATGCCGAAGGCGACCAGCAGCAGCATCGCCAACGTCAGGCCGACGCCCGGGTGCGGCGCCGCCGCCAGGCGTTGCCCCAGGTCGGCGAAGTTGAGCGTGCCGGTGACCCCATAGGTGATGCCGGCGGCGGCGAGGAACACCGCCGACGACACCAGGTTCAGCGTCACGTATTTCACCGCCCCTTCGAGCTGCGCCCGCTCGCCGCCCAGCGCCAGCAGCGCGAACGAGGCGATCAGCATGACCTCGAACCAGACGTAGAGGTTGAACAGATCGCCGGTGAGGAAGGCGCCGCAGACGCCCATGAGCAACACCTGCACCAGCGCGTGGTAGCCGAAACGCTCGCGCCGCCTGTCGAGGCTGCCGAGCGCGAACACCGCCACCGCCACCGCGATCACCCCGGTCAGCAGCACCATCACCGCGCTCAGCACGTCGGCGACGAGGGTGATGCCGAACGGCGCCGGCCAGTTGCCGACCTGCACGACGAGTATGCCCGCCCGCTGCACGGCCGCGAACAGCGCCACGCCGCTCGCCAGCAGGCCGACGGCGCCGGCGACGCCGCACAGCCGCTGCGCCGCCAGCGAGCGCCACGCCAGCAGGGACCCTACCGCCGCCGCGAACGGCACCAGAATTGGTAGGAAGAGCAGCACCAGATCCTCTTTCACACGGAGCAACGGAGACACGGAGAGATGCGCATTACCTCTCCAGCCTCCGTTGCTCCGTTTCTCCGTGTGAAAGGCCTCTTCATGTATCGGTCGTATGCATCGCGTCGAGGTCGTCGGTTCCCGCCACCTGGTAGGTGCGCTTGAGCAGCACCAGGGCGAAGGCCTGGACGCCGAAGCCGATGACGATGGCGGTGAGGACGAGCGCCTGCGGCAGCGGGTCGGCATGCGGCGGTGTCAGCGCCGTCGCGCCGGCGGGGATGATCGGCGGTACGCCGACGCTGACGCGACCGGCCGTCATGATCAACAGGTTGGCCGCGTGGCCGAGCAGGACCAGGCCGATGACCAGCTTCACCAGGCTGCGCCGCAGCAGCAGGTAGACGCCGGCCGCGTAGAGCACGCCGACGGTGAGGGCGAGGAGCAGCTCCATCTCAGTCCTCCGCCAGGGTGAAGACCATCAGCAGCACGACGCCGAGCACGACCAGATAGACGCCGACGTCGAAGACCAGCGGCGTGCCGAACTTGCCGATCACCGGCAGCGGCGTGCTGCCCCAGATGCCGGTCAGGTAGGGCAGGCCGTCGACCAGCGCCGGCAGGCCGCTGCCGCCGGCCAGCAGCAGCCCGAGGCCGATGACCACCTGCGGCGCCAGGCGCAGCAGGGTCCGCGCCGCCGCCGTGCCGAAGGCGAGCAGGTAGAGGGCGAAGGCGGCGGCGGCCATCAGACCGCCGACAAAACCGCCGCCGGGCGCGTTGTGCCCGCGCAGCAGCAGGAACAGCGAGAACAGCAACATCAGCGGGAAGAGGTGCCGCGTCGCGATCGCCAGCAACAACGGATGCGGCGGCGGCAGCGGCGTCGCGGCTTTGGCGGCCGCGCCGCCCGCGGCCGGGGCGACGGCGTCGTGCTGCAGGCGCAGGCGGCGCAGCGCGAAGATGCCGATCGCGGCGGCGGCGAGGACGGTGATCTCGCCGAGTGTGTCGAGGGCGCGAAAGTCGACGAGGATGACGTTGACGACATTGCGCCCGTTGGCCGCCAGCAGGCTCTGGTCGGCGAAGAAGCGGGCCAGGGGCGAGCGCAGCGGCGAGGCGGTGGCGACCAGCACCAGGGCGCCCATCAGGGTGCCGACGGCGAGTGCGACGGCGCCGTCGCGCAGCCGCGTCGTCGGCGTCGAGAAGCGGGCGAAGCGCGGCAGGCGGTAGATGACGAGCACGAAGAGGATCACCGTGAGCGTCTCGATGGCGAACTGGGTGAGCGCCAGGTCGGGGGCGCCGAAGAAGACGAAGAGCAGGGCGATGCCGTAGCCGACGACGCCGAGGGCGGCGATGGCACCGAGGCGCGAGGGCATGGAGAGGATGGCGCCGGCGGCGACGATCATCACCGCGCACACCGCCGCCTCCGGCAGACCGACCGGGCTGAGCTGCCAGCCCGAGGTCCAGCCGACGTCGCCGGTGAGCGTCCACGCTACCGCGCCGCACAGGGCGGCGAAGACGACCAGCAGGTAGAGGCTGAGCGAGCCGTTCTGCAGCACGCGCGTCTGGCCGGTGGCGAGCGCCTTGAGCGCGACCAGCGCGGCGTCGTAGGCGCGCGTGGGGGTCAGCGCCGCCAGCGGCGCCAGCGCGGCGGCGGCGCGCGCCAGGGCGCGGCTGCCGGCGAGCACATATAAGCCGGCGCCGGCGAGGAGCGTCAGGAGGCTGAGTCCGAGGGCCGGGCTCAGCCCGTGCCACAGCGCCAGCGGCACCGCCGTCGGCGCGTCGCGCACGGCGCTGGCGGCGGCGGCGACGAGCCCGCCGACGAGCAGCTGCGGCGCCAGTCCGAGGCCGAGGCCGAGCAGCGCCAGCAGCACCGGCCCCAGCAGGAGGGCGAGGTCGGGGGCATGCACGGCGGGCGGCGCGGTCGCCCGGACAAAGAACGGCCGCAGCACGACGCGGCCGGCGACGGCGACGGTCAGGGCGCTGGCGATGACGGCGACGGTGAGGATGACCGGCGCGCCGATCCACCCGGCCGGCGGCGCCAGTGCGGTTTCGTAGAGCAGCTCCTTGGCGACGAAGCCGAGCTCGGGCGCGACGCCGGCCATCGACAGGCCGGCCGTCAGCGCGGCCGCGGCGAGCAGCGGCAGCGCCGCGGCGAGGCCACCCAGGCGCGTCACGTCGCGCGTGCCGGTGGCGTGGTCGACGGCGCCGGCGACCATGAAGAGGGTGCCCTTGTAGAGCGAGTGGGCGAGCAGGAAGACCATCGCCGCGCTGACGGCGAGCGGCGTACCGAGGCCGAGCAGCAGCATCAGGGTGCCGAGGGCGCTGACGGTCGAGTAGGCGAGCAGACGCTTGAGGTCGCGCTGCGGCCAGGCCAACAGGGCGCCGGTGAGCATGGTGGCGCCGCCGGCGCCGATCAGCGCCGTCGCCCAGGCATCGCTGCCGCCGAGCACCGGCGTCAGGCGCGCCACCAGGAAGACACCGGCCTTCACCATCGTCGCCGAGTGCAGGTAGGCGCTCACCGGCGTCGGCGCCTCCATCGCGGCGGGCAGCCAGAAGTGGAACGGCACCTGCGCCGACTTGGTGAACGCCGCCAGCAGCACCAGGATCAGGATCGAGCCATAGAGAGGGCTGGCGTGAATCGCCGCGGCTGCCTGCGTCAGGCGCCAGAACTCGTAGCCGCCCGCCACCTGGCCGAGCAGCAAGGCGCCGGCGAGCAGCGCCAGGCCGCCGCCACCGGTCACCAGCAGCGCCTGCAGCGCCGCGGCGCGCGCCGCGGCACGCTCGTGGTCGAAGCCGATGAGCAGGTACGAGGTGATGCTGGTCAACTCCCAGAAGATGAAGAGGGTGATCAGATCGCCGGCGCAGACGACGCCGAGCATGGCGACCATGAAGAGCATGAGGGTGGCGTAGAAGCGGGCGCGCTGCGGATGGCCGCCGAGATAGCCGCCGGCATAGACGACGACGAGCACGCCGATGCCGGCGATGAGCAGCCCGAACAGCAGGCTCAGCCCGTCGAGCTGGAACGACAGCGCGATGCCGAGGCGCGGAACCCAGGCGACGCTGGCTGCGATCGTCTCACCGCCGAGCACGGTCGGCAGCTGCGCGGCGAGGTAGACCACCACCGCCAGCGGCAGCAGGGCGAGCAGCCAGCCCGCGCGCGAGGAGGAGGAAGACGAAGCCATGGGATGCGCTGGCCGCGCACCATACACGCCGCCGCCGCTCGATCCATGCGGTCCCGATCTCGCCGGTCCCGATCTCGGCGGGCTCGATCTCGGCGGGCTCGATCCATGCAAGCTCGATCCCGGGGGTTGCGACCGCCACCGCCGCCGACGTAAGGGCGCGCATGGCATTCCCCGAATACGCCCAATACGACGGCCTCGGCCTCGCCGAGTTGGTGGCGCGCAAGCAGGTGACGCCGAGCGAGCTCGCCGACGAGGCGATCGCCCGCATCGAGCGCCACAACCCGACCCTTAACGCCGTCGTGCGGCCGCTCTACGAGCACGGCCGCGCCCGCGCCGCGGCGCCGGGCGACGGGCCGTTCCGCGGCGTGCCGTTCCTGCTCAAGGACATTCTCGGCAACCTCGCCGGCGTGCCGACGCAGAGCGGCTCGCGCTTCCTCGTCGATCTGCCGGCGTCGCAGGACGACACGTTGGTGGTGCGTTTCCACGCCGCCGGCCTGGTGCCGCTCGGCAAGACCAATGTGCCGGAGTTCGGCCTCCTGCCGACCACCGAGTCGGCGCTCTACGGCCCGGCGCGCAACCCGTGGAATCCAGCCCACTCGACGGGCGGCTCGAGCGGCGGGTCGGCGGCGGCGGTGGCCGCCGGCGTCGTGCCGCTGGCGCACGCCAGCGACGGCGGCGGGTCGATCCGCATCCCCGCGTCGTGCTGCGGCCTGGTCGGCCTCAAACCGAGCCGCGGCCGCAATCCGCTCGGACCGATGATCGGCGACATCATGAGCGGCCTGATCGCCGAGCACGTCGTCAGTCGCAGCGTGCGCGACAGCGCGGCGCTGCTCGATTGCACCGCCGGTCCGGAGCCGGGCGACCCCTACATGGTCGTGCCGCCGGCGCGGCCGTTCGCCGAGGAGGCACGCACCGCGCCGGGCCGGTTGCGCATCGCCTTCGCCACCACCGACGCGGGCGGCAAGGCGCTCCACCCGGAATGCGTCGCCGCCATCGAGGCCACCGCGGCGCTGTGTGCCGAGCTCGGCCACACGGTCGAGGCGGCGGCGCCGGCGCTGGATCAGGCGCTGATCTCGCAGGCCTTCCTGGCGCTGTGGTGCGGCGGCCTGGCGATGCAGGTGGACGCGGTGGCGATGATGACCGGCCGCGCCGTGCGCGCCGCCGCATTCGAGCCGCTCACCTGGGGCCTCTACGAACAGGGCAGGCAGGTGACCGCGTCGCAGTATCTCATGGCGGTGGCGATTCTGCAGATGCAGGGCCGCATCGTCGGCCGGTTCCACACCGCCCACGACGTCTTCCTCACCACCACCCTCGGCGCGCCGCCGCTGGCGCTCGGCGTCATCGACATCCACGAACCGGACCCGACCCGCGCCCTGGCCCCCGTCCTCGACTACGTGCCGTTCACGCCCCTGAGCAATGCCACCGGCCAGCCGGCGATCTCGCTGCCGCTGCACTGGACGGCCGACGGCCTGCCCGTCGGGCTGCACTTCAGCGCCCGCCTGGGCGACGAAGCAACGCTGCTGCGTCTCGCCGGGCAGCTTGAACAGGCGCGCCCCTGGCGCCACCGCCGCCCGTCCATCTGGGACTGAGCGGTGGGGCGCGGCCCGCGCCGCGCCCACCGCGCGTCGGTTACGAGCGCCGCGCCCGCCCCGAAAGGGCGTGGCGCGGCAATGGGGGCGAGCCGGCGGCAGACCGAGGGGGGACACGGCCGTGCGAGCCGCCGGCTCGGCCGTGCGGCGACGTGACGACCCGAGGGGATGGGTCGCGGTTCCACGCCGCCGTCAGGCGCTGGCGAAAATCGGTCCGCGAGTCGCCCAGCCAGGCGAGTCCCAGCGCGCTCACGGCGAGCGCGGCGCACAGACCCCAGGTAAATGCAGCGGCCAGGTCCGGGAAGGCGATCCCACCCTCGGGCGCCAGCCCGAGGGTGGGCGCCACCGGCCCCACCACCGCCGCAACACTCAATGATGTTAATGCCGTCATCACCGCACGTCGCTCCTTCCTCGAATCCAACCCCGCCACCCCCCCGCACGCGCGATGCGACTCGCATCGATGCCGCTGCTGCCGATCATCGGCTGAGTTACTGGCGCGTTGACGGACATCTCCACCGGTCAGAGCAACGACGGGGCCAAGTTGCGGCGCTTGTGACGCGCTGCGTCGTAAGGGCGCGTGTCGGCGCCGTGCTGACGCGCCGGTCACCCGCCTGCGCGTCGGCTGCGCAGCGCGCCGCATCAGCGGCGATGATGACGGCGATCGCGGCGGCCGGCGGCGGACGCCGCGCCGCCGCCTCCGCCCTTCATCGCGCCGGCAGCCAGACGCGGAAGGTGGAGCCGGCGCCGGGCGCGCTGACGACGCTGACGCGGCCGCCGAGCAGCGTCAACAGGCGCTGGACGACGTGCAGCCCGAGGCCGACGCCGCCGTGACGGCGGGTCATCGAGCCGTCGACCTGGCGGAAGGCCTCGAAGATCACCGCCTGCGCGTCGGCCGGGATGCCGACGCCGGTGTCGGCGACGGTGAACTCGACGCCGTCGGCCTGCGGCACGACGCCGACCGAGACGGACCCCGCCGCGGTGAACTTCACGGCATTGTTGATCAGGTTCTTGAGAATGATCTTCAGCTTGGCCGGATCGGTGTGCAACACGGGCAGGCCGGGATCGACGCGCCACGTCAGGGCCAGGGGGGCTTGTCGCGGAGCAGGTCGCGCGTCTCGACGTCGATCTGGTGCAGCAGGCCCTCGAGCTGCACGGCGCCGAGGTCGACGGGGAGGCGACCCGACTCCAGGCGGCTCAGATCGAGGGTCGCGTTGATCAGCTCGAGCAACTCGCCGCCGCTGCGCGCGATGCGGCCGAGGATGTCGTCCTGTTCGCGGCTGAGCGGGCCGAAACCGGAATCGCGCAGCAGCTCGGTATAGCCGAGGATGATGTTCAGCGGCGTGCGCAGCTCGTGCGACATGGTGGCGACGAACTCCGACTTGACCCGGTTGGCGCGCTCGAGCTCGTCGAGCAGACGGGCATGCGCGAGGGCGACGGCGGCGAGGTGGGCGACGCCGCGCGCGATGCGCTGTTGTGCCGGCGTGAACGGTTCCGGCCGGGCGCGGTGACCGGCCATCAGCAACCCGACGCAGGCGCCGCCGCGTTTGATGGCGAAGTAGATTGCCGCCTGGCAGGCGCGGCCGACGGGCAGCAGGGAGACGGGCAGGGCGGCGCAGGCGGCGGCGTCGAGCACCGCGACGTCCTCGCCCGCGAGCCGCGCCAGCAGTGGCGCCAGGGCGGCGCGTGGCACGCGCTGCGGCAGCGGGGCGGCGGCGCCGTCCCGGTCGGCCGCCGCCACCGGCACGTAGACGTCGGCGTCGGCTTCCCACAGCAGGGCGTGGCTCCAGTCGCAGTCGAGCACCTCGGCGGTCAGCCGGCACAGGCGGTCGAGGATCACCGGAGGGTTGATCGACGCGATCATCGCCTCGCCGACCCGCGCCAGCGCCGCCGCCACTTCCGCCTCCTCGCGTTCGGCGGCCTCGGCCCGTTTGCGCGTCGTGATGTCGACGACGGTGCCTTCGTAGCACAGCAGACGCCCATCGGCGTCGCGCACGGCGCGCGCGTTCTCGGAGATCCAGACAATCCGTCCGTCGCGCCGGCGCACGGCGGATTCGAAGCCGTGCACGGCGTCCTGCGCCTCGAGCAGGCGGCGGAAGGCCTGTCGCCGCGTCGTGTCGACGTACAGCTGGCCGGCGATGTCAGTCAGGGCGATGATCATCGCCGTCGGCGTCTCATATCCATATACAGCGGCGAGCGTCCGATTGGCGGCGATGTAGCGCCCGTCAGGTGTTGTCTGGAAGAATCCTTCGATGGCGTTGTCGAAGAGGCCGCGATAGCGCTCCTCGGCGCGCCGCCGCTCGCGGCCATCGCGCAGCGCGACGATGACCAGGGCGCGGCCGCGCACGTCCGCCAGGCGGGTGCGCAGATGCAGCATCGTGCGCGAGCCGTCGACGCGGCGCCACTCGCACTCTTCGACCACCAGGCCGTGCCGGCGGGCGCGCTCGGCCAGCGGCGCCTCGGCCGGCGGATCGCGGAGGTCGTCGAGCCGTCGGCCCTCGAGCCACGCCGGTTCGTAGCCGAGCAGGCCGCGCACGACGCCGTTCGTCCCGAGCACCAATCCGCTGTTTGCGTCAAGTACCAGCAGTGCATCGGGCAGTTCGTGGACCAGCGCGGCGAGGAGGGTGTCCTCGCCGCCGCGGAAGGCGCTCGACGTCGCCAGCGGTGCGTGCGGGCTCATGGATGCGGGCGAAATCAGCAAGCCCCATGCCCGCGCGGCGTCCGTGCGGCATGCGCAGCAAGCTGCTGCAGCACCGCCATGCCTGAGGCGAACGGTCGCCGCTTCGTCACGGGCGCTGCGGCGAAGCACATGGAGAGTGCATCACGGCGGGCGATAACAAGCATGAAACACACTCTTCACACTTCGCGATGCAGTAAATCTATTCAGCACGCCATCTCCATTCGCGGATGTTATGTGCACGCAACATCGGCGGCGATCCTCGAGAGGTCTGCGGCGCGACTGGGGGCCGCGCTGCACAGTCGCGCGGCAGCGCTGGTCAGGGGGCGCGCAATCGCCGCGACGCCGGCGGTGAACCCTCGATGCGGGCGGAGGGCCGCGGGTTGGTACGGGAGTCGCACTGCACCGCGTCATGATCAGCAGGGACGGACGCTGACCGCGTCCGCGTGAGGGAGCCGCCCAGCGGGGCGGCGCGCGCCGCGTGGGGACGCGGGGCGCGGGAAGACGAACCGGGCGCAGCGGCGCCCGGGGTAGGCAGAGATGGCAACGAGCCGGCAGGGGTGCCCGCGTTCGTTTCCGTACGGCCGGAAGGGGAGTCCGGCTCGTCGGGCGGAGCTGTATCGCCCGCCGCGCGGCGTCGCCGCGCATCGGACTCGTCCCACGCCGTGCCGCAGCCGGGGAGGGTGATCGTGGTGGAATGGTATGTGGTCGAGACCCAACGGCATCGCGAAGCGGTGGCGCGTGCGGTGCTCGAGGAGCGGGGCGTGACGAGTTACCTGCCGCGCATCGCGCAGTGGCCGCGTCCGGCGGTCGGTGCGGCCATCGGCCCGCTCTTTCCCGGCTATCTGTTCGTGCGCCTGGACCTGGCCGGGCAGGCGCACCGCATCCTGCGCAGCAACGGCGTCAAGTCGTTCGTCGCCTTCGGCGGTGCGCCGGTGGCGCTCGGCGACGACGTGGTCGCCTTCCTGCGCGAGCGCGAGGGGCCGGACGGGTTGGTGCAGATCGGCGCGGCGCAGATCGGCGGGCCCAACGACATCGGCGGCGCCACGGTGCGCATCGTCGACGGGCCGTTTCGCGGGCTCACCGCGGTGGTGACCGCCCGCCTGGCGGCGCGGGCGCGCGTCCAGGTGCTGATGGAGATCCTGCAGCGGCAGACCAGCGTGGAGCTGCCGGAGCGCTGGGTGAGGAGGCTCTGATGATCAGGTTGTCGCGCGTCGCCCTGGCGGCGCTGGGGTTCGTTGCCGCCTGTGCCAGCGAGCCGCCACCGTCGCCGCCGCCGCCGCCGCCGCCGCCGGGGCCGTACGTCATCGTCCCGGGCGACACCCTGGCGCTGCGCTTCGAGCGCAATCCGGAGCTGAACGAGGACGCGCTGGTGGTGCGGCCGGACGGCATGATCACGCCGCAGTTGATCGAGGAGGTGCAGGCCGCCGGGCTGACGCCGGGGGCCCTCGGCGAGGCGCTCAAGGCGCGCTACGCCGGCGAGCTGGCGCATCCGCGCGTCAAGGTGACGGTGAAGACGTTCACCAAGCAGCGCGTCTCGGTGGCCGGCGAGGTCGACCAGCCCGGCATCCAGCCCTACCTCGACGGGCTGACGCTGTCGCAGGCGATTCACCATTCGGGCGGCTTCCTGAAGACCGCCAACCGCGGCCAGGTGGTGGTCATCCGCCGTGATCCGGACGGCCGCGTCGCCGGCTACACGGTGGATCTCGAGGCGGTGGAGTCGGGCCAGGGCCCGCACGACGACGTCGCGTTGCAGCCGCTCGACCAGATCTTCGTGCCGCGCTCGCAGATCGCCAACGTCAACCTGCTGGTCGAGCAGTACATCCGCAACAACGTGCCGGTGAACAGTCTCGGCATCGGCCTGACGCCTTTCTGAGGAGGTCCGTATGCGCGATCTCGAACTATTGACCTGGGCCGATCTCGTCGACGCCCTGCACCGCCGCCGCGGCCTCATCCTGCGCGTCGGCGCCGCCGGCATGCTGCTGGTGACGCTGGCCGCCTTCACCCTGGCGCCGACCTATCGCGTCAGCGCGACGCTGATGGTCACCGCGTCGCGCTCGCGCTCGATCTCGCCCGATGCCGAGGCCATGCCGCTGGTCGACCGCGTCGGCGAAGAGGACCTGAACTCGCAGGTCGAGCTGCTGCGCAGCCCGGCGCTGATTCGGCGCGTTCTGGCGCCACAGGTCGACCAGGGCCTGATGCCGGAATCGGGGCTGCTCGGACGGCTGCTGGGCGCTCCGCGCGAGGCGGGGCGGGCGCTCTACCGGCTGCTGCACGGCGTTCCGGCGGCGAGCCCGCTCGACGAATGGCTCGACGACGTCAGCGACCACCTCGGCGTCGCGCTGCTCAAGAAGACCAACCTGATCGAGGTCAGCTACCGCCAGCGCGGCGTCGACCCGGTATGGGCGGCGAGCTTCGTCAACGCCCTAGTCGATGCCGCCGTCGCCCAACAGGCGGTGGCCGGGCAGCAGATCGAGGCGTCGAACTTCTTCGCCGGACAGCGCACCCTGCTGGCCGAACGGGTGCGCGTCGCCGAGGACGCCAAGCGCGACTTCTTCAGCCGCGAGGGGCTCGATGCCGTTCCGGAGCAGCGCATCCTGCTGCGCGCGCGCATGACCGAGCTCGGCGTCGCGCAGCAGGACGCCGAAGCCGGCCTGGCCAGCGCCACGGCGCGCGTCGACACCCTGCGAGGGGAGATCCGCCGCCAACCGGAGACCGTCGCCGCGGAGGTGAAGCGAGCGCAGAACCAGGCGGTGCAGTTCCTCAAGCCGCGCGTCCTGGACAAGGAGATGGAGCGCAACGAGTTGCTGTCGCGCTTCGCGCCGAGCAGCAGCCGTGTGCAGGACGTCGAGCGCGAACTGCAGGCGGCGCGCCGCCTGCTCGCCGCCGAGGAGACGATGGTCGCCGAGACCACCACGGCGCGCAATCCGACGCACCAGACGCTCGAAGCGAGCCTGGCGCAGGCGCACGCCGACGCGGCGGCCCTGCGGGCGCGCGTCGACGCCCTGCGCGTCCAGCTCGCCGACACGCGCGCCGCCATCGCCCACCTCGACGGCGTGGCGGCCGAGCACTCGCGCCTGGAGCAGGAGTTGAGCGCCGCCAACGAGTCCTACCTGACGTACACCCGCAAGCAGGAGCAGGCGCGGCTCGGCAGCGCCCTCGACGCCTCGCGCATCGTCAACGTCGCGGTGGTGGAGGCGGCGCAGGCGCCGCAGAGCCCGGAGCGCTCGCACGGCCTGCTGCTCATCACCCTCGCCGGCATCCTGAGCCTCGGGCTCGGCGTCGCGACGGCGGTCCTGACCGAGCTGCGCGATCCCACGGTGCGCGGCCCGCGCGACGCCGCCGGCGTCAGCGGCCTGCCGGTGTTGGCGGAGGTGCCGTCATGAACGGCGCGCCGTACCTGCGGCACTTCGGGCTTGCCGTCGAGCCGTTCTCGCTCTCGCCCGATCCCGATTTCCTCTACGCCAGCCCGGCGCACGCCGAGGCGCTCGCCGGTCTCGAGCTGGCGCTGCGCGGACGGCGCGGCCTGACGACCCTGGTCGGCGAGGTCGGCACCGGCAAGACGACGCTGCTCTACACGCTGTTGCGCGATCTCGATGCCACCGTCCACACCGCGTACCTGGCCAACACCCGCCTTGGTTTCGTCGACCTGCTGCGCCTGGCGCTGGCCGACTTCGGCGTCCCGACGCCCGGCCGCGGTCGCCTGGCGCTGCTCGAAGCGCTGCAGGGCTTCCTGCGCCGTTGCGACGCGGAGGGGGCGATCGCCGCGCTGGTGGTCGACGAGGCGCAGAACCTCGACGCCGACACCTTCGAGCAACTGCGTCTGTTGACCAACTACGAGACCTACTCTTCGAAGCTGCTGCAGATCGTCCTGGTCGGCCAACCGGAGCTGGCGGCGACGCTGGCGCGCCCGGAGCTGCGTCAGGTCAACGAGCGCATCGCCCATCGCTGCATCCTGCGGCCGCTGTCGCCGCGCCAGGCGCGAAGCTACCTGGCGCACCGCGTCGCCCGCGCCGGCGGCGCGCCGGGGTTGTTCACGCCGGCGGCGGAAGCGGTCCTGCTGGGCGCGGCGCGCGGTGTGCCGCGGCGCCTCAACGTACTGGCGCACACGGCGCTGCTCTTCGCCTTCGGGCGCGGCGCGGCGCGCGTCGCTGGCCGCGACGCCTGGGCGGCGCTGCGCGAGCGCCGGCGCGGCGCGGCGGCGG
>JANNRA010000047.1:0-28791 GCA_031401035.1 bacterium | reverse complement strand
GGGGGGTTTGCCGGGGGATTGGCCGCCGGGCCGCCGGTTTGGCGGGGGGGGCCCCCCCCCCCGCGTGTACTGGGGGGGGGCTCCCCCGGCCCCCCCGCGCGGCCCCGGCCCGGGGCGCGCCCCCCCCCCACTCCACATCGGCCAGCACCGGTCACCTTCCCCATTCACCTCAGCACCGACACCAACAGGTACTGCCCGACGTGGTACGTGACGATGTTCGCCAGGCGCGCGCCGGGGAACGGTGCCACGAAGCGACTCCACGCGATCATCGAATCCGATAACATGAACAGCGCCGCCCCGAGCGCGGCGAGAAGGCTGCCGGAGGCCGCCGCCGAGGCGACCATGGCGGCAAGCACCAGCATGTATGCCACGACGGCGACGCGCAGCGGCGCCGCCGGGATGGCGCGCAGGATGCGCAGCGTCACCGGAGTCGCCAGCCCCAGCACGCCGACCAGCCACAGGCCGCGCGCCAGCAGCGGCGCGTCGAAGGCGAACAGGTAGCATACGTGTCCGATCAGGAAGGCGCCGAGGCCGGCGGCGAAGAGGTTCGCCGGCAGCATCAGGTAGACGTCGCCGAGCAGCGAGAAGGTCAGCGCCGCCAGCAGCGGCCACCCGGCTGACGGGGCGAGCGCCGCCCACAACAGCAACAGGGCGAGCGCCGCCGGCTTGGCGACCCAGCGCAGCGCCTGCCAGCCGCGCGCGACGGCGATCCAGTCGGCCAGCGCGGTGCCGGCAAAGGCCGCCAGCAGGAGGTGGTCGAGCATCATGGCGGACGCCGGAGCCAAGCACGGCCCACAGGAGAATCCAACCTGGCAACCGCTCAGGCGCCGCGTGCCTGCGGAAATTCGCGCAGCGGCGCCGGCAGCAGCGGCAGGCCGACGCGCAGCAGCGCGGCCGCGGCGTCCAGACTGCGTTCGCGCAGCGGGCCCCACGGCAACGCGTAGCGGCGCCGGATCGGCGGCGGCAGCAGCCCGACGGTGAGCAGACGCGCCGCGCCGGCGAGCTGGCGCAGGGGCGGCGGCAGGGGCGGGCTCAACAGCGCCGCGGCGATGCTGCGCGCGTCACGGCCGACGGTCAGCGTCGGCCCGCGCAGCATGTCGCGCATGTAGGCTTGAAATGCTGCCTCGTCGGCCGGGATGCAGCGCGCCGGGATGCCGAACAGTCGGGCGCTGCGGCGCGATTCGTCGTAGAAGCGCCGCCGCTCCGCCACCGACAAGGGCGCGACGAAGCGCTGGTAGGCGACCAGGGCGCTGTCGACGAGGGTGGCATGCACCCAGAACAGCAGCGCCGGGTCGTTGGCGTCGTACGGCGTGCCGCGCCGGAAGGGTCCGCACGCCTCGCCCAGCCTGCCGCGCACGCGCACGTGCGCACCCTCGATGCGGCGCACCGCCGCGAGCGCCTCGGCGCCGCTGCCGAAGGCGATCGTCAGGGTGCGCTCGAGTGTGCGCCACAGGCGCCGCAGCGGTTCCTGTTCGAAGCGGCTGTGGGCGGCGACGCCGGCGGCGACGAGGGGGTGGGCGAGCTGCAGCAGCAGGGCGCGGCCGCCGCCGAGCAGCAGGACGGCTTCGCGGTTGACCCGCCGGGTGATGCTGTCGGGGGCGAACAGCGGGGCGGCGGGATCGACGCCCCGGCTGGCGGCGGCGGCGCGCAGGCGCGCCAGCCCGGCGGCGTCGAGCCCGGCGCGCGGCATCGGGCATACTGCGGACGCCTGCCGTGGCATTGCAAGTCCGGGCCGGAATCGACTAGACACTCTTGCCGCGCTCCACGATGCTCGGGGCGTGGCCGGCGGGGACTCGAATCCGAAATTGGGCGTATCTGAAGGAGGAGACATGACATCACGTTGGAATCTCGGGCGCGCGGCGACGCTGGCCCTGGTGGGTAGTGCGTTGGGCATCGCGCTCGGCAGCGCGCCGGTGCAGGCGCAATGCGTCGGTGACTGCTCCGGCGCTGGCGAGGTCTCGATCGGCAACCTCATCACGGGCGTCAACATCGCCCTCGGCAGCCAGCCGGTCAGTGCCTGCGAGGCGTTCGCCAACTCGGACGGCGAAGTGACGATCGGGCAGCTGATTCAGGGCGTCAACACCGCGCTGAACGGGTGTCCGACGGTCTCGCCGACGGCGACGCCGACGGCGACGCCGGAGGCAGGACTCGGCAGTCAGACGTGCAACCTCCTGACCAACCCGACGCCTGGGCAGGCCGCGACGGCCAGCAGTCTGGCCCTCGGCATCTTCGCCCTGCCGGTGCCGCTGACCTTTGCGCTGGACGGGTCGCTGATCATCAACGCCGGTTCGGTGGACACGGCGAGCGGCGAGGCGTCGTCGAGCTGCGAGATCGGCACGCTGGCCCCGGTCAACATCCCGAGCATCGGCTTCGTCTGCATCACGCAGGCCCTCGAGCCGTGTGCGCCGGCGAAGATCGACTGTGACGGCGGCTCGCCGCTCGACATCGAGGTCCGCTCCGACGGCAACGTCGGCACGTGCACCGGCGACGCCGCCTGCGAGACCCTGTGCGACACCCACTGCGACTCGATCGGCGCCGTCCAGCAGTCCTCCGGCTGCACCGGCTACTGCTCCGAGGGGACCGGCCTGGCCTGCCTCAACGACGCCGAATGCCTCGCCTCCAACAGCGGCGCCTGCAATGGCCCCGATCCCGTCGGCAACAACTTCGACATCTGCCAGTGCCAGTGCGTCAACGGCGCCGTCGGTGCGCCGGCGCGTCCGGGCGACTTCCAGTGCAACCTGGGCTCGGTCCTGGTGGTCGAAAACCAGCCGCCCTGCGACGGCACGGATATCCGCATCAACGTCGGCACCACCTGCGTGGCGCTGACCACGGGTACGGCCACCACCCTGATCACCGACGCCAACTTCCAGCCCGGCACGACGGTGCCGAAGTCTGGTGAGCCGGCGGGCGGGCAGGGGACGCCGGTGACCTGCGCGAACTACGAGGCCGGTGACCTCACCGGCCTGAAGATCCGCGGCGCCGTCAACTTCTTCGGCTCCGCCCTCGGCGACATCGCCAGCACGCTGGCGGTGGACTGCGCTTCGCCGCAGTGATCCGTCTGATCTGACGTATGCACGGGGCACGGCCCCCGGGTCTCTCGAGACTCGGGGGCCGTGTCGTTTTGACGCCATGGGACGCGGCCAGCGCTGGAATCCAGCCACCCTGCGAGCACTGCGGCAGGCCTTCGGCCTGTCGCCGGAGGCCTTCGCGGCGCGCGTCGGGCGCGTCTCGGCGAGCACCGTGCGGCGCTGGGAGAGCGGCCGCCACGTGCCGCTGATCGGCCACCTGGAGGCGATCGCCGACGCCTTCGACATCGACCTGGCGGTGTTCTTCGAGCCCGCCAACCCCGGCCGTGCGCCGCGCCAGAAGGTGCCGCGCAGCGCCCGTCCGCTGCCCGGTCAGATTCGCCTGCTTCCCTGATGGGCGGCCCGCCGACGCTGCCGTGGTCGGGGGGAGAAGAGTGGGCAGGGGCGGAGTCGAACCGCCGACACAGGAATTTTCAGTCCCTTGCTCTACCGACTGAGCTACCTGCCCGCGCGTCCCTGAAGACCCGCGTTGTTACCGAGCCCCCCTGGCGCGGTCAAGACGGCCGCAGGGCGGCGACGCGCCGCTCGACGAAATCGAGCACCGGGCGCTCGAGCGTGACGCCGTCGAGGGCGTTGATCTCCTGGATGCCGGTCGGGCTGGTGACGTTCACTTCGGTGAGCCAGTCGCCGATCACGTCGAGGCCGACGAACCACAAGCCGTCGGCGCGCAGGCGCGGCGCCAGGCGGGCGCAGACGGCGCGGTCGCGCGGGCTGAGTGGCGCGCGTTCCGTGACGCCGCCGACGTGGATGTTGCCGCGCGTCTCGTCCTCGCGCGGCACGCGCAGCACGGCCCCGAGCGGCTCGCCGTCGAGCACGATGATGCGCTTGTCGCCCTGGCGGATCTCCGGCAGGTAGCGCTGCGCCATGATCGGGCGCCGCCCGTCGGCGGTGGCGGCCTCGAGGATGGCGTTGAGGTTGCGGTCGGCGCGCTGCAGGTGGAAGACGCCCGCACCGCCGGCGCCGTCGAGTGGCTTGACGATCATCTCGCCGCCGAGCGCGTCGAGGAAGGTCTTCAGACGGGCATGGTCGGCGGTGACGAGACTGTCGGGAATGACGTCGGGAAAGTTGAGCGCGTAGAGTTTCTCGTTGGCGTCGCGCAGGCCGCGCGGGTCGTTGATCACCAGCGTGCGCGTGGCATCGACGAGCGACAGCACGTGCGTGGCGAAGAGGAACGCCATGTCGAAGGGCGGATCCTTGCGCATGAAGATGGCGTCGAACCAATCGAGCCGCGCGACGCGCGCCTCGTACAGCCGGTGGTGCGACCCGTCGTCGGCGCTCGGCCGTCGCACCATGGCGCGGCGCGCCCGCGCGTGCGGCGTGGTGCGCTCGAGGAACAGGTCGTCGATTCCGACCACGTATGCCTCGTGTCCACGCCGATCGCTCTCGAGCATGAACATGAAGGTCGTGTCCTTGTCGGGCAGGATCCGCTCGATCGGATCCATGACGAAGGCGAAGCGCAGCGGCGGCATGGGGCGGGATGCTAGGGCGTCGGGACGCGGGCGCGCAAGCGCCCGGCCACGTCAGTGCGGCGCGGCGAGGTCGCCCCAGCGCGCCTGACAGAGCGTCGTGGCCGCGACCGCGGCCGTTTCGGCGCGCAGCACGCGCGGACCGAGACTGATGGCGTGGAATCCGGCGTCGCGCGCCGCGTCGATCTCGGCGGCGGTGAAGCCGCCCTCGGCCCCGACCACCAGCAGCGCGCTCGCCGGCGCGGCGAGCCGCAGCGCCGACACCGATACGGTCTCCCCGTGCTCGGCGAACAACAGGCGCGCCGCAGCCGGCTGGGCCAGCAGGGCGGCGAAGTCGAGCGGCACCGCCACCTCCGGCACCACCGAGCGGCCGCATTGCTTCGCGGCGCTCAACGCCACCTGACGCCAGCGCATCTGCCGCGCCGCGGACGGCTGGGCGAGGGTAAACGCGCTGGCGAATGGTTGGATGCGCATGGCGCCCAACTCGGTCGCCTTTTCGATCACCCAGTCGAGCTTGTCGGCCTTGAGCAGGCCAATGGCGAGCGTCAGTGACAGGGCCGATTCGCCCTGCCGCGGCGGCAGGACGTGCGTCACCCGCACCGCGATGGCGTCGCGCGCCACCGTTTCGACGGCGCCCTCGCAGGCGTGGCCGGCGCCGTCGAACAGTGCCACGGCCTCGCCGCAGGTGAGGCGACGGACACGCGCGTGGCGCGCCTCCTCGCCGGCGAGACGCACGACCTCTCCGACCGTCGCCGCAGCGGCGATCAGGAAGCGCGGCAGGTGGCCGCTCACAGCGGCCGCCGCCAGGCGAGCGCCACCCAGCCGTCGCCGCTCCATTCGTCGACCGGCGCCAGTCCGGCCGCCCGCCAGGCGCGGCGCACCGCCTCGGCCTCGCTGGCGAGGACGCCGGCGCCGATGGCGATGCCGCCGGGTGCCAGGTGCGCGGCGATGGTGGGCGCGAACTCCACCAGCTGCGCGGCGAAGAGGTTGGCGAGGACGATCGCAAACGGCGGCGGCGCGGCGGCGAGGTCGGTGCCGAGGTGGACGCGGTCGGCGACGCCGTTCGCCGCCGTGTTCTCTGCCGCCACGGCGCAGGCGTCGGGGTCGATGTCGACGCCCCAGGCCGCCGCGGCGCCGAGCTTCACCGCGGCGATGGCGAGAATGCCCGAGCCCGTGCCGAGGTCGAGCACGCGGCAACCGCCGCGGCCCGCCATCGCCGGCTCGAGCAGTTCCAGGCAGCCGCGCGTGCTGGCGTGGTGGCCGGTGCCGAAGGCCATGCCGGGATCGAGCAGGATCGGCAGACGATCGGGCGGGATCGCGTCGATCCACGGCGGGTGGACGAAGAGGCGGCGGCCGATCGCCAGGGGCGGGAAGTGCGTCTTCCAGTTTTCCGCCCAGCCGTCGTCGGTGACCGTGGCGGTGGTGATGCGCACCGGCGCCGACGCGGCACCGGGCGCCGCCAAACCGTCGCAGTAGGTCTGCAGCGCCGCCAGCGGCGGCGCCGCGCTGAAATGCGCCGTGATGCGCACGCCGGTCGGGTCGTCCTGGCTGGCCAGGCCGGGCGCGCCGGCATCGAGCAGGAAGCTTTCGACGGCCTCGGCCAGTGCGACCGGGACGGTGATCGTCACCGCCGTCCACCTGCGCCCGCTCACGCCCGCGCCCGCTCGGTCACCATCATCGCACCCCTGCTGATAGCTGATCACCGCCGCCTCTGGTAAGCCCGCCGCGTGAGTTACGCGCGCATCGCCCATCGCGGCGCGGCGGGAACACGGCCCGAGCTGACGGCGGCGGCCTTCGCACGGGCGCTCGAACTCGCTGTCGACATGATCGAGCTCGACGTGCAGCTCAGTCGCGACGGGGCGCTGGTGGTCCTGCACGATCGCCAGCTCGGCCGCACGGTGGCCGGCAGCGGGCCGGTGCGCGACCGGACTCTGGCCGAGTTGCAGGGGCTCGATGCCGGGACGTGGTTCGCGGCGCGCTGGGCCGGCGAGCGCGTGCCGTCGCTCGACCAGGTTCTGGCGCTGACCAGCGGCCGCGCCGCGCTCAACGTCGAGATCAAGAGTCCGCCGCAGGACTGGCCGGCCACGGCCGCCGCGCTTGTCACGCTGCTCGAACAGCGCGGCCGCCTGGCCGATACGATCATCTCGTGCTTCGACATGGGCGCCCTCGCGGCGGTGCGCGAGCGGGCGCCGGCGGCGCGCCTCGGCGTCCTCTGGCACAGCGCCGATCTCGCGCCGATGTTCGCGCACGCCGCGGCCCTCGGCGCGGCCGCCGTGCACCCGCTGTGGAGCCTCGTCGACGCCGCCGTGGTGGCGGAGGCGCGGCGCCGCGGCCTGCGCCTCAACGTCTGGACCGTCAACGAGCCCGACGCCATCGCCGCCCTCGCCCAGTTGGGCGTCGATGGGATCATCAGCGACTTCCCCGAGCGGCTCCTCCCGGCTTGACACCGCTGGGGCATCGAATAAAAGACACGGGTTAGGCTGCGCTCGGAGAGGAGATCCCCCACCACATGGCTGGCGTCCGCGTAAAAGACAACGAACCGATCGAGGTGGCGATTCGCCGCTTCAAGAAGCAGTGCGAGAAGGCCGGCATCCTCTCGGAGCTGCGCAAGCGGGAGCACTTCGAGAAGCCCAGCGTGCGCCGCAAGAAGAAGATGCTGGCGGCGAAGAAGCGCTACCTGCGGCGCCTGGCGCGGGCGGCAGGGTAATCCGCCGCCGAGCGGCGGGAGGAGCCGAGAGGCAACCGGAATGAATGTCATCGACATCGGGCTGGTGGTCCTGCTCCTGCTCTGCGCCATACGCGGCACGTGGCGCGGCATTTTCCGCGAGAGCTTCGGCTTCCTCGGTCTGCTTGTCGGCCTGTGGGCGGCGCTGCGCGGCGCCGAGGGCGTCGCCGCCTGGCTGGCGGCGCGACTGCCGGAGGCGGACATCAATCAGACCGCCCTGCTCGG
Organism: bacterium; assembly: GCA_031401035.1. Classification (GTDB taxonomy): domain Bacteria; phylum Desulfobacterota; class Binatia; order HRBIN30; family CADEER01; genus JANNRA01. The sequence continues at coordinate 21,289 of JANNRA010000047.1, read as the reverse complement.
CGTCGCCTTCGTTGCCATCTTCCTCGTCGGCAGCGGGCTGCTGAGTATGCTCGGCATCGCCTGCGACCAGGTGCTGGGACGCGGGCCGCTGCGCCTGCCGAGCCGCGCCGCCGGCGCCATCTTCGCCGCCGCCAAGGGGGCCGCCATCGCCGCCCTGGCCCTGCTCTTCCTGCAGCTCTTTCCGCTCGTGCACGGCCTCGATCGACAGATCCTGGATTCGCGCCTCGGCCGACCGCTGGTGGCGCGCGCCGAACAGGCGCTGCGCGCCGGCTGGCATGACAGCGCGGTGCCGACCGCGGATCGACGCGCCTGACTCTCGACGATGGCGCGCCGAATCCCTGATGAGACGCTCCAAGCCATCCGGGACCGGACCAGCATCGTCGAGGTCATCTCCGCCTTCGTCAGTCTGAAGAAGCAGGGCCGCAATCACCTCGGCCTGTGCCCGTTCCACGGCGAGAAGACGCCGTCGTTCACCGTCAGCGAGGAGCGCGGCCTGTTCCACTGCTTCGGCTGCGGCGAGAGCGGCACGGTCTTCAGCTTCGTGATGAAGATGGAGCGGCTCGAGTTTCCCGACGCGGTCGCTCAGTTGGCGGCGCGCGCCGGCGTGGCGATGCCCGCCGACGGCGCCGACGATCCGGCGGCGCGCCGCCGGCAGGAGTTGTACGACGCCAATACGCGCGCCGAGCAGGTCTTCCGCGCCGCGCTGGCGAGTCCGGCCGGTGCCGCGGCGCGCCGCTATCTCGCCGAACGCGGCGTCGCCGACGCGACCATCGAACGCTACGGTCTCGGCTTCGCGCCGGCGACCGGCAGCGCGCTGGCGGGCGAGCTCGAGCGTCAGCAGGTGCCGCGCGAGGTCGCCCTGCAGGCCGGGCTGCTCGGCCAGCGCGACGACGGGCGCGTCTACGATCGCTTTCGCGGCCGCCTGATGTTTCCCATCCGCGACCGCCGCGGCCGCACCATCGCCTTCGGTGGGCGCACGCTCGGCGATGATCAGCCGAAGTATCTGAACTCGCCCGAGACGCCGCTGTTCCGCAAGGGCGAGGGCCTGTACGGCGTCGCCGAGGCCCGCGACGCCATCCAGCGCGAGTCGCGCGCGGTGCTCGTCGAGGGCTACATGGACGCGCTGTTGCTCGTCCAGGAAGGCATCGGCTACGCCGTCGCGACGCTCGGGACGGCCCTGAGCACGGCGCAGTTGCGCGTCCTGCAGCCGCTCGGCGGCGATCAGCTGGCGGTGTTCTTCTTCTTCGACGGCGATCGCGCCGGCCGCCAGGCCGCGGTGCGCGCCTTCGCCATCTGCGCCGAGGCCGGGGTCTGGGGCCGCGCCGCCTTCCTCCCCGACGGCTTCGATCCCGATACCTACACCCGCCAACACGGCGCCGCGGCGACGCGGGTGCTGCTCGACGCGGCGCCGTCGTTGCTCGACTTCTACTTCGACACGGTGCTCCCGCCTGGCGCGCCATTGCCGCAGCGCACCAAGGTCGCGGACGAGGTGGCGCGCGTCCTGGTCCGGGTCGAGAACGAGATGCAGTTGGCGCAGCTGGTGCGCCAGGCGGCGGCTCGTCTGGGCCTGCCCGAGGACGTCTTCCGTCGCGCCCGCGGCGCGGCGCCGTCGCCGACGCGGGCGCCGGCAACGCCGGTTGGGGCGGCCGGCGAACAGGCCTGGCCGATCGAGGAACGTATGCTGATCGAGATCATGGCGGCCGACCCGGCGGTGGCGGCGTGGGTCGTGGCGCGCGGGACGCTGGCGCGTCTGCGCGCCGCCGATCTCGCCGCGGCCGGCGAGCGCATCGCCGCTGCGGCGGTGGCCGGGCGGCCGCTCGCCGACGTGATCGAGGCGCTGCCCGACGCGCTGGCGCGCCGGTTGACGACGTCGGCGCTCGAGACCGGGCCGCTGGCCGATGCGACGGAGCGGATGCGCGCCGCCGAGGACTGCGTGCAGCGCATCGAGGTCCGCGCGGCCCGCGCCGAGCGCCAGGTGCTGGCCACTGAGTTGCGGCGCGCCGAGTCGCGCGGCGGCGAGGATTGGCGCGATCGACTGGCGGATCTGAACAGCGTCCGGCGGCGCGAAGGGGGGGCGGGGTGAGGAAACGCGAACCAGCGGAGATGCGGCCAACGGCGACCGCGAAATCGGGTGGCGAGCGAGCGCCACTGATCGACCTCGGTGCGGCGGGCAGCGAGGACGTCGCCGAGATCTTCGGCCGCGCGCAGTGGGAGGCCCCGCGGCCGCCCGCCGCCAGCGCGGAGCCCGATCCGAGCGTCGATCCGGTGCGCCTCTACCTGCGCGAGATGGGCAGAGTCGCGCTGCTCACCCGTGACGGCGAGGTGCGCATCGCGCGGCGCATCGAAGCGGCGCAGCGCCTGTTGCTGGCCGAGACGCTGCGCGCGCCGGCGGCGCGCGCCTACTTCCTGGGGCTGGGCGAGCGACTCGAGATCGAGGACCTGCGCCTGCGCGACGTCCTGCGCGACCTCGACGAGGACAGCGACAGCGTCGAACAGGAGGAGGCACGTCTGCGCGACGGCGTCCTGCGCCAGTTCGCCGCCGCGGCGACGCTGGTCGCCGCCGTCGCGCGCGCCGAGCGCAGCGGCAGTGAGAAAACGCTGGCGGCCAAGCGCGAGCTGCTGGTCGCCGCCGTCGAGGCCCTGCGCCTGCACGATCGCCACTTTGCCGCCGCGATTGCCGAGATGCGGCGCGCCTCGGCGCACGAGCGTAGCGCCGCGCTGGCGCGTCTCGAGGAGGCTGAACGCGTCGTCCGCGCCGGTAAACAGGAGCTGATCGAGGCCAACCTGCGCCTGGTGGTCAGCATCGCCAAGAAGTACACCAACCGCGGCCTGCCGCTGCTCGACCTCATTCAAGAGGGCAACATCGGCCTGATGCGCGCGGTCGACAAGTTCGAGTACCAGCGTGGTTACAAGTTCTCGACCTATGCGACCTGGTGGATCCGCCAGGCGATGGCGCGGGCCATCGCCGACCAGTCGCGCACCATCCGCATCCCGGTGCATATGATCGAGACGATCAACAAGCTGCTGCGCACCTCGCGGGCGTTGGTGCAGGAGCTCGGCCGCGAGCCGTCCACCGAGGAGCTCGCGGCGCGGCTGGAGATGCCGCTCGACAAGGTGCGCGGCGTGCTGAAGGTGGTGAAGCAGCCGGTGTCGCTCGAGACCCCGGTCGGCGAGGACGAGGATTCGACCCTCGGCGACTTCATCGAGGATACGCGGGCGACGGCGCCGATCGACGCGGTCATGAGCTTGAACCTGCGCGAGCAGACGCGCCAGGCGCTGGCCGCATTGACGCCGCGCGAGGAGCAGGTGCTGCGCCTGCGCTTCGGTCTCGGCGAACCGACCGACTACACGCTGGAGGAAGTTGGACAACGTTTCGCGGTGACGCGCGAGCGCATTCGGCAGATCGAGGCCAAGGCGCTGCGCAAGCTGCGTCGCCCGACGCGGCCGCTGGCCGGGCTGCGCGGTGGGCCGCCGTTGAAACACTCCCCGGGCCCATAGCTCAGTCTGGTCAGAGCCGCCGGCTCATAACCGGTAGGTCCCAGGTTCGAATCCTGGTGGGCCCACTTACGCAAGGAGAAGATGATCATCGTGACCGCACCAATCACAACCGACATCGGGCGGCTGGCGGCGTTGCAGGACGTCGATCGCCGCCTCAAGGACCGCCGCGACCGTATGACGGCGCTGGTCAGCGAAGCGGATGGTTTCGAGCTCGAGCTGACCCGGCACCGCGACACCGTGACCGCGCTGGGGGTCGAACGCGACGGGCTCGAGAAGCGGCGCATCGAGATGGATCGCCAGCTCGAGCTGAGCGGCAACAAGATCCGCGACAACCGCATGCGCATGAATCGCGTCCGCAACTCGACCGAGTTGCTCGCCCTGCAGCGCGAGATCGACCTCAGCAAGGAGGCCAACACGCTGACCGAGGATGAGCTGATCCGGACCATGGAGACGCTCGAGAGCCTCGTCATCCAGCTCGCCGCGGCAAAGGATGCGCTGGCTGGGCTCGAGGCGCGCGCCGCCGACATCGTCGCCGAGCGGCGCGCCCAGGCCGAGGAGTTGCGGCAGGCGGTGCAGGCGGAGATCGGCCAGCGCGAGGAACTCGCGCTGGGCATGGATCCGGGCCTGCGCAGCAAGTACGAGCAGCTGTTCGACCGCCGCGGCGGCAGCGCCGTCGTCGCCGCCGCCGCCGGCATCTGCACCGGCTGCCGCATGCAGGTGCCGCCGCAGTTCTATAATGAGCTGCTCAAGTACCGCGACATCGTTCGCCAGTGCCCGAACTGTCACCGCATCCTGTTCATCGACGCGACCTGATGGGCCTGGGTTGGGCGGCGCGTCGCCCGGCACGCGGAGGGCGCGGCGTAGCCGCGCCCTCCATCATCCTGTAGAGACCCCGTGGCTGGAGAGGACCGGGCAGTCGCTCGTCCCGGATCGGGGCGGGAGGAAAGTCCGGACTCCATAGGGCAGGGTGGCCGCTAACAGCGGCCCTGAGCGATCAGGGGAAAGTGCCACAGAAAGGAGACGGCCCCGCTGCGGCGGGGAGTCGGTGAAACGATCGGTGACGATCCGCGGCGTCGGTGACGGCGTCGCGCGGTAAACCCCACCCGGAGCAAGACCAACACGAGGTTGCGTGGCCCGCGCTTGACCTCAGGTGCGTCGCTTGAGCTGGCGGGCAACCGCCAGCCCAGAGGAATGACTGCCGCCCCGGGTAACCGGGGCACAGAATCCGGCTTACAGGTCCTCTCCAGCCGACTTGTCCAGCCGACTTGCAAGAAAAAGAAGCGTCCCGCCTCGCGGGGCGCTTTTTTTATTGACAGCTGGGGAACTCCCTTCTATAGCGAGGTGGGCAAAAGTGGTGGGGAGTGGTGGTGAGGGGAGCCCCAGTGGATCGGACGGGTGCGGGTGGCCATGTTTCGCGGGACCTTCGAGCAGCGCATCGATGAGAAGGGTCGCCTCAACGTACCCGTCCGATTCCGCGAGGTGTTGCGTGAGTTGGGTGACGAGCGCCTGTTTGTCACCAACTTTCGCGTCGGCGACGGGCGCTGCCTCGAAGCGCGCCCCTATGCCGAGTGGCTGAAGCTCGAGGCGCGGATCAGCGAGCGCGCCGACCTGTCCGCCGCGGCGATAGAGTTCTACGACAACTTCTACCTGCCCGGCGCGCATGAGTGCGTCGTCGACAAGCAGGGGCGGTTGCTGGTGCCGCCGGTGCTGCGGGAGTACGCGACGCTGAGCAAGGAAGTCGTCTTCGCCGGCGCCCGCGGCAAGTTCCGCGTCTGGGACCGCGCGAAGTGGCAGCCGGTCCACTTGGCGGGCGAGCAGAAGGTGGTCAGCGAGCCCGGCGTTCTCGGCGAGTTGGGGCTGTGACGGCATGACCCCGGTCGCCGCGCGCCAGACCGTTCTCGCGTTCCCGGCGTCGATGCCGCATACGCGGCAGCCGCAAAACGTGCGCGCCGCACGCTCGCGCGAGGTGCGGCGATTGATCGCGTGGGGCGTGCTGCTGGGCGCCTGCGCAGTGTGTCTACTACTCGGCTACGTGCGGGTGCGGTTGATGGTGGTGGAGGCCGGGTACCGACTGTCGGTGACGCGGCAGCTTGTGGCGGCGTTGGGGCGTGAGGGGCGGGAGCTCGAGCTCAAGGCTGCCGCGGCCGACAGTACGGCGCATGTGGAGGCGCTTGCCGAGCAGCGCCTTGGCATGCGCCGACCGGGACGCGGTGAGGAGGAGCTGCTGCCGTGACCGGCCGGACGACGCGCCAGCGCCTCGCCATGGTGGGGCTGATCTTCGCCGCCGTCTTCGGCGGTTTGGCGGCGCGCGCCGTGCAATTGACAATCCTGCAGGGTCACTCCTTCAAGCAGCGCGCCGATCGGCAGCATCAGCGCAATGTGCCGATCGTGGCGATGCGCGGTCCGATCACCGATCGCAACGGCGAGCCCTTGGCCCTCAGCCGCGAGTCGGTGGCTGTGTACGTGCGCCCGAAGGAGTTCCCGCGCCAGCCGGAGGTGACGCGCCTCGTGGCGCAAACGCTCGACCTGTCGCAAGACGAGTTACGGCGCCACGCATCGGCCGGCGCCTCTTTTGTCTGGCTGCGGCGGCAGGTGTCACTCGAGACGTGGACGACGCTCGAACAGATGAAGGTGCCAGGCATCGGCAGCGAGCCGGCGCGCCAGCGGGTCTACCCGCACGGCGCGCTGGCCGGCCAGGTGCTGGGCTTCACGAACGTCGACGGCCAGGGCCTGGAGGGCGTGGAACGCGCCCTTGATGCGGAGCTGCGCGGTGGTGTGCAGGCCCTGGTCGTCGGGCGCGATGGGATTGGGCGTCAGTTCGACATGGGCGACGCGGGCGAGGCGCTTGCGCACGCCGGCGCCCACGTCGAACTGACCATCGACGCGGCGCTGCAGCGCGTCGCCGAAGAGGAGCTCGAGCGCGCCGTGCGCGACTTCGACGCCACTGCCGGGACGCTGGTGGCGCTCGATCCGCAAACCGGCGAGGTGCTGGCCATGGCCACCGCGCCGCGCTTCGACCCCAACCGCGGCGGCAGCGCAGGCCCGAATCGCCATCGAAACCGCGCCATCACCGACGTCTACGAGCCCGGCTCCACCTTCAAGGCCTTTCTCGCCGCCGCCGCGCTCGAAGAGCACGTCGTGCGTCCGAGCGAACGCGTCAACTGCGAGAACGGTCGCTATCCGGTGGGCAAACGCGTCATCCGCGACGCCCATCCGCACGGCATTCTCACCTTCGCCGAGGTGATCGCGCAGTCGAGCAACATCGGCTGCGCCAAGATCGCCGAGCGTCTCGGTATCGACCGCTTCGGCGCCGCCGTCGAGGCGTTCGGCTTCGGACGGCCGACCGGCATCGACCTGCCGGGCGAGGCGTCGGGGCTGTTACGACCGATCGAAAAGTGGGGTCGCATCCATCTGGTGACCAACGCCTTCGGACAGGGCCTGGCGGTGACGCCGTTGCAACTGACGCGCGCCTTCGCCGCCATCGCCAATGGCGGCCGCCTCCTGCGGCCCTACGCCATCAAGCGCATTACCGACGACGACGGCCACGTGCGGTACACCGGCAGGCCGCAGGTCGAGCGTCGCGTGATGTCGGAACAGACCGCGAAAGCCGTCACCGAGATGCTGGTCGGAGTGACCGAGGACGGCACCGGCAGCAACGCGCGCATCGACGGGTTCCGCGTCGCCGGCAAGACCGGTACGGCGCAGAAGGTCGACGCGCAGACCGGGCGCTACCATCCCCGCGACCGGATGTCGTCGTTCATCGGCTTCGTGCCAGCCGAGGCGCCGCGGCTGGTGATCCTGGTGGTGCTCGATACGCCGCGCAAGGCGACCTACGGCGGGGTCGTCGCGGCGCCCGTCTTCCGCGCCGTCGCCGAGTACGGCCTGACCCGGCGCGGCATCCTGGCGCCGGTGCTGCCGGCTGCCGCCGTGCCGCCGGTCCGCCCCAACCTGCTGATTGAAGCGGCGGTGCGGGTCGAGCCGCTGCTGGATGACGAAGCCGTGTTCGAGGATCTCGCCACCCCCGGCGGCGTCCCGAGCTTCCACGGTCTGGCCATGCGCGACGCGTTGGTGCGCGCCCAGTCCGAGGGTTGGACGGTGCGCGTCGAGGGCTCCGGCTACGTCACCCGCCAGACGCCGCTGCCCGGCGCCGTGGCGGCCGAGCGGACTCTGACGCTGTACTTTGCCTCCAGCGCATCGTGACGGCATGACGGCCGTGGCTGCGCGCGCGCAGGGGGAGGCAGCGATGCACTGGACCGGTGCGGACATTGCGCGGGCGACCGGCGCGGCGGTCGCGCCGGCTCTGCCGCCGTGCGACGGCATCTGCATCGACACGCGTGGCGGCGTCGCCGGCCGCCTCTACGTCGCCCTGCGCGGTGCCCGCTTCGACGGCCACGTCTTCGCCGCCGACGCGCTGCGCGCCGGCGCCGCGGCCGTGCTGGTCGATCACCTGCCGGCTGGGGTCGCGGCGAGATGCGCGGTCGTCGTCGCCGACACCCTGCGCGCCCTCGGCGACCTCGCCGCGCACGCACGCCGACAGTGGGGCGGGACGCTGGTCGCCATCACTGGCAGCAACGGCAAGACGACGACCAAGGAGATGCTCGCCGCGATTGCCGTCGCCGCCTATCCGGGGCGCCGCGTGTTGTGGACCGAGGGCAATCTCAACAACCTCGTCGGCGTGCCGCTGACGCTGCTGCGCCTGCGCGGCGACGAAGCGCTGGCCGTGGTCGAGATGGGCATGAACGCCTTCGGCGAGATCGCTCGCATGACCGCCATTGCCTCGCCCAGTGTCGGCGTCATCACCAATGTCGGGGCCGCGCACCTGGCGGGCGTCGGCAGTCTCGCCGGCGTGGCGCGTGCCAAGGGCGAACTCTTCGCGGGCATGTCGGCCGACGGCGTCATCGCGGTGAACATGGACGACGCCCGGGTGGCGCACAGCGCCGCCGCGTTCCCCGGCCGCCGCGTCGAGTTCGGCGCCGGCCGCGCGGTGCGTGCCGAGGCGGTCGACGACCGCGGCGCCGACGGTCTCTCCTTCGTGCTCTGCGTCGCCGCCGACCGCGCCGTGGTCCACCTGCGCGCCGCCGGCCGGCACAATATCCACAATGCGCTCGCCGCCGCCGCCGCCGCGCACGCGGCGGGCATCGGCCTGGCGGCCATCGCCGCCGGCCTCGCCGCCGCCGCGCCGCCGGCGATGCGCATGCAGGTCGTGCGCCTCGCCAACGGCGTGACCCTGATCAACGACGCCTACAACGCCAATCCGGACAGCGCCTGCGCCGCGCTCGACGCCGTTGGCCGTCTGCCCGGGCGGCCGATCGCGGTGCTGGGCGAGATGCGTGAGCTCGGCGCCGAGAGCGCCGCGCTGCACGCCGCCGTCGGCGCGCACGCCGCCGCCGCCGGTGTGCGCTGGTTGGTGGCGGTTGAACCCGGCGCCGCATCGCTGGCCGACGGCGCCCGACGTGCCGGCCTGGCCGTCGATGTCTGCGCCGACGCGGCGGCCGCCGTCGCCCTGCTGGCGGCGCGCTGGCAGCCCGGCGACGTCATCCTGGTCAAGGGCTCGCGCGGCGCCGACGACGAGGTCGGCGTGCGCCGCTTCGGCGCGCGCATGGCCGAGGTGGTGGCGCGCCTGGTCGAGCGCGGGGGTGCCGCCTGATGCTGTACCTGCTGCTCTACCCGCTGCACACGACGTACTCGGCGCTCAACGTCCTGCGCTACATCACCTTCCGGGCCGTGCTGGCGGCGCTGACCGCGTGGGTGGTGTCGATCGTCCTCGGCCCGTGGCTGATCCGCACCCTCACCGCGGCCAAGATCGGCCAGCACATTCGTCCCGATGGGCCGGAACGCCACCTCGCCAAGGCCGGGACGCCGACCATGGGGGGCACGCTCATCCTCACTTCGCTGGTGGTGGCGACGCTGCTGCTCGGCGACCTGACCAAGGCCTACGTCTGGCTGGTGCTCGCGGTCACCGGCGGCTTCGCCGCCATCGGCTTCGTCGACGACTGGCGTAAGCTGACCGGCGCCAACTCGAAGGGCCTGCCGGGTGCGACGCGCCTGCGCTGGGAGTTCGCCATCGGCCTCGCCGCCGGGGCGTTCCTCTACAATGTCCCCGGCTTCGACACGGCGCTCTACTTCCCGTTCTTCAAGACCTGGCGGCTCGATCTCGGCCTCCTGTACGTTCCATTCGCCGCCGTGCTGCTGGTCGGCACCGCCAACGCCGTCAATCTCACCGACGGCCTTGACGGATTGGCGATCGGCCCGGTGATGACCACCGCCTTCACCTACGGCATCTTCGCGTACGCCGCCGGCAACCTGCGCCTGGCCGAGTACCTGCAGGTGCCCTACGTCGCCGGCGCCGGCGAACTGGCCGTCTTCTGCGCCGCGCTGGTCTGTGCCGGGCTCGGCTTCCTGTGGTTCAACGCCTATCCGGCGATGATGTTCATGGGCGACATCGGCGCCCTGCCGCTCGGCGCCGCGCTCGGCATCGTCGCGCTGATCACCAAGCAGGAGTTGGTGCTGGTGATCGCCGGCGGCGTCTTCGTCGTCGAGGCTCTCTCGGTCATCCTGCAGGTGGCGTCATTCAAGCTGCGCCGCAAGCGTATCTTCCGCATGGCCCCGATTCATCACCACTTCGAGCTGCAGGGATGGCCGGAGCCGCAGATCATCGTGCGCTTCTGGATCCTCTCCATTCTCTGCGCCCTGGTCGCCCTGAGCACGCTGAAGCTGCGATGACGACGCTGACCGGCATGCGCGCCGTGGTCATCGGCGCCGGGCGGGCGGGGCGCAGCGCGGCGCGCCTGCTGGCCGCGCACGGCGCCCGCGTGCGGGTGCTCGAGCGCGCCGCCGACGCAACACGCGACGAGGAGTGGCCGGAGACGATCGCCCTTCAGCTTGGCGACGATCGCGCCGCCGGCCTCGACGGCGCCGATCTGGTCGTGCCCAGCCCCGGCGTGCCGCACGATCACCCGCTGCTCGTTACCGCCGTCGCGCACGGCGTGCCGGTGTGGAGCGAGATCGAGCTGGCGGCGAGCGTCCTCACCTGCCCGCTGCTGGCGATCACCGGGACCAACGGCAAGAGCACCACGACGACGCTGCTCGGGGCGATGCTGCAGGCGGCCGGCGGCCGCGTCTTTGTCGGCGGCAACCTCGGCACGCCGCTCGCCGACGCGGGCCTCGATCCGACCTTCTGGGACGCCGCCGTCGTGGAAGTCTCGAGCTTCCAACTCGAATGGGTGCCGAGCTTCAAGCCGCGCGTCGCCGTATTGTTGAACCTGACCCCGGACCATCAGGACCGCTACCCGAATCCGACTGATTACGGCGCCGCCAAGGCCAACCTGCTCGCCCACCAGGACGGCGGCGACGTGGCGGTGCTCAACCGCGACGACGCCTGGGTGTGGGCGCAGCGCAATCACACGCGCGCCGCGGTGCTGTCGTTCGGCAGCGATCTGGTCGAGTTCGGCACCTACCTCGAGGGCGATGACGCGGTCGTCTGGGCCGCCGGACAACCGCAGCGCTACGCCCTCGGCGAGAGTCCGCTGCGCGGCGCCCACAACCGCGAGAACCTCCTCGCCGCCATCACCGCCGCCACCGCCTGGGGAACCGCCCCCGAGGCCATCCGCGCCGGGTTGCGCGCCACCCCCGGGCTGCCGCACCGCCTCGAATTGGTGCGCGGGCTCGACGGCGTGCGCTGGTACGACGATTCCAAGGCGACCAACGTCGGCGCGGTCGAGAAGTCGATCGACAGCTTCGACGGCGGCATCGTCCTGCTACTCGGCGGCTACGACAAGGGCGGCGACTTCGCCGCCCTTGTGCCGCGCCTCGGTCGCGTCGACCACATCATTTGCTTCGGCCTGGCCGGGCCGGCGATCGCCGACCAACTCGGCGCGGCGGCCGGCGCGCAGGTGGTACCCGACCTCGCCGCCGCGGTCGCCGCGGCGGCCGCCGTCGTCCGGTCCGGTCAGGTCGTGCTGCTGGCGCCTGGCTGCGCCAGTTTCGACGAATTTCGTGATTACGGGCAGCGCGGCGATCGCTTCCGCGCCCTGGTGGAGGATCTGTGAACCGCCTGCGACCTTTGAGCCGCCTGCAGGAGCGGGTGATGATGCCGCGCTTGACGCGCCCCGATGTGTGGTTGCTGAGCGCCGTCGTCGGGCTGCTCGGCTTCGGCATCGTGATGGTGTTCAACGTCAGTTATTTCCACGGCGGTCTGCGCTACGGTGACGAGTACCTCTTCATCCGCAAGCACCTCATGTCGGTCGGCCTCGGCATCGTCGTGATGCTGCTCGTCTCGCGCGTCCGCCTCGAGCTGCTCGAGCGCTGGGCGGTGGTCATGCTGCCGCTGTGCTTGCTGGCGCTGCTGTGCGTGCTGACGCCCGGTATCGGCCTCGAGCGCGGCGGCGCACGGCGGTGGATCGCGCTGGGCGGATTCAGCTTGCAGCCCTCGGAGTTCGTCAAGCTCGGCGTGGTGTTGTTCCTGGCGCGCTGGATCAGCCGCCACCGCGAGCGCATGGCGAGCTTCGTCGACGGCGTCCTGCCGGCGCTGGTCGTGGTTGGGCTGTGCTGCCTGCTGGTCATGGGGCAACCCGACTTCGGCACCACCGTCATCCTCGGCGTCCTGGCGCTCCTAATGCTGTTTGTCGGCGGCGCCCGTCCGGCGCACGTCGTTGGCCTGGTGCTGCTGGGCATCGCCGGTATGGTCGCCGCCGTCCAGGTGGCGCCGTATCGTATGCGGCGCCTTTCTGCCTTCCTCGACCCCTTCGCGCATGCCCAGGACGGCGCCTACCAACTGGTGCAGTCGCTGATCGCCTTCGGTTCGGGCGGCGCCGCCGGCATCGGACTCGGGCAGAGCAAGCAGAAGATGGCGTTCCTGCCGGAAGCGCACACCGACTTCATCTTCGCCCTGGTCGGCGAGGAACTCGGCCTGCTCGGCGCGCTCTTCGTCCTCGGCCTCTTCGCGGTCGTCGCCGTGCGCGGCTTTCGCGTCGCCGCGCGGCACCCCGATCCTTTCGCCAGCCTGCTCGCTTTCGGCATTACCGCAGTGCTAGTGCTCGGCGCGGTGGTGAATATCGGGGTGGTGTTGGGGTTACTGCCTACCAAAGGGCTGCCGTTGCCGTTCATCAGCTACGGCGGGTCGGCGCTGCTGGCGACGATGATCGAAGTCGGCGTCCTGGCGGCCCTGTCGCGCATGACGGGGTGAGGATGCGCATGGTCGTGGCGGGTGGTGGAACGGGCGGGCACCTCTTCCCGGGGCTCGCGGTGGCCGAGGAGTGGGCCGGTGCGAAGGCCGGCGCAGCGCTGTTCGTCGGCAGCGCCTCGGGCATCGAGGCGCGCGTCATTCCGGCCACCCGTTTTGCCTTCCACCCGCTCGCCATCCACGGTCTGCGCGGTCGCGGCTGGCGCGGCGCCCTCGAGCTGGCCGCACAGTTGCCGCTGGCGCTGGCGCGCGCCTGGCGCGTGCTCGGCGAGTACCGCGCCGATGTCGTGCTCGGCGTCGGCGGCTACGCCTCGTTCCCGGTCGTCGTCGCCGCCTGGCTGCGCCGGGTGCCGACCGTGCTGCTCGAGCAGAACGCGCACCCGGGCCTCGCCAATCGCGTCCTCGGCCGTCTGGCGCGCCGCGTCTGCACCACGTTCGCCGCCGCCAACGCCTACTTCCCGGCCGCCAAGGTGCGCGTCACCGGCAATCCGGTGCGCGCCTTTCCGCCGCCGTTGGCGGCGCCGCGCGCCGCGTTCACCCTCTTCGCTTTCGGCGGCAGCCAGGGCGCGCGGCGCCTCAACAGCGCCCTGGTCGAGGCGGCGCCGGCGCTGCAGGCGGCCATCGCCGGCCTGCGCATCATCCATCAGACCGGCGCCGCCGAGCGCGCCGCGGTGGCCGCGGGCTACGCGGCGCACGGCATGGAGGCCGACGTGCTCGCCTTCGTCGACGACATGGGCGCCGCCTATCACGCCGCCGACCTGGTGCTGTGCCGCTCTGGCGCGACGACGGTCGCCGAGCTCGCCGTGCTCGGCAAGCCCGCCATCCTGGTGCCGTACCCGTTCGCCGCCGACGACCACCAGCGTGCCAACGCCGCGGTCGTGGCCGAGCGCGGCGCCGCGGTACTGGTACTCGATGCCGAGCTGACGGGTGCGCGCCTGGCCACCGAGGTGCTGGCACTGGCCGGCGATCGCGCCCGGCTGGCGGCGATGGGCGCGGCGGCGTGCGCGCTCGGCGTGCCGGACGCGGCGGCGCGCGTCGTCGCCGTCTGCCGCGCGGTCGTCGCGCAGCGCCGCGGGGAGGCGGGATGACCAAGTTGTTCAAGGAGCCGCGGCGCATCCACTTCGTCGGCATCGGCGGCGTCGGCATGAGCGGCATCGCCGAAGTGCTGCTGACGCTCGGTCACCGGGTGAGCGGCTCCGACATGGCCGCCAGCGATGCGACCCGCCGGCTCATGGCGCGTGGCGCGATCGTCAGCCTCGGCCACCGTGCCGAAGCCGTCGACGCCGACGTCGACGTGGTGGTGATCTCCTCGGCGGTGAAGTTTTCCAACCCCGAGGTGGTGCAGGCGCGCGCCCTCAAGATCCCGGTCATCCCGCGCGCCGAGATGCTCGCCGAGCTGATGCGGCTCAAGTACGGCATCGCCGTGGCCGGCACGCACGGCAAGACCACCACCACCTCGCTGATCGCCGCGATCCTGGCGCGCGCCGGCATGGATCCGACGACGGTGATCGGCGGCAAGGTGCATGGCATGGGCACCAACGCCCGCCTCGGTCAGGGCGAGCTGCTGGTCGCCGAGGCCGACGAGAGCGACGGGACGTTCCTCATGCTGTCCCCGGTCATCGCCGTGGTGACCAACATCGACACCGAGCATCTCGACTACTACGGCGACATGGATCGCATGCGCGCCGCCTTCCTCGAGTTCATGAACCGCATCCCGTTCTACGGCGTCAGCGTGCTATGCCTCGACAGCGTCAACGTGCGCTCGTTGCTGCCGCAGGTGCGCAAGCGGGTCATTACCTACGGCACCACCGACGACTGCGAGTACGTCGCGCGCGACCTGTGCGTCATCGGCATGGAGACGATGTGCGAGGTGGTGCGCAACGGCGTGGTGCTCGGCACGTTGCGCCTGCGCCTGCCGGGACGCCACCACGCCCTCAACGCGGTGGCGGCGATCGCCGTCGCGCAGCAGCTCGGCGTGCCGTTCGAGACCGCCGGCGAGGCGCTGGCCGAGTTCGGCGGTATCCACCGCCGCTTCGAACTGTGCGGCGACGCGGGCGGGGTGATGGTCATCAGCGACTACGGCCATCATCCGGTCGAGATCCGGGCCACGCTGGCGGCGGCCCGCGAGGGCTTTGGCCGCCGCTTGGTGGTCCTGTTCCAGCCACACCGCTTCACGCGCACGCGCGATCTGTTCGGCGACTTCCTGGATGCCTTCGACGCCGCCGATCACCTGGTGCTGACCGACATCTACGGCGCCGGCGAGGAGTCCGTCGACGGCCTGAACGGCGAAGTCTTGTACTGGGCGCTGAAACGCCGCGGCCACCTCGAGGTGACGTACGTGCCGCGCCGCGACGACCTCGCCGCGGAAGTGCGGCCGCTGCTGCAGGTCGGCGACATGGTCGTCGTCCTCGGCGCCGGCAACATTCACGGCGTCGCCGAAGAGCTGGTGCAGAGTCTGCTCGGGGGCCAGGCCACGACATGGACGGTGCAATAGGTCATCCGGTGCGCGCCTGGTTGGAAGAGCGCTTCGGCGCCCGCGTTCGTTTCGCGGAGCCGCTCAGCCGCCACACCTCGTTCCGTATCGGCGGCCCGGCCGACGCGTGGATCGAGGTGGCGAGCGCGGACGAGCTCCTCGCCCTGCAGCGCACGGTACACACACACGGCGTGCCGCTGTCGGTGCTCGGCATCGGCACCAACGTGCTGGTCGCCGACCGCGGCATGCGCGGCGTCGTGGTCAAGCTCGGCCGCCCCCTGGGCGTCTTCGAGTGGGCCGCGGAGGGCACGGTGTGGCGGGTCCGCGCCGGCGCCGCGGCGCCGTTCAAGAAGCTGGTCGTCGAGGCGGCGCGGCGTGGCCTCACCGGCCTCGAGTTCGCCGAGGGCATTCCCGGTTCGATCGGCGGCGGTCTGTTGATGAACGCCGGCGCCTTCGGCGGCGAGATCAGCCACTGCGTCACCGCCGTCGAGGTCGCCGATGCCGACGGCGGCCTGCGTGCGCTGCCGCGCGAGCGGCTGCGCTTCGGCTACCGGCGCTTCGATCTGGCGCCGACGCTGGTGGTCACGCACGTCCACTTCGCGCTCGCCGCCGGCGATCCGGCGCAGATCCGTGCCACCATGGCCGAGGCGAAGCGCAAGCGCGACAAGAAGCAGCCGCTCGGCCAGCCCAACGCCGGGTCCGTATTCAAGAACCCGCCCGGCGCCTTTGCCGGCAAGCTGATCGAAGCCTCGGGACTGAAGGGGCATCGCGTCGGCGGCGCGATGATCTCCGAGGCGCACGCCAACTTCATCGTCAACACCGGCAGCGCCACGGCAGCCGACGTCAAACGGTTGATGGATGAGGTGACCGAGACGGTGTGGCGCGCGCACGCCGTCCGCCTGGTGCCGGAGATCAAGCTGGTCGGCGACTGGGAGCCGTGCGCATGAGCGCCTGGCTGCGGCGCTGGCGCTGGATGGGTCTGGTCGTCGGCGGGGTGGTCTCGCTGGCCGCGACGGCCTGGGTGGCGCGGCGCCCGGCGGCGGAGGCGCTGCGCCAGCACCCGTATTTCGTCGTCGACCGCCTGGAGATCACCGGCGCCGGGCCGGCGCTGAGCGCCGGCGACGTGCGCAGCTGGCTCGGGCTGGCCGAGCGCACGACGGTGTGGGAGGCGGCGCCGGGGCGCGTGCGCGCGCGGCTCGAGGCGCATCCGTTCATCGCCCATGCCGCCGTCAAGCGCGTCTTCCCCGGCACGCTCGAGATCGTCGTGCGCGAGCGCCTGCCGCTGGCCATCGCGGTGCTCGGCGACCTCTACTACGTCGACCGCGCCGGGGTGACCTTCGGCCCGCTGCGCCCCGGCGATCCGCGCAATCTGCCGATCATCACCGGCCTCGATCCGGCCGCCGCGCCCGGCGTGCGCAGTTGGATGTTGCGCCGCGCCCTGCGCCTGACGCGGCGCTGCGACGCGGGCGGCGCCGCGCCGCCGCGCTGCCTCGGGCCGCTGTCGGAGATCCACGTCGACGCCGGGCAGGGGGCGACGGTGTTCCCCGCCGCGCCGCGTGTGCCGATCCTGCTCGGCTGGGGGAGCTGGAGCGAGAAGCTCGGTCGTGCTGCGCGGGCGCTGCGGCCGTGGCGGGAGACCCCGGAGCGGTTGGCGCGCCTCGACGTGCGCTTTCGCAACCAGGTGGTGGCGACGCTGCGGCCGGCCCCGACGGTGCCGGCGCCGGCCGCGACCACGACGCGCAAGCAGCGACCCGCGCGCGGTCGCGGACTGAAGGCGTGAGACGATGGCGAAGAAGTCGGAGTTGCTGGTCGGACTGGACATCGGCACCGCCAAAGTTGCCGCGGTGGTGGCGGAGTGCGCGCCCGGCGGCGGGCTGAGCGTGGTCGGGTTCGGCGCCGCGCCGAGCGAGGGGTTGCGGCGCGGCGTGGTGGTGAACATGGAGGCCACCGTCAACGCCATCGCCAGCGCCGTGAAAGAGGCCGAGCTGCGCGCCGGGTGCGAGATCCACAGCGTCTTTGCCAGCGTCGGCGGCGGCCAGATCAAGGGATTCAACAGCCACGGCGTCGTGGCGATCAAGAGCGGCGAGGTGACGTCGGCCGATGTCGAGCGGGTCCTCGACGCGGCCCGCGCCGTGGCGCTGCCGATGGACCAGGACATCCTGCACGTGCTGCCGCAGGAGTTCCTGGTCGACGGGCAAGATGGGATCAAGGAGCCGGTCGGCATGTCCGGCGTGGGCCTCGAGGCGCGCGGGCACATCGTCAGTACGGCGATCGCCGCGGCGCAGAACGTCATCAAATGCTGCCAGCGCGCTGGGCTGCACGTCGCCGATCTCGTCTTCGCGCCGTTCGCGGCCGCCGAGGCGGTGCTGTCGCCGGAGGAGAAGGAGCTCGGCGTGGCGCTGGTTGAGATCGGCGGCGGCACCACCGGGTTGCTCGTCTTCGCCGGCGGCGCGGTGAAGCACACCGCGGTGCTCGGGGTCGGCGGCAACCACGTGTCGAGCGACATTGCGGCCGGCTTGCGCACGCCGTTCCGCGAGGCCGATCTGCTCAAGCGCCGCTACGGCGCCGCGCTCGTCTCGGCGGTGCCGGTGGACGACCTGGTCGAGGTGCCGACGGTCGGCGGCCGCGCCCCGCGCGAGCTGTCGCGCCGCATCCTGGCCGAGATCGTCGAGCCGCGCATGGACGAGATCTTCGCGCTCGTGCAGCGGCAGTTGATCCGCTGCGGGCTCGACACCGCGCTGACCTCGGGCGTCGTGTTGACCGGCGGCAGCGTCGTCATGGACGGCGTCGTCGGCCTCGCCGAACGGGTCTTCGACCTGCCGGTGCGCATCGGCATGCCGCTCGGCATCGAGGGGGTCGACGAGACGCTCGCCGGCCCGGCCTACGCGGCCGCCGTCGGGCTGACCCGCTACGGCGCGCAGCCGCGCTCGCACCTGTCGGGACTGGGCGACGACGGGCCGCTCTTTCAGCGCGTCCGCCGCCGTCTCGGCGAGTGGTTCAAGGAGTTGATGTAAATAGAAAAATCCCCTATGAAGTGCGTGCTACCCGGCGGTTGGGGGTGGATGAGGAGGGTGATGATGATTGAGCTGGTCGGCAACGAAGGCGCCGGTGCCTGCATCAAAGTGATGGGTATGGGTGGCGGCGGCGGCAACGCGGTCAACACGATGATCGCCTCCGGCCTGCGCGGCGTCGAGTTCATCGTCGCCAACACCGACGCGCAAGCGCTGACGAACAACCTGGCCCCGGTGAAGTTGCAGCTTGGCACCAAGGGGCTCGGCGCCGGCGCCCGGCCGGAAGTCGGGCGCGCCGCCGCCGAGGAACACGGCGACCGCATCCGCGAGCAACTCGCCGGCGCCGACATGGTGTTCATCACCGCCGGCATGGGCGGCGGCACCGGCACCGGCGGGGCGCCGGTGGTCGGCCGCATCGCGCGCGAACTCGGCGCCCTGTCCGTCGGCGTCGTCACCAAGCCGTTCGGGTTCGAGGGCAAGCGCCGCATGCAACAGGCGGAGCAGGGCATCACCGAGCTGCAGGAGGCGGTGGACACCCTGATCGTCATCCCCAACCAGCGCCTGCTGGCGACGGTGGCGCGCCAGACCTCGGTGCTCGACGCCTTCCGCGGCGCCGACGACATCCTGCTGCAGGCGGTGCGCGGCATCTCGGATCTCGTCACCGTACACGGGCTCATCAACCTCGACTTCGCCGACGTGCGCACGATCATGTCCGAGATGGGCATGGCGATCATGGGCTCGGGCACCGCGCGCGGCGAGGCGCGCGCCATCGAGGCGGCGCAGCGCGCCATCTCCAGCCCGCTGCTCGAGGACCTGTCGATCCGCGGCGCCAAGGGCGTGCTCATCAACATTACCGGCAGCGCCGACCTGGCCCTGCACGAGATCGACGCCGCCGCCTCGCTGATCCAGGAGGAGGCGCACGCCGACGCCAACATCATCTTCGGCGCCGTCATCGACGAGAGCATGGGCGACGAGCTGCGCATCACCGTCATCGCCACCGGCTTCGGCCCCGGCACCGCCGCGGTCGCGCCGGTCGAGATCCCCGCCCAGGTGGCGCCGGCCGCCGGCAGCCGCGTCGTCGGCGGCTATGTCAGCAAGAACAGCAGTGTCGAGGCGATTCGCCGCCTCGGGGCCGCCGACCGCCCGGTGGTTCGTATCGGCACTATCATCGACGCCGAGGGCGAGCCGCAGTTGCGCCCCCATAACGGTGTGGCGCCCGCTCCCGGCCGCGATCAGTCCGAGTTCACGCAATCCGAGTTCACAATCGACCCAATCCACGACGAGGACACCGAGCACGACTTCGAGTCGCCGGCGTTCCTGCGTCGCGCCAAGTGAGCGCCTGACGGCGCTCCGACCACATCCGACGGTCCCTCCAAAAGCAGGGAGACGCCCGCCACCGCTGGGGGCGTCTCCTCCCTCCTGACGGAGCCCATGGGCTCCCTGGAGCACCGCGCCTGGGCCAATCCGCGCATGCCACTCGGCCCAGGTGGGGGATCTGCCGCAGGCACGTGTTGGCCGCGGTCGCCGGCAGGTAGCCGGCGCGACGGCATCGTCGTTGCTCTCCGCCTTGGCGGCGCCCCGCAACGGGCGACCCGATGGAGGAGACGCATGACACACATAGCATTTGCAGCATTCCCGCCATTTCGTGAGCCTGCCGCGCGCCGTGACCCTGGCGAACGCCGCCGGCGCGCGGCGTTGACGCGCTGGTGGTCGCTGGCGGTGGCGGCCCTGTCGGCCCTGACGGCACTGACGGCACTGACGGTCGTTCCAGCCGGCGCCAAGAGCAGCGGCCTCAGTGTCACCACCACCGCCGGCGTCGCGGGAGCCCTGGTGCAGGGCACCATTCTCGTCAGCAATGCGACGACCAAGGCGGTGTCGCTGACGAACGTCCGTACCCGGCTCGAGGTGCGCTACGCGAGCAGCGCCCAGCCGCCGGCGCTGCCGGCGGGCTCCGATGCCGGCACGTTCCTGGTGGCGTCGTCGTTCCCGCCCCGCCCAGCGTCGGTGCCGGCGGGCGGCAGCGTGACGGTCGCCTACAGCTTCGACGCCTGCAGCCCTGCCGTGGCGAGCTACGCCGGCGCCAAGGACATGCGCACCGTCGCCGTCGTCACGGCCGGCGGCGCGGTGCTCAGCGCCCGCAGCGCCAACTTCATTCCGCCGCCGCAGCGCGCCTGTCCGGTGTGCGGCAACGGCATCCCCGAAGCCGGCGAGCAGTGCGACGGCGGCGGCTGCTGCAGCAGCGCCTGCCGCTGGGCGGCGACCGGCGCCGCCTGCAGCGACGGCAACGCGTGCACGCGTGGCGACGCCTGCCTCGCCGGCCAGTGCCTTGGCGGGGCGGCGGTGTCATGCCCCGCGTCCGACCAGTGCCACGACGCCGGTACCTGCGATCCGGCCAACGGCACATGCAGCAACCCGGCGCGGCCCAACGGCACGCGCTGCGACGATGCCAGCGCCTGTACGACCGGCGACGCCTGCGCCGCCGGTCGCTGTGCCGGGGCGCCGCTGCGCTGCGATGACAGCAATGTCTGCACCAGCGATCAGTGCGCCGGTGGCGAGTGCGTCCACCTCGCCACCGCGCTGCCCTGCGAGGACGGCAGCCCCTGCACCGATGGCGACACCTGTGCCGCCGGTGCCTGCCTGGGCGGCATGCCGCGCGACTGCAGCGACCATCAGAGCTGCACCGAGGACGCCTGCGACGACGTGGACGCCTGCGTCCACGCGGCGGCGCCGGTGTGCGATGCCTGCGATAGCGACGAGTGCGGCGTCTGCCAGGCGCTCTGCGTCGTCGACCAGGGCGCCTGCAGCGACGGCTGCTGGGCGGGATTCGGCAGCTGTCTCGACGGTTGCACTTCGACCTACTGCGCGCCGTTCTGCCAGGTCGACCTCGGCCGCTGCCTCGACGCCTGCCCGGATCAGGCGACCTGCCTGAGCGACTGCGAGGCGGGCAACGGCTGCGCCCTGGGCTGTACGCCTACTCCGTGATCCGCCGGGCGCGGGGGGGGGTGGCCCCGCCCCCCACCGCCCCCGCCCCCGCCCCCGGCCGCCCACGGGGGCGGCCCCAATTGGGCCCCCCCAGATTTGGGGGCGCCGGGGGGGGGGAAGGACGAACGGCCCATGGCCACACAC
>JANNRA010000046.1:0-7165 GCA_031401035.1 bacterium | reverse complement strand
GGGGCGATCGTGCACCTGGGCGAGCGCGAGTGCTCAATCCAGCGGCGCCATCAGAAGATCATCGAGGAGACGCCCTCGCCCGGCGTGTCGCCGGTGCTGCGCGACCGGCTGGCGGCGGCGGCGATTGCCGCGGCGCGCAGCGTCGATTACGCCAGCGCGGGGACGGTGGAGTTTCTGGTCACGGATGACGGAGACTTCTTCTTCCTCGAGATGAACACCCGTCTCCAGGTTGAGCACCCGATCACCGAGTGGGTGAGCGGCGTGGACCTCGTGCAGGCGCAACTGCGCATCGCCGCCGGGGAATCACTGTGGTTGGCCCAGGACGACCTGACGCCGCGCGGCCATGCGATCGAGTGCCGGATCTACGCCGAGGATCCAGCGAACGACTTCCTGCCCAGCCCCGGCCGCATCGCACTCCTGCGCGAGCCGCAGGGAGCCGGGATTCGCGTCGACTCGGGTCTTGCGGTCGGCGGCGAGGTGACGGTCCACTACGATCCGATGCTGGCGAAGCTGTCGGCATGGGGCGCGGATCGCGAGACCGCGCGCCGCCGGCTGGTTACCGCTCTGCGTGACTACGCGATTGTCGGCGTGACGACCAACGTCGCCTTTCTCGCCGACCTGCTGAACCACGATGCATTCGTGGCCGGAACCACGCACACGCACTTTCTCGCCGAGCACATGGCCGCCTGGCAACCGGCCGCGGCGCGGCTTGACGAGGCGGTGATCGCAGCCGTGCTGCATCACTCGCTCGCGCCAACGGGCAGCGTCACGGCCGCGGGCACCCCGGCACCCGTGGCGTCCCCGCGTCATACCCTCGGCGCTTGGCGGCTCGGGGGTGGGGCACGTTGATGCACACCGGGTACCGACACGGCGGCCAGCATCTGGTCGCCGAGGCCCGGCGCGAGGGGCCCGGTCGCTTTCGGGTGACTGTCGACGGGGTCGAGCGGATGGTCGATGCGACCGTCATCGACCGCACGACGTTGCAACTTTGCATCGACGGGGGAACGAAGGTCGCGCATGTCGTCCGGATCGGTGGCGCCGACCACGTCTGGCTCGCCGGCGAGGTCTATGTGCTGAACCCGGAGGCGGCCGGTGGCTCGCCCGATCACGTGCTGTTGGCGCCGCCGCAGGTCACCGCGCCGATGCCGGGCAAAGTCCTGCAGGTGCTCGTCGAGATCGGCCAGCGCGTCGCCGCCGGTGACGGGCTGCTCATCCTCGAGGCCATGAAGATGGAACACCGCCTCACCGCCGCGGCGAACGCCGTGGTGCGGAGCGTGCACGCGCTGGCGGGGCAGATGGTCGACGGCGGCGCGGTGTTGGTAGAACTCGACTACGAGGACCCGGTCTGACGCCGGACGCTACGCGTCTCCGATCCGCACGCCGATCCGTAGGCCAAGCGCGCTCGCGGCCTCGGCCACCGCGACCTTCCTGCCGGCACCGACCTTCAGGCGACCGATGCTGATGGCGCCCCCCGTGATGCCGACAACCATACCTTCGGACGCGATGGCGGCGATGACGCCCGGTGCCGTCAGGGGCGCCGCGACGCGCCGGGCGTCGAACAGGTGCACGGGGGTGTCGGCGTGGAGAACGAATGCACCGGGCTGTGGATCGCAGCCGCGGATCAGGTTGTACACCTCCGCTCCCGGCCGCGCCCAGTCGACACGTGCGTGCGCGTCGCGACAGAGCGGATCGTATGTCGCACGCGATTCGTCCTGCGCTTGCCGGGGCGCCGCGCCCGCCGCAATGAGTTCGACGGCCTCGAGGACGGCGCTCACGCCCATCGGGAACAGGGTGTTGTAGTACAACGAGGCCGCCGTCTCGTCGGGGCCCAGAGGCGCCCGGCGCTGCAGCACGATCGCTCCGGTATCGATGCCCGGGTCTACCCAGAACACGGTGACGCCGGTTTCCGACTCGCCGCGGATGATCTGCCATGGAATCGCGCTACCGCCGCGATAGCGCGGCAGCAGCGACGGATGAAAGCAGATACTGCCAAGCCGCGGCGCCGCGAACACGGCCGGGGGAACGATCTGGGTCACGTACGCCAGCACGCCCAGGTCGGCTACACAGGCGGCGACCTCGGCGGCAACCTCCGGGCCTTTCAGCGAGGCATGTTCATGTACCGGCAGATCGAGTTCGCGCGCTCGCGCCGCGAGGGGATCTGGCTTGGCCGCGGGTGGACAGTAGACGGCCGCCACCTCGTGCCCGCGTTCGCGCAGGCCGTCGAGGACTTGTTGGGCGAAGGCGGCCTGGCCAAAAAGCACGATGCGCATATGTTCCCCCAGAGGATCAGCGAGTTACGGACGGCGAGCGGGCAAGCCAGGCGACCGCCGCGGCGAGCCGGGCGGCGAGATCTTGGGCCTCGTCGTCGCGCCCAATCAATCGGTTGTTGATCTCCAGCTCAAGGTAGAGGACGCGGTGACGGCGCCCATGGCGGCGGGCACTGTAGATGAGCCCGTCGAGGCCGGAATAGGGCTCGTTCAGCCGTACGCTGAACCCGCTGGAGGCGATGCGGTCGGCGAAGGCGTGGGCGACGTCGTCAAAGTCGTCGAAGAGGACGCCGACGTCGAACCCCCGCTCGGCCCCGCGCAAGGACGGCGTGAACGAATGGACGCTCAGCAGGAGCGCCCCCGGGCACTGCGCGAGCTGCGCATCGACCGCAGCGTGGAAGGGATCGTAGAATCGCCCCAGCCGTGCGGCATGCTCCGCTGGGGCGATACAGGCGTTACCGGGAATCGCCGTCCCGTGGCTGGTGTGCGGCATCAGGTCGGCGTCGCCGACGTCCCGGTTGCAATCGACCAACAGCCGCGAGGCGGCGCTGAGGACCGCCGGCGCGCCGAGGCCGCGACTCAGCGCCGTCACGACCGCGGCGGCACCGATGTCCCAGCCGATATGATCGGCAAGCTCGTCGGCGCCGAGTCCGAGGTTGGCGTACTCGGCCGGCATGGCGGCGGACGCGTGTTCGCACGACAGGACGAGGTGCGCCCCGTCCGGCCGACCCGTCAGCGTGACGGGATCGAAGCTCACGAGCGCAAATGGAGCGCGAGGAAGATCGTCAGCCGGCGCCACGCGTCGGCGGCCGCATCGCCACGATACGAATCGCGCTCGTTGCAGAAGAAGCCGTGCGGCGCACCGGGATAGATCTGCACCTCCGCCGCCTTCTTCAGGTCGCGCAGGGTCGCGGTGATCTTCTGCACCTCGTCGTTGGGGATGAAGGCATCCTGATCGCCGAAGAAGAGCAGCATCGGGCAGGTGATGGCCGGCGCACGGTCGAGCAGGCCGCCGATCCCGCCGCCGTAGAATGGTGCGGACGCCTTGATCTCGGGAATCGCGCAGGCACTGAGGAAGCTGATCCGACCACCCATGCAGAACCCGGTGATGCCTATGCGATCGCCGCGCACGCAGGTCAGTGACTGCAGGTGGGCGACAGCGGCCCGGACATCCGCGACGATGCTATCGTCGCGCAATCCACTCATCAGGCGGATTGCGTCCGGCAACTGGTCGTAGCCGACCACCGCGTTGGGCTCGCGGTAGTACATGTCTGGTGCCAGCGCGACGAAGCCCTCCGCCGCGATGCGCGTTGCGACGTCCTGGATGTGCCGGGTCAGCCCGAAGGCCTCCATGATCACCAGCACCGCCGGGTGCGGACCAGCCGCGGTTGGTCGAGCCAGAAAGGCGCTCATCATGCCGTCTGCGGTGCCGATCCGCTCCGTACTTGTGGTCGTATCCATCGCGTCTGCCACCTCCCGAGAGTTGTGAGGGCCATCAGTAACGGACGCCCGTCAGTGCTGGCAAGCGTGTCCACCGAGCGGTTGACAGGTTGCGGGCTCCCTGAGTAGGTAAAACGCCTTTTCCGCATAACTCGGAGGCCAGCGTGCGGCGCGAAAAGACGAACTACATCATTCAATCAGTGTCTCACGCGCTCGACGTGCTCGAGCAGTTCTCCGGCGAGCACGACGAGCTCGGCGTGACTGAACTCAGCAAACGGCTGAAACTGCACAAGAATAACGTGTTCAGGCTGCTTGCCACGCTGGAATCTCGCGGCTACATCGAGCAGAACAAGGCGACGGAGAATTACCGGCTCGGCATCCGCTGCCTGCAGTTGGGACAGACCTACGTCTCGCAGATGGGGCTGTTGCGGCAGGCCCGCCCTATCATTGAGTCCTTGTCGCGTGACGCGAATGAGACGGCGTTCGTCAGCGTTCTGCGCAAAGCCTGCGTCGTGCCGCTCGATGCCGCCGAGGCGCCGAACCCGGTGCGGTTGACGGCCCGTGTCGGCGAGGATCTGCCGCTGCACTGCACAGCGGCCGGCAAGGTTCAGCTGGCGTTCCTCGCGGACGCCCATCTCCGCGAGGCGCTCACCGCCGGCCTGGCGCGGTTTACGGACCGGACCATCGTCGAGACGGCCGCGCTGCAGCAGCAGCTCAAGCGCGTTGCCGAAGCGGGCTATGCGGTGGAACTCGGCGAGCACATCATCGACGTGCATTCGATCGCCGTGCCGATCCGCGACTACACGCGCAACGTCGTCGGCAGCCTCGCGGTCTCCGGCCCCGCCCATCGCATGGGTGCAGAACGCATGGAGAAAGTGATCGCCCCGCTCATGCGAACGGCCGGGCTCGAGCTCTCGCACCGCCTCGGATTCAAGGACTGACGCGGCCCTCGGGCCGCGCGCGGCAAGCTCAGGAGGCTTGCTTGTCCCACCGTGGGGTGCGTGCTAGGCCACGCTTTTGCACCCTTGTCGAGGAGGAATCCCGGTGAAGATCCTGGTAGCTGTGAAGCGGGTCCCGGACCCGAACGCCACGATCAAGGTGCGCCCGGACGGCGCCGGAATCGTGGCCGACAACGTCAAGTACGTGGTCAACCCATTCTGCGAGATCGCCATCGAAGAAGCCTTACGCATAAAGGAAAAGCAGGGCGGCGCCGAGGTGGTGTTGATCAGCGTGGGCGGCAAAGTCGCTCAGGAACAGCTGCGCACCGGCCTGGCGATGGGGGCCGATCGCGCGATCTTGGTGGTCAGCGAGGACGAGGTCGAGCCCGCCGTCGTGTCGCGCGTGCTGAAGAAGCTGATCGAGTCAGAGCAACCCGAACTGGTGCTAATGGGTAAGCAGTCGATCGACGACGACTCCAACGTCGTCGGGCAGATGGTCGCCGAGATGCTCGGATGGGCCCAGGCGACGTTCGCCTCGGAGGTGAAGCTCGCGCCCGACACGAAGTCTGCCGTCGTCACGCGGGAGGTGGACGGTGGGTTGGAGGATCTCGAGATTCAGCTGCCGGCGGTGATCACGGTCGACCTGCGACTGAACGAACCGCGCTATGCGTCGCTGCCGGGGATCATGAAGGCGCGTAAAAAAGAGCTCAAGGAGATCCCCCTCGCCGAGGCCGGCGTGAACACCGTGCCAACGTTGAAGGTCCACAAGTTCGAGGCTCCGGCGAAACGGGAGGCGGGCAAGAAGGTCGGGTCCGTCGACGAATTGGTGGGCCTCCTTCATTCCGAGGCCAAGGTCATCTGAGGCGGCGCGCCGCGCCCCGCATTGCGAGGAGTCACGCATGAACGTGCTTGTATTTGCTGAGCACCAGCACAAGAAATTCTCGAAAATTGCTCTCGTTGCCGTCCGTGCGGGCCAAATCCTGGCGGAAAAAACGGGTGGAACCTGCAGCGCGGCGGTGCTCGGGGCCGACGTCGAGGGGCTCGCCAGAGAGCTGGCGGAGTACGGCGTGAAAACTGCCTACGCAGTCGAGCATGCTGCACTCGAACACTACGTCGCCGATGCGCATGCCCAGGCACTTTCCGGGCTCGCCGCCGACAAGGGCTTCGATGCGGTCATCGCAACGGCGAGCGCGATCGGGAAGGATCTCCTGCCCCGTGTCGCCGTCCGCCTTGAGGCGGGAATGGCGTGCGAGATCACCGCCATCAACGATGACGGCACACTTGTCCGACCGATGTACGCCGGCAACGCGATCGCGACGATCTCGATCGAGACGCCGCGGAAAGTCGTCAGCGTCCGCGCCACGGCCTTCGACGCCGCGGCGAAGGCGACGTCCGGGACCGTGGAGAAGGTCTCGGCCGCCATCGACACTGGTGCGTTGCACATGAAGTTCGTCAGCTTCAACGAGACCAAGTCCGACCGCCCGGTCCTCACCGAGGCCCGCATCGTCGTGTCTGGCGGCCGCGGACTCAAGAACGGAGAGAACTTCACGACGGTGCTCGAACCGCTCGTCGACGCCATGGGCGCGGCGATGGGCGCCAGCCGGGCCGCCGTCGATGCGGGATTCGTCCCGAACGACTTACAGGTTGGCCAGACCGGCAAGGTGGTCGCACCGGAGCTCTACGTCGCGGTCGGTATTTCCGGCGCCATCCAGCATCTTGCCGGGATGAAGGACTCGAAGGTTATCGTCGCCATCAACAAGGACGAGGAGGCGCCGATCTTCCAAGTGGCGGATTATGGATTGGTGGCGGATCTGTTCAAGGCGGTCCCGGAAATGAAGGACGCCGTCGAGAAGTTGAAGCACTGAACGCCCACGGCGCGGAATCGCGCCAGGAAAGCAAAACGCGCGGGGGTGGGGGGCCACCCCCCCGCCCCCCGGGGGTTTTTGGGGAAAGTGTGAAAGCCAAAGACCCCCCGGGACCATGCGGCACGGGCCGGGCCCGGGGTGCGATGAGCGTCGAGGTTCCGTGGTCATTCATGTGGCCTCGATCGAATCGATATGGTCGAGAACGCTGAGCTCGTCGGGAGCGGCGATGCCCAGGGCCCGGACATCGGGGACGGTGCGCTTGGCCAAGCCGGCGATCATCGAACCGTGGCCGATCTCGAGGAACGTGGTCGCGCCGAGGCCGGCCAGGGTCTCCATGACACCCCGCCAGCGGACGGGACGGGTGAGATGCGTGACGAGGCGGTCGCGCCAGCCGGCGCCGTCGGTGTAGGACCGGGCGTCCTCGTTGGACACGACCGGGGCGTCGGGCGTGTGCCAGGAGAGGATGGCCAGGTGACCGGCGAGGGCCTCGGCGGCTTCGGCCATGAGGGGGGTGTGGAAGGCGCCGCCGACGTTGAGGGGCGTGATGCGCCGGACTCCGGCCTGCTTGGCGGCCTCGGTGGCGATCTCGACGCCCTCGGGAGTGCCGGCGATGGCGATCTGGCCGACGGTGTTGTCGTTGGCGATCCAACATGCG
>JANNRA010000045.1:0-17326 GCA_031401035.1 bacterium | reverse complement strand
GATCCAGCGGCGCTGACGCGCCGCACTCCACATCGGCGAGCACGGCGAGCATCTCCCCGTGCAACGCCCCGTTGCTCGCCAGGGTCTCGCTGCCGAACAGGTCGTGCGCCGCGCCGCGAAAGTCCGACACCACGCCACCGGCCTCGCGCACGATCAGCGCGCCGGCAGCCATGTCCCAGGGGCCGAGCCGCGACTCCCAGTAGCCGTCGACGCGACCGCAGGCGAGCCAACATAAATCGAGCGCCGCTGAGCCGGCGCGGCGGATGCCCTGGCAGCGCAACATGAACGCCCGGATGACGCCGAGGTACTCGTCGGCGCGCTGACGCCGGTCGTAGGGCGTCCCGGTGGCGAGCAGAGCGTCGTCGAGCGCGGCGACCGGCGAGACGCGGATCGGCATGCCGTTCAGCGTCGCGCCGCGGCCGCGCACGGCTGCGAAGGTCTCGTCGCGCAGCGGGTCGCAGACCAGGCCGAGCACCAGCTCGGCGCCGCGCGCCAGCGCCAACGACACGGCGAAGTGCGGATGGCCGTGCGCGAAGTTGGTGGTCCCGTCGAGTGGGTCGAGGTACCAGGCCCAACGCTCGCCTGGCGGCCGCTGCGCGCCGGCCGCGGCCGAGGCTTCCTCGCCGACGACGACGTGATCGGGGAAGGCGGCGCGCAGTCGTGTCGTGAGCAGGGTCTCGACGGCGCGATCGGTGTCGGTCACCAGGTCGATAGCCCCCTTGCGCTCGATGCGGCGCGGCGCGGCGACCGCCGCGCGCAGGTGGTAGGCCGCCGCGGCGACGCAGGCCTGCGCGAGGCGCGCGTACTCATCGAGCTCGGTCGCCGGGAAGTCGGTCTCCATGCCGCCCGCCTGACACACGCATCTCCATCCGGCAACCGGGCGCGGCAGCGCGCGCGGCATTGCCCCCAGCGGGAGCCGAGGGTACGCTCCGGCGCGATGTTCGACACCCTGCTCGCGCGTGGAGAGCATCTTGCCGAGGTGCAGGCGCAGCGCGCCGTGCTGCGCTTCCTGAACGGCGTCGACTGGCTGATCCGCGACCCACGCCAGGTGGTCGGGCGGACGCCGTACGACGTCGTCTGGCAGCGCGACAAGCTCGAGGTGCGGCGCTATCGGCACGCCGACGCGGCCATCCGCCCACGCCATGCCGTGCCGGTGCTGTGCGTGCCGCCGCTGATGGTGAAGCCGTTCATCTTCGACCTGTTCCCGGCCCGCAGCCTGGTGCGCTACCTGGTCGAGCACGGCTTCGACGTCTACCTGGTCGATTTCGGCGAGCCGGATGCCGCTGATTCCCTTGTGACGCTCGACGACTACGTGCTCGACTGGTTGCCCGCCGCCTGCCGCGCCGTGCGCGCCGCCTCCGGGCAGCGCGAGGTGTCGCTGCTCGGCTACTGCATGGGCGGCCTGTTCGGCCTCATGTACCTGGGCGTCACCGCCGACCGCGGCGTGCGCAACCTGGTCACCATCAGCGCACCGCTCGATGTCAGCAAGATGGGCGCCTTCGCGTGGATGGCGAAGACCGCCGGCTCCCAGGTGGACTTCCTCGCGCGCCGCATCGGCAACGTCCCGGGCGGCCTGTCGAGCGCCGTCTTCCGGCTCCTGACGCCGGCCAAGAACGTCACCCGCTATGCGGACCTGTTCATGAACCTGTGGGATCGCGAGTAC
Source organism: bacterium (assembly GCA_031401035.1). GTDB lineage: Bacteria > Desulfobacterota > Binatia > HRBIN30 > CADEER01 > JANNRA01. Next base: position 15,663 of record JANNRA010000045.1, on the reverse strand, counting down.
GTCAACGGCTTCGACGCCATGAACCAGTGGATCGGCCAGTTCATCGACTACCCGCAGGGCGCCTTCCTGCAGTTCGTGCACGACTTCGTCCAACGCAACGCGCTGGTGCGCGGCAAGATGCGCTTCGGCGGCAAGACGGCCGATCTGCGCCGCGTCCGCGCCAATCTGCTGGCCTTCGCCGGACGCAGCGACCAGATCGCCCCCGCCGCGGCGGTGCGGGCGCAGATTGATGCGGTCGGCAGCGCCGACGTCAGCTTCCGCCTGGCGCCCGGCGGGCACATGGGCGTCTTCGCCGGCCACGCCGCGCCGGCGCAGGTATGGCGACCGACCGTGGAGTGGCTGGCGGCGCGTTCGGCGGCGCGTCCACACCGCGCCCGCGCCACTGCCACCCCGACGCCGGCGCGGCGCGGCACGCGTGGCCCCGGACGCGGCCGCCGCCCCGCCGGTCACTGAGGAGCGCGCATGCTGTTTGTCGCCGAGTACGAGTTCGGATGGGAATCGCTGTCGAGCGTGGTCGCCAAGCGGCTGGAATGGGGCGAGACCCTGCCGGAGGGCTTTCGCTTCGTCGGCGAGTACGTCTGGCAGCAGCGCGAGCCGCCGTTTCGCGGCATCGCGGTGATCGAAGCCGACGCCGTCGAGGCACTGAACGCCTTCGTCCTGCACTACGGCCCGACGCTGAAGCTCACCATCCACCCCGCCACCGACGTCGCCAGCGGCCTCGCCCAGGTGCACCATGAGGCCACCGCGCCGCCGCCACGGCGGTCACCGGCGCCGCACGGAAAGGCGCCGCGCAGGAGAAACGCTCGATGATCGAGGTGCAGCCCGCCAGCCCCCTGCCCGATTGGACCGGCGGCGCCGACCCCAGCCAGATCGGCTTCCCCTTCGCGATCGATCGCGCCGCCTACCGCAAGACCGCCGGCCTGCCGTTTAAGGAGACGCCGAGCGGCCCGCTGCTGCTCGACGCCTATCGCCCGGCCGACGACGGCGTGCACCCGCTGGTGGTCATGATCCACGGCGGCGGCTGGGCGCGCGGCGGCCGCTTCGAGATGGGACTGTCGAAGTGGGCCGGCTACCTTGCCAGCGCCGGTCTCGCCGTGGTGTCGATCGACTATCGACTGGCGCCGCAGGCGACCTACCCGACGCCCTTTCAGGACTGCCTCGACGCCGTCGATTGGGCGGTCGAACACGCCGCGGGACTCGGCGCCGACGCCGACCGCGTCGGACTCTGGGGCGATTCGGCCGGCGGTCACCTCGCGCTCCTGCTCGGCACCTCGCAGACCAATCCGGCCTTCACCGGGCCGCGCCTGCGGCACGGCGGCGCGCGCCTGCGCGGCGTCGTGGCGCTCTACCCGCCCACCGACCTCCTGGCGCTGCACCGCGGCAGCGAGCGCATCGGCGCGCCGCCGTTGGTGCGCGACTTCCTCGGCGCCGCGCCGGAAGCCGCCCCGGAACGTTGGCGCGAAGCGTCGCCGATCGAGCATGTCCATGCCGCGCTGCCGCCGATCCTGCTCTTGCAGGGCACCCGCGACCTGCTCGTGCCGCACGCGCAGGCGACGCGCTTCGCCGAGCGCCTGGCCGCCGTCGGCGCCGCCCACCGCCTCGAGATCGTCGAGGGCGGCGTGCACGGCTTCGACCGCATCGCGCCGTGCGAGCGCGCCAAGGGACTGATCGGCGAGGTGCGCGACTTCCTCCGCGCCATCTAGCCGGGAGTCCGTCGCTCAGAGCAGGCGCAGGGCGCGCGCCTCGCGCTCCAGGCCGTCGCGGAAGGCCGGGTCCGCAAGCCCGATCAGGGCGCGCGCACGTTCGGGAATGCTGCGGCCGAAGAGGTCGGCGACTCCGTGCTCGGTGACGACCGTTTCGACATGCGCCCGCGTCGTCACCACGCCGGCGCCTGGGCGCAGCGTCGCGACGATGCGCGAGCAGGTGCCGCCGCCGGCGGTCGACGGCAGGGCGATGATCGCGCGGCCCTCCTCGGCCAGGGCGGCGCCGCGGATGAAGTCCATCTGGCCGCCGACGCCGCTCACCATGCGGTGGCCGACGGAGTCGGCGCAGACCTGCCCGGTGAGGTCGATTTCGATCGCCGAATTGATCGCCGTCATGCGGCGGAAGCGCCTGATGATGGCGCTGTCGTTGGTGTAGTCGGCGGGCTGCAGCTCGATCAGCGGGTTATCGTCGAGGAACGCGTAGAGGCGCGCCGTCCCGCACACGAAGGCAGAGACGATGCGACCCGGGTCGACCTCCTTGCGTGCTCCGGTGACGACGCCGCGCTCGACCAGGTCGACCACCACGTCGGTGAACATCTCGGTGTGGATGCCGAGATCGCGGTGATCGACCAGCGACAGCGCCACCGCGGCCGGAATCGCCCCGATGCCCATCTGCAGCGTCGCGCCGTCGGGCACCAACGCCGCGATGCGCTCGCCGATGCGCCGTTCGACCGCACCGATCGCCGGCAGCGGAACGGCCACCGGCGGCTGGTCGACGGCGACGCCGAAGGTGATGCGGTCGACATGCAAGAAGCCGGCGCCGTGCGTGCGCGGCAACGCCGGATTGAGCTGGGCGATCACCCGTCGCGCCGCGCCGACCGCCGCCAGGGTCACGTCCACCGACGGACCGAGCGAGCAGAAGCCGTGCCGATCCGGCGGCGTGACGTTGATGAGCGCCGTGTCGATCTGAATCGCACCGCGACGGATGAGGTGCGGGATGTCCGAGAGGAACACCGGCACATACTCGGCGCGCCCCTCGGCAACCGCGACGCGCGCGTTGGCGCCGATGAACAGGGCGCGATGGCGCAGGTGCCCCGCCAGCGCCGGCGCCAGGTGCGGGCCGGGGCCCTCGACGTGCAGATGGGTGACGGTGACGTCGGTCAGCTCCGGGGCGCGTGCCACCAGCGCCTCGAGCAGCGCCGACGGCACGGCGGCGGCGCCGTGCAGAAACAGGTGCTCGCCGGATTCGATCGTGGCGATGGCCGCAGCGGCAGAGACCAGTTGCATCGCGTCACCCTAGCAGCGCCAGCGCCACAGGCCAGTGTCGCGAGGCGGGGTCGAAGGGGCTGGTCGGCACGGCCTTTATTCGCTAGGCCGATCTCATGAACGCCAGCATCGACATCCTGTCCACGCCGCTGACCGCGGTGCGCATCGGCTCGGAGGAGCACAAGGCGCTGTTCTGTCGCGTCTTCATGGAGACGCACGACCCATACGACGCGGCCAAGGTCGACTGGCCGGATCTCGACGTCGCGACGCTGGCGCGGCTGCGCACGATGCCGTTCTGGAACGAGGCGGTGTCGACCGAGCACGACGTCGCGCGCAAGGTACAGGCCCTGGCTCCGCTCGAGCCGGACCCGATGCTGCGCGAAGCCATCGCCCTCAACGGCTTCGAAGAGGGGCGCCATTCGGCGCTGCTCGACCACATGCTGCGTCACTACGAGATTCCCCGCCCGGCGACGCGTGAGGAGCCGCTCTCGGACGACCCGCTGTGGGACTTCATGCGCGTCGGCTACGGCGAGTGCTTCGACTCCTTCTTCGCCTTCGGCCTGTACCGACTGGCCGGCGAGTCCGGTCTCTTCCCGACGGCGCTGCTCGCCGCGGTGCAGCCGATCGTGCAGGAAGAGGCGCGCCATATCATCTTCTTCGCCAACTGGATCGCCTACTGCCGAGCCCGCGAGGGCGGCGTCGGCAAGGTCTCGCACAGGGCGCGCTGCGCGATGGCCATGTCGGCGCAGGTGTGGGGCCGGATGAAGACCGCCGTCGCGGCGGCGCGCGGCGGCGGCGGCGGCGACAGCGGGCAGGAGGACGACTTCATGCTCGGCGTCAAGGACTCGCTCGACGTGGTCAGCTCGCCGCGCCAGTTCCTCACCGTCTGCCTGCGCGAGAACGAGGCGCGGCTGGCGCCCTACGACCCGCGCCTGCTGCGTCCGACCTTCGTGCCCGCCATCGCCCGCGCGCTCGCGCGCATCGTGCCGTAACTTACGGCCGCACGCGGACGATCAACTGCGCCGGCTCGCCGAGGGCGCCGGCCTTGTCGCGGACGCGGGCGGTGATCAGCGTGTCGCCGTCCGGGAAGGTCAGCGGCACCGCCACCGGGGCGCAGAACTGCACCTCGGGCTCGTTGCCCGTCACGCACCCCGACTCGCCGCTCTCGAACTTCACGCATCCGAGCCCGCAGATGCGGGCGAGCGGCTGGCCGACCCCGTCGATGAAGCGGCAGCCGAAGTCGTTGAGCGCGTCGGCCAATTCCTCCGGCTCCTCGAGGCGCGGCGGGTCGATGCCCGGCACGCCCCCGAAACTCATCTCCGTGACATCGCACACCGCCGTGCTGCCGTTGCCAAGCGGCCGCGTCGACTGCACCTGCAGGTCCGGCGGCGCCCCCTCGCGAAAGCTCTCCTTGCCTACCGCCGGCCCACCCGGTCGGCGCGCCGCCTCGATCACCAACGAGAAGCTGAAGCCGAACGGGCGCTCGTAGATCGGCACCCCGTAGGGGTCGTTGCCGGTCGGCGGCTGCAGCGAGTCGTCAGACGACGTGATGCCGAAGAAGATGATTGACGGCCCGCTCGCCGGCGTGCGCGTCACCGTCGGGGTGACGGTCGGCGGCAGCGACGGCGGCGGCGAGGTCGGCGTCGGCGCCGCGGCGCAGCCGAGCAAGGCGTTGTTGACGCCGGTGACCAGCTCGGCGACGCTGACGGCGGCGTCGCCGTCGGCATCGAAGGACGGGCAGGCGCTCATCGCGTTGCCGCCGAGGGCGATCGACACGCCGACGATGAGTTCGTTGACGGCGACCCGGCCGTCGCTGCCGCAGTCGCCGACGCACGTCGCGCTGGCAGGGGCGGGGATCAGCAGGAGCAGCAGCAGGGCGAGCACGACGGCGGGGATGCCGCACCGCGCCGGATTGCTGCGCCGCCGGCGACGCCGCAGCCGCCCGCTCGATGCACCCAAGACGCGCTCCACCAACCCTGCTAGACCCAGTGCATGGACCTGCCGCGGTTGCAGTGCTTCGTCAAGGACGATTGTCCCACCTGCACACTGATCCTGCCGTTGCTCGACGCCGCGGCGCGGCACTTCGGCGCGCGGGTGGCGGTCGACGTGATCTGCCAGGATGCGGCGAGCCTGACGCGCGCCGGTGCGGCGACCCGGCTGATCGACGACACGGCGCTGGCGACGTCGTTCGCGCACGACGTCGAGACCGTCCCGACGCTGGTCGCCACCATGCCGGGCTGTGCCCCCCCGCTGCGCCACGTCGGCTTCGTGCGCGAAGAGTGGCGCGCCGCGGTCGACAACGTGGCGCGGTCGGCCGGCGTGCCGGCGCCGCCGTTCGACTGGGCGGCGCTGCCGGCCTGGCGCGCCGGCTGCGGGTCGCGATCCGTCGAGCCCGGCGTCGCCGAGCGCCTCGTCGCGGCGGCCAGCGGCAGCCCGCTGCGGGCGCGCCGTCTCAGCATCGCAGCGGCCGACGACGCCGTCGAGTTCTGCTTCGACCAGGGCCTCACCGATGGCCTGCCGGTGGTGCCGCCGACGCCCGAGCGGGTGCTGCGCATGCTTGCCGGCACGCACCGCGACGCGCAGGCGGTGGTCGCCGTCGTACCGCCCCACCTGGCCCCGGTGACGGTCGAGAAGGTCGCCATCAACGCCGTCATGGCCGGCTGCCGGCCCGAGTACCTGCCGGTCGTCCTGGCCGCCGTCGCGGCGGTGTGCAGCGACGCATTCAACATGCACGGCGTGCTGGCGACGACCCACTTCCCCACCCCGGTGCTGATCATCAACGGTCCGCTGCGCGCCCGCCTCGGCATCAACTGCGGCCTCAACGCCCTCGGCCAGGGCACGCGCGCCAACGCGACGATCGGCCGCGCCGTGCAACTGGTGGTGCGCAACGTCGGCGGCGGTCGACCAGGCGAGGTCGACCGCGCGACGCTCGGGCAGCCGGGCAAATTCACCTGCTGCTTCGGCGAGCTCGAGGAACGCAGCCGCTGGGAGCCGCTGCATGTCGAGCGCGGCTTCGCGGCGCACGAGAGCACCGTCACCGTCTTCGCCGGTGGCGCGCCGACCGCGATCGTCGACCAGCTGGCACGCGACGCGGCGGGGCTGGCGACCAGCTACGGCCTGGCGCTCGCGGCGGCCAGCCATCCGAAACACTACTTCCACGGCGAGATCGTCGTCGTTGTGCCGCCCGAACACGTCGACACCTTCGCCGCCGACGGCTGGAGCAAGGCGCAGGTGCGCGCCGGCATCCAGGCAGCGACGTTGCGACCACTGCGCGACCTGGTCGTCGGCGCCGGCGGCAGCGCCGAGGGCCTGCCGGCCGCCCTGCTGGAACGCCTCGGGGCCGAGACCCTGGTCCCCAAGTTCAAAGCGCCGGAGCAGATCATCCTGGTGGTCGCCGGCGGCGAGGCGGGCAAGTTCGGCGCCTATCTCGGCGGCTGGGTGAGTGGGCCGATGGGCTCGTCGATGGTGACGCGGCGCATCGACGACGACTGATCAGGGCGCGTCGCAGCCGCTCAGGGCGTTGTCGACGGCGCCGACGAGCTGGTCGATCGACACCGGATCGCGGTACGCGGCACAGCCGACGACGTCGTTGCCCAGCGCCAGCCCGACGCCGCGCAGCAGCTCCGAGATCGCCACCGCGCCGTCGAAGTCGCAGTCGCCGCCGCAGACGGCGTCGACGACGAAGGTCGCCGAGGCGATCTCCGCCACGTCCTCGCCGAAGACGCGCACCCGGTGCGGCCCGGGCGCCGCGTCGCGCGGCACGCCGATGCTGACGCGGAAGTTGCCCTGCTGACCCGCTTCCGCACGCGCCACCACGACATCGTCGAAGTAGATCGTCGCCAATCGCCCGGGCGCCAGCGCGCCGCAGGGGTCGCCGGTGACGAACACCGTCGCGCCCTGTCGCCCCGCCGGCGGATCGAGGCTGGGCAGCCCGGGGCAGGTCAGGCAGACCTGCACCTCGGCGTCGTGCCCGTCGATCACCACCGGCACCTCGAGGTTCTCGCGGCCGATGATCAGCACGTAGTCGCCGTCCTCGACGCCGCCGAAGTACAGGTCGCCGGCGGAGGAGGTGCGCGTCGTCCGTCCGGTGCGGCGCAGGCGCACCGGCACGTCGCCGCCGTCGACCTGGCAGCGACTGCCGTCCGAGACGTGGCCGCGGATGCGGGAGCGGTCGGGCTGGGCCGCGCCGATCCCCATCTCGATCGCCGGCGTGCGACCGACCAGCGTGTCAGCGCGCGCGCTCGTGGTGTACGGCGAGAAGCCGGGCGCGCTGGCGCGCAGGCGCACCAGATCGGTACTGCTCAGGGCGAGGGCGAAGGCGAAATTGCCGTTCGCGTCGGTGACGGCGAGGCCACCCGCTGCCGGCCCGCTGGCGTCGAGATTGCGGAAGGAGACCACCGCCGACGCCACCGGAACGCCCTCGCCGCGGTCGATGTTGTAGACGCGGCCACGCACGATGCGCTCGCCAAGCACGTCGCCGGCGCGCGCTGGCGCACCGCACAGCGGCAGCGAAATGCAGATCACCAGCAGCGCGAGCAACCGCCGTCGGCGCGGCCAGTCGCGGGCGCTCCTCATGCGGCCGGCACCTGCCCGCCGCTGCCGGCGACGAACATGCCGAGCACCAGAAACGGGATGGCAATGATCAGAACCTGCACCAACCAGCCGATGAGGCAGACGGCGATGGCGCGGCCGGTGCTGTCGTAATCCAACGCCTGCCGCACCGCGACCACCATGGCGGCCAACGACCACAGGGCGCTGACCACCAGCGCCAGCTGCCCGACGCCGGGCACGACGCCGAGGACGCGCAGCACTCCCGGCGCGCTGGCGAAGCCGATCGTGCGCAGGAGCTGGCCAAGATCGGCCTGCGTGGCCGGCTGCGGCAGCAGGCGGGTGCCGACGATGTAGGTGATGAAGGACCAGATGTACCACCCCAACAGACTCAGCACGGTGCCGACGAAGAACCCCGGCGCGCCCGCCTCGCCAATCGTGCCGATGCCGCCGGCCACGGCGGCGAGCAGCACGACGCCGGTCGCCTGCGGCATGGACGCCGTGTCGGCCTCCACCTCCTCGTAGAGGCTCGGATCGAGCTTGGCAGCGCGAATCATGCGGTCGAGCATCGATGCCAATGTAGTCTCCTCCAGTCGCGAGACTTACGGGCGCAAACGCTTAGACGCAAGCCCTTGCGACGCGGCGACGGCGATGGTGAGGTACGGCCCATGGAGATCCTCGACCCGACCGACGAACGGACACCGATCCGCCGCGCCCTGGCGGCGCGCCCAGCCGTCATCACCGGGGTGGTGGCGCTGCTCGACATCGCCAAGCCTCGCGGCGACGTGCTGCTCGACCGCCTCGCGGCCCGCCTCGCCGAGCGCCTGCCCGGCGTGACGCTGCGCCGCTACCGCAAGCCCACCTTCACCAAGCCGGCGCCGGACGCCCTGCGCCGCCAGATCACGGAGGAGTGCGGCTTCGTCATCGAAGCCCTGGCCGATTGAGGGTCGTGTACGACGTGCAGTGTGCACGACACGACCTACTTTGAGATCCAGGGCCGCCCGGCGGTGTTCGTCGCCTCGAGCGAGTTCGCCGCCGCCGCGACGGCGCAGGCCGCCGCGCTCGGGCTGCCGGAGGTGCGCCGCGTCTTCGTCGCGCATCCGATCCAGGACGCCACCGACGCGGAGATGCAGGCCAAGGCGGACGCGATCGTCGACGCGGTGCTGGCGGCGCTGCGCCACCCGCCTGCCTGACCCGCCACCGTTCGGCGCCGGTCAGGCGGAGGGGGACGCGGCCGGACTGGCCGGGTGGAGCGCCGCCACCTCGACGCGGGCGTCGTTGAAACACGCGCCGCCGCCGATGTCCGTCAACGCGTCGGGGATGAGGGCCGTCGAGGTGGCGCCGTTCAAGGTGCTCGCGCGCCAGAGTCCTTTCGGCAGCGTCACGACGCCGCGGCGCAGGTCGCGGCTCAGCGCCACCCCGACGTGCACCTCGCCGAGCGCGTTGAAGACGCGCACCGCCATGCCGTCGGCCAGGGCGCGCGCCGCCGCGTCGTCGGGATGCATGACCAGCACCGCCGGACGCTGCGCCAACTCGCCGAAGATCGAGTTGATGGTGCGATCCGAGGCCGGCGTCAGCAGCACCAGCCCCTCGCCGCGCGGCGGTACATAGGTCACCGGCCCGAGCGCCGCCGGACTGAGCTCGACGCGGCCGCTCGCGGTCGCCGGGTGAACGCTGCCGAACTGCACCCACGCATCGCCGGCGACACGCACCGGCAGGACGCCGTCGCGGCGCAGTGCCGCCAGATCAGCCGGCGCCAGGGCGTCGGCCAGCAGGGCAGCCTCCTCGCCCCGCAGCGCCGCGTCGTCGAACCCCATGACGCGCGCCAGGCGGGCGAAGAGCTGCGGATTGGAGAGCGCCTCGCCGCACGGCGCGATGACCGCTTCGGAGAGCTGCAGCGCGTAGTGGCCGTAGGCGCGGTGCAGCTCCGTCTGCTCGAAGACGGTGCTCGCCGGCAGCAGCAGATCGGCCCACTGCGCGGTGTCGGTCATCACCTGCTCGTGCACGACGGTGAACAGATCGGCGCGCGCCAGCCCGGCGAGGATGCGGTTCTGGTCCGGCGTCATCGCCACTGGATTGGCGTTGTACACGAACAACGCTTGCACCGGCGGCGTCTGCGGCTCGGTGAGGACGCGGCCGAGCTGCACCATGTTCACCTGGCGGCGCGGCCGCGTCGCCAGCTCGGGGCGGGCCAGGCGCAGGCGGTCGATCGGATGGGCGCGGCTGAGGCTCATCGTGAAGCCGCCGCCGCGCACACCGAACTTTCCCGCCACCGCCGGCAGCGCCAGGATGGCGCGCGCCGCCTGGCCGCCATTGTGGGTGCGCTCGAAGCCCCAGCCGCAGCGCAGCACCGCCGGCGACGCCGCGGCATAGGCGGCAACGAGGCGCTCGATGTCGGCGGCCGGCACGTCGCACTCCGTCGCCGCCCGCGCGATCGGCCAGGCGGCCGCCGCCGCGGCCAGCGCCTCGACGCCGTCGGCGTGCGCAGCGAGAAAGGCGCGGTCGGCGCCACCGCCGCGCAGCAGCGCGTCGATCATCGCCAGGGCCAGGACGACGTCGGTACCGGGCCGCGGCGCCAGGTGCAGATCGGCGTGCCGCGCCAGCGGCGTGCGGCACGGGTCGATGACGGCGACGAAGGCGCCCGCCGCCTGCGCGGCGCGGACGTGCGGCACGAGATGGATCGACGTCGCGGAGGGATTGACGCCCCACAGGATGATGCAGCGGGCGAGGCGATAGTCCTGCGGCGGCACGCCCGGCATGGACCCGTAGAGCGCCGCGTGCGCGGCGCCGGTCGGCATGGCGCAGATCGTCTTCTGCAACTCCGACGCGCCGAGGCGGGCGAAGAAGCGCGCGTCGGCGGCATCGTCGCCGAGAACGCCGTTCGAGCCGCCGTAGTGGTACGGCAGGATCGCCGCCGATCCGTGCGCCGCGATGATGGTGCGAAAGCGCGCGGCGATCTCCGCCAGCGCCTCATCCCAGCTGATGCGGGCGAAGCGCCCCTCGCCCTTGCCGCCGACGCGGCGCTGCGGGTGCAGGACGCGCAGCGGCGAGTAGACGCGCTCGGCATAGCGCCGCACCTTGGCGCAGATGAACCCGTCGGTGAGCGGGGCGCGATGCGAGCCGTCGACGCGGGTGATGCGCCCGGCCTCGACGCTGACGTGCAGGCTGCAGGTGTCGGGGCAGTCGAGCGGACAGACGGAGTCGAGCACGGCCATACAGCGGTGCTAGTGCGCCGTGGGTGCTGCGGGCAAGCCCGATCGACAAGCGTGCGCAATCCTCCGCGGCGGGCGCCGCACCGGCGCGCCCGCCGCTGGCCCTACGCCGCCGCCAGGCGCTAGAGGACCAGCATGCAGATCAGGCTCGACTACGGCCGCACCGGTCTGACGGTGGAGCTACCGAACGACATCGATCTCAGCGTCCTCGACCCGCGCCCGGTGGCGCCGCTCGGCGAGCCGGCCGCGGCGGTGGCGGCGGCGCTGGCGCAGCCGATCAGCGCGCCGCCGCTCGCCACCCTGGCGCGCGGTCGGCGCGACGCGGTGGTGGTGATCTCCGACAAGACGCGCCCGATTCCCTATGGCGTCGTGCTTCCGCCGCTGCTCGCCGCCCTCGAGGCCGGCGGCATCGCGCGCGAGCGGATCGAGATCCTCGTCGCCACCGGCCTGCACCGCGCCAATACCGCAGAGGAACTGGCGGCGATGACCAGTCCGGCCATCGTCGCCGGCACCCGTATTCGCAACCACGTCGCGCGCGACGCCGCCCAGCACGTGCACCTCGGACGGACCACGCGCGGCACCGAGATGTGGATCGACCGCGGCTACGTCGAGGCGGAGTTGAAGATCGTCACCGGACTCATCGAGCCGCACCTGATGGCCGGCTACTCGGGCGGCCGCAAGGCGGTGGCGCCGGGCTGCGCCGGTGTCGACACCATGCGCAGCCTGCACGGCGCCGCGATGCTGGAGGCCGCGATCGGGCCCGGCCTGCTCGACGGCAATCCGTTCCACGCCGAGTTGGTCGGCATCGCGCGGCACGTCGGCGTCGACTTCATGTGCGACGTCACCATCGACCGCCAGCGGCGGCTGACCGGGGTGTACGCCGGCGACCTCGAGGCGGCGCACGCGGCCGGCGTGCGCACGGTGGAGGCGCACGTCGCCGTACAGGTCGACCGCCCGGCCGACATCGTCATCACCTCGGCGGCGGGATTCCCGCTCGACGACACCTATTACCAATCGATCAAGGGGCTGGTCGCGGCGCTGAACGTCGTCCGGCGCGGCGGCACGATCATCCTCGCCGCGGCGATCACCGAGGGCGTCGGCAGCAGCGAGTTCACGCGCCTGCTCGATGAGACGCCGACCCCGGAGGCGTTCATGGCGCGCATCACCAGCCCGGGCTTCTTCACCATCGACCAGTGGATGTTGCAGCACCTCTGCCAGGTGCGCCGCAAAGCGGAGGTGATCGTCGTCAGCCACGGCCTGACGGCGACCGCGCACGGCAACCTGCTCGCCGCTACGGCGCCGACGGTCGAGGACGCGCTGGCGCGCTGCCGGCACCGCTACGGGGCGCGTCCGCACGTCGCCGTGCTGCCGGAGGGGCCGTACGTGTTGCCGACCGTGCGCGGCCGCAAGCTGGCGATCGGTACCGCCTGGCAGGACGGCGCCGCCGCCTAACGGCGCCGCCGATCCACTCGCGAGCCGGCGGCGTTTCACGAGGCCGGTGGCTTGGCGGCGGTCAATCTCGCCGATGGCAAACTGGCCTGGGAAGATTGAACGGACCGGGCCCCGCCATCGCTCACGGCCAGGTTTATGTGGTGTCCGGTTAAGCGATGTGGAAGAAGTGGAGGTCGGGCAACGTGCTGCTCACGTTCAGCGTAGACGGCAAGTAAGCAACCCCTCCATCATTATTCAGGGAGAACAGCCCGTGTCAGCCACCATCCTGACCACCGATCTTTCCCTCGACTACGTCAGTATTGCGAGCGCGCGCAAGATGAGCGGCCTGCGTCTGGTGCTTGGCGCCTATGCCATCCCCGGACCGTGGCGCGAGGCCTGTAAGGGACTGTTCTACGTCAAGGGCATTCCCTATACGGCCGTGGTGACTGCCGATGAGGGCAAGTCCGATCTCGCCATCGGCATGGGCGGTTCGCAAAGCGAACTCATTGCCTGGACCGGTCAGGGCAGCGCGCCGGTCGCGATCTGGAACGACGAGCGCCCGCGTTCAAGCTGGATAGATCAATTGAATCTCGCCGAGCGCTTGAACCCCGAACCGCCGCTCATCCCTTCGAATATCGCCGATCGCGTTTTGATGTTCGGTTTGACCAACGAACTGGCCGGCGAGAACGGCATCGCCTGGGTGAAGCGCCTGGTAATGGTACATGGACCCTTGACCAGTATGCCGCCCGGCGCCGAAGGCCGTGCCTTCTTTGAATTTCTCGGCTCCAAGTACGGCTATACCCCGGCACTGGCGGAAGCCGCGGCGCGCCGTATCGTCGATATCTTGAGTACCTTCGACGCGCAGTACGCGAGCCAGAAACGCGCCGGTCGTCAGTATCTGGTCGGCGATCGATTCTCGGCGGTCGACATCTATTGGGCGACGTTCTGCGGACTCATCGATCCGATGCCGCCGGAACGCTGCCCGATGCGGCCCTCCTTCCGTGGCGGCGCCTATGGCAATGACAACCCTGACGTCGCAAGGGCGCTGACACCTGCGCTGCTCGCCCATCGCGACATGATTTACGACCGGCATCTCGAACTGCCGATCAAGTTCTAGTCAGCGGTCTGACCTGGCGGGCGCACAACGGGCTTCGTGCCCCGGCCATGGCCCCCTGGCGGCCATCGCGACGGAACAGTCCCTTCCAGTCCCGGCCGGCGCGGCCGCCATTGAACTTTGGAGTCATTCCCAGACGCTCGCGCCGAACTGAAGCTGAGGCGGGAATGGCGGCCGAGGCGCACTACCTCGTGCAGCTCGCGCCGGTCGGGCCCGAAGCCGATGCGGCGCAGCAGGTGGCCGGCGAGCAGACGCTGCTCGGCGCGCACGGCGCCCAGGCGCGGCACCGCCGCCGGCCTGGGTCGGACCGCAGGAGGGTCAACGCCCCGAGCGCCGCGCGCATGACCATCGCGCGTCGTACCGGGCCGACCGCGGTGGCGCCACTCGTGTTCTACTGGGGTGCGGGCGCCTCCACCGTGACGCCGATGGTCACGACGGGATCGTAGTAGAGGTAGAAGGTGCCGCGGATCTCGTAGTCGCCGGGCGGCACCGGATCGCCGGCCTCGTCCTTGAGATCCCAGAACGCCTTGAGCTGGTAGCGCACCGCCGCTTCGTCGCGGTCGAGGGCGCCGGGCGGCAGGAACGGATCGCCGCAGCCCTCCTCGCGGATGGTACGCACCAGCGTCGCGCCGCGATAGGCTTCGAGGTCGAGGCAGGGGTCGAAAATGCCACCGGGGCGCTGCTGCTCGGTGACCGAGAAGCGCAGCTCGGCGACGTCGGGCTGGGTGTAGTTGGCGCAGTCGGACTCGAGCGTGACGCGGTTGAAGTCGTCCGACCAGACGCCGCGATTGACGTTTGCCGCGTCGCAGTAGTCGAGCGCGCTGGTCGCAAAGACCTCCAGCGGCAGCGGCGAGCTCGCCACGCCGTCGAGCTCCGCCCACACCGTGACGTTGCCGGCGGCACGCCCGGTGAACACCCCGGCGCTGTCGAAGACGCCGACGCTGTCGTCGCTGCTGCGCCAGGCGACGAGGGCGGTGACGTCGCGGCCGAAGCCGACGTCGTAGTACGCGGCGGCGTGGAACACCGCCTGCGCGCCGATGCCGATGGCCCGGTCGGAGCCGTCCATGTACACCGACAGCCCTTGCAGGGTCGCCTCGGCGACCACCCGCAGCGCGGCCGGCGCGCTGGTCGCCCCCTCGAGCGCGGCCGTGATGCCGGCGGCGCCGGCGGCACCGGCCGTGACCTTGCCGGCGGCGTCGACCGCCGCCACCGCGGCGTCGCTGCTGCTCCACGCGGCACGGGCGGTGACGTCCTCCCACTCGCCGGTGTCGTAGTGCGCCGTGGCACCGAACTGCACCGTGTCCCCGCTCAGCAGGGTCACGGAGTAGCCGCAGTCGAAGCACGGCGCGTCGGCGCCCGGCCGCACCGGGCCGTCGGCGAAGACGCCGACCGGGCCGCCGTACGGGTAGACCGCCAGCGACTGGATGGTCGCCTTCTCGACGATGGTGACCGGCTGCGGATCGCTCGACACGTCGGCGAGGGTGGCGCGGACGTTCGCGACGCCCGCCGCGACCGCGGTCCACACCCCGGTGGCGTCGACGCTGAGCAGCCCCTCGGGCGCGGCGCTCCAGGTCACCTCGTCGGTGATGTCCTCGCTCCAGCCGGTGTCGAACTCACCGAGGGCGCCGAACTGGATGACGCCGCCGATGCGGATCGTCTGCTGACAGAAGGGCGGCGGCAGGAAGGCGTCGTCGGCCGGGCGCGGAACTCCCAAGCGATCGTCGAGCCCCCAATAGCAACCGCGGTTGTAGAGCACGATGCGCCGCAGCGTCGGCCGCTCGACGACGGTGACGCGCGCCGGCGTGCTCGGGCCGTCGGCGGTCAGCGTCGCGTCCAGATCGGTCTCGCCGGCGCTCAGCGCCGCGATGCGGCCCCAGGCGTCGATGCCGGCGACCGGCGGCGCCGAGCTGCTCCAGTCGACCAGCCAGGTGACGTCGGCGACGGTGCCGTCGGAGAAGGTCGCCTGCGCCGTCGCCTGCGCCGGCTGGCCGATGACCAGGCGCTCGACGGCGCTCACCCCGACGCGGCTGATCGTCAGCGCCGCGCCGCCCTGACAGGGCGCCACGCAGGCGAAGCTCTCGCAGTTGTCACAGCCGAAGCACGACGAGACGCAGGTGCACTGGTCGCCATCGACGGCGCAGCTGTCGCCGGCGCTGCACTCGTAGGGGAGGCGCTTGCACAGCCCGTCGGGGCCGCATTCCGGGGTGTGGAAGTAGGTGCGCGGCACGCACGCGCTGCGCGCGCAGTCCTCGCAGTCGGGGCAGCTCGGGATGCAGACGCAGACGTCCTCGGCGCTGCCGCAGGCGCGGGCCGCATCGCAGGCGTAGATCTCGCCGCCGCAGCCCTGCGGGTCGAACTGACCGTCGCGGTCGCCGTCGACCAGTGTCCG